>NZ_LSHB01000024.1 GCF_001643375.1 Chryseobacterium sp. FP211-J200
CCGAACTCAGGTTAATTAATAGAAACTTGATCGGCAAAATACTGCTCCAGATCTCTCAAAGTCTCCGGAGAAGTCTGGATATCACGTACCAATTCGCCTTTGTTGATGACCACAATTCTTTCGCAAACTTCAGTCGTATGGGCTAAATCATGACTGGAAATTAAGAATGTGGAATCCGAATTCTTTGACCAATCTCTAATTAAGTTTTTGAGTTTGATCTGAGTCGATGGATCCAGGTTGGCAAATGGCTCGTCAAGAATAATTATCGCTGGTGTTCCGATCAACGCGCCGATGATTCCCACTTTTTTCATATTTCCTTTGGAAAGGTCACGGATGTATTTTTTTGCATTCAGGATTTCGCCGTTGAAGAAATCGTTGAAGTTCTTCAGGAACTCGTCAACCTGGATCTTGGTTTGACCTCTGAGTTCGCCGAGGAAATAGAAATACTCTTCAGGCGTGAGATATCCAATTAAAAAAGTTTCATCTATGAAAGCGCCGACTTTGTTTTTCCAGTTTTCGGACTCGTTGACTTTTTCCTGGTCGATGGCAACAAAACCGGAAGTAGGTTCGATTAAGTCAAGAATCAAACTGAACAAGGTTGTTTTTCCAGCACCGTTGTTCCCCACGAGACCAATGGTTTGGCCTTTTTGGAAATCGAGGGATTCTATGCTTAGGACTTTTTTGTTTTCGTAAACTTTGGAGAGGTTATTTATTGTGATCATATTATTTAGAGATTAGAAGTGAGATGTTAGATGTTAGATTTTGATAGACACGGAATGGCTCGCAGCCCGAATTATCTCTGACTTTTTATTTTTTATTTGAATCGATGAACCGCTTCGCTAGGTTTGAGTGGAAATCCTTTTTTGTGGCTGGAAAAGCCAAGGCAAAAAGATTGGGAACGGAAGGCGGATAAAGCTGCCCCAAATTTTAATTTCCTTTGAAGGCTTTGATGGTGGAATATTTTTCCTTTTTGTAAAGTTTGACAATGAAGTCGAAGAATTTTTCTCTGAAAAGAAATCCGATCAAACCGAGAAAACCCAAACTGGCAACCGCCGCTGTAGTTCCGAACAGATATTTGGTTCCCGCAAAAACGGCCATTGGTAAAACCATTTGAGGCAAAATCATTAAAATACTTTTGAAACTGAAATTATTTTTCTTTCCGAAAGATTTCCCTCTGGCATTCAGGTCAATCGGATTTTTATTGTAAGCTCCCGTGAGCAAAACGATCTGTGAATTGACACCGATATTATAAAGTCCACCCGCAAGAAATGTGAAATACAATTCCCAACTCACAAACGCATAAGCAATCGCCAAAACCATACTAACGCCCACTGCGCTCACGATGAGCCACCATTTGGCCTTCAGATATTCTTTGTAAGGCACATTCAAAGTCATCATCAATGGATAATAGGAGCTGTCGAATGATGGCACTCTTTGTCCGAACATAAATAGAAATCCACCAGTTACGAATAATCCCATAAACAATTGCATGTAAGCTGTTTTGTAAGTCGGAGAACTGAATAGGAGCAATCCGTAGAATAAGAACAAGAAGCTTCCTATGGCTATGGATTTTGCAGCTTTGCTCCGTTTGATCATTCTAATGTCATTATTGATGAATGTTCCGAGAACGCCATATTTATTAAGAAATTGAATGCTTTCTGTTTTCCCGACTTCCTGTTTCATTTCCAAACCTTTGTCCAGATAGAAATTGTCTTTGATGAATTTCTTAACGATGAAAAACCCGACCAGCATCAATACAATTGGAACAATGATTGTCCACCAATGAATGTAAAACTTCGTGAAAATCAATTCCGAAAATGAGGATAAGGAAATAATCTTGTAATAGTCCAAGCCTGCAAACGCAACCAAAATGATTCCGATGATCCAGACAACAGCGTCTTTCCCATTCAACAGGATATTAAGGAAATTGCTGCAGAAACTTAGAATGATGATGGCGAATATCCAAGCGAAACTTCCCAAAACCGAATGTCCATTGTAAAGCAAGATCACCAAAAGTGGAATGTAAATAAAAAGTCCACCCCAACTGAAGAATGACGAAAAGGTTTTGCCGATCATATAATTGACCAGCGTACTTTTCTTGATGTTCATCGTCAGAAATGGTTTGATGTTTTGCGTTGGCATCTGCTGGAAAAAGTATCTCAGAAAAAGATCAGCGACCAACCAATAGATCAAAAATCGGCTGATGACCAACACTGGGTCGATGTGCATTTCCTTTTTCGGAAAATAATAAGCGCCGAAAGCAATGAAGACGAACATCGCCAACATGTATAACATTCCCAAAAGCTGGAAAATCTTGACAATGACATTGGCTGCCAAAGAGCTGGACCGAAAAAAACTTTTGAATTCTAATTTGATAAACCGCTGGAGCATGAGAGAATTAATTTGGTTAAATTTAATGAATTTAGAATTTGCTAATGTTTCTACTTATTAAGTTCACTTTTACTTGGAAATGTTACAAAATATTTTGATTTATTAACATTGGATCACGAAAATTGTTAGTTGTTTGCATATAACTAAAATTGATAGAACTTTCAAAAATTATATCTTTGTACAATGGCACAGAAGGATACATTATCGAGTTTGATTCACGGTAATTTTGCAAAGGAACTCTCTATTTCGGATGGCAAAATGCCGCCCAATGCATTGGATTTTGAAAAAATTGTGATCGGAACTTTTCTTATTGACAGAAAGGGACTCGACCATTCTATAGACTTATTGACAGCGGACGTTTTCTACGACCCGAGACACCAGACCATTTTTGCGGCAATCTTGAAATTGTACGAAAGCAACTCACCCATCGATCTGATGACTGTGATCCAGGAACTTAAAAGAACCGAAAAACTAAGTCTTGGCGGTGGCGACCATTACATCATTGATTTGACGATGGGCGTAAGTTCATCTGCCCACATCGAATATCACGTGCGTGTGATCTTGGAAAAATTTATCTTAAGGTCATTGATCAATGTTTCCGCCAATGTGATCGACAGTTCCTACAAAGAAACCACCGATGTTTTCGAATTGCTCGATAAAGCCGAACAATCTTTCTTCGAGATCACCAATGGAACCATCAAAAAAGGGTTCGACACGGCCAATTCATTGGTAAAAGAAGCGATTGAGAAGATCAAATCTTTGAAAGACAAAGAAGGACTATCTGGAGTACCATCAGGATTCACTGCATTGGATAAAGAAACTGGAGGTTGGCAAAACTCCGACCTTATCATCATTGCGGCAAGACCGGCGATGGGAAAAACGGCTTTCATCCTTTCGATGGCAAGAAATATCTGCGTCGATCATAACATTCCGATGGCGCTATTCTCTCTGGAGATGGCATCAGTCCAGTTGATCACAAGGATGATTTCCTCCGAAACCGGGATCTCTTCTGAGAAACTGAGAAAAGGACAAATGGCAGATGAAGAGTGGCAAAGATTGTTCACCAACGTTTCTGCTTTGGAAAATGCACCACTTTATATTGACGAAACACCTTCACTTTCTATATTTGATTTCCGTGCGAAATGCCGACGACTGGTAATGCAACACGGCGTGAAGATCATTATGGTCGATTACCTTCAGCTAATGACGGCGAGTTCCGGAAAAGGCGCTGGAAACCGTGAGCAGGAGATTGCAATGATCTCCCGATCTCTAAAAGCCATCGCAAAAGAATTGAACGTTCCGGTAATTGCACTTTCACAGCTTTCCAGAAGTGTGGAGACACGCCCAGGAAAACGACCGATGCTTTCTGACCTCCGTGAATCTGGAGCGATCGAGCAGGATGCGGATATTGTTTCGTTCATCTTCCGACCGGAATATTATAAGATTGCGGTTTGGGATAATGATGAAGAAGGCGCAGAATCCAGCACGGAAAACCAAGCTGAGATCATCATCGCAAAACACAGAAATGGTGCGACTGCAGATGTCCGATTGGCATTCCACAAGAACATTGGTAAGTTTGCCGATCTTGGGACGAATTATGAATACACGCCTTCCAACTTCGGGCAGAAAGACGAGCCTTCTGGGTTTGATAGAATCACGATTACGAGCGATCCACATTCTGCATTCGGACTTCCGAATAACAATCAGGTCTCTGGCTCTGCGATGAATGATGATGACGATGATTTTGCTTTTTAACTTTCTGGTTTGAGTTTAAGAATCGAAATCTATACAGACGGCGCCTGCAGTGGAAATCCCGGCCCAGGTGGTTACGGCATCTTGATGCGCGTCCCAGAAAAAAAATACCAAAAGACCTATTCCAAAGGCTTCCGAAAAACGACCAACAACCGAATGGAATTGATGGCCGTCCTCGTTGCATTAGGAAAACTAAAAAGCCCAGACAACGATGTCCACGTCTTTACGGACAGTAAATATGTAGCAGATGCCATTAATCAAAAATGGATCTACGGCTGGATCAAACGCGGCTGGAAGAATGTCAAAAACCCGGATCTTTGGAAAGAATTTTACAAGTTGTATCAGCTTCATGAACCCAAATTCCATTGGATCAAAGGCCATGCAGGACATCCGGAGAATGAGATCTGTGACCAATTGGCTGTTGCAGCCGCAAAATCAGGGAAATTGCAAATTGATGCTTATTTTGAGAATCCAACTGAAAGTGGATTGTTTTAAATCGTTCACGCTTCATTATAAGAGCAGCGTTTCCAAATTGTGTCTTGATGAACGGTAAGCCTTCCAATCATTCATGAAAAGCTAGTCAATGACAAACGAGAAGCTTCTCACCACTCATCGAGAAGCTTCTCGTTCATAGATAGCAAAGGTGGTTTTGAGCTGGGTCAGACTTTCTTTTTCAGATCGGCCTGCGCAAGAGCATCTATTATACGTTTCCCCGGACGGTAACTCACCTTTACACTTCTGATATTCGAAGCGGTAAAATCTTCCTCCTTATCCACGCCATCCGTGGACAATGTCGGGTAAAAACTGCCCAGCACATCCAATCTTATGATTTTGCCGTTGACAATCTCTTCCTTGATGACATGCTCCATAGCGAACATGACTCCGCGGATGTCAGCTTCCGTAAATGAAGAAAACTTCTCAATGTTCTTTACGAGATCATCCACCGATAACTCTTGATCTAAAACAGCATTGCCATACCACTTTTTGATACCGCCTCCAGCAACACCCGGCTGAGGTTTTTCATATAACTTATAATAAATCGACACAGAAAAGAGTTTAAAATAAAGTTTAAAGTACCAAGATCATACATTCCAAAAATCCCGATCCAGACTTCTATACTGTATTGCTTCTGAGATATGATCTCCTTGGATATTTTCAGAACCTTCAAGATCAGCGATGGTTCTTGCAACTTTCAGGATACGACTGTATGCTCTTGCCGAAAGATTAAGTTTCAGCATTGCTGCTTTTATGAGCAATTGAGAATATTCATCCAGTTCACAATGCTTTTCAATTTCCTTTGAACCCATTTGTGCATTGTAATTGATGTCGGAATCTTTGTACCGTTCATTTTGAATATCTCTGGCTTTATTGACTCTCGCCCTGATGCTTGCGCTACTTTCGCCTTTCCTTTTTTCGGTCAATTGTTCATATTCCACCTTCGAAACTTCGATATGGATGTCAATTCTGTCCAAGAGTGGTCCGGACAATTTGTTCATATACCGCTGCATTTCGCTGGTTGATGAAGTATTATTTGGGTCATCGGGAAAATAGCCGCTTGGACTTGGATTCATACTGGCGACGAGCATGAAGCTTGCTGGATATTCGATGGTGAATTTGGCTCGTGAAATGGTCACGACTCTATCTTCCAACGGTTGTCGCATCACTTCCAAGACGGTTCGTTTGAATTCCGGCATTTCATCAAGAAATAAAACACCATTGTGAGCTAAGGAAATTTCGCCAGGCTGAGGATAACTTCCGCCGCCGACCAAAGCGACGTCCGAAATTGTATGGTGTGGTGCTCTGAAGGGTCGAATTGTTATCAATGAAGTCTCGGCTCCCATTTTCCCTGCAACGGAATGGATCTTTGTGGTCTCCAGCGATTCTTTGAGACTGAGTGCGGGTAGAATACTTGGCAATCGCTTTGCAAGCATTGTCTTTCCACTTCCCGGGGAACCAATCAAAATGATGTTGTGGCCGCCAGCTGCTGCAACTTCCATCGCCCGTTTGGCCGCCTCCTGTCCTTTCACCTCATCAAAGTCGAAAGGAAAATGGTCGATCTTATCCTGAAACTCTTTTCTGGTATCGATCTCAAACTTCTCCAATTCAATATCATCATTAAAAAAATCAATGATCTCTTTAATATTATCAATCCCATAAACATCCAACTGATTGACGATTGCCGCTTCTCTTGCGTTTTTCTTTGGGAGAATGATACCTTTGAAGCCACCTTCTCTAGCCTTGATCGCAATTGGCAAAACACCACGAATTGGTTGTAAACTACCATCCAAGGACAGCTCGCCCATGATGATATATTCGCTAAGTGTATCGTATTTGATCAAATCCGAAGCCGCTAAAATCCCCAAAGCAATACTCAAGTCATAGGATGAACCTTCTTTCCGAAGATCAGCTGGCGCCATATTAATGGTGATCTTTTTACCTGGAATCTTGAAGCCAGAGTTCTTCAATGCGGCAGAGATCCTATAGCTGCTTTCTTTGATGGCATTATCCGGAAGCCCAACCAAATGGTAACCTACGCCTTGATCGACATTGACTTCTATCGTAATGATCTGTGCAGAAACGCCGTGAATGGCAGCACCGTAAATTTTGACAAGCATTTGTGTTTTGTTTTACCAAAAATAAAAAACTCTCTGATGAAAACCAAAGAGTTAAATATTTTTTTTTGATAAATCAATTGAATTACATGAATCGTTCTCCCTTCTTAAGGTTCTTAAGATCAAGTACGTAATCTTTTATCAACTGATCATTGTCTCTGGGACAAATAAGCAAAGCTTTCTCAGTATCTACGACGATGTAGTTTTTAAGCCCGTCGATCACTGCGGCCTTGTTTTGATTTTTTATTCTGATGACATTACCTTTGGAGTTGTAAGTCAGAACATTTTTGGAACTGATTGCATTATTGTCATCATTCTTGTCGGCGTTTGCATAAACCGAAGTCCAGGTTCCAAGATCGCTCCAGCCAAGGTTTGCGGGAATGACATATACATTGTTAGCTTTTTCCAGGATCCCGTTATCGATAGAAATCTTGCTAACTGTTGGGTAGATCAAACCAATACACTCATTTTCAGACTCACAGTTATATTCGCAACTGTTGAATTGATTTGTCATTTCTGGAAGATGCTTTTTGAATGCTTTCAAGATACTTTTCACGTTCCAAAGAAAAATTCCTGCATTCCAAAGGAAATCACCAGACTCCATAAAGCTTTTCGCAATATCAAGATCCGGTTTTTCTGTAAAAGTTTTCACTTTGGAATAATTTTCATTATTCTCCTGTATGAACTGGATATAACCATAGCCTGTGTCTGGTCTCGTGGGCGTGATTCCCAATGTGATTAAATAATCATTTTCGGCCGTCAACTTGAATCCCAACTCTACTTTTTCAAGAAAAGCTCTTTCTTTTAGGATCAGATGATCAGCAGGCATCACGATGATATTTGCGTTTGGATTAACTGCTTCTATTTTTTTCGCCATGTAGAGGTTACAGGCAGATGTATTTTTCATCGCCGGTTCTCCTACGATATTCTCAACTGGGATATCTGGCAACTGTTGCTGTGTAAGCTCTACATATTCCTGATTTGTAATGACATAGATATTTTCCTTTACGATTAGTTGATTGATCCTGTCAAAAGTTTGCTGGATCATTGTTCTTCCCGTTCCTAAAATATCGTGAAACTGTTTTGGAAATTTCTGGGTACTCATCGGCCAAAATCGGCTTCCAATTCCACCAGCCATTATTACACAGTAATTGTTATTGCTCATGTTTAGTTAATTTTTCGACCTTTGCCAAAGGGCGGAATAAATATTTTTTCTCGTTGTTTAAATTGACGCAAAGATATAACTTTTTCTTTTTTTCCAATAATCTGTAAACATCACCTTTATACTGAAACTCATCATTTATTAATAGATTCTCAACAAAAATAAAATTATCCTCAGGATCTTCTATATGAAAATAACGGACTAATTCCGGACTTGCCATGAAGTTCGCTTTTGGATTTTTTGAAAAAGTAGAGATAATAGGCTTCAAATCATCTGTATAGATATCAATACTTTCCAAAAGCATGTCGCGGAAAGTCTCTTTCCATTCTCTGCCATGCGCACTGATCCTGAAATTAAACCTTTCAAATGCGAGAAGATGAGCCAGCTCGTGCGTCAAAACAAAAAAGAAAAGCTGTTTGTCCAAGGTAGAATTGACGGTGATCTGATGTGACTTATCCGGTAATCTTCTGTAATCGCCAAGCTTACTGTTTCTATTTTTGGTGATCTTGATATGAATATAATAATCCGCAAACCACTTTTTCAGAAAAGGAAAAGTGTTATCTGGCAGATACTGTTCTAAAGTTTTGATTGACATTTATTACATTCAAATAGTCAACAAAAATAAGGATTAACAGCGATTTTAGAATTAATTATTATTCAATTGCAGTTATTTTTCCTTAAATTTCGGATAAATTGAAAAATTGCTCAGATCGGTCTCATTTTTTTTGATATTGTTCTTAATCGGATGTTCTAAAAAAGAAGTTCCGAAAAGTTCGACATCTTCAAAAGAGCAGATCAATCCATATTATGAGAAAGCATTTGTCTTCATGGACAAAGATTCTGACAGTTCTTTTTATTACCTCAACAAGGCAAGAGAGCTTTTCCAAAAAAGGAATGACAGTTTTGGACTCGGAAAAAGCTTTGTGAATATGGCGATCATCCAAGAAAAAGAAGGTGACAATTTTGGAAGTATAGAAACCAGCCTTGTTGCAAGCCAATTTTTCAAGGGAAAAGATACTGCGCATTACGGATTTTTATTCTGTAATTACAACAATCTTGGAATTGCTTCTGCCAATCTCAAGAATTATAAAGATGCCAAAAAATTCTACGATAAAGCCTTTCTATTCACCAAAGACCCGATAGACAAAATGGCTTTGGCAAATAATCTGGCCATTGTTTTTCATAACGAAAGTAATTACAAAAAAGCAGTCGCTATCTATTCCAAACTATTGGATAGCGTAGGTCTGAAAAGCGAATTCTATCCAAAACTATTATTGAATTTCACCAGATCCAAATGGTTTGATGATAGAAACTATGATCCCGTTCACAACTATCTCCTCGCAGAAAAACTAAGTGAAAACCTAGATGACGACTGGACAAAAGATGCTGCATACGCCTACCTGTCAAGTTATTACCTTAATAACAATATCGATTCTGCCCGGATGTATTCGAACAAAATGCTAGATCTGGCTCAAAAGTTAAAATATCCAGCCGATCAGCTCGAGGCCTTACAAAATCTCATCAAAATATCAGACGGCACTAAAGCACAAAAATACTTCGAAGATTACTCCAGGATACAAGATAGTTTGATCAATGCACAGAATAAGGCCAAAAATCAATTTGCGCTGATCCGTTTTGAAAGTGAAAAGGCAAAAGCCGACAATCTCAAATTACAGAAAGAACATGATGCACACGAATATCAAGTAGAACGACAAAAATTGATCATCGGTCTTCTACTCCTGTTTTTCATATTAACTTCAATCATTTCCTACATTTGGATCAAAAAAAGACGTGAAAAACAAGCTTTGGAGGCAAATAATATGTTACAAGAGCAGCGGTTGGATTTCTCCAAAAAAGTCCATGATGTGGTTGCCAACGGAATCTATGAAGTGATGACAACAATTGAAAATCAAAGTAATATCCCAAAAGAGAAAATACTAGACAAGCTGGAATTGATGTACGAAAAATCACGAGATCTTTCCTATGACGATGCATTGCAGCAGGATTTCAATCAAAGGATTCTAGGATTGGTAAGCTCTTTTGATAATGATAGGACAAAGATCATCCTTATAGGTAATGATTGTAGTTTTTGGACAAGCATTGATGGTAGCACCAGAGAAGAACTTTTTCAAATCATTAGAGAATTGCTCGTAAATATGAAAAAACACAGCCAAGCGACGCAGGTCATTCTGAGGTTCATTAATGAAAATAATTTCCGTGAGATCAAGTATATCGACAACGGAGTTGGGCTTTCAGAGAGTTTTGTGGAGAAAAACGGATTCACAAATATGAGATCAAGGCTTGAGGGAAATGCTAAACTTGAAATTGAGGAAAGCATTTCAGGGTTAAAACTATCAATAAAATTTTAAAGCATGTTTAGGAAGATATTAATCGCTGAAGACCATGAGAGCAGTAATTTTTCTGTCCAAAAGGTTTCTGAAGAATTGCAAATCCCAAAGGTAGATCATGTTTATTACTGCGATGATGCGTTTGCCAAACTCAAAATATCTTTGGAGTCCGAACCATATGAATTGCTCATTACCGACTTTTCGTTTGAGGAAGACCACAGAAAGCAACTGATCAAAAACGGCAGTGAGTTGATAAG
The DNA here is from genome assembly GCF_001643375.1 of Chryseobacterium sp. FP211-J200. Taxonomy (GTDB): domain Bacteria; phylum Bacteroidota; class Bacteroidia; order Flavobacteriales; family Weeksellaceae; genus Epilithonimonas; species Epilithonimonas ginsengisoli. The sequence continues at coordinate 10,523 of NZ_LSHB01000024.1, forward strand.
ATCTTGTCGCGAAATCTATCCCGAACTAAAAGTGATCGTTTTTTCCGCAGAACACAGATTGGGTGTGATCGACCTACTTTTCAGCGAATTAAAAATAAATGGCTTTGTAAGAAAAGCACGCCATGATTCTCGGGAACTCAAAAAAGCCATAGAAATGGTTGAAAATAATGTAAACTATATTTCGCACAATCTGAAACTTCCCGTAAAAAGCATGAACACTTTGGAGTTCAGTAATTACGATATTATTTTGCTTCAGCTATTATCGGAAGGGGTCTTGCAGAAAAACGTACCTAAGGTCCTTCAGGAAAGAGATATTTTCCCAAATAGCTTGAGCAGTGTGGAAAAAAGAATGAATGCCATGAAGCTAGCATTGACGGTGAAAAACAACGAACAACTGATCGCTTATTGTAAAGATCTGGGAATAATTTGATTTTTTTTCAATTATTTTCCCATTTTACGGTTTCCCGTAAGGAAATACGAATTTATCTATCTAATTTTGTCCCAGATTAATAACCGTAAAAACACAAAAAACAATAATCATTTCCAAAATAGTCTGAAGATTTTCTTTAGGCTATTTTATTTTCTAAACATCTCCGTGTGCGGAATGTTATCTTCCAAATATTTTTTCCCGGTATCCTGGAATCCAAAATCCGAATAGAACCTTAGCAAATAATCTTGCGCAGAAATCCTGACTTCCGAAGTTCCCAATCGGTTTTCTATGATCTCGAGAGCATATTTTATCAGTTGCTTTCCAAGTCCTGTTCCTCTGCCATTTTCAGTTGTCACTACTCTTCCGATAGAGGTTTCCGGATACTTGATGCCTTTGTCAAAAATCCTGCAATAGGCTAGAACCTCACCATTATTTTCCGCCCAAAGATGGATTGCTTTTTGATCATTGTCATCCAGGTCGGGATAAGGACAATCTTGTTCAACAACAAAAACATTGACTCTGGCCTTGATAATTTCGTAAAGTTCAGGTGTTGTAAGTTCAGAAAATGTTTTGATTTTCCAATCTATATTAGTCATCGAATCGTACTTTATTTTTTATAAGAAATTGATTGGTCTCTGAGATGAATTTCAGGATATTGTCTGTTCCCGTTTTTTTCTCAGCCGAGGTCACATAGATCTCCGGCAGGTCTTCCCAAGTATTCAGCAATTCCTTTTTGTAAGCTTCCACATTTCGGTCCGCGGCGCCAGCTTTCAATTTATCCACTTTTGTAAAAACGATGGAAAACGGAACATTGCTTTCGCCACACCATTGCATAAACTCCAGATCGATCTTCTGAGGTGCCAGACGCGAATCTATCAAAACAAATAGATTCACCAGATTTTGTCTGTTGAGGATGTAATTGGTAATCAGTTTTTCAAAATCCTTTCTAAGACTTTTGGAAACTTTCGCGTAACCGTAACCTGGAAGATCGGTAAGAAACCAATTTTCATTAACCAAAAAATGATTGATGAGCTGTGTTTTACCCGGTGTTTGTGATGTTTTAGCCAAATCTTTGTGATTCATCATCGCGTTGATGAGAGACGATTTGCCTACGTTGGAACGTCCGATGAAAGCATATTCTGCCATTGTTGGCTCGGGACAATCCTGCCATTTCTGACTGCTTTTTACAAATTCTGCGGTTTTGATTACCATATTTTTATATTTAAAAACCACTAAGAATCAATTTATTTAAAATTAAAAAAATCAAATTCTTAATGGTCTGAAAAGTTTTTATTGATTATTGACTTACATCACTCTCTGTAGCCAAGCGTAAAGAATCTCATTGAATTCGTCCGGTTTTTCCATCATCGCAGCGTGACCACATTTGTCGATCCAGTGCAATTCGGAATTTGGGATGAATTTGTGCATATCTTCTGCCACTTCCGGCGGCGTCACATTATCTTGTTTCCCCCAGATGATGCACGTTGGGCAAGTGATCTTCGGAAGGTCGTTCAGCATATTGTGTTTGATGGCACTTCTGGCCAACATCACCGTTTTGATACCTTTCATCCTGTCGTTTACCACCGCGAAAACCTCATCTACCAACTCATCTGTTGCTACAATAGGGTCGTAGAAAACATCCTGCGTTTTTTTCTTGATATAGTCTTTATCACTTTTTCTCGGGAAACTATCGCCAAAAGTTCTTTCGTACAACCCAGAACTTCCTGTTAAAACTAAATTCTTTACCAATTCCGGACGGGAAGTTGTTAAGATCAATCCGATATGTCCGCCCATGGAGTTACCTACGATGGTCACCGGTTTTCCGATAACATCTGTAATGAACTTGGCCACAAACTTTGAGATTGAGGTCAAATTGGTATTCAAGATCGGGAGATCATAGATCGGCAATTGTGGGACGAAGACCTTGTAGCCCTTGTCCGAATAAAAGTTGATCATCTTATCGAAGTTGCTCAAGCCTCCCATCAAACCATGCAAAAGCACCAGAGGATGACCTTCCCCTGCTTCTACATAAGTATATTTCGTGTCTTTTTTAGTTTTAAAAATCATAATGCTCTCTCGATAACGCGCCAAAAATACAAATAAAAGAATAATTTTTTATTTTAATCCTACTAATACGGTCAAATTTAATTTATTTTAACACTGATGTCAATTCATTAATACGGTTTACTATCGGCAGTGCGAAAATTCCGCTGGTTGTGAGATAAAGTTCGTAAAAAGATTTCGCTTTTTCTGAAAAATCCAGCTGACCTTCTGTCCGGAAATGAAACATAAAAACATTGCCGAGCATCTCATAATAATCGGCGTGGTCTTTTGATTCCCGAAGTTTGACCATTTCTATGATCTCCTCTTTTGACTTTAATGACAATTCAGCAAAATCCATTTTGAAAATATCCTTCATCAAGGAATCGAAATCCAATTCTTTCTGCATCAAACTTTCTTCTGGTTTTCCGAGAAGTAATTTTTCTAATGCCTGACTAAGTTGTCTTATTAATCTAAGTGTAAAATCTTTATCTTGAATCATTAATTAGGTTTTAGTTATTAAGATTTATTTCTCAGTTTCAAATTATTATCCAAAAAACAAATACGCCAAAATTACCGAAACCGTAACTCCAACCAAATCTGCCAAAAGCATCGACCCAACTGTATATCTTGTATTCTTGATTCCGACCGAGCCAAAATAAACAGCAATCACATAAAAAGTAGTGTCCGAACTTCCTTGTAAAATGGCAGATAATTTTCCGGCAAAACTGTCCGCGCCAAAGGTTTTCATCGTATCCACCATCATTCCTCTTGCTCCGGAACCAGACAATGGTTTGATAAGAGCGGTTGGCAATCCGTCCACAAATCTTGTATCTAGATGCGAAGCGCTGGCAATCCATTTCATACCATCGATGATGACCTCAAAAACGCCACTAGTTCTCAGGAGAGAGATTGCAATCAACATACCAACCAGGTACGGAATGATCTTCACACAAACCGTAAAACCTTCTTTCGCTCCATCGATGAACGCATCGAAAACGTTGATCTTTTTATAAACTGCACCCAAAACGATGGCTAGGAAAATCAATAATATAATGCCGTTGCTCATCACTTTGCTGAAAGAATCCAACTCGTCCTTACTCAATTGAACCAAGTAGATCACAAGCAAACCGATAATCGCAGATATCCCACCCACGTAAGCTAAAACAATCGGTTGAAACAGATTGATTTTTTGCCTGATAGAAACAATAGTCATCGCTGCCAAAGTTGCGCAGAATGTGGCGATCATACACGGTAGAAAAATATCGGTCGGTGTCACAGAACCCATTGATGAACGAATTGCAATGATGGAAACCGGAATCAAGGTCAAACCGCTGGCGTGCAGGCAGAGGAACATAATCTGGGCATTGCTGGCTTTGTCTTTATCGGGATTCAAGGTTTGGAGACTTTCCATGGCTTTGAGTCCGAACGGTGTGGCAGCGTTGTCCAATCCTAATAAATTGGCACTGAAGTTAAGCATCATATGTCCGAATGACGGATGGTTTTTCGGGATGTCCGGAAATAATTTGGAGAAGAATGGCTGGATCATTCGGCTAAGGAAATTGATACCGCCCGCTTTTTCGGCGATACTCATAAATCCCATAAAAAGTGCCATAATTCCAATCAGTTTCAAGCAGATGTTTACGGCTGTCTCGCTGGTTCCAATGACGCCATCGGTCGCTGCAACCCTGTAAGTATTCACGTTTTGAAGCGAATCCATTTTGTAATGGATGTGATTTTCTTCGAGTTCCGGCGTGGTTTTCAAAGACCTCTGAATATCAGGAGAAAACTGGACCAATGGTTTTTGCGAGATTTTTATCGTGTCGCCGCCCTTCCCGACTACCATGTCGTTGAAGATCTGACTGTAATTCTCTGAACTGAAATATTTTATGGAGGCCACCGCAATTGCAATGATGATGAAGGCTGACCAAATCCTGCTTAGAACCATTCTGGAAATTAATTTCAGTAAATGTAAGAAAAATGATAATAGATTTTGGAAACTGGGATTTAGAAATTAAAATTTTAATAGAAAACCGAATCCCGCAGCCCGGCCTGAGTGGAGCTCATTTTTGTGCATTGGGAAAAGTTGGGCAAAAAATAGCGGGAACGGAGGACGGAAAAAGCTGCCCAAATTTTTAAACTTTTGAAATTAAAGAGACATTTTCAAAACTGATTTATGTCATAAATCCAAATTATACTTGTTTAGTATGAATTGAATTAATACCTTTGCCTCGGCTTTTTTTAAACACTATCCATGTTGAAATTCTGTTTTGTTTGTTGCAGTAATATATTTCAGTGATATAGAATGAAGAAGAGAATAGTGTGTTTATTTCGAAAACCTTTCATACTCTCATTTGAAAGGTTTTTTATTTTAATTAATTCGTAAAAATGATTGAACTTTTAAACGTTACCAAAAGTTTTAAAACCAAAAATAAGACGATCCAAGCTTTGGCAGACGTTTCATTGACGGTGGAAAAAGGCGAGATCTTTGGCGTCATCGGAACTTCCGGCGCCGGGAAAAGTACGCTCATCCGCTGTGTGAACCTTCTCGAAAAACCAAATGCAGGGAAAGTGATAGTCGATAATATTGAACTGACAAAATTGTCTGATGCTCAACTGACCTTGGAAAGACGGAAAATCGCGATGATTTTCCAACATTTCAACTTGTTGTCTTCTCGAACGGTCTTTGACAATATTGCATTTCCGTTGGAATTGGAAGGACAATCGAAATCCGAGATCAAGGAAAAAGTAAATGGCCTTTTAGAACTTGTTGGACTGAATGAAAAGGCAAAGGATTATCCAGCCAATCTATCCGGCGGACAAAAACAAAGAGTGGCGATTGCCAGAGCTTTGGCGAACGACCCGAAAGTTTTGCTTTGCGACGAGGCGACCAGTGCGCTAGATCCAGCAACCACGAAATCGATTCTGAAATTGCTAAAATCCATCAACCAAAAACTGAACTTAACGATTCTTCTAATCACGCACGAAATGGAAGTGATCAAAACGATCTGCGACAAAGTGGCAGTAATCGATCACGGAAAATTGGCGGAACAAGGCAACGTGGAACAAATCTTTACCAACCCGCAACAGGAAATCACGAAAGGATTTATCCAGTCTTCTCTTAATATAGAATTGCCTTTGGTCTATCAAAACTCATTGAGCAATATTGATCATGGAAATAGTAATCCGTTGGTGAAATTTATGCTAACCGGAAATAATGACCAGAGTTTTGTCATCAGTAATTTGTTTGAGAAATTCCAGGTTAAAGCGAAAGTGATCAGTGCGCAACTGGAATACGTTGGCAATCTGAGTTTTGGTGTTTTGCTTGTGGAATTGCAAGGCAAAAATATCAACGAGGCTTTGGCTTATTTGGAAAATGAATATTCTAACACAGAAATTTTAGGTTATGTCGGATAGTATTATCAATTTGTTATTTCAAGGGACGATAGAAACGATTGTGATGACCTTGGTTTCTGGATTTTTCGGATTTCTTTTGGGATTACCGACGGGAATTTTTCTTTTTTTGACAAGAAAAGGACAATTGTTGGAGAACAAAGTTTCCCATCAAGTTGTCTCTGTCATCGTAAATATTTTCCGCTCTATTCCATTCATCATCTTAATTGTTTGGATGATCCCCTTCACAAGAACGATTGTAGGAACATCGATCGGCGTTGCGGCGGCTTTGGTTCCACTAAGTGTTGGTTCGGCTCCATTTATTGCAAGATTAGTAGAGAATAGTTTGTTGGAAATCCCTTCCGGTTTGATAGAAGCGGCAAGATCGATGGGCGCAAAACCATTGCAAATCATCCGAAAAGTACTTTTGCCGGAAGCTTTGCCTTCACTTATCAATAATGTCAGTATCACTTTGGTCACGCTTGTAGGTTATTCCGCAATGGGCGGCGCTGTGGGTGCTGGTGGATTGGGACAAGTTGGTTATCAATATGGCTACATCGGTTATGATTTTGCGGTGATGAATTCAGTATTGATATTACTGATCATTCTGGTGTTCATCATTCAAATAGCGGGAGATTTCCTTTCGAAAAAATTCAATCACAGATAAAAAATTAAAAATGAATAAATTAAAAATAATTGCTTTAGCATTTGCTGTCATCATATTATCAGCTTGCAGTAAAAAAGACTCAAACCCAAATGTTTTAAAAGTTGGCATCGCATCCGGACCTGAACAAGGTTTGGCAGAAGAAGCCAAAAAAGTCGCCAAAGCAAAATATGGTTTGGATGTAGAATTAGTAAGTTTCAACGATTATGTAGTTCCAAATGAAGCTTTGAGCCAAGGCGATGTGGATGTGAATGCGTTTCAACATTTGCCTTATCTGGAAGAACAATCAAGACAACGAGGTTACAAATTGGCTGTTGTGGGGAAAACTTTCGTCTATCCAATTGTTGCTTATTCAAAGAAGATCAAATCAATCTCAGAATTGAAGCCTGGACAAACCATCGTCATCCCAAATGATCCTACAAATGGCGGAAGATCATTATTGTTACTTCAAAAACAAGGTTTGATCAAACTAAAAGAAGGAATCGGACTATTACCAAAAGTAGCTGACATCACAGAAAATCCGAAAAATTTCAGAATCCTGGAATTGGAAGCGCCACAGATACCAAGGGTTTTGGAAGACAAAGAAGTTGTGCTGGCGATCATCAATAACAATTTTGCGGCTCAGGCAGGCTTGGATCCAGAAAAAGAAGGCTTATTCACAGAAGACAAGGATTCGCCTTATGCCAATTTAATCGTTTCAAGAGAAGACAACAAGAATGACGAGAAAATCAAAAATTTCGTCAAAGCCTATCAATCTCCGGAAGTAGAGGCCGTTGCCAAGCAGACCTTCAAAGGAGGCGCTGTGAAAGCGTGGTAAAACTTCTATTTTATATCTAGTTTTTTAAGTTGGCGGTTCAGATTGAATCGCCAATTTTTCTATTAATTAAAGAAATATCGATTATGCTTTCAAAATTATCAAAACTAAAAAACAAGTAAAAGAAACTATAAATCAATCCTATAAAGAAAAACTCTCCAATTGTTCGATTATGATTTAAATCATCTGTCTATTTTTATTTGTTCTAAATAAACACGTTTGCAGAAAATTAAATTATATGCTTAATAAATATCTTTGTTTAGGATTGTTTGCAGCTTTTGTAAACACTAATGCGCAAAACTGTACGCCTCAAGCTGCAGGTAATAATATTGGTGACAATGGTTGCGTAAGCCTCACTTATCAAAACCAAACCGTTTCCTACAAAACTGTAAGAGCTGCCGACTGTTACGAGTGGCTTCAGCAAAACCTTGGAAGTTCAAACGTTGCGACAAGCATTGCCGACGAAGGTGCAAGAGGAGACTATTTCCAATACGGCCGTTGGGATGACGGACACCAATTGAAAACTTCCCAAACAACGGATGTTTATCCAACTCCTAACAATCCTGTTGGCCTTGGAAATGGAACACCTCAATTCTACATTGGCGGAGGAACACCTTGGAATTCCGATTATAAAGGCTGGTTTGCAAATCCTGATCAAAATGACACTTGGTCTGCAAAGAACCTTTCCGAAGTGACAGAACACAACGGCATCGACCCTTGTAAAGCCATTGGAGACAACTGGGAAATGCCTTCAGAAGCTGATTGGGATGTTGTAATGCAAAAGGAAAATATCTTCCCCAGACCAGTCGGCGCTACAAATGGCGGAATCGTAAGAGGTTTTGAAAGCAACCTTAAAATCGCTGGCGCAGGTTCTCGCAAGGACTTGGGATGGGCTTTCGAAGGGACTCGTGCTTACATCTGGACAAAATCTGCCAGTACCAATCCAAACTTTTATCGTTTCGTTTATCTAGGAGCTGCAGCATCCAGCACAACAGGTTTTGGCGGTGATGCAAAAAGTTTCGGCTACTCAATAAGATGTGTGAACAAGTCTAACAATACTTTGGCTGTGAACGATTTCGGAAAAACTGATTTTTCATTTGGACCAAATCCAGCTGACAAATTCATCAAAATCAACACAGAAGACGCTTTGAAGTCTGTTGAAGTTCTATCCACCACAGGACAGAAGATCTCTGAAACCAAAGAAAATACAGTTGATGTTTCTGGTTTGACAAAAGGCAATTACTTCATCAAGATCACTTTTGAGAACGGAAAAACGACGACTAAGAAATTCATCAAGAAATAAACTTTCCACTAAATTAATAATTGAAAAAGAACGCCTTTTGAGCGTTCTTTTTTATTCTAAATAGATCAGGATATCTCTGTCAATCTCTTCATCAACAGAAGTTATTAGAACCGCATCTTTTGTCTTTTCCTGAAGCTCCTTAATAAAAAAACTACTCTCGAAAAACTGTCGGTGAACGCCTGGCAAAAGGCTCATAAAGTAATCCATTCCCAATTGATTGTTATGCAGATCCATTTTGGTTTCCAAGGGTTTGTTCGGGAACAGGTCTTCGTGCATATCTGTCAGTCTTTTACACCATTTCAAGGACTTCTCAGGCGAGGAGACCTTGCAGAAATACATCATAATGATACAGCACCAATATGCGTGTCGGAAAGCATTCCCAATCCCGCTATTGGAATTGGTCTTGGGATACAATTCCTTTGCTATCTTGAAAGCTTTAAGGCTCGCATAGGTGTATAGAAAAGCGAACAACGGATGCATGATGCCAATGGAAAAAACCTTTAATAGTTTACTAAAGGTCAATGACTTCAATGCTCGAAAAAAAATGCCTATAAATCTCATCAATAAAAAACTCTCCCAGATTTGAGAGAGTATATTTTTAGTTCAATAATTTGATCAATGATATTCGTGGATCAAAAGCTTTACCGCTCTGGAAACCTGTTGTTTGATCTCTGTTCTCCTAACGATGAAGTCCACAAAACCTTTTTCCTGCAAAAACTCAGAGGTTTGGAAACCTTCTGGTAAATCTTTACCAATGGTTTCACGAATAACTCTTGGTCCAGCGAAGCCGATCAAAGCACTTGGTTCTGCGATGATCAAATCAGCCGTCATTGCAAAAGAAGCGGTGATTCCACCAAAAGTTGGATCGGTCAAATAAGCGATGTAAGGCAGACCAGCATCAGAAAGCTGAACCAATTTTGCCTGAACTTTCGCCAACTGCATCAAAGAGTAAGCTGCTTCCTGCATTCTCGCGCCACCAGATTGGCAGATGATCATGTAAGGCAATTTGTGTTTGATACAATAGTCAATTGCTCTACGGATCTTCTCTCCCATCACAGAACCCAAAGATCCACCGATGAAAGCGAAATCCATACAAGAGATCACCATTTCTACACCGTTCACTTTTCCAGTCGCGTTACGGATGGAATCAGTCAATTTGGTTTTAGCCTTTACTTCTTTCAGACGGTCTGTGTAAGATTTTGTATCCTTGAATTTAAGAATATCGACACTTTCCACATCAGCATCCAATTCTTTGAATTTCTGATCATCAAAAAGCATATCAAAGTATTCTCTACTTCCGATCCTTACGTGGAAACCATCTTCCGGAGACACAAAATTGTTAGCTCTGAGTTCTTCAGCCTCTATTATTTTGCCAGTTGGCGTCTTGTGCCAAAGTCCTTTCGGAACGTCCTTTTTGTCTTCTGTAGAAGTGGTAATATTTTGCCCTTTCCTTTTAAACCAATCAAATGCCATTATACCTGTATTTATGTATCAACGTAAAATGTATTAATGTAAAAGTTCAGCATCGTGAATACTTTTTACATTAATACATTTAGAGTTTATATTTTAAAGTGTATTAATATTGTTCAGATCTTCGAAAGCCTGAGTCAATCTTTTAATATAAGTTTCTTCTCCTTTTCTTACCCAAACTCTTGGATCGTAGAATTTCTTGTTCGGTGCTTCTGCTCCATCTGGATTTCCGATTTGATGACGTAGATATTCGATTTTCTCAGTCATATAATCTCTGATTCCTTCTGTGTAACCGAATTGAAGATCTGTATCGATGTTCATTTTCACAACACCATAACCGATAGCTTCTCTTATCTCTTCCAAAGTAGAACCTGATCCACCGTGGAATACGAAATTCACTGGTTTATCTCCTGTTCCAAATTTTTGCTGAACATATTTCTGAGAATTGTCAAGAATTTTCGGAGTCAATTTTACGTTTCCTGGTTTGTAAACACCATGTACGTTTCCAAATGCTGCTGCAATGGTGAAGTTATCAGAAACTGCTTTTAGAACTTCGTAAGCGTGCGCTACTTCTTCTGGTTGTGTGTACAGTTTTGAGCTATCAACGTCAGAGTTATCAACGCCGTCTTCTTCTCCTCCAGTTACACCCAATTCGATTTCAAGGGTCATTCCCATTTTGTTCATTCTCTCAAAATATTTTGCTGAAACTTCTAGATTTTCTTCAATTGGTTCCTCAGAGAAATCCAACATATGAGAAGAGTAAAGAGATTTTCCGTTTTGTTTGTAGAACTCTTCACTTGCGTCCAAAAGACCGTCTACCCAAGGTAACAATTTTTTAGCACAGTGATCGGTGTGAAGAATTACAGTTGCACCATAAGCTTCTGCCAAAGTGTGGATATGTTTAGCTCCAGCAACAGCTCCAAGAACTGCAGCTCTTTGATTTTCATTACTCAATCCTTTTCCAGCGTTGAAGATCGATCCACCATTTGAGAACTGGATGATCACTGGCGCGTTAAGTTTCGCAGCAGTTTCCAAAGTTGCATTGATATTACTAGACCCAATTACGTTAGCTGCCGGAAGTGCAAATTGCTTCTCTTTGGCATAATCGAATATTTCTGTTACTAAAGAACCAGTGGCAACTCCTGCCGGAAATTTTCTGCTCATTTTGAATATATTTTTAAGATTTTTTTTGAACGGTAAAGTTACGAAATTATTAATAATTTAAAATTTCATTTTTACGGTCTTATGTTGCGACCAATATTTTTTATTAATTCCTTTTATCATTCCCCCAAAGCAATTTTTGGCGAATGGTCTCATAGAAACTGAATTTTTTCGGTTTGATTAGAAATAGAGAGAAATCAGCTTTTTCAATGGTTATCTCACTCCCTATCTCCATATGATAAAGACGTGAATCCAATGCCAGCGTATATTCTTCAACACGGCTTTCTACGATGAGCCTGATCTTGGCATCATCTTTTACAATGAGTGGACGAACATTCAAATTATGTGGTGCAATGGGCGTGATGACAAAATTGTCATTCGCAGGAGAAATGATAGGCCCGCCACAACTTAAAGAATAAGCCGTAGAACCCGTTGGTGTAGAAACGATCAATCCATCGCCCCAGAAAACATTGAGGAAATCGTCATTGATGTAAGATTCCACCGTGATCATCGATGTTGTTTCTTTTCGTGAAAGACTCACGTCATTCAGCGCAAACGGGAAATCAATATTATTTTCTCTGTTTGTACTGATCTTGATGACCGACCTTTCACTGATGTTGTAATTTTTTTCGAGAATGATAGAATCCAACTCGTCAAAGATCTGGTCCTTTCTGAAATTTGCCAAGAATCCTAATCGACCCGTATTGACACCGATAATTGGAATCTCCAAATCCTGGATGAAGGTCAAAGCGTTGAGTATCGTCCCATCGCCCCCAAAACTGAAAACGATATTGACGTTTTTGTCTTTAAGTTCCTCTTTGCAAGAAAACGTTTCAAATTCCTTAGAGAAATTAAGTCTTTCCGCCATTTCCGCGTGAAGCACCACAGACACATCCCTAAGTGCCAATTCGGAAATGAACTTGTTGAGATACAAAAATGTATCGAGGTCTTTTTTTTGAGAGTAGATCGCTGCCTTCATAAATTATATCTCCAAAAATTTCTGAAAAAACCCAAAACGGTCTTTCAACAGTTCTTCTTTCTCGTCGTCGTAATGTTTGGTAACCACCGTATAACCATATCTTTCGAAGGTTTCATCTATAGAGCTTAGATTTTCATTACTTATTTTAAGTGTAATTTCTATGCTGTCTTCTTTGATCGCACTGATGAACGTGCCGTAAATCTTCGCATTGTTGCTTTCAACGATCTGAGTGATCTCTGTCATCGAATAATGCAAACCTGTGGTCTGGATCGTCAGAATTGCGCCATTCTCAGAAAACAATGGATATTTTGAAAACTCGTTGAAGATGTCATCACAGGAAATGTAACCCAAATATTTCTCCTCTTTGGAAATCACTGGGATCACATTCGCATTGAAAGTATGGAAAAGCTTGATGCTGTCGAGGATACTGCTGTCCTCTATGATGGCAAAACGCTCGTAGTGAATATTGAGACTATCCAAATTCCCTTCCGGACTATCTTCCAAAAATGGCTGACTGAGTCCACCAAGGAAAACACCTTTGCTCACAATGAAAACGTGGGAATAGCCAAAGTCTTTAGCAACCTCAGAAGCTTCTTCGATAGAATCCTTTCTGCTGAATGCGGGGTAATCTTTGGAAATGTAGTCTTTTATAAACATTATGCTAATTTACAAAAAATCCTTAGCCACAAAAGATTTTAAAAATTTTTATGAAATTTTATACAAAGTATTGCTTTGTATTGAACAAAAAATATATCTTTGTCGCCTTTCATTTTTACTTTTTATTAGATTTATTTCAAACTGCAACACTTCATTGTGTCTGCAGTTTTTTTATTTTCTAATTCCAAGATGCTTTGCAAACTCCCAGATCACGATGCCTCCACAGACACTTACGTTCAAAGAATGTTTGGTTCCCAACTGCGGAATTTCCAAGAAAACATCAACATTTGGCAAAGCTTCATCACTGATCCCATCGACTTCATTTCCTAAGATCAAAGCGTACTTTTCATTAGATTTAATTTCAAAATCAGTGATCATTTGGCTGTCGGAAGTTTGTTCGATCCCAATAATATTGAAGTTTTCTTTCTTAAGATTTTCAATAGCAATATTAATATCCTGTTCATAGATCCAATCCACGCTTTCGGTCGCACCAAGCGCCGCTTTGTGAATTTCCCTGTGAGGCGGTTGAGGCGTGATCCCGCAAAGCACCACTTTCTCGATCAAGAAAGCGTCGCCAGTCCGGAAGATCGCTCCAACGTTGTGCATACTTCTCACACTATCCAGAATAATCACTAAAGGAATCTTCTGTGTGTTTTTGAAGGTTTCTACATCAATTCTTCCAAGTTCTTCGAGTTTCAGTTTCTTCGTCACAGTTTTAGGCTTTATTTATAATTAAATCAATATTTCTTTCAATATTTTGCGCAATGGATTCCATTGGAATATCATTTTCATCGTTGTTGAACGGGTCTTCTATTTCTTCCGCGATCAGCTCCAAACTCATCAGCACATAATAGACAAACATCGTGATCGGAATCATAAAGACACCCAGATTCACCACATTGGCAACCGGCAATGCCAGGACAAAGAAAACAATGAATTTTTTGATAAATGAGGAGTATGAATAAGGGATCGGCGTATTCTTGATCCTTTCGCATCCGCCACAAACATCCAAAAAACCTGATAATTGAGAATCAAGGAAAAGCATTTCTGTTTCCGAGATCTTACCTTCCTTTTTCAAATGAAATAGTTTCTTCATCAATAGGTAGATCAGTTCTGCGGGCGGATGGTGTTTTAGCTCTTTTTTCAGATCGGTAAAATCTTCATCCAAAACCAATCTTGTAGATTCCTTTGAAAGGTGAGTGGCCAAAAGATGTGGAAAGAACTTGAGATATCTTGCGATCTGGCTTTTCGTTTTTACATCTTTCTCATCGAGGATACCAGTCATCTTAATCATGAAGTTGCGGCTGTCGTTCATGAGTTTACCCCAAAGTTTCCGGCCTTCCCACCAGCGGTCGTAAGCTGTATTTGTGCGGAAAACCAAAAGCAGAGATAAGACAAAACCAAGCAGAGAATGCAACATTCCAATATGGCTAACGGTAGATTTGGAAGTGAGGTGAAGATATTCTATTTCCAGATAATACATGCCGTAAGAATAAAGACCCACCAGAAGCATTGTCGGGAAAAGAATACTCAGCGTATCAGTTTTATGCAGACTGACGAGGATCTTCAGAAAGTTTTTTGTGTTGTAAGCGCGCATACAATTGCATTTGAGCACAAAGATAATTGATATGGAATAAAAACTTGTGATCGCCCAACTATTTAGTTCAAGTTTTGAAACCGTTTCTGAAAATTATTTTTAAATTTAAGGATTGAAAAACCAAAAGATGGCTAATAAAGAACAATTCATAACCGATCTCAACTCAAAATACACTCCAAAAGGCGACCACATCATCCTGGGAAAAGGAATGCTGGACGGCGAAATCGTCACAGAAGTGAATGTTTCGATTCCTCTGAAAACCGTTAACCGACACGGCTTGATCGCGGGTGCAACAGGAACCGGAAAAACCAAAACGCTTCAGGTTTTCGTAGAGCAATTGTCTCACGCAGGAATCCCAACCTTGGTAATGGACATCAAGGGTGACCTTTCCGGAATTGCTGAATCTGGCGTTGAAAATGATAATATTAAAGAAAGATATTCAAAAACAGGTTTGCCTTATTCTCCACAGAATTTCCCGGTAGAATTGATGACCATTTCCGGCGCAAAAGGTGTAAAATTGAGAGCAACGGTTTTGGAATTCGGACCAATTTTATTGAGCAAAATTCTTGGTCTGAATGATACTCAGCAAAGCATCATGTCCATCGTTTTCAAATATTCTGATGACAAAGCCTTGCCTTTGGTTGATTTGAGTGACTTGAAAAAAGTCCTTCAATATGTGACAGATAATCCAATTGGTAAAAAGGAATTGGCTGACAATTACGGCTCAATTGCACCGGCATCTTTGGGCGCGATTCTACGTTCAATAGTTGCGATGGAACAACAAGGAGCTGCCACTTTTTTTGGCGAACCAAGTTTCGATGTTGAAGACCTTTTGCAGACGAGAGATGGAAAAGGTGTGGTGAATATCTTCCGTGTGGATGACATACAAAGCAAGCCGAATCTTTTTTCGACCTTCATTTTATCATTGTTTGCGGAAATCTACATGACTTTTCCTGAGGAAGGTGACAGCGGAAAACCAAAGTTAGTTTTGTTCATCGATGAAGCACATTTGCTTTTCAATGAAGCATCAAAAACTTTGCTTTCGCAGATTGAAACGATGGTAAAATTGATCAGATCAAAAGGGATTGGAATTTATTTCATCACGCAAATCCCTGGTGATGTTCCGGAAAATATTTTGAGTCAATTAGGCTTGAAAATCCAGCACGCCTTGAGAGGTTTCACTGGAAAGGACAAAAAGGAAATCGATAAAGCGGTTGAAAATTATCCAACGACCGAATATTATAATGCCAGCGAACTCATCCAAAATCTTGGAATTGGGGAAGCCTTCGTGACTGCTCTTAATGAGAAAGGAATTCCTACACCGTTGGTCCACACCTATTTGATCTCTCCCGAAAGTAGAATGGATATTTTGACCTCATCAGAAATTGATGATTTGACCAGAAGTTCTGACCTCGTTAGGAAATATGAGGAAAACATCGACAAAGAAAGTGCTTACGAAATCCTCAACAAAAGAATCGAAGAACATACGCAAATCGTGATTCCAACGCCAACGCGAGGCAGAACAGCCCAACCAAAAGAAGAAGTTGGAATGTTTGAACAAGTGATACAAAGTCGCGCTGGAAAAACCTTTATGACGACCCTTGCAAGAGAAGGCGCGAAGTTTATTTTGGGAATGTTTAGTATGAAGAAGAGAAGATAATACACTGCCGATGGATTATAAACTGATAGAAAAATTACAGACACTTTTGCCGCTAGGCTATTTATATCTTATCATTTTAGGAATATTGAGAGACGGCGTATTTTTCTATATGCTGGGAATTAATTTCATCAAATTTTCTTCGATTACAGATGTTTTGATGAGTCCTATTGCGGATTTAACACGTTACCCAATTTTATTAATTGCTGTTGTGGCAATCAATTATGCGCTATTTCTTTATAATAGATTTCACGTGAGGAGCAGTCACAAAAATTGGGTTCGCAGTTCTATTGTGTACAAGAAATTTTGGATTAAGAATGGAAATGCAACAGAGCAAGATTTCAAAAATCATATTAAAAATCAATTTCTAAATTCTCTTTTAGTGATGATTGCAAGTTTTTTCTTAGGCGGAGGAATTGGATTTGGAATCACCGCAAGAGACAGAATTGAAAATAATAACATGACATTCAATCATAAAATCACTTACGATCCCGGGAAATCTGCTGAAGCTTATATGATTGATTCTAACAGCGTCTATTACTTCTTTGTCGAAAAAGGACAGAAAAATATATCTATTTCTTCAACTGGTTCTATAGAGAAAGTAGAATTGATAAATAATCGTATGCTAAGATGAAATGTTGGATTACAAGAATAAAATTAACTTTGTAGAACGAAAAATGTAGATGTACTCAGTAATAGATATAGAAAGTAACGGCGCACCATTTCGGAAGGAAAGCATCATAGAGATCGCAATCTACCGATATGACGGTCACGAGATCACAGACCAATTTATCTCGCTCGTGAATCCCGAAGATGAGATCTCTTCTTTTGTTCAAAAGTTGACAGGAATCTCGTCCAAAATGGTTTTGACTGCTCCGAAATTTCACGAGATTGCAAAACGTGTGGTAGAGATCACGCAGGATTCCACCTTGGTTGGACATAACATCGATTTTGATTATCGGATGCTTCGCCAATCGTTCAAACGGCTTGGTTATGATTTCAATATCAATACTTTAGACACAATCCCATTAGCTAAAAAACTAATTCCGGAAGAGAAAAGTTATTCACTCAGTAAGCTTTGCAAATCAATCGGAATTCCTTTGACAGAAGCGCACCGAGCAAGTGGTGATGCTAGAGCGACTTTGGACCTTTTCAAATTGTTGATGATAAAGGATAAATCCAATGAAATCATCCAATCTCAACAGGAAGAAAACCACGCTAAAGGTTATCTCAACAAAATCCAACTGCTGACAGAAGACCTTCCAAACGAACGAGGAATCTTGTATTTCCAAAATTCTGACGGGAAAATCATCTATTCTGATGTTGTAGAAGATTTATATAAGTCAGCTAAAAAAATCCTTGAATCAGATTCCAGAAAATACAAGAACATTCAGGAAGATGCAGTTCTGACTTCTTATGAATTGACCGGAACCGACCTGATTGCCAAACTGATGATGAAGAATAAAGGCATCAGCAAAACGCAACCTTTACCTTTCGGATTATTTCACAGGAATAATAAATTTATTCTTGAGAAGATCAAAAAGGAGCAGGAAGAGAAACCTTATTTACGATTCAAAAGTTTTACGCAAGGTTTGAAAGCCATCAATTACATCAAATCCAAACCTGAGCTGAAAGACAATTTTGAGGAATTCACGCAGAAAATCAATCTTAAAAAAAGAAACGAAATCTGGACTTCATCCGGAAGAACTTTGGGCGAAAAGTCTTTCCTTATTTTAGAAAACGGAAAACTGACAGGTTTTGGATTTTACGATTTGTATCATCAGATCCAGTCTTTGGAGAAAATTAAAAAGCTGATGTTGCCTGTTTCAAGATTCTCTCAGGATTTGCAGAATGATTTGCAATTGTCGCTTTTGAGGAATGAGTTTGAGGTTTTGGAGTTGCCGAAAGCTTGATTTCTAAAGGATATATTATGCGTACAGTTTTCCACTTAATGTTTCTTCTAAGTTTAGCTATTAGCTGCTCAAAAGTTGAAGAAAACAAATTTAAAAAGAAGACTAGTTTTTTGCGTGATTGGAAAGTTTTAAGATATCCTTATTCAAATGCGGTTTTAACTTTATTTGAAAACAATGAATTTAAATATTCTGAAACTGGTCATACTTCTGAATTATATTCTGAAGGTTTATGGTCAATGAAAAACGATACGCTTATATTAAATTCTCTCAGACCTAATGAATGCTTATATATTGACGATTTTTCTTTAAATGAAAAAGAGACTTTCGAATCAATGAAAACCACTTTGAAAAATTGTAATCCAAAACCTAATTCTAAATTTTTCACAGAATTTAATAATTCGAAATTCATAGTAAAAACTGATTCTTTGATTTATTTGAACTTGAATAGTGAGTATAAAAAAGAATACGGGAACTATAAAATTTATTGACAACATTTTATATTGTCACGAATCCCGCAGCCCGACTTGAGTGGAAATCCTTTTTTGTGGCTGGAAAAGCGAAGGCAAAAAGATTGGGAACCCTTCGACGCCGCTCAGGATAAACTATAGGCGGATAAAGCTGCCCAAAATAAAAATCAACCCAAAAATTGCGAGATTTATAGATAAACTCTAATTTTGCGGAAAATTTTAACAACAAGCAATGCAATATTTTAAACAAAGCAAAATCGGAAAAAAGGGAGCTGTAAGGTTCTCTAAGGTTTGGAATGTATAATGAGTTGCGTGCATAAGATATCTATTGCGGCAGACTCTTTATATAAGAATCTGCCTTTTTATTTTTAAAAATCTACGATTATGACCAATCAGGACTTGCTAAGTATAGCAAAAGAATTCGGGACGCCCGTGTATGTTTATGACGTTAATTCCATCAGCGAGCAGTATAAAAAGCTGACGTCTTCTTTCTCGAAGACCACGCGTTTTTTCTATGCTGCAAAGGCTTTGACCAACATCAATATCCTGAAGTACGTAGAAAAACTGGGCGCATCTTTGGATTGCGTTTCTATCAACGAGGTAAAATTGGGTCTGAAAGCTGGTTTCTCCAACGACAGAATTCTATTCACGCCAAACTGTGTGGATTTGGCTGAGATTGAGGAAGCAATGTCTCATAAAGTTCATATCAACATCGATAACATTTCGATTCTTGAACAATTTGGGAATAAATTCGGTGGTTCTTATCCGATTTTTGTGAGAATCAATCCACACATTTATGCTGGTGGAAATCATAAAATTTCGACTGGACATATCGATTCTAAATTCGGGATTTCGATTCACCAAATGCGTCACATCGAACGTGTTATGAAGTCAACAAACCTAAATGTTGAAGGTCTTCATATGCATACAGGAAGTGAAATCAAAGACCCAGATGTTTTCCTTCAAGGCCTGGAAATTATGTTTGAATTGGCAGAGCATTTCCCAAATCTGAAATATCTGGATATGGGAAGCGGTTTCAAAGTGCCTTACCAGGACGGCGAAATCGAAACCGACGTTAAAGCGCTTGGAAAAAAAGTAGGAAACGCAATCAAAAAATACGAGGAAGAATCTGGGAAAAAATTCCAGCTTTGGTTTGAGCCAGGGAAATTCCTTGTGAGTGACAGTGGACATTTCTTAGTAAAATCGAATGTCATCAAACAAACAACTGCAACGGTTTTTGTAGGCGTAAATTCTGGTTTCAATCATTTGATCCGTCCGATGTTCTACGATTCCTATCACATTATTGAAAACTTATCCAATCCAAAAGGACCTGAAAGAATTTACACGGTTGTCGGAAACATTTGTGAAACAGACACTTTTGCTTGGGACAGAAAAATAAATGAGGTGAGAGAAGGCGATATCATCGTGTTCAGAAATGCGGGCGCTTATGGTTTTGAGATGAGTTCCAATTTCAATTCGAGACTCAAACCTGCAGAAGTGATGTTCCTGGACGGAAAAGCGCACCTCATCAGAAAAAGAGATGAGTTTGAAGATCTTTTGAAAAATCAGATCGAAGTTTTGTAATTTGTTGCTAATCAGAAACATTTTGGCATAAATTTTCTTTCATCCATTTCAAAATCAAATTCTATGAAAACATTATTACTTTCATTAAGCATATTGGTAAGTTCATTCGCTTTGGCTCAGAATAATGATGTCGAAGAATCACTGAACATCGATATCCCGATGATGGATGCGACTGTAAGTTCTGTTGGATACAGCGTGAGAGGAATTTATCAGATCAAGGATAATACTTGTGACCCTGCGAAATTCCAAAGTCTCCGGTATCCTGGCGGCTCTGATACTTACATCAAAGAGCTGAAAGAAAAGTTGCAACAGAATGTCAATTGGAATAGCTACGTTGTAAATGGCCTATTCTTCGTAAAACTGGATATTACGAAAGATGGTATGCTATCAAAACTGGAGGCTGGTCCTAAAGTTGATAAAAGCGAACCATTCCTGAATGACCTGAAAGAAGTGGCAAAAAAGGTGAATAAAACCTGGACACCAGCGAAATGCAACGGAACGCCGATTGATTCCAAAGCCATCCTGAAAATCGATTTTTCATCGATGACCTATGATAATGCATTTAACTAGATGTTAGAAATTGGACTTTAGATATTAGATTTAATTCTATATCAATACTAAAACCGCCTTTGGTTGGCGGTTTTTTTATTTCTTGGATAATTTGACGAGATATTGGTCATTCTCATCTTCATAGATCAATTCTGATTTCCAGCCTTCTTCGGAAGTGATTTTTTCTAAAGTTTTAAAATCCAGATAAAGCCAGTTGAACCAATCTGTGACTTCTTTTTGGTATTCGTACCTACAAGTTACTTCGCCGTAATATCTATCGGTTGGAAATATTTCATCTTCATACATATAATCAATATCCGAAGAATCGAAAATCAAAATCCCATTTTCATTTAGCAAAGTCTCCGCTTTTCTAAGGAATTTTCTGAATCCATCCAAATCACCACACAATCCGATCCCGTTCATCAACAGCAAAAGCGTATCGAATTTTTCATCTTTAAATTTAAAGATATCTTCACATACTACTTTTTTCAAACCTCGGTTTTTCATCACCTCACAAGCGGCGGGAGAAATTTCTAATCCAACGACATCGAAATTCTTTTTTTGAAGGATCAAAGCGTGACTTCCTGCGCCGGCACCAACATCCAAGACCTTTCCTTGACAAAGCTTCAAAGCCTTTTTCTCAAGTTTTGGCAATTGTTTTTCGGTTCGGAAATAGAGGGAAATTGGCATTTCTACCTTCGGACCAAACGTATCGTGGACATAGAGTTTTGCCCTGCTTGTTTTTTCGTGAAAATTCTTGATAGCAATTCCGGGAAGATCAATCATATTAACAGTAATTGATGCAAAGATAAAATTAATAAAAAAAAGCATCCAGATCTCTCTGAACACTTTTCTTCCTCATTCGGATCGCTAGATCTGAATCAATCACAAATATAAATTTTATTTGTTACAAATAAAATGAACCTCGGTTAAGAAATTCGCCTTCTTATTCGACTCAATGCTTGTGGTGTGATGCCCAAATACGTTGCAATGTGCTTCAGCGGCACCAGCTGGAAAAGTTCGGGATGGTCTTTCATCAATTTCAGGTACCGTTCTTCCGCAGACTCGCTCAGATAGGAGAATTCCTTATTTGATTTAGCCAAATAGATCTGCTCTACAGTCACTCGGCCAATTAGATTGCCTACTGGAGAGCTATTGTAAACCTCCTGCAGATCATTGTAATGGATCTGCCACACGACCATATCTGTGAGCGCTTCCACAGTACATCGGGAAGGCGACCTTTGCAAAAAAGAATCATAAGAAGTCAGGTATTGATGCCTAAAAACAAATCTTGTCGTAAGTTCCCTACCATCTTTTATAAAAAACAATCTCGCTGTACCTTCTTCTACAAAAGACAGATAATTATCTACTTCTCCCTTTTCTAGGATCACATCTTTTTTCTTGTATTCTTTTCGAACGTTCTTACCACTGTAGATCTTCCAGTTATCGTCTGAGATAGGAATATTATTCGCGATAAGGAATTGTTTCATAAACTCCATCCACCATTGTTTTTATTGATAGATAGAATTCAGTTCGTTCATATATTCGTAAGCCGTCAAATCGAATTTCACAGGAACGATGCTAATGAAGCCATTTGCTAAAGCCGTTTCGTCTGCATCTTCTGACTCGTCCATATTATTGAAATAGCCTGTTAACCAGTAATATTTTTTACCGTGTGGATTGGTTCTCTCGTCAAAGCTTTCTTCCCATTTTGCATTGGCCTGTTTGCAAACTTTAACGCCTTTGATCTCCTCTTTTTTAAGGTTCGGAATATTGACATTCAGCACAACACCTTTTGGCATTGGGTTTTCCAAAGTTTTCAGAATGATGTCTTTAATAAAATCCTCAGCCTGGTCAAAATCCGCTTCCCATTTCAAATCTGAAAGAGAAAATCCAATGGCAGGCAAGCCTTCTACTCCAGCTTCCACAGCGGCAGACATGGTTCCAGAATAAATGACATTAATGGAAGAATTAGAACCGTGGTTGATGCCTGAAACTACGATATCCGGTCTTCTTGGAAGGATCTTGTCCAAAGCCATTTTCACGCAATCAACAGGTGTTCCAGAGCAGGAAAAATCTTTCTGTGGACCGTCCAGATTCAATTCTTCAAAACTTAAAGTCGAGTTGATCGTGATCGCGTGCCCTTTTCCACTTTGAGGAGAATTGGGAGCGACTACTATAACGTCCCCGATCTGATTTACTATACTTATTAATTTTCTTATTCCCGGTGCTGTGATCCCATCATCATTGGTTACCAGTATCAATGGTTTATTCATAAAATTTTCTTAATATTATTTCGCTTATTGCGAGTTTCTCAAAATTATCTCAAAAATAACCAATTTATAATGAGTAAAATAAAATAAGGTGTTAAATTTGGTTTCGTTTTTGAATACCAACGTAACATTCAAAAGAAAATTTTGACTAATATAAGTACAGATTAAAATTTATGTTCAAAAAAATCAAGTTCAAGAAACTGCTGATGTTTGCGCCGCTAATGACGCTGATGTTCTGTTTCAACTCTCCACAAAATGACGATGAAAAAATGCAGACCATCATGGTAAGCGTTAAAAACACACTATCATATCTTCATTATAGCCCGAAACCAATTAACGATGCTTATTCACAAGATGTTTATGACAAATATCTTGAAGACATTGATGCTTCGAAGAGATATTTTCTTCAAGCCGACATTGATGAGTTCAAAAAGCACAATACAAAGCTGGATGATTATCTCAACAATGGTAATCTTGTTTTCTACAAGTTAACTATTGACCGCCTTTATCAGCGTGTGGATGAGATCGATAAAATGACTCAGGACATTCTTTCCAAACCGATCAGTCTGGATGAAGACGAAGAGTTGATCCTAGAGCCTAAAAAAAGAGTGAATCCTGCTGATGCCAAACAACAGCGTGAGGAATGGAAGAAGTACATCAAGTACAACATCCTTCAGGAAATGGAAACACTGACCAGCAAAGAAGAAGCTCAGAAAAAGAAGAAAGATTCTGTTGTCAACAACAAACTTCCGGATACGATCAAATATGCGCCACTTTCTATGGAAAAGAAGCGTGAAAAAGCGACCACAGAAGTTAAGGATTTGATTACCGATTCTTTCAGACGATTCAAGAAAAGAAAGAAGATGGATTGGTTCTCGGTTTACATGAATGCTTACACCGAAGTTTTTGATCCACACACCAACTATTTCTCTCCGAAAAGCAAAGAGGAATTCGATATGAATTTCACTGGAAAAGTGATTGGAATTGGTGCAATCATTCAGGAAAAAAGAGGTTATCTTTATTTGGGAGCGCTTACAATTGGTGCACCAGCCTGGAAATCTAAACAATTATCCGAAGGTGATAAGATCCTGAAAGTGAAATCAAAACCAGGTGAAGAACCCGTAAACGTTGTCGGAATGTTGTCTGACGAAGCGGTGAGACTGATCCGTGGTGAAAAAGGTACTCCTGTCACTTTGACGGTTGAGAAAAAAGACAAAACCATCAAAGAAGTGACCATGATCCGCGAAGAAGTGGCGATAGAAGATACTTTCGCAAGAAGTATTTCGGTGACTGCAAAAAATGGAAAAAAATACGGTTTCATCTACCTTCCAAGTTTCAATGTTGACTTTGAAGATCCAAAAGGCAGAAATGCTTCCGACGATATCAAAGCAGAATTGATCAAACTTAAAAAAGAAAATGTAGAAGGAATCATCTTAGACCTTAGAAGCAACGGCGGAGGTTCTTTGACTGAAGTTGGAGATATCATGGGCTTGTTTATGAATGCCGGTCCTTATGTTCAGGTAAAAGACAGCCGTGGAAAAGTTCAAGTTCTAAGCAACAAATCCAATGAACCGATCTGGACAGGTCCGCTTGTCGTAATGCAAAACGAATTGTCAGCTTCGGCTTCTGAGATTCTTGCAGGGGCTTTCCAGGATTATGGAAGAGCTGCTATTATCGGCTCACCAAGTTCTTTCGGAAAAGGAACAGTTCAGACTTTTGTAGAGCTAAACAGATTCTTGAATACGAACGACGACTTCGGATCTTTGAAACTGACCATCCAGAAATTCTATAGGATCAGCGGAGAGTCAACGCAAAGAAAAGGGGTTGAGTCTGACCTTAAAATGAAAGATTTCTTCTCATACGCAGAAGTAGGAGAACGCTTTGACCAGTTTGCATTGCCTTGGGACAAAATAGAAACCACTTCTTTCAAGAAATTGACTGGACTCAATACACCACAATTGCAGGCAGAGCTAGACAAACAGTTGGCCAACAACAGCAATTATAAGATGTTGCAGGAATCAGCAGAATGGAAAGAAGCCTTGGATAAAGAAGAGACGATCACACTGAATCAAGCGAAATTCAACGAACTGATGAAAACGCGAAAAGCACAGATCGACAAGTTCAAAGGTTTGGACAAATTCAATAACGGCTTGAAATTCATCATTCATCCGGACGAAGCGGAAAGGATTAAAAAAGATGAAGCATTTGCCAAGAAAACAGAAAACTGGAGAAAAAATCTCGAAAGAGATTTCTATCTGGAAGAAACGGTAGATGTTCTTTCGAAGATCAAATAACAAAAAAGCGTCCCGAAGTTTTCGGGACGCTTTTTTTATGTTTAATGAAATGCTTTATTATTTCAAACTCTCAAAACTACGCTTGATAAAATCTGTCAGCTCTTTTCCTTTCAAAAGGTTTTGAGACAATTTTGCAAGGTCCAAAGCTTGATTGATCATCGCACTTTTCTCTTCCGCATTATCTTTTTTCAATAATTCTCCCGCAAAGTCTGAGTTAGAATTCACCACAAGATTATACATTTCCGGGAAACCGCCCATTCCGAACATTCCGCCACCGCCAGTTGCCTGCATATCCTTCATTCTTCTGATAAATTCCGGCTGAGTCAATGTGAACGGCGCATCTGTAGAATCCAGGTCTTCCAACTGAACGGTGAATTTCTGATCATTGATAGATTCCTCGATGTTTTTCTTCAAAGATTCCTTGTCAGAATCATTCAATTTAGAAATAACAGGTTCATCTTTTTTGATCAGATTATTGATGTGGTCCGCATCTACTCTCGCAAAAGAAACATTTTCCTTAGAACCTTCCAATTTCTGGATCAAGTGTGGAACGATTGGAGAATCAAATAACAAAACTTCATAACCTTTATCTTTTGCAGACTCAATGTAGCTGTGTTGTTCATCAGCATTTGTTGCGTAAAGAATGACCGTTTTTCCATCTTTATCGGTTTGAGTCGGTTTGATCTTCTCAACCAATTCATTCCAAAGATAATATTGACCTTCCGTTGTCGGGTAAAGTGCAAATTTGTCAGATTTTTCGTAGAATTTATCTTCAGAGATCATTCCGTATTCGATCACGATCTTGATGTCATTCCATTTCTTTTCGTAGTCTTCACGATTTTCATTAAATAACGAAACCATTTTATCCGCCACTTTTTTCGTGATATAAGAAGAAATTTTCTTCACCGCGCCGTCAGCCTGCAAATAAGAACGGGAAACGTTCAGCGGAATATCCGGAGAATCGATCACACCTCTTAGCAACATCAAGAAGTCAGGAACAATTCCTTTCACCTCATCCGTCACATAAACCTGATTTTGATACAACTGAATCTTATCTTTCTCGATATTAAGGTTATTCGCCAATTTCGGGAAGAACAAAACGCCCGTCAAATTGAACGGATAATCCACGTTCAAATGGATATGGAACAACGGATCCTCAAACTGCATCGGATACAATTCTCTGTAGAAATTATTGTAATCCTCAGCTTTCAGCTCACTCGGCGCTTTTGTCCACGCCGGAGTTGGATTATTGATAATGTTATCAACCTCAATAGTTTCCGCTTTTGCATCTTCAGCAGCACCTTCCGGCAAAGGCAAAGTTTCAGTTTTCGTTCCAAATTTAATTGGAATTTGATTGAATTTATTATACTTCGTCAAAAGCTCACGGATTTTGGATTCTTCCAAAAACTCCAAAGAATCTTCCGCAATGTGAAGCACGATTTCCGTTCCTCTGTCAGATTTTTCAGTTTCCTCCAAAGTATATTCCGGACTACCATCACAGATCCAACGAACCGCTTTGCTATCTTCTTTGTAAGATTTTGTGAAGATTTCCACTTTCTCCGCCACCATAAATGCCGAGTAAAATCCAAGACCAAAATGTCCGATAATTCCCGCATCTTTAGCAGAATCCTTATATTTTTCAAGGAATTCCTCCGCGCCGGAAAACGCAACCTGGTTGATGTATTTCTCAACTTCCTCGCCTGTCATCCCAAGACCTTGATCCTTGATGGTCAGCGTTTTCGCCTCTTTATCAATTTTAACCTCGATGATCGGATTTCCATAATCCACTTTCGCTTCACCAATGACTGTCAGATGTTTCAACTTCGTCGTTGCATCCGTCGCATTGGAGATCAATTCACGAAGAAAAATCTCGTGATCACTGTAAAGAAACTTCTTGATCAGTGGAAAAATATTCTCCACCGACACATTAATACTTCCTGTTGACATATTTATATTATTTTTTGTTTTATTTAAAATTTCAATTCCCGAATCATAATCATTTATCAGTCATAATTTGGGCGACTGCCAAAAGCCAAAACTTTCCCCGCGCTATTTTGTCACCGGGCTATCCGCTACAATCTTTTGCTTTTCACGATTTGTCATCAGTTGACGCATTTCCAGGCAAAAGGATTTCCACTTCTATCCCTGTCGCAGGTTTCCACAACCAATCAACATTTCACAAAAAAAAGACCATCTACCAATTAATGACAAATTGTCGCTTGGTAAAAACCACAAAGACACAAAGATTTCACAAAGCACACAATTCTTATTTCTAATCTAACACTTTGTGCTCATTGATGAGTTTTAAGTTTATGCATAGCTCGTCGAAGTACCATTGCGAACCTTAGCAGGCTTTGCGTTAAAAAACCTAAGTAACCCTCGTGAACCTTGTGCAAAAACTTTGAGCTCTTTGTGGTTAAAAAAAATCCTTACATTTACTTTCATCAAGACAAATCCAAAATGCGCCACAAAATCCAAAACCAAAACCCTGATTTCAAGAACATTACCCTCGATTCCAATTCAGAAAATTACACTTTTGAAAAAGACGGCCTGCAACTGAAATCAAAATACACCAGCGAAGACGTTAAAAACAAAGACATCAAAGCCGGCTCCGCAGGAATTGCGCCTTTTCTCCGTGGCCCCTATTCGACAATGTATGTCCAAAAACCTTGGACAATCCGCCAATACGCAGGGTTTTCCACCGCCGAAGAATCCAATGCTTTTTACAGAAGGAATCTCCAAGCCGGACAAAAAGGTCTTTCCGTAGCTTTCGATTTGGCAACACATCGCGGTTACGATTCCGACCACGCAAGAGTTGTGGGAGATGTTGGAAAAGCAGGTGTTGCAATAGATTCCGTTGAGGATATGAAGATTCTTTTTGACCAAATTCCTTTGGATGAAATCTCAGTTTCGATGACAATGAATGGTGCGGTTTTGCCGATTTTGTCTTTTTATATTATCGCTGCAGAAGAACAAGGAATCTCGATGGACAAACTTTCCGGAACGATTCAAAATGATATTCTGAAGGAATTTATGGTGCGAAACACCTACATCTATCCGCCAACACCATCAATGAAAATCATCGCCGATATTTTCGAATATACTTCCAAAAATATCCCGAAATTCAACTCCATTTCAATCTCAGGTTATCACATGCAGGAAGCTGGCGCAACACCGGTTTTGGAAATGGCATACACTTTAGCCGACGGTTTGGAATACGTAAGAACCGGAATCAAAGCCGGAATGAACGTCGATGATTTTGCCCCAAGATTATCTTTTTTCTGGGCCATCGGAATGAACCATTTTATGGAAATCGCCAAGATGCGTGCCGCTCGTTATATTTGGGCAAAGCTTCTGCAACAATTCAATCCGCAGAATCAAAAATCTTTAGCTTTAAGAACGCATTCCCAGACTTCTGGCTGGAGCTTGACAGAGCAAGAACCATTTAATAATATTACTAGAACAGCAATTGAAGCTTTGTCTTCAGCTTTAGGCGGAACACAATCTTTACACACCAACGCTTTGGACGAAGCGATTGCCTTACCAACCGATTATTCAGCCAAAATTGCGAGAAATACGCAAATCATTCTTCAACAGGAAAGCGGAATTTGTGACGTGGTTGACCCGATGGGCGGCAGTCATTTGATAGAATCTCTCACTCAGCAAATGATTGATGAAGCCATGAAATTCATAGATGAAGTGGAAAAAGAAGGCGGAATGACAAAAGCCATCGAAGCCGGAATCCCAAAAATGAGAATCGAGGAAGCATCGGCCATCAAGCAGGCAAAAATTGACAGCGGAGAAGAATTTATCATTGGCATCAATTCCTTCAAATCAGATTTAAAACAAACAGAAATCGAAATCCTAGACATCGATAATACAGAAGTTAGAAGAAAACAAATCGAAAGATTAGATTTCATAAAATCAAATAGAAATTCTAAATCTGTCGAAGAAATTTTAAATAAAATCCGAGAAACTGCAAAAACAGGAGCAGGAAATCTCCTTGAACTTTGCATCGAAGCCGCTCGCAGAAGAGTCACGCTTGGCGAAATGAGCGATGCGATGGAAGAAAGCTTCGGACGTTACAAAGCCAATATCAGAACCATATCAGGAGTTTACGCAATGAATGCAGGGAAAAATGAATACTTTGAAAAAGCGGTTGCTTTAAGTCAAAAATTTGAAGATCAGGAAGGACGACGACCAAGAATTATGGTCGCAAAAATGGGACAAGATGGTCACGACCGTGGCGCAAAGGTCGTAGCAACTGCGTTTGCCGATATGGGATTTGATGTTGACGTTGCCCCATTATTTCAAACGCCGGAAGAAGTGGCGAAACAGGCTGTGGAAAATGACATTCATATTTTGGGCGTTTCATCTTTGGCGGCTGGTCACAAAACTTTGGTTCCGCAAGTGGTGGAAGAATTGAAAAAATTGGGTGCAGACGATATTACGATTGTTGTTGGCGGTGTGATTCCGCAACAGGATTATGAATTTTTATATCAAAACGGTGCGCATCATATTTTCGGTCCCGGAACCAATTTGCCAAAATGTGCTGTGGAGATTTTGGAGAAATTTCTGTCTTAATTTTTTACCAAATGACAAATCAAGAAAGAATTTTTGTTCCTAATTTTCCACCATGACAGAATTATTCGATTTTATATTAAGCTTCGGAAATCTCAATCAACAGCAGATCGACTTTATCAAAAGCAAAGGACAAGAAACTGATTTTCAGAAAGACGCGTATTTTTCAGAAGCCGGAAAAGTAGCGAATAAAGTTGGTTTTGTTGTAGATGGAATTTTACGCGTTTGCTATTACAACAACGAAGGTGAAGAAATCACAAAATATTTCATCGAGGAAAATAATTTGGTCGTTGATCTGGAAAGTTTTGACAATCAGATCATTTCCAGTTCTTATGTCCAGGCCATTACAGATTGCAAGATGATCATCTTTTCCAGAAAAGACTGGTTGGAACTTTTTCAGACCATTATTGGTTTCGATGTTATTGTTAACAAAATCATTTCCAGAGCATTGCTTCAAAAAGTAGAAAGAAGAAGTCCGTTGGTAACGGAAGATGCTACAAAACGTTATCTCAAATTTTTGGAGATCTATCCGAATGTCGTCAATAGAATTCCGCTGTCTTATGTTGCCTCTTATCTTGGTGTGACACAATCCTCACTTAGCCGGATCAGAAAAAATATTTAATTATCATTCGCTTTTTGTCATTTGGCAAATGCTAAGATCTTGAATTGATCCAATTTTACAGTATCAATTTAAAACAAGAAAAAATGACAACAGTATTAATAACAGGTGCCAATAGAAGCATTGGTCTCGAAACCGCAAAACAACTTTCACAAAAAGGTTTATTTGTCTATTTGGGAAGTCGTGACCTTGCAAAAGGTGAAACAATTGTAAAGGAACTCAATGAACAAGGATTTAATAACATCAAAGCAATTGAGATAGATGTTACCAATCAAGAATCAGTTTTAGCAGCTAAGAATATCATTGAAGATGAACAAGGAAAACTGGATATCCTGATCAACAATGCAGGAATTCTGGGAACACAACCTCAAACGGCAGCAGAAATTTCTGTTGATAATATCAAAGAAGTTTTTGAAACTAATTTTTTCGGTGTGATCAATGTAACTCAGGCATTTTTGGAATTGCTAAAGAAATCTGACAAACCGAGAATTAGCAACATCACTTCCGGACTTGGTTCATTGACGCTTCACAGTGACCCGAACTGGAAATATTATCAGGTAAAAGGAGCTGCATACGGCCCTTCAAAATCCGCATTGAATGCCTACACGATCGTCTTATCTTATGAATTGAAAGATTCAAATTTCAAAGTGAATGTCATCGACCCTGGTTACACGGCGACAGATTTCAACCATCACAGCGGTCCTGGTTCGGTGGAAAGTGCAGCAAGCTTCATCGTCAAACATACTTTGACTGAAGACAATGCACCAACAGGACAATTTTTCAGCAATGATATCGAAGATGAAACTGGGATCAGCCCGTGGTAATTTTGTAATAAAATAATAAAAAAGAGAAACTTGCGGGTTTCTCTTTTTTTATTTTAATTATTTCTTTGCATTTTCGTTCACATAAGCCAAAACCCAATTGGTTTCGTCCGCATTTAGTTTTGCTTTCGGAGCCATTCTTGCCATGATCGGTTGCCAGTCAGCAACTGTTATTTCCGAAGGAACAGGCAATCCGTGACATCTTCCACATTTCAAAGTAAACAGTTCTTGCCCTTTTTTGAGCATCTCTTCTTTGCTAAGATTGGCTGTTGCTACAGAAGTTTCCGCCTGTGTTGTGGCAGGAGCTGCTTGCTGCGTTTTGCATGAATAAACGATCACGCCCACAAGACACAAGCTGTATATGTATTTTTTCATTATTTTTGAATTTGATTTCCATCAAAAATAATTAATTTGAAAACAGTTTCTAACTCTCTGTTCTAATTTGTAACTATTCCAAATATGGCAAAGCAATTCGGTATCGACGATTACATCACTGGGATCAAAGCGTCTGACAAACGGATCCTTGGCAAAGCCATTACCCTTATCGAAAGTAAGAAACCCGAACACAGGGACCTCGCCGATCAACTTTTGAAGGCTATTTTACCCTTCACTGGAAAGTCGATTCGAATTGGAATTACGGGTGTTCCAGGCGCTGGAAAATCTACTTTTATAGAAACATTTGGAAAGCTGGCGGTTGAAAAAGGGAAAAAAGTGGCAGTTTTAGCGGTTGATCCAAGTTCATCCATCAACAAAGGAAGTATTCTCGGCGACAAAACGCGGATGGAAGAATTGGCGAAAGACCCCAATGCTTTTATCAGACCAAGTCCAAGTTCCGGATTTCTAGGTGGCATTGCGAATACAACTTACGAAAGTCTATTGATCTGCGAAGCGGCGGGTTACGATTACATTTTGATAGAAACCGTTGGTGTAGGGCAAAGCGAAACTTTAGTCAATGACATTACCGATGTTTTTCTTTTTCTAAAAATTATTGGTGGCGGCGACGAACTTCAAGGTATCAAACGCGGGATCATGGAAATGGCTGATCTGATCTTCATTAACAAAGTTAATTCAGAAAATCTTGCAAAAGCCAAACTCACCAGAACCGAATTATCGCGCGCTTTACAATTCATCACAGCGAAAGAAAAAGCTTGGAAAGTACCGATCATCCTAGGTTCAGCGCTTGAAAATGAAGGATTGACCGAAACATATGAAAAGATAGAAAGTTTGATTTCACTCAAAAACAAGAACGGAACTTTCATACAAGACCGAAAAGATCAAGCTGAAAAAAGATTCGAATTCTGGGTCAAAGAATATATTCTTGAAAAAGCTAAACGCGACAATTCATTAGAAACTTCTTACCTCGAACACAAGAAAAAAGCTTCCGAACTCAATTCAAATTCGAGTTCAGAAGCCAGAGAGTTCGTCAAAAAATTATTTGGGTCTTAGTTATCAGCAATCGAAATATTGCCATCATAACTAATTGGCTGCCTGTTGTTTGAACTTACGGACAAAAATCCGCTTCCATTTTTAAAGATTTCCAGAGTGAAAACGTAGCTTTCCTTTTGGTCCACTGTTGTAATCACAAACATTGTATTCCCTTTCTTTGTAACAGATTGTTTTACACGGAAATCCTTCGACTCAAATCTGATTCCGCCGTTACTAGCATCAGCTGGATTTGCATTGAAGGCTCTACCAAAATAAGGTAAAGCAACACTAAACAGATCCTTTTTTAAATTAAAACCATTGCCTGGATCAAGATTCAAAATTCGAGTTCCAGTCGAGCCTGGCATTGAGTTCATTACATTAATGACATCGTAATTGGTTGGAAATGCCTTGGTTGCGTTGAAATTAAATTCCTTGTTTTGAACCACAGAGCTCAAAGTCGTTGCGTCTAAGTAGGTTTGACTTCCACAGCTTATCGTCATCAAAGCTAAACCGAATATTAGTATTAAAGATTTCATTTTCATTATTTTAGAAAGTTAACATCAAGAATGATGCAACTTTTAGATGCAATAAAAACCGAAAAGTTAATGGCTATGTTCCAATTCTTTTCTGGAATCACTGAAAAGTTTCAGGATCTTATCTTCTTCATTCTCCCAACAAAGTTCTTCTGAAGCCACATTCAGGTTATGAAGATAGAAGGCTTTGCCATTTTTCAAAACGAGATTTATCTTCTCTGCAAGATGTTCGGGCGTATGGTTTTCTATGACCTCTCCTACTCCAAAAGTATTGACAATGTTCGTCATTTCCGGAAAATTGGAAACCACAACAGGAACTCGGGATTGGATGTAATCCGAAATTTTGTTTGGTAAAGAATAATAATAACTAAGACCTTTATTTTCTTCGATGCTTAAACCGACATCAGCTTTTGGTGTGATGGCCCTCAAATCAGAAGGACAGAGTTTTCCAAGGAATTTGATTTTATCTTCAACGCCGGATTGTTTGGCCAAATTCCAAAATTCTGCTTCTAACGGTCCACCGCCTGCAATCCATAGTTCGGCATTGTCAATCGATTGCATTGCGAGAATTGCTTTGTCGATTCCTCGGGAATAATTCAACCAGCCTTGATAAAGAATTACTTTTTTCGAGTTTTCTTTGGTACCTGTAAACTCGATCTTTCTTGGTAAATTATTGACAACAATTGGTTTATTGATTTCGTATTCCTTTACAAACCAATTGGCGTAGGAATTACTCGCGGTCATCATTCGTTTGATCTTCGGGACAAACGTCTTTTCGATTTTCTTCCAGACGTGTTTTACCCAACGACCTTGGATTGTTGGCATTTCTGTAAAAATCTCATGGCTGTCGAAGATAATTGGGAGGTTGAGTTTTTTGGAAATCAGATAATTTGGCATAAGCGTTTCCAGATCATTGGCCATTAAAATGGTCTTATTGTCAGCATTTTTTAAAATTTCCTTGTACAATTTCCTTTGAAATTCGATGTACGCAAAACGCAGCTTTTTGGACTTCAAATCAATCCTAAAAAAGGGATAAGGCCGTTCCATGTCCGGTGCCCCCAACCAATCACAGCCTATCAAAATAGGTTCGTAGCCATTATCATAAAGTGTTTTACATACCTTTTCCACCCGCTGGTCGGTATATAAATTATTGAAAACACTAATGATAACTTTCATTCTAATTCTTTTTTAAAATGTTATAGATCTGGATCACTGCAAGAATACCATTGGGAATGATGATCGGCCAAAGCATGCCGCTATAAATTCCGTAGATCACAAAACAAATACAACCCAATAAATTGATGGTTCTGATCGTTTTAATATCCTTGAGCAAGAAGCTTGCAACTACAAAAGCAGAAGCCAGGTAACCAACATATTCTGACCAATTATTCATCTGGTGTTTTTTGAGGTTTACAAACCTAAACAATTTTATAAAAAAATCAAGTCATAAAGTCCGTTTTTTTCTGATGGCAATCTATTTGCAAACAAATATTTAAATTTTACAATAATTAATTGTAGGATTTATCATAAAAAACATAACTTAGTGTATAATTTTTAATTATGGATTATAAATTTTCAGACGGTTTGAACCGCGTGTTCAAGCAAAGCAAAAATGAAGCAAGGCGTTTGCAGAGTGAATTTCTGAATACTGAACATTTCCTTTTAGGAATCATCAAAACTGAAAACTCTGCAAAGGAGATCCTCGAAAGTCTAAGCGCGGACCTTACCCAGATAAAGAGAAAAATAGAAACCCTGAGCTCTGTAAACTCAAATCCGTTTACAGCGAATATGGGAAGTATTTCTTTTACAAAAATGGCCGATCAGGCTGTAAAAAGATCTGAACTGGAATGTCGCCAATACCAATCTTCCGATATCAATACAGTACACCTATTGTTAGGTATTCTTTATAAACAAGAAGATCCAACGGCCAATATTCTTCAAGCTTATGATATCGATTATGACGCTGTTCAAAAAGCATACAGAACGATGTTGAAAAACACCGACCAGTTGCCACAAAACAGCGCTTACGATGATGACGAGGAGAAAGAAGAACCGTACAGCCAAATGAAAAAGCCATCGGGAAATCTTGGCGCTCAAAAGAGTAAGACCCCAACTTTGGACAACTTCGGTCGTGATTTGACTTCTCTTGCAAGAGATGGAAAATTGGATCCTGTTATAGGTCGTGAAAAAGAGATCGAAAGGGTATCTCAGATCTTATCAAGAAGAAAGAAAAACAATCCGCTTTTGATCGGTGAGCCAGGTGTTGGTAAATCCGCGATTGCAGAAGGTTTGGCTTTGAGAATTCAGCAGAAAAAAGTTTCTCGCGTTCTTTATGGTAAAAGAGTCATTACGCTTGACCTCGCAAGTTTAGTTGCCGGAACAAAATACCGAGGACAATTCGAAGAAAGAATGAAAGCGATCATGACAGAATTGGAGAAAAACCGTGATGTCATCCTTTTCATTGATGAGTTGCATACGATTGTTGGCGCTGGAAGTTCTACTGGAAGTTTGGATGCTTCCAACATGTTCAAACCAGCTTTGGCAAGAGGTGAGATCCAATGTATTGGTGCTACTACTCTGGACGAATATAGACAATATATCGAGAAAGATGGAGCCTTGGAACGTCGTTTCCAAAAAGTAATGGTGGAGCCAACTACAGTGGACGAAACCATTCAAATCCTTCATCAGATCAAAGATAAGTATGAAGACCACCACAATGTTCATTACACGGATGAAGCCATCCAGGCTTGTGTGAATTTGACAGCGAGATATATTACAGACAGATTCCTTCCGGACAAAGCGATTGATGCGATGGACGAAGCTGGATCAAGAGTCTATATCAAAAATATGAAAGTTCCTTCCGAGATCATCGAGCACGAAACACGCATCGAAGAAGTGAAGGAATTGAAACAACAAGCGGTGAAAGCTCAGGATTACCTTGAAGCGAGAAAGCTGAAAGACGAGGAAGAAAGACTTCAAATCGAATTGAATCTTGCCCAGGAACAATGGGACAAAGACGTCAAAGAGAAAAAAGAAGAAGTGACCGAAGAAAGTGTTGCGGAAGTGGTTTCTATGATGAGTGGCGTTCCAGTAACCAAAGTTGGTAAAAATGAGCTAGATAAACTGGCTCAGATGGATGATAAACTAAACGGAAAAGTAATCGGTCAAGAAGATGCTGTGAAAAAAGTGGTGAAAGCCATCCAGAGAAACAGAGCTGGATTGAAAGACCCGAACAGACCGATTGGAACATTCATTTTCCTTGGAACAACTGGTGTTGGTAAAACCGAATTGGCCAAAGTAATGGCTCGTGAATTATTCGACTCAGACGAAGCTTTGATCAGAATCGATATGAGTGAGTATATGGAGAAATTCGCGGTTTCCAGATTGGTTGGAGCGCCTCCAGGATATGTTGGCTACGAAGAAGGCGGACAATTGACAGAAGCGGTAAGAAGAAAACCTTACGCAGTCGTTCTTCTAGATGAGATAGAAAAAGCACATCCAGATGTTTTCAACATTTTGTTACAGATTTTGGACGAAGGTTTCGTAACAGATTCACTCGGAAGAAAAATTGATTTCAGAAATACGATCATCATTCTGACTTCGAATATCGGAACCAGAGACCTGAAAGATTTCGGAGACGGTGTAGGATTCGGAACCAATGCAAAGAAAACGAATACCGATGCAAGAGCAAGGTCTACAATTGAAAACGCTTTGAAGAAAGCATTCGCGCCGGAATTCTTGAATAGAATTGATGACATTATTATCTTCAACTCTCTTGAGCAGAAAGATATCAAAAGGATCATCGATTTGGAATTGTCCAAGTTGTATGGCAGATTGGAAAAATTAGGATACAGAATCGAGTTGACGGAAGAAGCGAAAGATTTCATCTCAGAAAAAGGATGGGACAAAGATTTTGGAGCAAGACCTCTGAAACGTGCAATCCAGAAATACATAGAAGATCTCTTAGCCGAAATGCTAGTCAACAAACAATTTGGCGAAGGCGAAACTGTTGTTCTGAAAGTGAATGAAGCCAAAGATGGTTTGGAAGGAGAAACTGTAAAAGAAGAACAGATAGTAAAATAATCATATTCAAATTATAAAGGCCACCACTTAGGGTGGCCTTTTTACATATTATGGAAGAATCTGCAAAAGAGTTTTTACTACAAAACATTCCAGGAATTACGCGAGAGGACATTGAGATCCTTTCGCCTTACACCACGTTAAGGACATTCAAATCTGGGGAAATCTACATCAGGCCAGGTGAGAATAACCGGAAGGTTTACTTCATAAAAAGCGGTATTGTTCGGGTATACCATTTGGAAGCGAACGGGACGGAGAAGACCATCCTTTTTCATAACAAGAAGAGTTTTTCGGAAATTATGATGGGATCATTTACAACCAGCCATCGAGATACTTTTATCAATCCATTGGTGAAACCGAACTTTTTGAACTGACTTATGACGCCATTCACCTTGGCTCACAGAAAAGTTTGACCATCAATAATCTGCGCGCCAATATGTTCTTGCAAATGATTGGAATTCTACTACAAAACATCGAGGATTTTGTCCTGCTGAATCCAGAAGAAAGATATCAGAAACACTTGGAAGCCAATACAAAAGTTCTACAGAAAGTGCCTTCAAAATATATTGCTTCACTGCTGGGAATCACACCAGTATCTCTCAGCAGAATAAAAAAGAGAATACTTAACGGAAATTAACAAACGTTAATTTTTGTGCCGAAAATTCAATCTACCTTTGTAATACCTAATAAGGTCCTCTAAAAAATCTATCCAAACACGAATGATGATAAATAGGAGGACTTTGTTTTTTATAAACCTACTACAAATCCCACACTTGGGATAAATCCTGTACTGAAAATACTGCTTCTTTCTTTCCAAAGTACATTATACATCAATCCAAATTGTGCAAATGCATTATTTCCCAACGGCTGCATATAGCCGCCACCGAGATAAAGTGCGGTCTCGTCTGTATTGAATTTATAATCTGTGAATTTTTCCTGGGAATTGATGAAATATTGCTGAAGATTAGCACCAACAAAGAAAGAACGCGCAAAATAATAATTCGCAAACGGACCAACGCCGAACATTGTCGATTTATAATAATCTGAAGTCTGCCAGGAAATATTTCCTATCACACCGCCTTCCAATTGGTCTGTAATTTTGTAACCAACTCTCGGCGAAACCTGCAGATTGAAATAGCTGTTGCTTCCAAAACCAACGCCTAATCCACCACCGAAAGTCCATCGGTTGGTTTGAGTTCCGGAACTCATTGCAATTTGCGAAAAGCTTAGAACGCTAATTAGAATTAAGGAAAGACTGAATAATTTTTTCATAATTAATGTGATTTTTATGTTGACATTTTAATCAAGGTTTGAATCTCGCAGCCCGACTTGAACGGAAATCCTTTTTTGCTGTGGTAAAGTATTGGCAAAAAAGATTGGGAGTGGAAGGCGGATAAAGCTGCCCAACTTATTTTTCTTGAGACTATCGTTTTTATCAATCCTTAAAATTATGGTTTTTTTGC
Organism: Chryseobacterium sp. FP211-J200; assembly: GCF_001643375.1. GTDB lineage: Bacteria > Bacteroidota > Bacteroidia > Flavobacteriales > Weeksellaceae > Epilithonimonas > Epilithonimonas ginsengisoli. Next base: position 49,290 of record NZ_LSHB01000024.1, read on the forward strand.
CAAAGTTTTAGTTGTATTTTTGCATCCTCAAACTAAGAACTCCCGTCAAGAGTTTCGTAAAATTGAAATCAAATGAAAATAGTAGTTGGCCTCTCCGGAGGCGTAGATTCTAGCGTGACAGCTTATCTTTTGCAACAGCAAGGTCACGAAGTTATCGCACTTTTTATGCGGAACTGGAACGATGCATCGGTGACATTGGAAGATGAATGCCCGTGGATCGAAGATAGTAATGATGCGCTTCTCGTCGCACAAAAATTAGGAATTCCTTATCAGGTCATCGATATGAGCGAGCTCTACAAGGAGCGGATCGTGGATTATATGTTTGACGAATATCAAAAAGGACGAACGCCAAATCCCGATGTGCTTTGCAACCGCGAAGTGAAATTCGATGTGTTTATGAAAACGGCTTTATCGCTTGGTGCTGAGAAAGTTGCGACCGGACATTATGCACGAGTTGAGTCAACAATTGATGAAAACGGTAAAGAAATCTTCCATCTTTTGGCTGGGAAAGATAACAACAAAGACCAAAGTTATTTCCTTTGTCAGTTGAGTCAGGATCAATTGTCGAAAGCCTTGTTCCCCATCGGAGAACTGACGAAACCTGAAGTTCGTGAAATCGCTAAAGAAATTGGATTGGTAACGGCTGATAAGAAAGATTCTCAGGGACTTTGCTTCATTGGGAAAGTGAGTTTACCTACTTTTCTTCAGCAACAGCTTGTTCCGAAAGAAGGTGAAATAGTGGAAATCTTCAATGATTTTGCTGAATTTCATAAAGAAACGCCAACCTTTAATTCAAAATTAGAAGAGCTTGAATATCTGTCAGCGAAAATCAATTATAAAAAAGAGGACGGAAAGGTGATTGGCAAGCATCAAGGTGCGCAGTTTTTCACCATCGGTCAAAGCAAAGGTTTAGGAATTGGCGGACACAAGGAATCTTGTTTCATTATCCAGCGAGAAATGGAAAACAACATCATTTTCGTTGGCGAAGGCAAAAATTTCCCTGGACTTTTCCGTAAAGCTTTGAAAATTGAAAATGCCGAATTGCATTGGATCCGCAAAGATTTGAAATTGAAAAATGGAGAATCTATGGAAGTGATGGCCAGAATCCGTTACCGACAAACTCTGGAGAAAGCAACGATTCATCAATTCGAAAATGGATTCTATATGGAATTTGAAAATCCACAGTCTGCGATTGCTGAAGGGCAATTTGCGGCTTGGTATATCGGTGATGAATTGATTGGAAGTGGCGTGATTGCATAGACATCCTTAGAATTAAATATAAAAACAGGCTTTACGGACATGCGTAAAGCCTGTTTTGTTTGTACAAATCTGTGTTGACCGACAGAAAATCCAAGTTAACCTACAAGTTGGAAATTTGGAAGATTAAGGAATGCTAGTTGTGTATCATTCATACAACAAAGACATTTTTTAAAACGTAAAATTATTTATTATGAAAAAGTTATTAGCAGCCGCAGGTTTATTTTTAGCATTAACGATAAACGCACAGGAAAGACAAGACAGAGCTCAAAGACCAATCACTGAACAGCAAATGAAAGAGTTTGATAATTACAATCTTTCACCTGCACAGAAACAGAAGATTCAGGCACTTTACAAAGACCGGGAAGCCAACTTTGCAAAAAACGCACCTCGAGGCGGAAAAGGTCAAAGACCTAACGATGCTAAAATGAAGGCGAAGTTTGAAAAAGACAGAAAAGATTTTGACGGACGCATCCAGAAGATATTATCTAAAGACCAATACGTCAAGTTTCAGGCAAATCGTAAAGAACATCAGCAAAATGGTTTTAAAAAAGACGGACCAAGATCCGAGCGCAGAAAAGCATAACAGCAAAGATTCCTGATAAAAAAGTATCGAATCTATATTTCAATAGAAAGCCTCCAGAAATTTCTGGAGGTTTTTTGATCTCAATAAGTTTAGCCACCCGCCAGCCAATCTTTAAAATCCTTAACTCTGTCTCTACTTACCGTTATTTCTTCTTCCGGCTGAAACTCCAAATCCACTTTGTAATTCGGCGATGTGTGAATATTTTTGATATAATCTGAACTGATGATAAACTGTCTGTTAACACGGAAAAATTTGGAAGGCTCAAGAACATTTTCAAGTTCGTCTAATGTGAAATCTGTCGGAAAATTACGTTCTTTGGTTTGAAGATAGACGATTTTGTTCTCGCTGTAGAAACAACTCACTTCATTGATGGAAACCACTTTCAAATTATAACCGATTTTGACCAAAATCCTGGAAAGTGTCGCTTGTTCTTTTTTAACGATTTGTCTGATTTCCTGTGAATTAACAGCGCCTTGTTCCGGTAAGAACGATTTGAACTTCTCAATTGCTTTTGCCAAATCTTCTTCCTCGATAGGTTTCAGAAGATAATCGATGCTGTTGAGTTTGAAGGCCTTCAAAGTATATTGGTCAAACGCCGTTGTGTAAATGATAAAAGCTTTTGTAGAGACTTTATCAAAAATATCAAACGATAATCCGTCGCCAAGAACGATGTCTGAAAAAATCAATTGTGGATGTTCATTTTCCTGAAACCATTCGACTGACTCCTCCACAGAATTAAGGCTTGCAACTACTTCTAAATCAGAAAACAAACCCAATAATTTCTCCAGTCTTCTGACTGCCGGTTTTTCGTCTTCGATGATTATCGTTCTTATCATTTTTATAGTTTATTTGATTTGATTCGAAATTAGGTAAATTATTATTTTTCTTTGTCCATTAATTTGCGAATTTTCCGTTCCTCCCAGTCCTTTCCCAAGAAAACAAATCCAGCGTGAATCAAAACAATGATTCCCCAAATTATAACGTTGTAAAATTGATTTACTTTTATCTTCATATATCCAAAATGATGATAGAGAACATTAAATATTATCAATACAATATTTACGGCAACGTAAGAAATTAAATGGCCATAGAAACCTCTAATTTCTTTGACTCTTTTTTGTGCATTCAGATAACGAATTTCTTCATCTGAATTCTCTTCGTGTCTTCGATTTTCCATAGGAATCTGTTTTAAAATCATTTATCCTTTTCCATTAATTCCCTAATTTTTCTCTCTTCCCAGTTTTTTCCAAGAACAAATTGAGGAACAAAAACACCCATTGCATGTGCGAGCAAACCAATTCCCCAGAAAAATAAAGTGATGAAATTCTCTACTTTGAAATAGCTTTCACCTGGTTTCAAATCTTGGATATTGATGAACACAATCAACAGATTGACAAGAATATAAATCGTTAAATGAGAATAAAATCCTTTGAGTTGTTTCACTCTTTTCTTAGCCTCAAGATATTTGATATCGTTTTTATCTTTAATAATTTCCATTGTTTTGTTTTTTGAGTTCTTTGTTGATCATATCATTTTCCCAATCGGAGTTGAAGAAAAACAGCTTAATTCCTTTGATTGCGAGGATCAATCCCCAGATGATGAAAATCCAAGATACTTCAAAGAATGAAATATAATTCAATCCATATTTTGCAAATTTAATCCCATAAACGATTCCAAATACAATTGCGAAAACGAGAAGACTTTTATAGAACTTTTTGATTTTTTGTACTCTTTCCACAGCCATTTCGTAACGTGGATTTTCTTTATTGATGATTTCCATTTTATTTAGTTTTTAAGATTATTTTGATTGTTCATTATCTCCTGAATCTTCTTTTCTTCCCAATTTTTACCGATGGCGAAGACATTCATTCCGTGAGCGATGAGTCCAATTCCCCATCCTAACATTGGCCAGTAGAACCAGATTTCTCTTGGAGAAGTGAGCAGGTTGATAATTGCCAAAAATGGAATGATAATACAATATGATATCAGATTTCCGTAGAAACCTTTCAGCTCTTTTACTCTTTTTACCGCTCTTTCATAAGCGACATTTTCTGTGGTTTGTGATGTGTAAGTTGTCATTGTTTGAGCGTTTTTTTCTATTAATATTGGTATTTTCACTTTGAAGGTCTGTTCAGATTTTTCTATATAAACATTGTCTTTGGTAAGAAGCGCGTATCGCTGAACAATGTTTGCCAATCCAATTCCCGCGCTTTCTGTGAGTTGTTCTCTTACCTGAAGATTATTTTCGATGCAGAGGAATTTTCCTTCTGTGAAGATTCTCACATTCAATGGTTTTGATGAAGTGGCGAAATTATGTTTAATGCAATTCTCCAGTAATAATTGTAATGAAAGAGGAACGACCTGTTTTTGCAAATCGTCAGGATTGACATCAAATGTGAAATTTACACTGTCTTCAAATCTGGTTTTCAGAAGGTTACAATATACTTTAGCAAATTCTATCTCATCCTCCACTTTTACCATTTCCTTATCTTTTTGCTCCAAAACATAGCGGTAGATTTTCGACATCGATGTGGTAAACTTCTGCGCCTGTTGCGGATTTTCATCAATCAAGGCAGTTAAGACGTTCAGAGAATTGAAAAGAAAATGCGGATCCAATTGGTTCTTCAAGGATTCGAATTGGGCGTTGGCAGATTTGGCGATGAGTTTCTGTTCGACAACTTCTTTCTTCGAAGTTTTTTTCAGCTCTTCCATAAAACCTTTCGCGTGAAGGAAGGCCGAAATCATCAACGCAAAATTGATCATAAACCAAATACTAAAAGTGTATTTTTTGGAAAAAATATCTTCTGTCGTAGCCACTTTTTGGATTACCACATAATTCAAATAAGTACACACATAAACCATAATAAAGTTGACAATCAATGTTGCTATGATTCCAATAAGGGTTCTAAGCCTGGTCTGTTCTGTCCAGGAAAGTTTTTTATTAAGAAAATCATTCACAAAACCATTACTCAAGCCTAAGCCGAATGCATACATTGCCGAAATTAGCAAGTTGTAACCAAAGCTTTCCAAAGTCTTTTCATTTGAGAAAAACGTAAAGAAAAAAATGGATGAGCCAAGTGTGATCCACGAGAGTGTTATTAATGATCTCTTATTCATGTTTTTAATTTCTTGGTCCAAAATTAGGACAGAAAGAAAAGTTAAGCAATTATATATGACCGAATTGTTAAAAAATTCTACTGAACTGTAAAAACTGCCATACGGAATCTTAAATTTTTGATAAGATCGAGGTTTGCAATCCAAAAAGGAACATCTTTTGCTGAGGAAAAAATATTAATCTTTAATCATATGAAGAGAAACGTAGAAATCATCTTTGCCGGAATCTTCGGGACAGCAGCTGTTCTGGGCGTTTTGGTGGCGAGAAAATATTTAAGAAACAGAGTTTACAACAGCGATTATTCTGACCATCATCACTTATTCGGGAATTCGAAAAGAAGTCCTTATGCAGCAGCGGATGACGGCGTAGAGTTGGACGCTTTTTTATGACACACACTATTTAATTATACCAATTTCCGGTTCTCACGAGCCGGATTTTTTTGTGGAAAACTTTACGGAATTTTAAGAGAGATTTTATTTTTCTAGTGATAATTTTGAAAATAATATTTCCAATCAGTTTTTACGCAAAGGCGGAAAGTTCTTTTCTCCAAGCTTCTACAAGTCGCAAATGTTTGCGACTTTATAAAAGTTAAAGTACAATTTAATTTGCGCCTTTGCGTTAATTTTTACATCAAAAATGTCAGATTTCATCCCAAAAGGGCAAGGCGCTCAACGAAATATCGTCAACAAATTTGACCGATTCACTCACGAACCGGAAGATTATGAATTGGATAAAATCAAAACACAGGTCACAGAAGTTTTCCCTAAAAGCATCATCAATGTGATTAAAAGTCCCGACCTGATGATGGACTATTCGATGAATCCTTACCAAGGCTGCGAGCACGGCTGTTCCTACTGTTTCGCCAGACCGACGCACGAATTTTGGGGTTACAGCGCAGGCGTAGATTTCGAAAGAAAACTGATGGTCAAGAAAAATGCGCCGGAACTTTTGGAGAAAACCTTTCAGAAAAAATCTTACGTTCCAAAACCAATTATGCTTTCCGGAAATACAGATTGCTATCAGCCGATTGAACGGGAATTTGAAATTACAAGAAAATTGCTTCAGGTTTGTTTGGACTACAGGCATCCGGTTTCCATCATTACCAAAAATGCTTTGGTACTGAGAGACATTGATATTCTCGAAAAAATGGCTGAGAAAAATCTGATTTCAGTTTCGCTGAGTATTCCGACCATCAATGAAGAACTTCGACGCGTGATGGAACCGCGGACTTCAACCGCAAAAAACAAACTGAAAGCCATAGAAGTTCTATCTGAGAAAAACATTCCGGTGAATGTGATGATTGCGCCGGTAATTCCAGGTTTGACGAGCGATGAAAGTCTTGGGATAATGAAAGTCGTTTCCGAAGCTGGCGCCAGAAGTTGCGGTTACACTTTGGTCAGACTGAATGACACCGTAGAACCAGTTTTCATTCAATGGCTGGAAACACATTTCCCCGACAGAAAAGACAAAGTATTGAATCTGATTCGCTCGATGCGTGGCGGAAATCTTGGCGAGAAAAGATACTTCCAGCGTTATAAAGGTGAGGGAAACATTGCGGAAATGATCCATAAAACTTTTGAAATCGGGAAGAAGAAATTTTTCAATAATAAAGAAAGAGCTTTTCTGACAACTGAACATTTTACTGGAAGTCGGACGCAACAATTGCGATTGTTTTAGTAATTTTTATCGCAAAGTCGCAAATTATTTTCAATTCTAACTTCGTAAAAGTCGCAAAATCAAAATCACACTTCAATCTTTGCGACTTCTAACAATCGATTTGTTTATATTTTTTGTGCCTTTGCGATAAAATACAACATCTTGATTAAAGGTTTTGATTAAATTTGCAAACTGATTTATTTCTCAGTAAATTTCTACAATGAAGCAATATTCCGCAAAACGCAGCATCCAGATTCTAGCCCATATTCTTGAACAGTACGGCATCGACAAAATCATTATTTCTCCAGGTTCCAGAAATGCACCTTTGTCGATTCATTTTTCTGAGATTGATGCGTTCCAATGTTACAGTATTGTGGACGAGAGAGCGGCGGCTTTTGTAGGTTTGGGAATTTCGAAATCCATTAAAAAACCTGTCGCCATCACTTGTACGAGCGGCTCCGCAGCAACCAATTATTATCCTGCAGTTGTGGAAGCTTTTTATCAGAATATTCCGCTTTTGATTTTGACGGCGGACAGACCTTCGGATTTTGTGGATTTGTTTGACGGACAGACGATTCGTCAGAAAAACCTTTTCCACCAGCATTCTTACGGCGATTTTGAACTGTTGGAAGATGAAAAAGATGGTGCAGATGACCACAACTTTGAAACCATCAAAAAAGCGGTTGAACTTTGCATCGAAAAAAGCGGTCCGGTTCACATCAATATTCCTTTGAATGAGCCTCTTTATAATTTGGTGGATGAATTACCGGTTTTGCCGATTGTCGAAAAAACGATTCAGAAAAGGACTTATGAAATTCCGTCAAATCTAATTGCAGATTGGCATACTTCCAAACGCATTTTGATTCTTGCTGGCACATTAGCACCAAATCCGGAATTACAAGCACAACTTTCTCAATTGGTTAAAAATCACACGGTTGTCGTTTTGACAGAAATGAATTCGAATCTTCAGCACGAGAAATTCTTCGCACATATCGACCGTTATATTACAGATTTTACTGAGGAAGATTACAGAACTTATGCGCCCGATTTATTAATAACCATCGGACAAAATGTAGTTTCAAAAAGAGTAAAACAATTTCTTAGAAAAGCCAAACCAGCACAACATTGGCACATCGATGAATATTGGCAGCCAGACACTTACTTCGCCTTAACTCAAAAAATTGAAACCAAAGCTGAGATTTTCTTTTCCAAATTATTGAAATCCATCAATCTGGAACCAAGACCTTTTTTCAATCTTTGGGATGTTTTGAAAGACAAAAAAGATGCAAAACACGAGGAATATCTGAACAAAGCGCCGTTCTCGGATTTCTATCTTTTCAATCAGTTATCCAATCAAATTCCTGAGAATTATAAAATTCATTTCTCCAATAGTTCAGCAATCCGATATGCACAATTGTTTGATTATCAAAAGCACGATGTGTATTGCAACCGAGGAACCAGCGGCATCGACGGCTGTACTTCTACGGCAATGGGATTTGCTATGATGGAAGACGAACCAACGATTTTGATTACCGGAGATTTGTCGTTTTTCTATGATATCAACGGACTTTGGAACCAATACATTCCGCCATACACGAGGATTGTGATTTTCAACAATGGCGAAGGCAATATTTTCAAAATCATTCCTGGGCCAAGTGGAACCAATGCTTTGGACGAGTTTATCGCCACCACACATCACAGAAATGCAGAATTATTGGCGAAGAATTTCGGTTTTGATTATACGAAAGTGGAGGACGAAATTACATTGGACAGAGTTTTACCAAACTTTTTCAAGTCCAATCCGAAACCAAAGATTTTGGAAGTAATGACGTCTGAGTGTAATAATGCGGATATTTTGAAGCAGTATTTTGTGGAGTTGAAGTAATATATTGAAGCGCTTCGACTCCGCTCAGCGTGACAATCCTTAAACTATCCGTTTTATTTACCCGATGTCAGTCTGAGCGGAGTCGAAGACCTTTTAAAGTTTTAATCAAAACTCCAAATCAGATTCCTCTTTCGGTAGATTGATTATTTTCTCAATGGGATAAATGAACATTTCATCAAAATCATTGAGTGCATTAATCAATTGAAAATGAGAATATTCTTTAATATTATCAACTGTAATTTCGGTTTCTTTGATTTTTTTCGAGGCTAATAAACTTTGTCGCATTACGCCGTTTAGAAGATAAGTTTTCGGCGTGAACCAAGTTTTGTCTTTCAAAAAAAGGAGATTGGAATAGGAAGTGTCTGTGATTTGGTTTTCTTTGACGATGATAATTTCGTCAGCGCTGCTGTCATTTTTCATTTTTTGAAATTGAGTTCTGTCGGCTGATTTGAAAGTGTAATCAATTTCATTATCAATGACCAATCCGAAATCATCGTGTTCTGAAATGGCGTACGGAACAATCTGAGTTTTGAAATTGTTTTCCAAATCATATTCAATTCGGAATTTGTAAAGGCCATCTTCGTCGTGTTCCAGGTTTAAGAACAAACTTTGAATATCAATTTTACATTCTTTCGCGAAATTGGAAAAAGTCTCATTCATTCTTTTCTGATGAAGTTCTGTCAGGAAGATTTTTTGGTCTTCAACTTTGATGCTTTCAATAAATCGGGACATAGATTTTGTTTTTCATTTCTTCGTATTCGCTGATTAAGTCGCTTTGGTGCGTGATTCCGCCTCCACTTTTGAAAAAGAGTTTTCTGTTTTCTTTTTCAATAAATCTGATCATCACGCAGGAATCAAGATTTTTTCCATCAAAATAACCTGCAATTCCGGTGTAAAAACCTCGATCATATTTCTCAGCTTTTAAAATGATTTCCAAAGTTTTAGGTTTCGGAGCGCCGAGAATGGAACCAGCTGGCAAGAGTTTTTGCAGAATAGAACCGATTTTGTTTTGGAATTCCGGTTTTATTTCGCCTTCGATTTCGGAACTCATGGCGAGGAGATTTTTTTGTTTTGTTTTTAGGTAATCAATTCTTTGGAAATCCTTGACGCGAACATTGTTGGCTACCATACTCAAATCGTTTCTCAACAAATCGACAACAGTGTAATGTTCTGCTTTTTCCTTCGGGTCGTTCTTGAGAATATTTTCAGCATCTTCTATTTCCGCATCGATTGTTCCTTTCATTGGATGCGTAAAAATCTTATTATCAACGATTTCGATAAAGGTTTCTGGTGAGAAGCAGACGAATTCATCAGGAACCAGAATTTTATATTTAGCTTTTGAGAATTTGAAAATATCTTCTAAAGTCAAGTTGGTTTCAATCTCAGTTTTTCTGGTGTAATTCGTAAGATAAGAATTTCCTTTTTTCAAATTTTCTTGGACGATTTCAAATCCTTTTTGATAATCTTCTAATGTTTCGGGGAAAGACTTCCATCCGAAATTTGGAACTTGTGCGTGCTCATCAATAACGTTTTTAACATTCGGAAAATCAATTGATAAACTGTTATTTTTAATTTCGTTTTGAGTGAAAATCCTGACTTCATCCATCAAAAAATTGATCAAGAAAAAAAAGGGTTCTTTTCTTTCTGACAACTCGTCCATTCTTTGAAACTGCGGATTCTGAAACATAAAACAAAAATAGAGAAAAGTCTTCTAATAAAAGCTGAAGCTTCTAAGAACACCGAAACCCGCAGCCCGACTTGAGCGGAAATCCTTTTTTGAGTGGTATCAAATTCTATTGAACAGAAAATCGTCTGCAAAAAAGATTGACTCCGTCGAACCACTTCGTTAGGTTTGGGAGCGGAAGGCGGATAAAGCTGCCCAAAATAAAATCATCAATTTCGATACTCGTTAATTAATGGTTACTTTTGCAAAAATTTTGAGAATGACGACGCCAAAACCTGAGATCGGAAAATTGCTGACAGAAGCCTATGAATACTGGATGAGAACTTTGCCGTTTCAGTTTTTGTTTTGTGTGATCTATTTTTCTGTGACGATGTTTGCGGGTTCTTTTGCGTTCCGATATTACGGGCTTTTTGAAGAGATCCAGAAGTTTCAGAATTTGTTTTATACTGACAGTCAGGCTTTTTTAACAAAGTACACTGCGCTGATGCAAACCGATAACGCAGTCTTGTTTTTGCAAGTGATGATTGTGATCAAGGCGGTCATTTTCCCTTTGAACATTGGTTTTTTGAAGATCTACAGAAAGCTTGACCTGGGAGAGAAGCCGGAAACGGGTGATCTTTTTGCTGGTTTCCAAGGACATTACTTCTTTTTGTTTGTGATCTATTCTCTGGCGTGGAGCATGATCAACAATTTCCTTTCCATTTTCACTTTCATTTGGATTCCGATGATGTTGTTTGTTCCGGCCTTGATGTTCTTCAAAGGGTTTAATTATTTTCAATCTTTTAAGATCAGTGTTCAGACTTTTCAGAAGAATTTTATTCTGATCTTCATTGCTATGATCGTTTCTATTCTGTTTTCTTATTGTGGATTCATCATGTTTTTCTTTGGGATCTTCATCACGTTTCCGTTTTGGAATGCGATGATCTATGTGCTTTATAAACATTTAATTGCTGATTTTGAGGAATAATTGTTTTTGAATTAATTCAATTCAAATATTTTTTGTGTAGATTTGGTAATAAACTTCAAACTTAAACTACATGGAAAATTTTAAAGATCTAGAAACCGGTGGAAATGTGCCTGATAAGAATTCTGGAAGCATCTTGACTCACGCTTTTGAACTGTACAAGGGCATTCTACTCTACCCTATCATTGCAGGCGTTATTGTTTTTATTATTGTTTTCATCTTACTATCCGTTACAGGATTGTCTGGGATCATCATGGAAATGAGTCAAAATCGAGACTCTATGGGCGGTTATAATGCTGAGGCGTACGAAGACCTTTACCGCGGGACACCTTTTCTAAGTTTCATGGGTAGTTTCTCGCTTGTCAACATTTTGGTTTTGGCACCTCTTGCTGTTGGAACTATTTATGTAGCCCACAAAAAAAACCTGAATCAACAGATTGAGATCTCTGACCTGTTTATCGGCTACAAGCAGAATTTCATTAATATCGTTTTGTATGGATTGATATTCTCGATCGCTGTAGTCATTTGTACCAACCTTTGCTACGTGCCAGCGGTTTTTGTAATGCCTTTCTTCTTTTTGGGCTTTCCGTTCCTTTTGTTTCAGAATGTTACTGCGATCGAAGCACTAAAAAGATCATTTGATATTGCGAAAGATAATTATGGTGAGATCCTATTGATCAATCTATTGGCTTACTTGTGTTCTTGTCTGGGATTCATCGCTTGCTGTATTGGCATAATAGTTACTTATATGTTTTATTATTCTACAATGTACTCTGCGTATTGCGCTTACGTTGCATTGCCTAGACAAATAGAACAAAAATAAAACTTAAAAAAAATTATGTCAGATTTCGGTAAACCAATTGATTCCATCGTTATAAAGCAAATTGCTTTAATTCTTCTCATTTCTGTTTTGGTCTTATTGATCTGCTGGAATCTGGCATTATTCATACCTTCGTTATTAGGGGCAGTTACACTATATATCGTCTGCAGAAAGTATAACTTTTATCTGGTCGAAGAAAAAAACTGGAAACCATGGCTTGCAGCAACTGTTTTGATGCTTGCTTCACTGATCATTCTTATTCTTCCTGTCTATTTCATCATCGATATGCTGGTTGCAAAAGCTGGAAATGCCCAGGCATATATGGAGAAATTCAATATATTTCTTGAGAAGATCCATCAGTTCATCTATTCCAAAGTCGGTTTTGACATTCTTAGCAAAGAGAACATCACAAAAGTCACCAATTTTGCAGGAACACTTTCTACAAAGGCTTTGAGTACGACTGTGAACACGTTTACTGTCATTGTTTCGATGTATTTCATTCTCTACTTTATGTTTGTAAAGGCACGATTGTTTGAGAAGATCGTGGCCAAAGCAATGCCTTTTAAGAGAACGAATACTCAAATGCTGGGCGACAAATTCAACAAATTGGTCTTAGCCAATGCCATTGGGATTCCGGTTGTTGCAATCGGACAAGGTGTTGTAGCGCTTATCGGCTATTGGATCTTTGGTGCGCCAAGTGCGATCCTTCTATTCGCGTTGACAGCAGTTGCCTCTATGCTACCTGTTGTAGGTGCTGCGATCATCTATGTTCCAGTCGGGATCTTTATGATCGCTGAAGGACAAACTGGTCCTGGTGTTGGCGTTTTGATCTACGGACTTGTGGTGGTAGGACTGACGGATAATTTACTACGATTCACATTGCTCAAAAAATTAGAAGATATCCATCCATTGGTCACTGTTTTTGGGATTATTTTAGGAATGAACATCTTTGGATTTATGGGATTGATCTTCGGTCCAATACTAATGTCGATTACTGTTCTTCTGATCCAGGTTTACAGAGACGAATTTTCTGAAGAGGAAGCTATACCTTCTCTACAATTGCCCAATGACAAAGATGATATTGATAACAAAATTGATTTAATAATTTAAAATGGAAGGCCTTAATCCAGAAATTCTTGTAGAAATTTGCCAAGTACGAATGCCTTTTGGTAAGCACAAAAACACGATCCTCGCAGATCTTCCCATCAATTACCTGGAATGGTTTCAAAGCCAGGGAATGCCCAAAGGTAAACTGGGAATGCAATTAGCGACCATCTATGAAATTAAAATCAATGGTTTGATGGACCTTCTGATTCCGATCCGTGGGAAAGTCAATACTCAAAAACCTAAGAATACGACTTACAAGTTTTAGCGCAGGCATTAATAATTTATTTCAAAGATTTTTAGTGAAATATACACGCGTTTTTATTTCACGGGTTCTTTCTATTTTCATTATTTTTGTTGGTCTTTTCGGCTTGGTTAATTTTACTTTACAAGCGGATCAGCTAAATCCTTCGTATGACTACAAAAAAAAAGATAAACGTTTTCCGAAAAAAGATCATGCAGGGTCTTACCAAAAACATTGGTAAATCAAAAGCTGGTCTCAAAGCAGATAAAGATGTTAAAATAAACCGAATCCTGATCTCCAGACCTAACCACAGACTGGGAAATCTCTTGCTTTTGACACCGCTAGTCCAAGAAGTGGCAAACACTTTTCCTGACAGCAAGATCGACCTTTTCGTGAAAGGTGGCGTGACACCGATCATTTATAAGAATTACGAAAATATCGACCGGATCATCCAACTTCCCAAGAAACCATTCAGCAGTTTGGGAAAATACATCAAAGGATGGTTCCAATTGAAGTTTAGAAGATACGACCTTGCCATCAATGCAAATCATGGTTCATCATCTGGCAGATTATCCATACTTTTCACCAATTCTAAATTCAAATTTTTCGGTGAATCCGATGAAACACTTGCATCTAAATATTCCGATTACAACCACGATGCAAAGAAGAACATCTACAATCTCAGAAGTTATCTTAAGGAAATCGGTCTTGCGGAGAACACAAGCAAATTGCCTACTTTAAAGTTGCAATTAGATCCGGAAGAGATCAAAAATGGGAAAGCAAACCTGGACAAGATCATCCAAAACGATAAAAAAACAATTTGTCTTTTCACAAATGCAACAGGCGCCAAATGCTACTCCGAAGAATGGTGGAATGCATTTTATGATAAGCTGAAAGCTACATTTCCAGATTACAACATCATAGAACTTTTACCCGTCGAAAACATTTCTAAGCTGAATTTTAAAATCCCAAATTTTTACAGTACAGACATTCGGGAAATGGGCGGTTTTCTTGCCAACACGGCAGTTTTCATAGCTGCAGACAACGGTGTGATGCACCTTTCCAGCGCAGTAAACACGCCAACTGTTGGCCTCTTTTCTGTAACAGACGAGACGGCCTATAAACCTTACAACGATAAAAGTTTCTCTATCAATACCAATGAAACAGATCTGGATCAGATGATGGAATTGATCAAAACCACACTTATATAGATTGAACTTTAAAACTATAACCAAATACTAACCATGAACTTTGTTTTATCTGAGGAATATTCTCAATACAAAAATGACATCCTGAACATTTTAAAGAATTTTAAAAATGAAGGTGTTCTTGTTGGTCACGGAAACAGAAATACCGTTAAGTATTTTGTGGTCAATGATTTAAAATTCAATTTCAAGTCATTTAAGCAACACAACCTGATCAACCGTCATGTGTACAAATATTATCGAAAGTCTAAATCCAGAAGATCATATGAGTATGGCCAGATGCTTTTGGAGAAAGGTTTCCACACGCCAAAACCAATTGCCTACATAGAAAATCATGACCTCATCGGCGTCACCTCAAGCTATTATGTAAGTGAGCAGCTCGAGGATGTTTTTACGCTAAGCGATGCACTTCATAATCCAACTTATCCAGACAGAGAGGCAATATTCAAAGCGTACACCTTGTTGATTTTCCAGTTACATGAGAACGGGATCGAGTTCATTGATAATGCCTCAGGTAATTTTCTGATCAAGAAAAGTGATGAAAACTATACGTTTTATCTCGTGGATCTCAATCGAATGAATTTCCATTCCGAAATGAAAATATCCAAAAGGCTGGAAAACTTCGAAAGATTGACCAACGACCTAGACGTCATCAAGATCATCAGCGCAGAATATGCAAGACTTTCTGGAACAACCTCCGAATATTGTTTCAAAAAGATCCTTGATTTTGCTAACAAAAAAGTATTCAAGCGTAAGGTGAAACGGATTTTGAAGTTTTATAAGTTCTTTCTAAAGAAAAATTAAGCTTTCAAAGCTGCAATTTCATCTCTTAGTTTTGCGGCTTTTATGAAGTCAAGATTTTTGGCAGCAGCTTCCATTTCTTTCTGTTTTGCGACTACGATTTTCTCGATGTCTTCGCTTCCGTAGTTTGCTTTGGTTTCTGCAACTTCCTGCATCAGCACTTTTTGCGTGTATTTTTCGTCTGGGAAATCCTTGCTTCTTCCAACCAGATTTTCACTGATCTTTTTGTTCAAAGCCATTGGAACTTTGCCATGGTCGGTATTATACTGCATTTGTTTTTCTCGACGATAAAGTGTCTCATCAATTGCAGCTTGCATAGATTTCGTCATTTTGTCGGCGTACATGATGGCACGTCCGTTCAGGTTTCTCGCCGCTCTACCAACGGTTTGGATCATGGATCTTCGGGAACGCAGCATTCCTTCTTTATCAGCGTCCAAAATCGCAACCAAGGAAACTTCCGGTAGATCTAAACCTTCTCTCAAAAGGTTCACACCCACCAAAACATCGAACAAACCAAGACGCAGATCCTGCATGATCTGGATCCTTTCCAAAGTTTCCACATCGGAGTGGATGTATCTTGTTCGGATGCCAACTTTAGTAAAATATTTGGTCAATTCTTCCGCCATTTTTTTAGTTAAGGTCGTTACTAAAACCCTTTCGTCAAGCTCTACCCTTTTATGGATCTCTTCAATCAGATCATCAATCTGATTCATTGTTGGACGAACTTCGATGATTGGATCTAAAAGTCCTGTTGGTCGAATAATCTGCTCGATGTAAGTGCCGCCGGATTTTTCCAATTCATAATCTGCAGGCGTTGCGGAAACGTAGATTACCTGATTTTGCATCGTCTCAAATTCATCGAATTTCAAAGGTCTGTTGTCCATCGCAGCAGGTAAACGGAAACCATGTTCTACCAAAACCTCTTTTCGGCTTCTGTCGCCCCCGTACATCGCATGAACCTGCGGAATCGTCACGTGACTTTCATCAATGACCATCAGGAAATCTTTCGGGAAATAATCCAACAAACAGAAAGGTCTTGAACCTGGCAAACGACCATCCATATAGCGGGAATAATTTTCAATTCCTGAACAATAGCCTAATTCGCGTATCATTTCAAGATCTAATTCAGTTCGTTCCTCAAGACGTTTGGCTTCCAAAGGTTTTTCAATTTCTCTGAAGAAATCGACTTGTTTTACCATATCATCCTGAATCTGGCGAATAGCACCTTGCATCGTCTCCGGAGTTGTTACAAAAAGATTGGCTGGATAAATATTGATCGTATCAAAATTCGAAGTCACGTTTCCAGAAACTGGATCGAAACTTTGGATCGTCTCGATCTCATCACCAAAAAACTGAAGTCTGATCGCTGTATCTGCATAAGCCGGATAAACATCGATGACATCGCCTTTTACGCGGAAAGTTCCTCGTTGGAATTCGTTCAAAGCTCTGGAATATAACGCACTTACCAGAGAATTAAGCAATCGCGTTCTGGATATTTTCTCGCTTTTGGTAATTGTGATCAATGACTTTTCAAACTCTTTCGGATTTCCCACACCATAAATACAGGAAACCGACGCGACAATCAACACATCGCGTCTTCCGGAAAGCAAACTTGCCGAGGCAGAAAGTCTTAATTTCTCCACTTCTTCATTGATGCTCAAATCTTTCTCGATGTAAGTATTTGTAGAAGCAATGAAAGCTTCCGGCTGATAATAGTCGTAGTAACTTACAAAATATTCCACCGCATTGTCCGGAAAAAACTCCTTGAACTCCATAAAAAGCTGAGCCGCCAAAGTCTTGTTGTGCGCCAAAACCAAAGTCGGTTTCTGAACCTGATTCACAACATTGGCCACCGTAAACGTTTTTCCGGAACCTGTAACGCCGAGAAGGGTTTGGTACTTTTCACCAATATTGATGCCTTCCACCAATTTCTCGATGGCTTTTGGCTGATCTCCAGTGGGTTGATATTCTGATTGAAGTTTGAATTGCATAACACAAAAATACGAAAAAACGTTCCAAAAAATGGAACGTTTTTGCAAAGTGAAATTCTTTGATTTTATTGGAAATTCATGGTTATAGGAAATTGGAAAACTGTGGCGGCAGCCTTACCTTCTTCTGTTGCAGGTTTCCAAGTGACATTCTCGGTTGCCACTTTCATCGCTCTTACAGCCTCCGTATTAAAATTTGTATTCGGACCTTCTGCTCTTACATCGGTTGTCTTTCCGTTCTCATCGATTCTGATGTAGATGTTAGTTTTAAAAGTCCCTTTATTCTTTGTATCATCTACAAATTTTGAAGAATCAAAAATATTAGAAAAACTCATTCTAAGGCTGTTGATCCCTTCGGGAAATTGAGCCGCTGTACTATTGCTTGCCGGCGGTGGAGGTGGTGGAATTGGTA
Source organism: Chryseobacterium sp. FP211-J200 (assembly GCF_001643375.1). Taxonomy (GTDB): domain Bacteria; phylum Bacteroidota; class Bacteroidia; order Flavobacteriales; family Weeksellaceae; genus Epilithonimonas; species Epilithonimonas ginsengisoli. The sequence goes on from NZ_LSHB01000024.1 coordinate 67,011, forward strand.
ATTCGTTTTCTTTAAGTTTTCTTGTTTTCGATGTTTTATTGGCAGGAATTGTATCCATTACAACTACTTCTGCAACAGTCTCGGCTCTTGGTATTCTTTCTTTTTTAAGCTCATTCTTATACATCTCCATCATTCTTCTGTTACTTTCAGTGTAATCTTTCTCATCAACAAGAGTTGCAACGGCTGGCTTCTCATTTTCTTTCTGTTCGGTAACTTCCGATGCATAAACTTTTTGGACAAACAGAATACTCAGTCCTGCAAAGGCAGAAACGGCAAACAGTTTTTTGAACTTTTCTAATTTTGATCTTTTGGTGGTCATCATAATAAATCGTTTTTTGGTGTTATTAAAATTGAATTGGTTTACTAATGAAAGATTCTGGGCATTCAAAACCTCAGCAAGAATCAGGTTCTGGTAATCTTTGATGTTGAATTCTTTACGAACAATCACCTCATCTGCCAGGAATTCGTGGTTGTCTTTGATAGCTTTTTTATAAAAGTAAATTGCAGGATTGAACCACGAAATTGCCTGAAGAATCTCAACTAAAATCAAATCCAAAGAATGTTTTTGAATCAAATGTGTTTTCTCGTGAAGAAATATTCTATGATCAATTTGGTCTTCAAAGTGTTTTTTGCTGAGATAGATCTTGTTCCAAAAGCTGAACGGCGGCAGATCTTTCTCAATTAATTTTACGTTTTGATTTTGATAATTAATATCAGTTCCTTTTAATTTTAAAATTTTTCTGATTGACACCAAAGATTTGATAATCAATATAATTGAAACCAAAATATAAATCATTAAGATCAAATTCATCCAATTGAAATCCGACGCTTGATCTGTTTTCTGAATCAATTGCTGGGTCGTAATTTCTTCAAAAATTAATTGGTTCTTCTTTTCTGAAATCGCTGGCAAATTGATTTTAACAAAAGGAATCGTGTACGAAAAAATCAAAGCAAACAAAAGATAAAACCGATTGAAGCGGAACATTTTCTCTTTCTGCAAAAACAGATAGTAAATCGCAATCAATAACGATGAACAAAGGCTAATCTTTAAAATAACAGTTTCCATTACGGTTCTATTTCTTTGTCAATAATTTCTCTTAGTTCTTTCAGCTGTTTCTGAGAAAGCTTGGAATTGGAAGTGAAAAACGACGCAAACTGGCTCACGGAACTGTTGAAAAAGCGGTCAATCATAGAAGTCATTTCGCCTTGGAAATAATCTTCCTTCTTCACTTTTGGGAAATATTCTCTCGAGTTTCCGTAAAGTTTGTAGCCAACCAGATCTTTGTTCTGCATTCTTTTCAACAAGGTTGCGATGGTTGTTGAGGCAGGTTTTGGATCGGCATAATCTTCCAAAATATCTTTCATGAAGACCTTTTCTCTTTGCCAAAGTATTTCCATTAAAGTCATTTCGGTTTCGGTCAATTTTTGCTCGTTCATTTCTACAACATTATATTTTGTTCTACAAATGTAGAATTAAAATTTGAACTGCCAAATCTTTTTACAAAAAAAAGGACTCAATAAAAATTGAATCCTTTCAAAAAGTAGTTAGTTATGGTTAAAATTTAAAGTTCACTCTTGTAAAGATCTGTCTGCCAGAGAATCCCATTTGAACAGGATCAAAGATGCCGCCGGATTCTGTATTTCCGTCTGATACTGCACCATACTGCAATGTAGCATATCTGTTGAAGACGTTTTTCCCACCAATGGTCCATGAAAAATTCTTGGTGAAATCATAACCCACAGAAAAATCCGTCGTCACTCTCGGTGTGTAAGTTTGATAGTGATCTGGTCCATTGTAGCCGACCAAAGTCACTTTATCAAATCTTACCAATTGCAAATTTGCATTGAACTTTTGGATCTTGTAATTCAGATTCAGATTGATCTTGGTTTTAGGAGCGGAAGCCAAGATAAAAGCTCGTTCTCGTGCGCTTAGAAATACATCTTCTTTTCCTGCCAATTGCGCTGGCGTATGCACATCGGTAATTTCCATTTTGTTATAATTTCCTGCCAATGTTGTGGATAATCTTCCTGGACCTAGATCCGTAGTATAAGTTAAGATCACATCTACACCTTGGGATTTTGTGTCCACAGCGTTACTGAAAAACTGAGCCTGATCGACTTTCAAATTGGCGAGCGTTCCGCCGATCACATCATCTGTTTGGTCAAAAGTTCCTGTCAAAACAATTCTGTCTTTTACCTTGATATAATAACCATCAACCGTTGCAGTGAATTTTCCTGAATTAAAAGTAAATCCCGCACTTCCATTAAGTGAAGTCTCCTGTTTCAATTGCGGAATAAAGGCTTGTTTCGCCAACTCACTGTCATTGGAAGCCAGTTGGACAGTTACCAGATTTCCGCCCTGAAAGTTGGTGAACTGCAGACTGTAATATTTCTGAACCAAAGACGGCGCACGGAATCCTGTAGAAACCGAACCTCTGAAAGCAAATTGCGGTGTAATGGCATATCTTGTTGCAAATTTTCCATTCAGCGTACTTCCAAAGTCACTGTAATTCTCGAATCTTCCAGCTAGACTCACCATCCAGTTTTTTGTGATATCAAGCTCTGTATCTACATAAGCAGCAAAGTTATTTCTGCTTTTTCCGACTTCTTGAGAATATCCCGGAAAACCTTGTGACCCTCCTGGTCTAATATCGCCCGATAATGGATTGGTTACGAGTAATTCTATCGGCGTATCAGCTGTGGCAACATTTCCATTGACGTCATAAGTAGCGTAAGAACTCTCCTGCCCTTTTATAAGATTAAATTTTTCATAACGGAATTCTGTTCCCAAAGCTAGATTAAAACCTTCCAAGAAATCAAATGCTTTGCTCGTGCTAAGGCCAGTAACATTTTGAGAAAGTGAATGTCCGCCAGCATCAAAGCTTGTAGGAGAACTCACTCCCAGAGTTGCATTGATGGTATTATCAATTTGATAAATGAATCTGTTGTTGCCAAAAGCATTATAGAAATCAAAGTCCCAATCGCCCAGTTTGAACTTCAAACCGTTATCAAACGTAAAATCTGAGATCTTTGTATTCTGAATCGGGTTGAAGCCATCTGGATAAATTTCAGGAATATTCCCGTCTGCGTCAGCCGATCTTGTCCATGCATAAGCTTTTGTGTTCCGGTAAGAGAAACCAGGCTGAGAATAGAAAGTCAGTCCATCAGTCAAAGGCACTTCTATATTCCCGAAGAAATAGATATTATTAGATTTTGCATCTCCGAAACGCTGTCTCGGTGCGCTGTATTTCTCCGGATTCGCATTTCGGATTGCATAATCTTTATTTATTAATTCTAATGTAAAGTTACCGAAACCACCTTTGGTCCCGATCTTTGTCCCAAGGTTTCCACTGAAATCGAATGTATTGCCGTCTAATTTTTTATCAGAGATAACATCATTATTTCCCGGACTTTCAAAAAGATTGGCGCCATAGAAAGCACTTCCTTCAAAACCGTGATCTCGGTCATTTAGCACCACATTGATAACACCTGCAATTGCATCAGAACCATATTGGGCAGATGCGCCGTCTCTCAAGATCTCAACTCTTTTGATAGCTCCTACTGGAATGGTGTTCAGATCCGAACCAGAATTGCCACGACCTCTTGTTCCAAAAATATTGACCAGTGAGGATTGGTGGTATCTTTTTCCATTGAGCAACAGCAGTGTCTGATCGGGACCTAAACCTCGCAAAGTTGCAGGATCTACGGCATCTGCACCGTCGGATCCCGATTGTTTGTTCGAATTAAAAGATGGTGCTGCGAATTGCAAAAGTTGATTGACATCTACTTGCCCTGTAGATTGGCTGATCTGCTTTACGTCTATCACATCCACAGGAACAGCAGTGTTGGTGGCCGTCCTTTTTTTATTTCGAGTTCCGATGATATTCACCTCATCCACGGAAGTTTCCCCGGACATGCTGTCTTTAGTTGTTTGTGCAAAATAAAGCGTACTTGCTCCTAAGAAAAAAACAACACTGATTTTTTTGATTCCCATATACATTTGTCAAATTTTAATCAAAAATATAATAATTTTAAATAAATAATAAATAAACGACATCTTTATTGCAAATTTATATTAAATATCAATAATAGACCCCAAATAAAACAAGGTGTTGCATAATAAAATGCTAATATTTATAACACCTACCCTTCAAAATAAAGAATTAACAATAATTTTTGCTGGCATTATTTTTTCATTGACCTAAAAAATAAAAGTTATGCTAAAATCCACATTACCAACTATTTTCTGTTCATTCTTTCTTTTATATTCGTGCCAATGGAAAGGACAGCCTAGCAAGCCTACTGCGCAAGAAGAAAAACCAAACACTGACTACAATCCCGCATTTGCTGGACAAACCAGAATTACACCCGTAAAAACAAAAACACCTTATAATATTGAAATTCTGAACACTTCTCTAGGAAAGCCTTGGGGAGTCATCAATTTACCAGACGGTCGATTTCTAATCACAGAAAAATCTGGTTTTATGAACGTGGTTTCTACAGACGGAAAACAGGTCTCTAAAATATCAGGATTTCCAAAAGTGGACGACAAAGGCCAAGGTGGAATGCTGGATGTGGCTTTGGACCCGGATTTCAAAACAAACAAAATCATTTATTTTAGTTTTTCAGAACCTTATGAAGATGGAAATCATACCGCTGTAGCAAAAGGAAAATTGTCTTCAGATCTGAAAACTATTTCTGAGGTCAAAGTTATTTTTCGCGCCACACCAACTTATGACGGTGATAAACATTACGGAAGTCGTTTGGTCTTTGATAAGGACGGAAATCTTTTTGTAAGTACAGGCGAAAGGTCCGATAAACAGACAAGAGTTTATGCTCAGAAAACGGATAATTATCTTGGTAAAATCCTGAAAATCACAAAAGATGGAAAACCGGCTCCAGGAAATCCATTCATTGGGAAATCCAATTACAAACCGGAAATCTTTGCTTACGGAATCAGAAATCCACAAGGTTTGGCTCTTGATGAGAAAGGACAACTTTGGGATATTGAAATGGGACCAAGAGGCGGCGACGAAATCAACCTTATCCAACCTGGAAAAAACTATGGTTGGGGCGATGTAAGTTATGGAATTGAATATACAGGCGGAAAAATCAACAATGGAACCACGCAGAAAGCTGGAACAGAACAGCCCGTTTATTATTGGGATCCAGTGGTTTCGCCCAGCGGTGTGACTTTCTACACAGGAAATATAGAGGAATGGAAAAACAACCTATTCATCGGTTGCCTTAGTGGTGAACATATCAATAGAATCGTCATCAAAGACGATAAAGTCGTGGGTGAGGAACGTTTGTTGCTCGACCAAAAAGAAAGATTCAGAGATGTGTTGAATGGAATGGATGGCAATCTTTACGGCATAACCGATAGCGGAAAGCTTTACAAAGTATCGAACAAATAACCCTTCGACAGGCTCAGCATGACAAAAATGGCGGTCACGATTTTTTTATTCGGTCCGCCTTTTTAATACCTTGGAAATCTTTCAAATAAAACGGTTCGAAATAAGCCGTATCTTCAAATTCTTTTTTGTTGAATTTCTCAACTGACTTCTTAATCAAACCTTTTGCCGAAGGATAAATATCGGATTTGAATTCAGCATGTGGAAGATTCATGATTTCCTGTGCTTTTTTTGCGCCGTCGCCAATGAACAAAACCTTCTTATCCACTAATTCTGAAAAGGAATTTTCATCCAGGATTTTAGCTTCAGTTTCCTTTATCATTTCGCCGGAAGTTCCATCGAAAAAAGCGGTGTAAACTTCCATTCTTCTGGCGTCAATCAAAGGAATAATCAATTCAAAACCTTGATTTACAAATTGTTCTACCATAGAATCCAAAGAATTGATAGCAATCAAAGGAAGTTTCAAACCATAACAAAAACCTTTTGCTGAAGCAGCGCCAATTCTGAGTCCAGTGTAAGAACCTGGACCTTTTCCTAATGAAATTGCATCCAAATCTTTCAAAGAAATATCTGCGCCTTCCAAAGCCCACTCTACAAAGGAATGCAGACTTTCGGATTGTTTGTAATTATCGGAAACTTCTTCGCAAAGACAAAGGATTTCTTCGCCATCAGAAATGGCAACTGAGCAGTTTTTGGACGAGGTTTCTATGTGGAGGATTTTCATTGGAGTAGATAATTTAAATGTTTACAAAATCGACAGATAACAAAAACGTGTCGAAAAATTTGACAAAAATCGACATATTCTTATAATATGTTTATTCAATCAACATATTTATTTTGATAAGACATTAATTAATTTATGATTGCTGTAATATATTTCTCGTCCAATTTTAATTGGAGTTAACCAGCCTAAATCTGCAATTTTCTTTAGATATTCTGATGCTGTCTGTCGTTTTGCAATATCGTGCTCTTCCAAAATACTGATTTTGATGTATGGATAACTGAAGAGCAAATCCACCAATTCTTTGGAAAAACCTTTTTTCAGTTCATCTTTAATAGAAATATAAGCTTGGTGTTTTAATTCTAGTATTTCTTTGATTTTCATTAATGTCAATTCTGAGGTAGTAGCAACTCCGTTTACAACAAATAAAATCCATTCTTCCCAATTGCCTTTCTCAGTCACTTCTCTCAAAAGTCTATAATAATCAGATTTATTTTCTATAATATAACGACTCAAATATAGAACAGGCAAACCAAGTAGGTTTTGCTGAATGAGATAGAGGACATTTAAGATTCGACCTGTTCTTCCATTCCCATCGCTGAAAGGATGTATGGCTTCAAACTGATAATGCACCAATGCCATTTTTATCAGAGCGTCCAAATCGGAAATATTATCATCATTAATAAATTGCTCCAAGTGGGCCAGCTTTTCTCTGATAATATTTTCACCTTCTGGAGGTGTATAAATTATAGTGTCATTCACAGGATTTGCTAATTTTGTTCCCGTATTCTTTCTGATATTTTCATTGGAATTTCTTAATCTTTGCATCACTCCGATTAATAGATTCGTGGTGATAAGATTATTTTTCAGCAACTGTTCTTTCCCCCAATACATCGCTTGGCGATATTGCAAAACCTCTTTTGACGATTGATTTTTTATGTCATTTCCCATTAGAGTCGCTTTGTATAATTCGTCTTGGGTGGTAACTATATTTTCTATTGCATTGGATTCTTTACTTTCTTGGAGAATAATTGTGTTTAAAAGTAATTCTGGGTGTGGTAAAGTTTGGCAAAATCCTTTTAATTCTGCCAGCAACTTATTTGCTTTGATAGCAGCTTTAAAAATCGCCGATGTTTCCAGATTATAATCAGGAGGTAAATTTGGCAAATCGTTAAAAGGCTTATTTTTATCGTAAACTGACATTATTAAAAATGGTTTATACAAAAATAGAAAAAGAAACTGTATTTTGACATTTAGTTAATTTTCACACTTTGCCGGCTCCACAACTTCCAAATCCCTTTTTGTTTAATCCACAATTCCAAGACGGAAAGTTTCATTTCGAAGATTTCGTTTTTGTAAAGTCCTTTTACAGCGATGATTCTTCTGATGTTTGCGAATTTATTCTTGATTTTAAGTTCTCTCAATTCCAATTGATTGACGGAATGATATTTCACTTTTCCAGACTCAAAATCTGTTTTGAAATCCTGGAAATTCTGAACCCAGCCATTAGAGTGTCCAAAAGAAACGTCAGCGGAAAACAGTTCCAAAATTTTGGAATCATTATTTTGCATCAGCGAATCAAGCTTTGAAACCTGACTTAATAATACTTTTTCTTTTTTAGAATAGTTTTGAGTAAATCCGAGGATGAAACAAACGAGACATATAAAACTGAAAAGTGATTTCATTATTTCCTGTAGATCGTTCTTGGTTCAGACTGAGCTTTCGGATAAATCGTAAATTCCGAAATCGAAACACGTTCCGGAACATTGATACAATAAGCAATCGCATCCGCAATATCTTCCGCAATTAATGGTTCGTAACCCGCGTAAACCGTCGCTGCTCTGTCATCATCTCCTTTGAATCTCACTTTGGAAAAATCAGTTTCAACCGCTCCAGGCTGAATGTTTGTCACACGGATTCCGAATTCTGTCAGCTCAATTCTCATTCCTTCCGAAATGACATCAACAGCTCTTTTGGACGCACAGTAAACCACGCCGTTTGCATAAGTCTGTCTCGCTGCAACAGAACTGATGTTGATGATTTGTCCGTTCTGTTTTTCTTTCATTAATTTGATGATTGGCTGAGAAACGTATAGTAAACCTTTCACATTTCCGTCCATCATGGCGTTCCAGTCGTCTGGATTTCCGTCTGCAATAGAATCTAATCCGTGCGCATTTCCAGCATTATTAATTAAAACATCAATATTTTTCCAATTTTCTGGAAGCGAATTGATAGCTTCAAAAACCTCATCTGAATTTCTGACGTCAAAACTTAAAGTGTAAACTTCGGTTTCTTTTGATAATTCTGATTTCAATTCTTCGAGAACGGTTTTATTTCTTCCGCAGAGAATAATTCTGTTTTTTTGTTGTGCTAATAGGATGGCGGTTGCTTTTCCTATTCCGGAAGTGGCTCCGGTGATGAATATTGTTTTCAATTTACTTTAGATTTAGATGTACAAAATTAACGCAAAGTCGCAAGTGTTTTTGAATCTAAACCTAAAAAAAATCGCAAATAATACTTTGCGACTTTTAACAGTATTTTTTAAAGACTTTTTGTGCCTTTGCGATAAATCCTATTTTTTGCTGTCAGCCTGAAAATCCAAACTTACAGAATTCATACAGAATCGCGTTCCAGTCGGTGGCGGGCCATCATTGAAAACGTGTCCCAAATGCGAATCGCAACGTTTGCAAAGCACTTCGATACGTTCCATTCCGTGGGTAGAATCTCGTTTGTAGCTCACGCCCTCTTTGTCGGCTTCGAAGAAACTTGGCCAGCCACAAGTGCTTGCAAACTTGGAACTTGAACGGAATAAGTGATTGCCACAAACAGCGCAATAATATTCGCCAAGTTCGTCAAATTCATTATATTTTCCAGTGAATGGATATTCTGTGTTGGCTTCTCTTGAGATGGCGTAAACTTCTGCCGGAAGGATTTTTTTCCATTCTTCGTTTGAGACAGTTAGTTTGGTTTTATCGGTTCTTGAGTAGTAAGGATTGTTTTTGTGTGTGTTATCTTCCATTGTTTTCTGTTCTGGTTGTTTGGTTAAGTCCACTTTTTTCTGCGAACATTGTTGCAAAAATAAGGTCATTAATATTAAAAAAACTATTTTTTTCATCTGCATAAATTTACGAAATCTAATCTTAGATTCCATTATCATAAGTTAGTTAAACAAACGCACTCATTCCCGTAATGGAACGTCCGACTATCAATGAGTTGATCTCTTTGGTTCCTTCATAAGAATAAATCGCTTCTGCATCGGCGACAAATCTTGCGACATCGTGCTCAAAAAGAATACCGTTTCCACCCATTACTTCTCTTGCCTGTGCGACAACATCACGCGTTCTAAGACTACAAAAAACTTTCGCCAATGAGGCGTGTTCGTCTTTCAAAATATCTTGGTCCTGCATTTCCGACAGTCTGAAAACCAAAGTTTGCATCGCAGTAAGATTGGACAACATTTCTACCAAATGTCCCTGAATCAACTGGAACGAAGCAATCGGTCTTCCAAATTGTTCACGTTTTCTGGTGTAGTCCAAAGCGCTTTCATAAGCACCTCTTGCGCAACCGGTCGCCATCCACGCAACACCAGCTCTTGTCATTTGAAGGACTTTCGCGGTGTCTTTGAAGCTGTTGGCGTGTTCCATTTTTTGAGAATCGGCGACGAAGCAATCTTTAATCGTAATCAATCCGTTCTGGACAATTCTGAGTGCCATTTTCCCCCTTATTTTTTCAACTGAGAATCCAGCGGTGTCTTTTTCAACAATGAAACCTTTGACCTGATTGTCTTCTACATCTCTTGCCCAAATGACGGTCACGTCTGCAAACGTTGCATTTCCAATCCATTTTTTTTGTCCATTCAGAATCCAGCCACCTTCTACTTTCTTACAAGTTGTGGTCAATCCACCAGCTGCGCCAGAACCAACTTCTGGCTCCGTCAATCCAAATGCACCAATCAAATCGAATTGTTGCATTCCGGGAAGGTATTTTTGTTTCTGTTCTTCGGAACCGCACATATAAATCGAACCCATCGACAATCCGGACTGAACACCAAAAAATGTTGCCAATGACGCATCAACTCTCGCGATTTCCATTGCGATGACGCCTTCCATCAGGAAAGGTAAATTCGGGCAACCGTAACCTTCGTAAGTGACACCGCAGAGATTTAGCTTTTTGAATTTTGGGATGAGTTCGTGTGGGAAATCGTCTGTCAGCCAATATCTGTTGACCAACGGTTTAGCTTCTTTTTCCATAAATTCTATGACTTTCAGTTGGATGGCTCGCTGTTCGTCCGTCAGTTTCAAATGCAGTTCGTAAAAGTCGCCGTTGATGGGTGGTAATTCTCTTTTTTTTCCTGAAGAATCCAGCATTTTGGTCAGACTATTCAGTTGATTTTTATCGAGTTTTGAAAACTGATGCATCAATTTTGGAAGGTCGACTTTTTGTGAGATTTGGGATAGTTGGTCTATATCGATATTTTTTAAAAGGCTGAAAACACCTTTAATTTTGGAGATTGTGCTGTTCATAGATTCTGTTTTTCTAATTAATGCAATTAATATTCCTAAAAAGAACTTACAATTCTATTTTCATCAATTCTTCTTTGAAAATCTATTTTACAAAATACTCATTATCAATGCATTAAAATCCTGAATGATTTACAGTTAGTTTCGGATTGATTTGCAGAATTACTTTCATATTAATTATCAATTTTGAGAAAGAAGGTTTCAAATCATTGACAAAACTTGATTCGGAACCGAATGCCGCAGCCCGACTTGAGCGGAAATCCTTTTTTGTGGTTGGAAAATCTTAGGCAAAAAAGATTGGGAGCGGAAGGCGGAAATAGCTGCCCAAATCAATATCAATAATTAATCTATAAAATAATCTATAATGAAATCGTTCTCGATTCCATTTTACCATTAAAAAACAAATAAAATATATTCAAAATGAAAACGAAAATCTTATCAATCAGCTTAATAGCTTTACTTTTAATCGGATGTAAAAAAGGAGAAAATACAGGCGCAGATTATGAAGTCGCTGCTACTGCCGACAGTGTTTCTGTAGCTGCAACGCAGACCGTAGAAGGTAAACAGTTTGTGAAAACCGCGGAAGTGGATATGGAAGTGAAGGATGTTTATGGCGCGACAATTTCGATTGAAAAACACTTGATTTCGCTCGGTGGATTTGTGACACAGAGCCGAATGGAAGCGCAAACTATGTCGGAAAACACTTACAATATTTCAGATGAATCATCGATGTTGATTAGGAAATTTCAGAATCATAATAGAATGCAAGTTCGCGTTCCGACGGAGACATTGGGGGAATTTTTGGATTTCATTAATGATAAAAAAGTGTTTTTGAATTCCAGAATTATTTCTGCTGAAGATGTGACTGCGAACATCAAATTATCCAAAATGGAGGCGGAAAGACAAGCGAAAACCAGCACGAACATTTCTCAATTGAAAACCGGAAAAGACAAAGTGAAACTGGATGACGAAAATATGTCTCAAGCCAATTCTCAAAAATATTCTGACGAAATCCTTGCCGACCAACTGAAATATTCTACAGTTGATATTTACATCAAAGAACCAAGCACAAGCGTTGCGAAAATCCCGATTGTAAACACCAAAAACATTGATAACGATTACAAATACAATTTCTTTTTCGATGTGAAAAATGCTTTTGTGGAAGGCTTCTATTTGATTCAGCAGATTTTTGTTTTCCTGATTTCGATTTGGCCGATTGTTTTGCTTGGCGGATTGGTGTTTTATTTCTGGAGAAGGAGAAAAACTTTTCAAACTAATGTTGAGAAGTAATTTTTGAACCACAAACACACGAGGTTTTTCACAAAGTTCACGATGTTTTAAATTTGAATTCTTTCATTTACAAAGACCTGTGTTCCTTGTGAGAATCTTTGTGCCTTTTGTGGTTAATTTAAATTTCCTAATTTTGCAAAACGATGTTGAGAAAACTGCAACTTTTGATGGTGATTTTCTGTTTGGGGATTTTTGTATTTCCGAAGCAGAATTTCAATGCGCAGGTTGCTCAGAGTTCTTGTTGTGAATCTCAATCCAATAATTCTGACTGTTGCGAGAAGGAAGATGCATCATCTAAGTCTTGCAGTCACGACTCCAAGAAAGAAAAAGACTGCAAAGACAATTGCACGACTTGCAAAACCTGCAGTTCCGGATTCGTGTTTTCTGTTGTTTTGAATCACTTCGACAATAAACTGAGAACACCGATTTTCGAAAACAACAATCAGTACTCTTATTATTCTCAAGCGCCTTTAGCAAGGACTTTCAACATTTGGCAGCCGCCTAAGCTTGGTTAATTTTATTATTATCGATTCTGAATTTAATATTTTAAATTCAGATAATCAGAACATTAATTAAAATTAATCAAAATGAATTCTATTATAAAATCAGGAATTTTATTCCTTTCTATATTTCTATTTTCAAATTTTTCTGCGCAGACAAAAACCTTCAAAGCCAAAGTAGAAGGCAACTGTGGAATGTGCAAGGACCGCATCGAAACTGCTGTAAAAGCGGACAAAAATGTAAAATCTGCCGACTGGAGTATGACCAAAAAAGTCCTGACCGTTAGTTATGACGCTTCCAAAACGGACAAAAAAGCCGTCCTGAAAAGTGTAGCCGAAGTAGGTCACGACAACGAAATGTTTCGCGCGTCCAGTAAAGTCTATGACGATTTGGAAGTTTGTTGCCAGTACGACCGTCCAGACAACAGCAAAAAGATGGTGAAAAACTGCGACCCAAAACAAATTTGCGAACTTAAATAATCCATTCAAAATTTTTGACGATGAACAATTTAAGTAAAAAACTGATGTTTTTTGTGCTTTTGCTGACGTCTGTTTTTTCTTTTGCACAAGCTGTTACAGAACAGTTTTTGGTCAAAGGAAACTGCAACATGTGCAAAGCCAGAATAGAAACTGCGGCGACAAAAGCCGGTGCTATATCTGCCAACTGGAGCGCAGAAAACCAAACCTTGACAATGGTCTTGGACGAATCCAAAGTCACTTGCGATACAATCCTGAAACAGGTTGCAGAAGCCGGACACGACAACGAGAAATTTAAAGCACCAGATGGTGTTTACAAAGCTTTGCCAGCTTGTTGCCTGTACACGAGAGGTTCTGATAAAAATGAAAATATCCACACAGACTCTGACGCAAAAGAAATCGAAGGTGTGAAAATTACTCGAGAAAAAGAAGCAACTGCACTCAGCAAAAAGGAAGCAGGATTGATTTTCAATATCAGCTCCAAAGAATTGCTGAAAGCCGCTTGCTGTAATCTTTCCGAAAGTTTTGAAACCAATGCCACTGTAGATGTTTCTTTCAGCAATGCGGTGACCGGGACTAAGCAGTTGAAAATGCTTGGACTTGACCAGAAATATACCCTTCTGACTAAAGAACAATTGCCTGAAATCCGTGGCTTGGCTTCGCCTTACGGCCTGAATTTCATTCCCGGAAAATGGATTGGCGGAATCCAGCTCACGAAAGGTGGAAGTACGGTTGTGAACGGTTATGAAAGCATCACGGGACAGATCAACACAGAGCTTTTGAAAACCAAAGACGACGCAAAAAAAACGGAAACAGAAATCAATTTGTTTTCCGATAATAATGGCCGTGTGGAAGCCAATGTGACCAACACTTCGCCACTTTCTGACAAATGGAATCAAAGTGTTCTGTTGCACGGAAACGGAACTTTTGGTGACACGGATATGAACGATGACGGCTTTCTAGACAGACCAAAAGGAAGTCAGTTAAATATAGCTTATTTATTGAATTACAACGACTTGGAAAGCTCTGGATTCGCTTCACATTTTGGAATTAATTTCTTGAAAGATGAGCGAACTGCCGGACAAATTGGATTCAATAAAAGAATTCCGCAGAAAGACCAATCGCTTTATGGCGTTGGGATTGACATTTCGAGATTCCAATTGTGGAACAAAACGGGTTATGTTTTCAAAGGGAAACCTTATCAGAGTTTGGGCTGGATGAATCAACTGACCTATCATCAGCAGGATAGCTTTTTTGGATTGAGAAATTATTTTGGAAAAGAAACCTCTTACTACTCTAATCTAATTTTCGAAAGCATCATCGGAAATACGAACAACAAATATAAAGTTGGCGCGAGTTTCCTTTATGATAAGTACGATGAAGATTATCTTTTGGACAATTACAAAAGAACCGAAACCGTTCCGGGATTGTTTGCAGAATATACTTTGACAGGTGAAAAATTCACTTTGGTAACGGGTGCTCGTGTGGATTTTCACAATCTTGCAGGAACTCAGTTTACACCGAGAATGAATTTCAAATATGATTTGACGCCAAAAACAATTTTCAGAATTTCGGCAGGACGAGGTTTCCGAACTGCAAATATCTTTGCGGAAAGTCAGTCTTATTTCGCTTCGAATCGTCAAATTCAAGTCATTAATAACGGTGGAGAAATTTATGGTCTGAAACCAGAAATCGCTTGGAATTATGGCGTCAGTCTTCAGCAGGAATTCAAATTGTTTGGAAGAAAATCTACTGTTTTAGCAGACTTTTTCAGAACAGATTTCCAGAATCAAGTCGTAACCGATTTGGATGAATCCGCACAGAAAATATTATTCTACAATCTTGAAGGCAAGTCATTTGCGAATAGTTTCCAGACACAGTGGGATTTTCAACCTTTAAAAAATCTTGAATTCCGGGTGGCTTACAAATATTATGATGTGGCTTTGGATTATTTGAGTGGATTGAAAAAAGTGCCGTTTATGGCGAAACATCGTGGATTTGCAAACCTGGCTTATTCAACCAATAAAACTGAGAAAGGCAGATTTTGGAGTTTTGATACAACCTTAAATTTAGTCGGAAAACAACGACTTCCAAATACAAAATCGAATCCTGTGGAATTCCAAATTGGAGATTATTCGCCAAGTTATTCTACTCTGAATGCTCAGATTTCCAGAAACTTTTCTGAGAAAATCAGAGTTTATGTGGGTGGCGAAAATTTAACTGGATATCAGCAAAAAGTTGCAATTTTGGATGCAGGTAATCCGTTTGGAAATTATTTTGATGGCGGAATGGTTTATGCACCAATTATGAAACAGAATTTCTATGTTGGTGTAGATTTTAAGTTTTAATATTTCAAACCACAAAAGTCACTAAGTTTTGGATTAAGATTAAAAAAGCAAAATTCTTATTTAATCTTTAAATAATTAATATTCAATTTCTTTTGTGTCTTTTGTGGTTATAAAACAAATATTTTCTGAATAAAAAATCTTAATTTTAATAAAAATTAAAGTATTGAAAACATTAACAATCCTAATAGCAAGTGTCACATTGTTATATTCCTGTGACAAAGCGAAAACGACAGTCGCAGAAACGGAAACTCAGAAAAGCGATTCTGTTGTAAATAATATAACAGAAAATTCTACAGTTCCTGCTCCGGCAGAAGTTGCATCATCTGTCACCAATGTTCCTGTTTCCGGGAAACCAGCTTTGAATCCGGAACACGGGCAACCGTATCACCGTTGCGAAATTGCAGTGGGTGCGCCAATTGACAGTGCTCCAACTCAGCAAAATGCACCACAAACGCAAACGCCATCGATTTTGAGCCCAACTGTTGCGCCTGCCCCACAAGCTCAATCACTGGGACCAAAACCGGCTTTGAATCCAGCACACGGCGAACCTCATCACCGTTGCGAATTGGCTGTTGGTGCGCCTTTGACTTAGAATTTCAAAATTTAGATAAATGAAATGCAACTTATATAAGTTGCATTTTTGTTTGTTTTAAAATATTTGGAATAAAATTTAAGCTTCTTGACTATAGAAACCTTCCATCAATTCGCTCGCTTTTTCGAAGTCATTTTCCGAAATTTTCAGCTGAACGCCGCCACTTGTTGCATTGAATAAATTATAAGTATTTGCTAAAATATTTCCGAAGACAAAGGCTTCAACACCATTGGTTTCCAAGAAAATCTTGAGCATTTCCGCTTCTATTTCTGTGTTGAATATTTTGAGTGTAATTAGTTCCATGTCGTTTTTATTAATTAAATTATAGCCTGTTGGCATTCTCGTTGACTGCTTTTTCTTTGTAATTTGATTTCTTCAATTTTCCAAAGTTATATTTCGCGGCAATCGATATCGTTGGTGTATTGCCAAAAAAGGTGCCAGTTGACGCAATTTTGTCGTAAGACATTTTTTGGATGTAATTCATTTGATTGAAAACATCGTTGTATCGGACAGTAAAATCAAAATCGGAAACGGAAGATGTCAAACCAAGATTTACCAAGCACATTGCATTATTTTCGTACAAACCTTCCACCCGTTTTGTGATGTAAGAACCATCCAGCAACACTGACAAATATTTCCAAACATTCACTGTATTATTGGTGGAAAAATAAACATAAGGCGTCGACTTTTTCAAGACCGCTAATGAATCTTCCACTTTGTCATAATTAACGGAAAGGCTGTTTTGCGAAGTCCATTTTTTCCCTTGCAAAGGAACATCTACACCCAAAGAAACGCCAGATTCCTTATCAAAATTAACGGCTGTGAATTTCGAAATATTTCTGTCATCATCATACACCAAAGTGTAACCCAAAGGATTTTTACTCGAATAAGCAGAGGCGTTAACCGATATTTTATTGAGATTGGTCGTAAAAGTGAGCGTGTTGGTGTAAGTCGGAATCAAATCCGGATTGCCCTGATATTCCACATACGGACTGCCATACAAACCGCCGGAAGCCAGATTGCCATAATTGGGACGTGAAATGCTTTTTCTGAAATTCAAAGCATAATCATAGTTGTCATTTTGCTTAAAACTGATTTCCGCATTGGGAAACCAATCCAAATATTCTCTTTTGATTTTGGTCTCATTTTCAAGTTGATCAAAGCCTTCCGCATTGGTCGTTTCAGTTCGTAAACCTCCGCTGATATTCCATTTAGAAGCCGTTACAGCGAGGTTCATATAACCTGCAACATTGGATTCTTTGAAGAGATATTGATAATATTCCGGACTTGGATTGTTTAGATAATTCGTTGTGTTATTGGTATTGGTTTCTGCCTTTGTATAACTCGCTCCCAATTCAAAAAGATAATTTTCACTCCACTTTTTCTCGATGTCAATTCTCCCGGAATAGACGTTTCCGGAGTACGATTGCTTACGGGATTGGTTGAATTCATAGCCTTCATTATTGGTGTTGTTGAAAAAACTGTAATCAACATTATCGCTCTCTCTTTTGTACTGAAACCCAGTTAAAATATCAGCGTCCCAATCCGTTAATTTCTTTTTATAATTAAAGATAGAATTGATGGTCGCCCGTTTTCTATTTTGCTGATTCAGCGTTTTGACATCCGTTGAATTTCCATTTTCCGAGTAGAAAGTGTCCGTATTGTTATCGCCTTTGTCCGGTCGGAAATTACTATTTAAAGTCACTGTAATGTAGTCGCCACCGTCATTCAGTTCCTGGTACAAGCTCGCTCCAAAAATAGTTTGTGGCCGTTTCGTAATAGATTTGATCACATAATCGGAACTGATATTTCTACTCGGAACCGAATAATCAAAACCGTTGCTTTCCCAATGGTTGATTTGGTTGTAGGCCGTATTCAGTTTCCATTCGGTTTTATTTTTCTTTTGCTGAAAATTGACTGCAAAGTAATTGCTGAAGCGTTTCTGGAAAGTCGCTGTTTCCGAAATACTCAATTGCGAACCGTCTTTTCTGCTTTTCTTAAGATTGACCTTGATCACCGCTTTTCCTTCGGATTCATATTTGACAGACGGATTTCTGATGATTTCCACCGATTTGATATCATCCACGGCGATTGATGACAATATTGCAAAATCAACTCTCTGGTTATCAACATAAAGCAAAGGCGTTCCCTTTCCAACAAAAGATAATCCTTCGCCGTTGGCGTCCATCATTACAAAAGGTAATTTTGATAATAATTCGGTGGACGTTGGCAATGTATTCAGTGGAGAATTGGCAACATCGAGCGTAATGTTCCCATTTTCTACCTTGAAAATCTTTTTCTTAGCATTAATAGTTACTTCCTCAATCTGTGAACTTTTGGGCTCAAAAATGATTTTTAACGCCAGATTTTTTTCCAGATTAAATGGTTTTTCATTTTGAATAATATCATCTGACGACAACTGGATATGATAATTCCCCGATTTCAATTGGTCAAATTCAAACTTTGAATCCTGTGCGATTGTTGTTTTTAACAACTGATTATCAGCATCAAGCAGATAGACTGCAATTGGTAATGCGATTTTTTCTTGGTTTGAATTAATGATAATTCCATCAATCTTAAGATTTTGCTGAGCCGAGAAAACGGTTGCGATGAAAAGAAAAAACAGTAAAATGCTTTTTGTCATTGGTAATGAGTTTTGAATGGTTGTTTTGGTTAAAACAATCATCAGCTTTGCTTTATTACATCTTTCCTGGAAAAAATTTGTTTTGGAAACCACAAAAGTCACAAAAGTTATTCTTCTTATCAAGTTTATCAAAAGCCCAAAAAAGGAATCTGTTTAAAGTTAGCTTTTTTAAACTTTTGACCGTTTTATTTTTAGATTTTCCTTTTGTGACTTTTGTGGTTCAAACTCTTACATTCTCTTCAAAAGCTCCTGATTGATTTCATTGATCAACTCCGGACCTTCGTAGATGAATCCTGTATAAAGCTGAACAAGACTCGCACCAGCATCCAGTTTTTCAATTGCATCTTGCGCCGTGTGAATTCCGCCGACGCCAATGATTGGAAATGCTTTTCCACTTTTTTCTGATAAAAATCTGATGACTTCTGTAGAGCGTTTTGTCAATGGTTTTCCGGAAAGTCCACCGGTTTCGGATTTGTTTTCTGACACTAAATTTTCCCTTGACAAAGTTGTATTCGTCGCAATAACGCCAGCGATTTGAGTTTCCTTAATGATATCAATAATATCCAAAAGTTGTTCATCCGTCAAGTCAGGAGCGATTTTCAGAAGGATTGGTTTTTGTTTTGGCTTTGCAAGATTGAGATTTTGAAGTGTTGACAACAATTCTGTCAAAGGTTTTTTGTCCTGAAGTTCTCGTAGATTGGGCGTGTTTGGCGAACTGACATTGACTACGAAATAATCGACGTAAGGGAATAATTTCTCGAAACAGATTTTGTAATCGCTGACGGCTTCTTCGTTTGGCGTCACTTTATTCTTTCCGATGTTTCCGCCGATGAGAACGTTTTTATTTTTCTTTAGTCGCTCAATAGCTTCATCCACACCGCCATTATTGAAACCCATTCTGTTGATGATTGCAGAATCTTCTTTTAATCTGAACAATCGTTTTTTATCATTTCCAGCCTGAGCTTTCGGTGTCAAAGTACCAATTTCTATGAACCCAAATCCGAGGTCAGACAATTCATTGAATAGTTTGGCGTCCTTATCAAAACCTGCGGCCAAACCAACCGGATTTTTGAATTTCAATCCGAAAACTTCACGCTCCAGACGTTTGTCAACAATTGGTTTTGGTAAAAATAATTTGGCTAGAAAACCGAAATTCTTGAGAGCAGAAAAGGTAAAGTGGTGAACTTCTTCTGGGTCGAATTTGAAAAGAAGCGGGCGAATAATGCGTTTGTACATCGGAGAAAAGTTTTACAAATTTAAGTTTTTGTAACGATAATTCAATATTATTCGGGAATATATCGTTTCGAAAATCATTAATGAAAATCTTTATTATCTCTACTTTTTTTTAGCCAAAAAATTAAATGATTCCAAAGCGTTTTCGCAGAAACTTAGTTTTTATATTTTTTCTGCTTTTGTTGCCTTTTCAGACTTTTGCAATCACGCCAAAAGATTGCGAAAAGATGATCATTGAAGGCGTGGAAGCGATGGACAAAAAGGATTACGCCAAATCTCTCGAAATCCTCACCAAGACCCGGAAAATCGCGCAGGAAAATAAATGGTACCGCGAGGAATTCCTGGCTACGAACAACATTGGCGCCAATTATTATATGCGTTTGGACTACGGCGAAGCACTTAATAATTATCTGGATGCTTATAAAATTGCTGTAGCCCATTTGGATGAAAAGTCAGAAATGACCGTTCTGAACAATATCGCCATTCTCTATTCCCGAGACAAAAAAACCGAGAAAGCCGAAGAATATTTTACCAAAGCCTACGAACTGGCCGGAAAGGTTAACAACAACACTTCCAAAGGCTTATATGCCATTAATCTAACCATCGTTTCCAACGAAAAGAAGGATTACAAAAAAGCCAAACAGTTCATCGACGAAGCTTTGAAGCTGACAGAAAACTCGCCTTACGCTTTATTGGCAAAAGCAACTTTGGTGGAAACCTTGGTCAATCTCAAACAATACGATGAAGCTGAGAAAATCTCTGCGGAACTGCTGCCGAAATTAAATAGTATTGAACATTCGGAATATAAAACACAGATTCTGTACAACTTATCAACCATTGCAGAGTAGAAAAATGATTTGCCGAAGTCTTTCCATTATTTGGGATTGGCAGAGAAAAGCAATTTGAATTATGATTTTAAGGAAAATATTTTTGATAGATTCAGTCTTTTGTACAAGAAAGCGAACAATATCGAGCGCGCTGTTGCTTATTAAGATTCGGTGATGATAATTAAAGATTCGGTGAATCAAATTAAAAATGGGCAGCTATTCGAGAACAGTAAAATCAAATTTGAACTTCAAAAATCTCAGAAGAATCTGGCGGAAAGTCAGGAAAAACTGACAACCGAACGTTCTTTTTTCATCAAAGGAATTTTGCTTGCTATTTTCATTGTTATCATTATTTTTTGGGCTTTGAGAAACAGCAATGTTAAAAATAAACAGCAGAAAATCATCGAACAAAGCAATGCGGAAATCGCAAAACTGGAACTCGAAAAGGAGAAAAAGAACAAGGAAATCCTTGAAAATCAATTAAAAGAAAAAGAAGTCTTGGCTCTGTTAGAAGAAGAAAAATATAAAAACGAAATCGAAGCCAAGAACCGGAAACTGACGACCAAAGCTTTGCAGCTTACCACAAAAATAGAATTGATAGACGACCTTGTAAGAACACTTTCGCGACAAACGGATAACGATTTCGAAAATCAAGACGTCAGCAATATCATCAAACAACTCAAAATCTTCCAGAGACAAAGCCGCGAGGAGGAAAGTTTTTTCATCCATTTTGAAGAGGTGAATCAAGGTTTCATCAATAAACTCAAAACGCTTCATCCGGACCTTAACGCGAATGACCTTCGTTTTCTTTCTTACGTTTATATGAATCTGTCGATGAAGGAGATTTCTTCCCTTCTGAGCATCACAACCGAGGCTTGCAGGAAGCGAAAAGAACGTATCATCAAGAAAATGGAACAGGATGACAACATAGACCTATATAACTACATTACAAGTATTTAGCGAATTTGTCACACTATTTCTGAAGCTTCGTCCAACTATTTCCGCCGTAATTTTTTGCATTGCTGATTTTTATCACAACATTTGGTTTATAAAATTAGATATATGAAGAAAATTACTTTTTTAGCTGGCTTTTTGTTTGTGCTTTTCACAGGCAATGCCAACGCCCAAACAGAAGTTTTGAGCAAAAATGAGTTCGGTAGAATCTTCGACCTGACCTATAGCGTACAAGAACAAAACACGATTTATGCAATCACGATCACGAGCCACATCGTGGTTTCAAAAGACAACGGAAATACGTGGAATGTCTTTTATTCTCTGCCATCTGCTGGTGGTGGAATCAGTATTTCAAAATTAAATATCAGTAAGGATGGTTCTTTCCTATCGTTTACCACACTTCAAGGTGGCATTGGAGAACTTCATATACTGGATATTGCTACAAAGACCATTTCCAAAACTTATTCTTTACCAAATCTAGAAGAGATTCCTTATGTAAATGCTTACAGCTTTTTCGGAAGTGATAAGGATAACCTCATCGTAAGTTCTCAATTTCCATTTGGTTTTGGAACAGCGAACAGAGTTTACACAACTGCT
The DNA here is from genome assembly GCF_001643375.1 of Chryseobacterium sp. FP211-J200. GTDB lineage: Bacteria > Bacteroidota > Bacteroidia > Flavobacteriales > Weeksellaceae > Epilithonimonas > Epilithonimonas ginsengisoli. The sequence continues at coordinate 89,128 of NZ_LSHB01000024.1, forward strand.
GATGGCGGCCAGAACTGGAAAGAAGTCTATTATTCTCCTGATCACAACAACATTATTACAAGTTATGTAGCTTTTGGTCCGACTGATAAAAATAAACTTTATATAGCCAACGGAAACGGAAGCGAAGGTGTCTACGGTGGTCTGAGAATCTCTAATGACGGAGGTGATAATTTTACAGAAAAACTCTCAGGAAGTGTGCTCAGTACTTTGGAATTCAATCCGAATAATCCGGACGACATCTATGCTGGTACCGGAATCAGTTTTGGAGCAGCGCCTGAGAAACTTCACCATTCAGCTGATGGCGGCGAAACTTGGGAAGATGAGAATATCACTTTTGGAACCAACGGAATTTTGAATGACATTATTGATATTCAATTCGATCCGAATGACAACAACCACGTGATCGTTTTGGAAGAAGATGAGATCATCTCAACAAAAGATGGTGGAAACACTTGGCAGAATGTAGAATATCCTTACGACAATCTGGACAGCTATTATTACGGGATCAAAGCGAGTTTCAACCCATTCAAAGCGGGAGAATTGGTCATTACTTCCAACTACAAACCATTGTTCTCTTCAGATAATGCAGCAACTCTGACTCAGCTTCAGACGCCGTTTTACAGCTCTACAGGTGGTGTTAATCTATTTGAAAACTCAAGTTCAAGACATCTTTTCTATGGTGTTCAGGGTGGTTTTGTCCATAGAGATCTTGCGGACAATTCTGAAACGGCGCACAATATCGTACCACTTAATATCTTTAGTAATAACAATGCGACCGCATATATTCCTGATTCTAAAAAAGAAGGCCGTATGTATTCTTTCTCAGGCGGATTTACAGGATCAAAATTATCATTGAGTGACGATTTTGGAGCAACTTTCAATCCGATCTTCGAGACTTTCTCTGCTGGCCTTACGAGTGTGATTCCTGATCCGCAGGTTACCAATCAGATCATGACCACTTTCAACAATTGGGGTCAAGGCGAATTGAATAAGATCAATTTCAATGATCAGAATAACATCATCGTTACCAATATTCCTTTGCCAACAGCAAGCCCAGTTTTTAAATTATTACATCCGAACAATATCTCGAATGAGTTTTTCATCCTCATCGGGTCAGAAGTTTACAAAACGATTGATGGTGGCGATACTTGGACCGCGGTTACAATTGGCGATGATATTACTTCGGATACGGCAATCTTTGATATCACGCAGGATCCAAACAATACCGATCGCTTGGCTTTAGGAACATCTATCGGCGTATTTACTTCCAATGACAAAGGTTTGACCTGGAATCTAATTTCGCAATTTGTTGCGAACAAGGTGTTTTATTCCGATGCCAATTCCGGCGTTCTTGTGGCAACCACTTACACCAGTCAGTATACTATTTTTGATATTCATTATTCTGTGGATAATGGCACAAACTGGAAGACAGTGGACAGAGCCGATCTTTTGGAGACCGAGTCTAATTCTATAACCGTGGATTTCTCAGACAAAAAAGCATACATCTATATTGCTTCTACCGATCTAGGACTTTTGGGATACAACTTGAATCTTGACGTGTTAGCAAACAATGAAGTTCCTGCACAGAAAGCAAAAGTTCTGGTTTATCCAAATCCAGCTGTAGATATTATTCACATTGACAGCAAGAATCTGAAATCTGTCGCTTTATACGACATGAATGGTAAAAAACTATTGGAAAGCAGTACGAACGAGATCAATGTTTCGAAGCTTCCAAAAGGTGTTTACGTTCTCAAGATCGTGACCGCTGACAATAGCATTGTGAGCAGCAAGATCATCAAAAAGTAATAGTTAGTAAAAATGAATTGATGAAAATGAATTGGAAAAGCTTCTCGAATTGAGAAGCTTTTTTTGTTTTTATAGTCTTCAAAAAACTAAATATACTCTTTAAAGTCAAAGCCTAAAATTTTTCCTATCTGTAAAAAATCAGGATTCACATTCAGACTCGCATTGATGGAAATGTTTTGATCCGTAATGGGATGTTTAAAATTAAGTTGGTGAGAATGCAAAGGCATTGCAGTAATATTAAAACTATTCAGCCACAACTTATTCTGCTTATTGCAACCATGTTTTCGGCAACCTAAAATGGGATGTAAAATATGTTTGAAATGCTTTCTCAACTGGTGAAATCTCCCTGTTTCGGGAATCGCTTCTACTAAAGAATAACGAGAGGTTGGATGTTTTAGAAATGGCAGATCAATTTCGGAAGTCAACAGTCGTTTATAGTACGTAATGGCGTTTTGAACGATCTCATTTTCATTGGTCAAATCGTAATCAATCGTTTCTTCCTCTTTTGTCCAACCTCGGAGAATTGCCAGATATTTTTTTTCAACTTCACGATTCATAAACTGGTCACTCAATAATTTCAGTGTTTCTTTATCGAAAGCAAACAATAAAACACCAGAAGTTTTTCGGTCCAATCGATGAACAAGATGAACCTTTTTTCCAATTTGATTTGTCAGTTTCTCAACGGCGTATTCGTCTGCTGGACCGGCATATTTTGACTTATGAACCAAAAGTCCACTCGGTTTGTTGATGGCGATAAGGTAGTCGTCTTGATAAAGAATTTCTAACATCGGACAAAAGTAGAAATTCTCACCATAATTAATTCTTTAAGACTAATAAAAAGATTTTATCTTCACTAAGATTGTAACATTTTTGGTTGAATGTTCTCTAAACTCTAAACAAGACAATGCAGGTTTTAAACTTCGAAGACATATACCACGACTACTGGAAGAAGATCTTTCGGCTTTGTATGGGTTATGTGAATGACGATGATGCGGCGAAGGATCTCTGTCAGGAAACATTTGTAGCCGTTTTTCAATAGTTACCAAAGTTTCGGCAGGAAGCTGCGGTTGGAACCTGGATCTACAGGATCGCAACCAATATTTGTCTAAGGCAAATTAATATCGAAAAACGAATGCCTAAAAGCGAATTGCCTTATCAAATTAAAGATAACTCCGAGAAAGACAACAAGATCGAGCAGGATCAAATGACGGATTTCCTTTACCAATGCATCTCGGAATTGGCGGAACTGGAAAGGATCATCATCTCTCTGGAACTCGAAGACATGAAACAAGCGGAAATTGCTGAAGTCGTAGGAATCTCGCCGGCGAATGTAAGAGTCAAGATCCACAGGATCAAAGAAAAATTAACCGAAAAATTTAAGAATTATGCAAACAGATAACATCAATTTCCAGGACATCTGGAATAAGAAAAATGCGGAAATTCCTAATATAAAAGAGATAAAATCTGCTGCTGATCAATACAAAAAGAAACAATTGCGGTTTACAATTTGGCATATCTTCAGTCTATCATTTACGGCGGTTATGATCATCTTTATTTGGAATGTGATTGATTTTAAAATGTTTACCACCAGTTTAGGAATCGTTTTGATTCTAATTGCTTTGGCTATGTATATTTATTTGGTTTCAGAAAATATCAATGTGATTCGGAAGATCAATCCTTCTATCAGCAATCAGGAATATCTTGCTTCTTTGAAAAAGTTACAAAAGCAGCAGCTTTATATGCAGACGAAAGGCATTAGCATTTATTATGTTTTGCTGACTGCCGGTTTTGCTTTTTACTTTTATGAATTTGCGCTCAGAATGTCAACTTTAGGTGCATCATTGGCGTATGGATTAACATTTTTGTGGTTGGCAATTGCATGGTTTTTCCTAAGACCCCGACAGATCAAAAAACAGAACGAAAAGATATCAAAGGTGATTGATTCTTTGGAATTGATCGAGAAAGATCTGGATGAAAAGATTTAAAAATGAATGGTTTAATTTTCTATTTTTGCGGAAATTTTTAACCAATGAAAAAATCGATTTTAATTTTAGCTGTTATTCTAGGTCAGATGAGTTTTGCCCAAGTTAGTCTTGAGAAAAACAGACTGATGAAAGATGGTGTGAAGTACAAATTCTCAGATTACAAAACTGTATTCTCCAATCCGGAAGCACAAAAAGCTTTTGCAAAAACACGGACCAATAAAACTGTAGGGGAAGTGTTTGCTTACACTGGTGGGTTTTCACTTGGGTTTGGAATCGGAAGATTACTGGCTGGTGGCAACAAAACTGTCTACGTCAATGGTACCAAGCAGACCTTCAAAGCTAAATCCGAAGGCTGGGGATTTGTGGCGGCTGGAGCTGGACTTATTGGAATTGGAATTCCTTTTGCGTTGGCAGCAGATAAAAACGCAAAAAAAGCTGTCGCTATAGAAAATGGAGAAGCAGTTGCTTTTCAACCCTACTTCAAAGTAGAAAGTGCAGGAAATGGAATTGCCCTGAGCTATAATTTCTAAATTTTTTCCTTTTAAAATAAATAAGCTTTGTCAAATTCTATTTTTTGACAAAGCTTTCTTTTTGATGCAAAACGTAACTAGCCCTGATGAAAGTGGAAATCCCACAGCTAGCCAGGGGAAAGCAAGGCGCGAGGAATTGCAACGGACAGCAGGTTCCCGGCTCCAAAATATTTGATATAATTCAAAATAAATGTAAAATTTTCCGTGGTTTTTAAAAAGTTAAGGGTTCTCGCTTCCAACTTCCTGTATTTTCCTTATTTTTGCACTTCAATTAAACTAAATATGGCAAAGCAAGAAGATGTTTTCAAGAAAGTGATTTCTCACGCAAAGGAATATGGTTTTATTTTCCCAAGTTCTGAGATCTATGACGGACTTTCTGCGATCTACGATTACGGACAAAACGGTGCGGAACTAAAAAACAACATCAAACAATACTGGTGGAAAGCGATGGTTCAGCTGAACGAAAACATCGTGGGCATCGACTCTGCCATCTTTATGCACCCAACGATATGGAAAGCTTCCGGACACGTGGATGCGTTCAACGATCCGTTGATCGACAACAAGGATTCTAAGAAAAGATTCCGTGCCGATGTTTTGATCGAGGATTATTGCGCGAAAATTGAGGACAAAGAAAATAAAGAAATAGAAAAAGCGGCCAAGAGATTTGGTGACGCTTTTGATAAAGCTGAGTTTGAGGCTACGAATCCAAGAGTTTTGGAATATCGTGCGAAAAGAGCAGCAATCCTTACGAGAATGGCGAAATCTTTGGAAAACGAAGATCTTGCTGATGTAAAATCTCTCATCGAGGAATTGGAGATTGCTGATCCGGATACAGGTTCTAAAAACTGGACGGAAGTGCGACAATTCAACCTGATGTTTGGGACCAAATTGGGTGCTTCTGCTGATACCGCGACAGATCTATATCTGAGACCAGAAACGGCTCAGGGGATTTTTGTGAATTATCTGAATGTTCAAAAAACTTCTAGACATAAATTACCTTTCGGAATTGCACAGATTGGAAAAGCATTTAGAAATGAGATTGTTGCGAGACAGTTTATCTTCCGAATGAGAGAATTTGAGCAGATGGAAATGCAATATTTTGTAGCGCCTGGAACGGAGTTGGAATTCTACGAACAATGGAAAACAAAGCGTCTTAATTGGCATTTGGCTTTAGGACTTGGTTCAGAAAATTACCGTTTCCACGACCACGAGAAATTGGCGCATTATGCGAATGCAGCGGCTGATATTGAGTTTAATTTCCCATTTGGTTTCAAAGAATTGGAAGGAATTCACTCAAGAACTGACTTTGATTTGAAAGCTCACGAAGCACATTCCGGAAGAAAATTACAGTATTTTGATCCGGAAAGAAATGAGAATTATGTGCCTTACGTTGTGGAAACTTCGGTTGGTTTAGATAGATTGTTCTTGGCTTTGTTCTCTACTTGTCTTAAGGATGAAGTTTTGGAAGATGGCTCTGAGAGAACCGTTCTAAGTTTGCCACCAGCTTTGGCGCCGGTAAAAGCAGCGATCCTTCCATTGATGAAAAAAGATGGCTTGGCAGAATATGCTGAGACGATCTTCAACGACCTGAAGTACGATTTCAACTTATTCTACGAAGAGAAAGATGCCATCGGGAAACGTTACAGAAGACAAGACGCGATCGGAACGCCACTTTGTATCACCATCGATCACGACAGTTTGGTAGACAATACTGTAACCATCAGAGATAGAGACACAATGAAACAAGAAAGAGTTCCTGTGGCTGATCTTAGAAGAATTATTGATGAGAAAACAAGTTTTAGGAATTTGCTTTCTAAGATTTAAGAAAAAATCAATTTATATAAATGAAAATCCCGACAATTAATTGCCGGGATTTTTTATGATTTCAAAGTAAGTTATTTTACTTTCTCCAAATGGATCACGTTATTACCCTGAGTGATCAAAAGCGAATCCTCTGTAGCTTCTGCAATAATGCTGTTTCTCTCGTAATATTGTCCTTGCTTTGCTGTCACGCCTTTGTAATCCAAAACATATTTCATCTTGTTCGCTTCTATGGTGATTGTCTTTGATTTTCCATCATTGATGAACGTTGCTTTTGCACGGCTTCCGTCGCTGGCTTTGTAAGGATAGGATACTGTGGTCATTTTTTTACCGTTGATGTCCTTTTCCATGCTTGTCGTAGTAGCGCTGTCAATTTTTCCATTGTTATCAACCAGTTCTGTATCTGAGGAATAGGTTTGCTGCATTATTTTGCTTTCCTCATTTTTCTTGCAGGAAATTAATCCCAAGGCAATGGTACTGACAATTAAAATATTTGTTTTCATTGGTAAGAAGAGTTTTGAATTAAGACCATTGTTCTATCAAATTGTTTTCCAAAAATGAAAAATCCCGAAACTAATTTCAGGATTTTACATATAAATTGTATTGAATTATTTCTTCAAAGCTTTGATTCCCATCTCGAACAAGGCAAAACTTAGCAGATCAGCATTTTCGCCGATCACCTGTTCTGTAGAACGTCCTGCGCCGTGGCCAGCGTTCTTTTCAATTCTTAACAGAATCGGATTGCTACAAGCTTGTTTCTCCTGCAACTCTGCCCCGAATTTGAAGGAATGCGCGGGAACTACTCTATCATCGTGATCACTCGTGATGATCATTGTCGATGGATAACAAGTTCTTGCTTTCACTTGATGAACTGGTGAATAGGACTTCAAATATTCGAACATTTCTTTGCTGTCTTCAGCCGTACCGTAATCATAAGACCAACCTGCACCAGCCGTAAATTTGTTGTACCTCAACATATCCAAAACACCAACGCCTGGGAAAGCCACTTTAGCCAGATCTGGTCTCATCGTCATCGTGGCGCCAACCAGAAGCCCACCGTTGGAACGGCCAGAAAGTGCCATAAATTCCTTCGAAGTATAACCTTTCAACTGCAGATATTCTCCAGCGGCAATGAAGTCTTCAAACACGTTTTTCTTCTGCTGTTTCGTTCCCGCATCGTGCCATTTCTTTCCATATTCGCCACCGCCACGGATGTTGGGAACTGCGTAGATGCCACCGTTTTCCATCCAGATGGCATTTACTACAGAAAATGCAGGTTGCAAGCTGATGTTGAAACCACCATAAGAATAAAGGATCGTTGGATTTTTCCCGTCCAGCTTGGTTCCTTTTTTATAATTGATCATCATCGGAACTTTGGTCCCGTCTTTTGAGGTGTAGAAAACCTGCTCAGAAACGTAATCTTCCGGATTGAATTTCACATTCGGTTTTTGATAAACTTCTGACTTTCCGGAATCTACATTGTATTTGTAAATCGTTCCTGGTGTAATATAGTTGGTGAAAGAATAATAAATGTCCTTCTCTTTTTCCTTACCTCCAAATCCAGAGATATTCCCTTTTCCTGGCAAAGAAATTTCTCTTACCAATTTCCCCGTTTTATCGAATTGTTTTACGATATCAATCGCATCTTTCATATAAGTGGCGAAGAAAAAACCGCCACCTTCTGAGATTCCCAGCACGTTTTCAGTTTCCGGGATCACATCTTTCCAGTTTTCCGGACTTGGATTTTTGATGCTCACTTTTACCAATCTCATATTCGGCGCATCTTTGTCTGTGAAGATGAAAAGATCGTCGCCTTGCGTATCCACAATATTGGCATTGATGTCAAAACCTTTGTTGATCTGAACAAAATCACCTCCGTTCTTCAGATCTTTGATGTACAATTCGTTTCCGTTGGTTGCATTCGCGCCGGAAATGATCAGGAATCTTTGGTCTTCCGAAACGCCTGCAGAAAGATATCTTCTCGGTGTTTTTTCTCCTCCGAAAATCAATTTGTCCTCAGATTGTTTTGTGCCTAACTTGTGGTAATAAACCTTGTGCTTGTCCGTCATTCCAGACAAAACTGTTCCTTCCTTCGGCTTGTCGTAACTTGAGTAGTAGAAACCTTCGTCACCTTGCCACGAGATGCCACTGAATTTCACATCCACAATCGTTTCATCAATTTGTTTCTTGGTGATGGCATCGATAATGATGATCTTGTTCCAGTCACTTCCGCCTTCTGAGATCGAATAGGCAGCAAGTGTTCCTTTTTTGTTGAATGAAAGATTGGAAAGTGAGGTGGTTCCTTTTTCAGAAAACAAATTGGGATCCAGGAAAACCTCGATGTTTTTGGTTTTAAGACCTGTTCTGTAGATTACAGATTGCGCCTGTAATCCGTTGTTTTTGGAGAAATAAGTATAATCGCCTTCTTTGAACGGCGCAGAGATCTTCTCGTAGTTCCAGATTGTTCTCAGCTGATCTTTGATTTGATCACGGAAAGGGATTTTGGAAAGATAATTTTGGCTGTAAGCTACTTCCTCGTCCACCCATTTTTTGGTCGCTTCGGAATCGTTTTCCAAATCGCGATAAGGATCGGCCACCGACGTTCCGAAATATGGATCAATTTGTGTTCCTTTGATTGCTTTGGGATAATTTGACTTTGACATAGACTGAGCATTGGCACCAACATAGAAAACAACAGCAGCTGTTGCAAAAATTGATTTTACTTTCATTTCTAATTTTTTGAATGTTCCCAAAATTAATAAAATCTCTTGGAGAATAGGTCATCAATGGAAATACATATTCATAAAAAGCCTTATCGCACTATTATATTTTCCAAAAAGTATTTCAAAAGCTAAAAAATCTACTTCGATGAACCATTGATTCATTATGTAAAGGCATTGAACCATTCTGTTGAGCCGCTGATTCACTTAGTTGAGCCTTTGATTTACTACGTTACTCCAGTGAGCCATTACGTTGAGCCATTGATTCACTTCGTTAGGTCTTTGATTCATTACTTTGAGCCCTTGATTCATTACGTTGAGGCAGATGCATCGATTTTATTATAAATCAATTAGTTACAAAACGGATTAAAAACAAAAATTCCCTCGCCAAAGACGAAGGAATTTTAATTTATATGAATTTCTGTGTTTATTTCTGACTCAAGAAAAACTCTGCTTCCGCTTTCCCCCAATTGGGGTCCAAAACAGTCTTCGGTTTGTATACAGCGTATTGCTCCAAAGATTTCTTGAACAACTCGACACCTTTTGGTTTACTTCCACCGTATTGTTCCGGTGTGAAATAAGCATCCTCTGCCAAAAGTACCGTGATCCTAGGATTTTCCGGGTCCAATTCTTTTGCTTTTGATAATGCATTTTGAGCGATAGGCGCTTCCTGCATATAGCGTGACATTGGATCAACCATCATTCTGAATCCACTTGTGATTTTTTTGAGGATGTAGATTTCGGCGTTGTTTGGACTAAGCGCTTCCGCTTTGGCGATGTACTTTTCTGCCTGTTCTGCCACAGGATCCAACTCTGCTGTTTTCCCTGATCTCACCAAAACTCTTCCTTTTTGAATGGTGGAATAAGCGGCGTAATAATACGGCAACCATTGTGTATTTTCTTTGGCTCCGATTCTTTCAAAATCGTTGGTCAGGGCTGTTAATTCATCTGCCGTTTTTGCAGTTTCTACTTTGCTGATTTTCTCTGTCATTGCTTTCTCATAAGCTGTTTGTGCAAACGCTGTGAATCCGAGTAAAGAAAGGCTGAAGGTTAAGATCAATTTTTTCATTGTTGATATTTTTAATTATTTGTTTTAATTTTCTGATTCAAAGATAGAATGAGTTTCTGTTGAATGAAATTATATTCCACCGAACCGTAATTTTTGGTTTCCGAAAGGTTATAAATTGTTATTAATGGCATCATCCGTCTTATCAACACCAAAACTTACGAAGACACCAACAAAAACAAAAGTATTGACTGGCGGTCTTACTGCGCTTCTGGTATTTCCGTCCGCAGAATAATTGTAGCCGTAAACATTTTTGTTCCCCAAAATATTATTGATGCTCAAAACAAAAACAGTGAATGATTTGGAATCTTTTTTACCAACACTCGGCACATAATTCACGCTGAAATTGAGTCCGCTGAAGTCTTTCAATTTCCCTTGATTACGGAGAATGTTTTTGCCATCGTCAGAAATAATATCATAGTAAGGACGGCCTTTCGCATAAGTGTAAGACAAATTGAAACCTGTTTTCCAATCCATCACGAATTTCTTGGCCACCGCATTCAAAGTGTGTTTTGAAGCGAAATTGGGCACTAAACTAAAAGGATAGTTTAAGAAGTCTCTTTTGGAATCCAAATAGGAATAGGTCAACCAATAATCGATGTTTTTGAACGTCTTCTTGTCTCTCCAAAACAACTCGATTCCTTTCGCAAAACCACCGCCGCCATTGTTATCTGCAAACTGTGTGTACTGATTGCTTGGTGAGGTAGAACTTTCATTGGCAATGGAAGAGGTTTTGATCAATCGATCATAATTCTTATAAAAAGCTTCAAATCTCAAATTTCTTCCCTCAGAATTTTTCTGAATCTGGAAAATATAATGATCCGCTCTTTGAAAATCGAAATTGTTTGAGATGAGATATTTGCTTTCCGGATTTTGGTAGAACATGCCGTATGCAATAGATGTCGTCCATTCCTTAGAAATCCGATAAGCTAAAGCCGCTCTGGGTGAAAAATTCCATTTGTCTAGATAAGATGAATTTTCCGTTCTCGCACCTATTTTTGCAGATAGATCATTAGTGAAGATCAAATCGGTTTCAGCAAACGCAGACGAGATCAGATCTTTATAATTCTTTTCGAAAGAACCATAATTCATATTCTCATCGGCATTGTTAACTTCAAAACCAGCTCGCAAAGTATTTCTCCCCACTTTTCTTTCTACCACCGATTTTCCGTTGATGTAATTGTATCGATTATTGATTTTGATGTTATTCATTTCAACATCATTCTGAAAATTCGTAAAATCCAGATCACTGGAATTAAAAGAATAGGACGCTCCGATATTCACCAGATATTTCCCGAACTTTTCTTTGTAAGATAGATTGTGATAGGTGTTATTTCCTTTCAAACTTACTTTATTTCTATCGTAATCTGCTTCAAGACTTTCAGATCCGACAGACATTTGATTTGCATCTATGCTTCCGTAATATTTAATGAAGCCACCTTTTGTGGTTTTGATTCTGAAGTTCCCATCAAACCCATAACCATGCGGATATTTTCCAAAATCGGTATTGAAATTGAACAGTTTTCCCATCAGTCCAAGATTGGAATAACTTCCGGCAACTCCCCAAGAAGCTGTTTTTTCTTGATTTAGTTTTTGATAATTGGCACTCAGGAAAATCGGGGAAACACCGAAATCGAATGACGTCGTTTCCGGCAGATCCACACTTTCCAAAATCAAAACCGATGACAAAGCCTGACCATAAACTACTGAATAACCACCACTTGAAAAAATATTTCCTTTAAACAATGACGTATTGAATCTATCTCGCCCCGCAATCCCCGGAACCGAATTCGTGAAATAATTATTGATGAGATTGCCATCCATGAAGATCTTGGTTTCTGCCCCAGTTCCGCCTCGCACAAACAGACCTTCACTCTCTCCCACTTTCTGAACGCCCGGCAAATAACCTAAAGCCGAAGTGATCTGTCCATTTGCACCAGCAGTTGTATAGATATCTAAAGGCGTAAGCAAAGCCGCAGCGCGTTTTTTATCACTTGCTTCTATGCTTCCTGCTGTGATTACGACCGCATTGATCTCGTTGATCTGGGCTTTCAGGTTGGCAGGAACAATAATATCTTTTCCTTCTAATTTGACTAGAATTTCTACTTCATCATAATTCAATCCAGAAAAAACCAATATTTTATCGCCTGATTCTGAGGTGATAAAAGAATAGTTTCCGTTTTCATCAGAAGTTGCACCGTCGTAACTATCTTTCAATGTGACATTGATGTCTTTCAATGGTTTGTTTTTGAAAGTGACTTTTCCCGAGATAGTTGTCTGTGACCAAATACAAATACCCATCAAAAATGATAATAGGATTAAGTTCTTGCGCTGAGTTTTCATATAGTTTAATTATGAACCAAAGATATTTTAACGTCATTCAAAATTAAATTTATTCTCACCGACTTGTCAGTTTTGGTGACCGAATCGTAAGATGTTTCACGTAAAACATTATTTTATTATATTGGCTTTAAAATTGTTATAGGTCATTTACAATAATTTAATTTAAAACTATGAAATCGCAGAGTTACATCTAATTAGAAAACCAAACAACAAGCGATTGCATATGACATTTAAAAACAATAAATAAACTACTTATGAAAAATTTACTACTTGTTGGTATTGCAGGACTTATACTAGCTTCTTGCAAAACTGTTTCTAAACAATACACCGTTCGTCCAAAATCACATACACTCACGCAGGGAACGGCTAATTTCGTTCAGAAAAAAGGTAAAGTGGAAATGGACCTTAGCGTTTTCAAATTGACGCCTGGTCTGCACGCTGTTCACATTCACGAATTTGGAAACTGCAGTGCGACAGATGCATCATCAGCAGGCGGACATTGGAATCCTTCCAAAGATGACCACGGAAAATGGGACACAGACCACTTCCATATGGGAGATATTGGAAATCTTGAAGCGGATAAAAACGGACAAGCTCTGTTAATTTTTTCAACAGATAAATGGTGTCTCGGATGCGACGACCCATCAAAAAACATCATTGGAAAAGCAATCGTCATCCACGCTGGTGTTGATGACTTTCATACACAACCAACTGGCAATGCGGGTGGACGTGTAGGATGTGTGGAGATAAAATAAAGAAGACTTGTGAGAGAATAGACCTATAGATAATAGATTTTTCAAGCAACGTCTATTATCATTTTGTCTATAAAAATCATATTTCAAAACTTTGGAAAGCATCAATAATATGGGTGATTTCCAAAGTTTTTTGTTTGTTGGGGAGGACTGAGATGATGTCGAATCTAACTTCTTTATCAATATTATTTTCTTCGACAAAATAATTCGCGGCTGATATCAACAGTTTGATTTTCTTTTTGTTAACAGCTTCTTGAGGTTCCAGAAACGCATCTGTATGTCTGGCTTTGACTTCTACAATTATGATTTGGTCTCCAAATTCTGCAATAATGTCTACCTCAGCTTTAAGGTAACGGAAATTGCGGGCAAGGATTTTATATTTTGCTTTAACCAGAAAATCTACAGCGAGGTCTTCTGCTATTTTTCCAAAGTCGTTGTGATCTGCCATCGGAGTTATAATTGATGAGTGATAGTTTATAAATGATCAGAACTTAATTTTAACATCCTTTCCTACTTTCATTGTAATTTCTGAACCGATAATCAATGGTCTGTTGTCAAAAATATGACCGTTTGGAAAGTTGAAAGCTATCGGGAAATCATATTTGGAAATTCTCTTTGCAATCTGTTGGTTGACGAATGGATCGAAGGATTCTTCGTAGCTTTTGTTCTCGCCTTCTTTTCCCATATTGGTCATTCCACCAACGATGAGTCCTTTTATTTTTTTGAAAACGCCGGCCAATTCCAAGCTCATAATCATTCGGTCCATCGCGTAGAAATTTTCACCAATGTCTTCTATGAATAAAATCTTATCCGTGAAATCGAAAGAATATTTGGTTCCCAAAAGTGCGTAGATCAACGCGAGATTTCCGCCAACCAAAGTTCCCGAAGCCTCTCCTACTCTATTGTTTTCTGTGGATTCGATTTTGTATTTTGGATATTTTCCTTTTAGAATGTCGAAGGTTAAGTCATAACTTTCTTCGGTCACGCCAAAGCTTGACGTTTTGATGGTTTGTCCGTGGATGGATGCAAAACCTTTTTTCAACAGATAACTTTGAATTACCGTGTTGTCAGAATATCCGATATACCATTTTGGATTTTTCTTGAATTCTTTCAAATCCACATGCTCAATTAAATGCTGACAGCCGTAACCACCTCTCGAAGCCCATATTGCAGATATCTCTGAGTCGTTTAAGGCCCAATTGATATCCTTAATCCGTTGTTCTTCTGTTCCGGCGTACGAATAGCCGTTTTGAAACTTTGTGTAGAGATTTTCGCCTAGAATTGGTTCGTAACCTTTGCTTTTGATCAAGGCCAAAGTTTTCTCTAATTGATTTTCTTCAACAGAACCAGCTGGGGAAATGATGGCGATTTTGTCTCCTTTTTTTAAGGATTTTGGGAAAGTGTTGTTTTGCATTTGTGTTGGTTTAATTTTAACGCAAAGGTCGCAAAGATTTCTTTTATTTTATTAAAAATATTTTAAGATTCGCAAAGGCGCTTCACTCATCAAAGACATAATTAAAAAGTTAGTTTGTCATTCCGGAGGAATCTCAACAGTCTAGATTGATTTCGTCGAAACATTGCGTTAGCTTTCCTTTGGAATAACAAAATTGGATTTTTATACTGAACATCGATTTACGTTGAAATCCGCAACCCGACTTGAGCGGAAATCCTTTTTTGCTTGGACTAAAAGTTCAATTAAATCTTAAAGCTTCTGCAAAAAAGATTGGGAGCCCTTCGACAAGCTCAGGATAAACTACAGGCGGAAAAGTTGCTCAAAAAATATTACTTGATTTTTGGTTTCTGTTTCTCTGCTTTTTCTAATTTTTCTTCGAACTTGTTGAACTTTTTGAAGCTTTGCATAAATATAAATATACTGAAAATCACTAAGATAAAACCGACACCTTTTCTGATTTTGTTCGCCACACGTTGATTGAGTCTGTCGTGGAATTGTTTTGCTAAGATGATTTTGGATAAATCTATCAACAAATAAGTTCCGATAACAATCCCAATGTAAAGAACGAAATCTTCCACTTTTGGATAGGCATTTCGGACGGAAACGACCGTTACAAGCCAGAAAAGAACGACGCCAATGTTCAGCAAATTGAGTAAAAATCCGTTGAGAAAGGTCTTGATATAGTTTTGGTCGATGAGTTTTTCTTCACCTTCGATGTGCATTTTGGTCCTCGAAAGGAGCATATAAATAGCATAAATGAGAATCAAAAAGGCGGAAATCCGGTAAAAACCGGGATGTTTGTCGATAAGGCTAACTAAGTCAGCACTAGCATAATAACTGACGATAATGCAGAGCAGGTCGGCAGAAACTACGCCAATATCCAAAGCAATCGCGTGTCTGGGACCTCTGGAAAAACTGGTTTCTATGAGCAGGAAAAAGATGGGTCCGATGAACACCAAACTCAGCATAATTCCCAGGCCGACTGCGTATAAAATGAGTTCTAACATTCTTAGTTTTTTGTAAAAAGCAAAATGTATCTTGTAAGTAGCTTATTGCAGTTAGCTTTTGGCTATTTGCTTTATTATCAATCAAATAACATCAAATCAATGTTTTTAATTATAAATTTCTACTTAAAAGACGAAGACAAAAATACATTTTACTTTTTAATTAATGTTATCTGACTATATAAACTTAAAATCTTCAACCATATAGGACACATTTTAAAATGAAAAAGCTAAAATAGAGAGTCTACTTTAGCTTTTAATTTTATGTTTCTATATAGTTATTCCACAATTTTGAAATCGAGTTGTTTTGCAATCAGATTGGCTTTCACCACTTTGATTTTGACCTCGTCTCCAAGTCGGAAAGTATTGCCAGTTCTGGAACCAATAATGGCGTAATTCTTAGCATCCAAAGAGTAAGAATCATCTACCAAATCACGGAGTTTTATCATTCCTTCTGCGCCGTTTTCAGGGATTTCTACCCAAAAACCATATTCTGCAACGCCGGAAATAACACCTGTGAAAACTTCGCCCACGTGGTCTTCCATAAATTTGACCTGCATAAATTTGATGCTTTCTCTTTCCGCCTCAGAAGCCAATCTTTCCATTGCCGAACAATGTTTGGACTGCGTTTCCACTTCTTCTTTATTTGGCGATTTTCCACCATCTAAATAATGCTGAAGCAATCTGTGCGCGATCAAATCGGGATAACGGCGAATTGGCGATGTAAAATGTGAATAATACTCGAAGCCAAGTCCGTAATGGCCAATCGGGCTCGTAGAATAAACAGCTTTGCTCATACTTCTCATTGCCAGCGTTTCAATCATATTTTCTTCGCCCTTTCCTTTGACATCAGTCAATAGTCTATTAAGTGATTGGGCAACAGTTTGGGTATTGGCCAAGTCCATTTTGTAACCGAAAGTGCCTACGAAATCTCGTAAAGCAGTCAATTTCGCCGGGTCTGGGTCATCGTGGATTCTGTAGATGAAAGTGTTTCCAGTTGGTTCGTTTCTTTTATTTAATGAAATAAATTCGGATACTTTTTTGTTCGCCAAAAGCATAAATTCCTCAATCAAATGGTTAGAATCTTTGCTGACTTTGAAATAAACACCAATGGGTTTGCTGTTCTCGTCAAGGTTGAATCTTACTTCGCTTCTGTCGAACGTAATCGCGCCATTTCTGATTCTTTCGGCTCTTAGGATTTTCGCTAATTTATCAAGCTGAAGAATTTCTGTAGTCAAATCGCCTTCCTGAGTTTCAATTCTTTCCTGAGCTTCCTCGTAAGAGAATCTTCTGTCGGAATGGATGACGGTTCTGCCAAACCATTGTTTATGGATTTTCGCATCTTCATCCAGTTCGAACACCGCTGAGAATGTGAATTTATCTTCATTCGGTCGCAGTGAACAAACGTCATTACTCAAAACCTCCGGAAGCATCGGCACTACTCTATCGACAAGATAAACTGAGGTTGCTCTTTTGTAAGCTTCATCGTCCAAAATAGTTCCTGGTTTTACGTAATGAGAAACGTCCGCAATGTGAACGCCGATTTGCCACAATCCGTTTTCTAATTTCTGAATGGATAACGCGTCATCGAAATCTTTCGCATCTTTCGGGTCAATTGTGAAGGTGCAAATGTCACGCATATCCCAACGTTTTGCGACTTCTTCATCGTTGATGCTTCTGTCGATTTGGTCAGCGTCGTGCTCCACTTCTGGTTCGAAATTGTAAGGCAAACCATATTCGGCAAGAATCGCGTGGATTTCTGTTTCGTGGTCGCCTGGTGTTCCAAGAACGGTTACGATTTCCCCTTCCGGATTTTTACTTCCAGGTCGCCATTCACGCATTTTGACGATGACTTTGTCTCCGTCTTGTGCGCCATTGAAATGGTTTTTTGAAATGAACATATCCGTATTCATCGTTCTCTTTTCGAAAACTACAAATCCGAAATCTTTATCTGCAATCTGCTGGAAAATCCCAACAAACGTATCTTTTGCACGCTCCAGAACTTCTGCAACAGAGCCTTCTACTTTTTTACCTTTGAAATTGTAGGTTACCAAAAGCACTTTGTCGCCTTGCAAAGCGTCTTTTACATTTTTTTGATGCACGAAGATATCATCCGCCATTCCTTCTACTTTTACATAAGCATTTCCGGATTGGTTGAAGTCTATGACACCCGTCAAAGTCCCTTCAATATTGAGATTGACGATGTATTTTCCTTTCTCCGTTTCTTTGATTTTCTGTAGCGCCTGCAATCTGTGAAGCGCCTGGATCACAAGTTCTCTCTGTCTTGGATTCTTGTAATCTATCCCATCCGCAATCTGTTTGTAATTGTAGATTTTGGATGTTTTCTGATTCATAAAACGAAGGATTGTTCTTCCTAAATCCAGAAGTTTCTGTTCGTTTTTATGAGATGTATTTTTTTTGTTTTTCATTTAATTTTAATTAATTGTTAAGATGTTTAAACTCATCTAAAATTTATCTTGTTCCTCATCAATAATCCTTTTCAAATCCTCTTCTTTTGGAAGGCTTACCAAATATTTGTTCACAAAAATTTGTTGAGAAAGTCCTGTGGTAGCGTATTTTACCAGAGATTCGTTTTTGTTGGCGCAAAGAATAATTCCTATCGGTGGATTATCGCCTTCGTTTTTTTCGTTTTCGTTGTAATAATTGAGATAAACATTCATCTGACCTGCATCGGCGTGAGAAAACTCTCCCAACTTTAAGTCTATTAAAATATTACAGCGTAAAATCCGATGATAAAAAACCAAATCTATGTAATAATGCGTATTATCAAAAGTGATTCTTTTCTGTCGTGATTCAAAACAAAAACCTTTGCCCATTTCTAAAAGAAAAGTTTGCAAATGATTGATAATACTGAGTTCTAATTGATTTTCAGAGTAAGAGGTTTCTTCTTTCAGACCCAAAAATTCCAAAATATAAGGATTTCTGAAAAAATTTTCCGCCAGAGGTTTCTCAGATTTTTGATGTTCCTCCAGGACTTTTTGCTTGTCTTTACTTATTCCTGTTCTTTCAAAAAGCATAGAATTGATGGCTCTTTGCAATTCCCGAACCGACCAATTATTTTTTATAGCTTCTGTCTCGTAGAAAGTTCTTTTGGTTGAATCATCTAGCTTTAGAAATTCTACAATATGTGAGAAGCTTAATTGGTTAATTAGTGTATTAGATTCTACCTTCCAAATATCATTTGCAACATTAGAGTTTGAAAATTCTACTGATTTTGTAGACAGTGTCTGCAAAATTTCATCGTACTGATTTTCAGGTAAATATAATTTTGCAGTCGGTGTCTGCAAAATGTTTTGGTATGTTTTATAAAACGTAGAAAACCAATAAAGATTTCTTTCGGACAATCCTGCTATATTTTCACATTTTTTAGCAATTTCTTTATAAAGATTCTTACCATATTCCGCTCTGTCATTTCCATTCAGTTCATACTCAGAAATATAAAAACCAATCAGCCAATTTCTCAAAGTCAGCGCCACATTGACTTGTCTTTGAGCTTGGTTATTGAAGAAAATTTGAGTTTCTCCGATTTTGGAAATTAGTAAAGATATTTCTTGCATTGTTCTAAATTAATCCAAAAAGCAGATTTAATTTTTAATAAAGATAAAATAAAATAGGGGAGTTTGGGAAACCTTTGTATTAATTTATGGTTTCGTGAGAAAGAACTTTCTCCGTGAAATGCGTTGCAAAGATATGACTTTAAAAATAAAGCCTGCAATTTTAGCAATTACAGGCTTTTATGTTTAGCAAAATGCGATTTTATCAACTCTGTTCTGATGTCTTCCACCTTCAAAATCCATGGTTAGAAACTTATCTACAATCTCGAATGCCAATTCTTTTGAAATGAATCTCGCAGGAATCGAAATCATATTCGCATCGTTGTGTTGTCTTGCCAATGCCGCAATTTCTGGCATCCAGCAAAGGGCACATCTGATTTTCTGATGCTTGTTGGCCGTGATTTGAACGCCGTTTCCGCTTCCACAAATCAAAATTCCCAATTCATTTTCTCCATTTTCTACAGAGGTCGCAGCTGGATGCACAAAGTCAGGATAATCAACAGAATCAGCAGAGTAGGTGCCAAAATCCTGGACTTCATACTTGCCATCAAGGTATTTTTTTATTAGCTCTTTATATTCAAAACCCGCGTGGTCACAGGCTATTGCAATCTTTTTCATTTAGTTTGATTTATAGATTTATTTCAAGTATAAAATTAATACATATTTTATTAATGTTGGCATAGTATTTTAATATAATTATCAATAATAGCTTGAATTAATTATTTAAATATCAACGATATAAAATTAATAATGATAATTAAATAATCAATATTTATAATCATTAATAAAAAGATAATAGAATGTTAGAAATTGTTAGAAAACCTGTGGATAACTTCTGTCAAGTATTTCTTTTTATAATTGATTATTTTTAGTAATGGACTATTTTCCGACTAGTCCAATTCATTATTTCAAATTAGTTTTGGTTCACTTCACCGAACTTTATCCCCACAAAGGTTTTGAATATTGATTCTTCAAAAAAATTACAAACATTTGTTAATAACCTTCTTAATGACTTGATTATCAAAATTAAATTAATGTTAAGAACCTATTCATTAATCCACATTTCGTGTGATGAAATAATTAAGTTTTATTTCTCCGCATACTACCGCACTACAACAATACACTACAATATTATTTTTTTATAAAAAGAAAAAGAGATGTATAATAATGTAATGAAGGTTTGTGGATTCTTTTTGCAAATTAAATTTTTGAAAGGGAAGAATTAGTTTTAAATTTGTGAAACAAAGAGGGCATTATTTATGATTGTCTTTTTAATAAAAACTTTAAAAATTTTATTTAATGAAATTGCCATACTGTGGAAACGCAAGCTTGATCTAAAAAGAGCAATTGCATATGGCAATTAAAAAACAATTTAAATCTAGATATGAAAACAATAAAAGATTTCGATTTTAAAAACAAAAAAGCTTTAGTACGTGTTGACTTCAATGTTCCACAGGACGAAAATCTAAAAGTGACGGACAATACCAGAATTGTTTCTGTAAAACCTACCGTTGATAAAATCCTTGCTGATGGAGGTTCTGTAATCTTAATGACGCATCTTGGAAGACCAAAAGGCGAAGTAAACGACAAATATTCTCTCAAAAATATTCTGGATGAAGTTTCTTCAGTTCTTGGTAAAGAAGTAAAATTTGTGGACGAATCAATAGGAGAGAAGGCAGAACAAGCTTCTGCTGAACTTCAACCTGGCGAAATTCTTTTGTTGGAGAATCTTCGTTTTCATAATGAAGAAGAAAAAGGTGATGAAGCTTTTGCAGAAAAGTTATCCAAATTAGGCGATGCTTATGTAAATGACGCCTTTGGAACTGCTCATAGAGCGCACGCTTCTACAGCTGTAATTGCTGAGTTTTTCCCTTCTACTAAATTTTTCGGTTTACTGATGGAAAACGAGTTGATTGCCATCGATAAAGTTCTTAAATCTGGTGAAAAGCCTGTAACTGCGATACTTGGAGGTTCTAAAGTTTCTACAAAAATTACAATTATTGAAAATATTCTTCCTGCAATTGATAACTTGATCATCGGGGGTGGAATGTCTTTTACCTTTATAAAAGCATTGGGTGGAAAAATTGGACAATCTATTGTGGAAGATGATAAGTTGAGTTTGGCTCTTGAAATTCTTGAAAAAGCAAAGCAACACAATGTCGAGGTTTATCTTCCGACAGATGTTATCATTGCTGATGATTTCAATAATGAAGCGGATAGAAAAGAATGTGATATCAGAGAAATCCCAGAAGATTGGCAAGGTTTGGATGCAGGTCCAAAATCAAGAGAGATCTTTAACGATGTTTTATTAAACTCCAGAACAATTCTTTGGAATGGTCCAATCGGTGTTTTCGAAATGTCAAATTTTGCAGCTGGAACTATAGCTTTAGGAGAAAGTATTGCTGAGGCAACAAAACTTGGCGCATTTTCATTAGTTGGAGGAGGCGATAGTGTTGCATTTGTGAAACAATTCGGATATTCTGACAAAGTAAGTTATGTTTCCACTGGAGGAGGAGCAATGTTGGAAAGTTTGGAAGGCTTGGAACTTCCAGGTGTTGCTGCTATCAACAAATAAGAATTAGATTTCTAAAATATAATAAAACCGATAAAGTAATTTGTCGGTTTTATTTTTGTCTGTACTTGAATAATCATCACGAAAAATATTTTAAGCGATTCTCAGAGATTTTATTTGAAATTGAGAAATCTGTCTGATTTTGAACTTTTTTGCATTTATTAACAAATTTTGAACAAATTAGCTGAAAATTAACCTTCATAAACTACTCAAAAATCAATTTTCTATCTTTTTTCGATAATGTATATCAAACTGGAAAATTCGGTGTTAAAAAGTGCTTTTACGTTAGAAATCGTTCCGTGAACGACTGCTTTTAACCAAAAAAGAGGTGATTTCTTATATTTTTCACTCAACATCGAGATGTAAAATGAGTCGAGTAGGAGAGGTTTGATTTTTCTTAATTTCCAATCTGGATTTTTAGAGATTAGATTTTCCATTCCGTTTTTTGAAAAATGATAGATGTGTCTTGGTACATCATAAGCCGCCCAAAATTCTTTATAATGATTCGCATCGTAAGAAGTTGGATTTGGAACTGCAATAATCAGTATACCTTTATCTTTTAATTTTGAATGAAACATATCCAGCATTTCGCTTTGATTTTCGACGTGTTCAAAAACATGCCAAAGCGTAATTGCGTCTAGACTTTTATTTGCTATTGAATTTAAATCATCAATAATTTTAGCCTTCGAAGTTTTATTTATCGCTGAATTTCTCGCATCTGAATTCGGTTCAAATCCAAAAGTTTCGAAATCATTTTCAATAAATTTTACAAATTCGCCGGCGCCACAACCATAGTCTAAAACTTTAGAATCTTTTTTTATTCTGTCCAGAAGAATTGTTTTCTTGTATTGGAGATTAAAAGATTGTAAGAATTTATAAACTTTTTCCTTCAAACTTCCTGTATCCTGATGGTGTGAAATATAATCTTCGCTCTCGTAATATTTAGAAATATTCGATGGAATAGGAGAGGTTTTAAAAACGCCTTTTGTTTCAGTTTCTATCAATTCGAATTCTTCCTGAGAAAGAAAATGGTCTTTAATTTTCATTTTAAAATTTGTTATTTAAACAAAAAGAACAATGAAAATTGCATTGTTCTTTGATATGTTTCACGTGGAACATTATTAATTATCTTCCTAAGTAAATCAATAAAACATTGATATCAGAAGGAGAAACACCACTAATTCTGCCTGCTTGAGCAATCGTAACTGGTCTCACTTTGGTCATTTTTTGCTTAGCTTCTGTAGATAAAGAAGATAATTTGGAATAGTCGAAATTTTCGGGAATTTTGATGGTTTCCAAGCGGTTCAATTTAGCCACATTTTCCTTTTCTTTCTCGATGTAACCTTTGTATTTGATATTGATTTCGGCTTGTTCTCGCACTTCTTCTTTGTAAGCTGAAGTAATGTCTTTGATAGTTTGAATCTCTTCTAATTTATCCAAAGTCATATTCGGCCGAGTTAGATAGTGAGAAGCTCTGTATGCTTGGTCAACTATGGAAGATTCTATGGATTCTAATATTGGATTGATAATGCCAGGTTTGATAGAAGTTTCTCTCAAATAAGCTTCCAGTTCATTACTTTTTGTAATTTTATCCTGAACATTTCTAAGTCTTTCTTCTTTTGCTAAACCAAGATTGTAAGCTTTCTCAGTCAGTCTAATGTCTGCATTATCTTGTCTTAAAAGCAATCTGTATTCTGCACGGGAAGTGAACATTCGATAAGGTTCCTCGGTTCCTTTCGTGATTAAATCATCGATTAGAACACCGATATAAGCCTCATCTCTGTTAAGAATGAATTCACCCTTGTCGTGAACTTTATTGTGGGCATTAATGCCTGCCATTAAGCCTTGTCCAGCTGCTTCTTCATAACCAGTTGTTCCGTTGATCTGTCCAGCGAAATAAAGGTTTTGAATCAACTTAGTTTCGAGTGTATGGTAAAGTTGGGTAGGAGGGAAGTAATCATATTCTATTGCATAACCAGGACGGAAAACCTTGACATTTTCGAAGCCTGGAATATGTCTCATCGCTTTGATTTGAACATCTTCCGGAAGAGATGAACTGAATCCATTCACATAAATTTCCACAGTTTTCCAACCTTCTGGTTCGACAAATAATTGATGTCTGTTTCTTTCTGCAAAACGGTTGATTTTATCTTCGATACTTGGACAATATCTTGGACCTGTACTTTGGATCGTACCATTGAACATTGGGCTTCTGTCAAAACCTTCACGTAAGATATCGTGAACTGTTTCGTTGGTATAAACGATGTGACAGCTTAATTGTTTGGTTAATTTAGGTGTATCTAAATAACTGAATTTCTGAGGATTTTCATCGCCTTTTTGTTCTTCCATTTTGGAGTAGTCGAGGCTTCTTCCGTCCACACGTGGAGGCGTTCCTGTTTTCATTCTTCCAGATTCGAAGCCTAGAGAAACTAATTGTTCTGTGATTCCGAAAGCTCTGGGTTCGCCCATTCTTCCGCCACCGATTTGCTTGTCTCCAACGTGGATTAATCCGTTTAGGAATGTTCCGTTTGTAAGAACTACAGATTTGGAACGTATTTCAATTCCTAGTCCTGTTACAACACCTACAGCTTTACCATTTTCTATGATCAAGCTTTTTACCATATCCTGAAAGAAGTCGAGGTTTGGTGTATTTTCCAGTGCTAATCGCCATTCTTCTGCGAAGAGCATTCTGTCGTTTTGGGTTCTTGGCGACCACATTGCTGGACCTTTGGAAAGGTTCAGCATTTTGAATTGAATGGCTGATTTGTCTGAAATGATTCCGGAATATCCGCCCATTGCATCAATCTCGCGGACGATTTGTCCTTTTGCAATTCCGCCCATTGCCGGGTTGCAACTCATCTGTCCGATGGTTTGCATATTCATTGTGACCAAAAGGGTTTTTGAACCTAAATTGGCTGCTGCAGCTGCGGCTTCACAACCTGCGTGACCTGCACCAACGACGATAACATCGTATGTATCTGTAATCATTTTATTTACTTTTGGCTAATAGCAAACGGCTAATAGCAATAAAATTTTATTTTTTTTGATTGAATGTTCCACGTGAAACATTGTCTAAATTTAATTCAAAAAGAAAAATGTAACTAGCCCCGATTGCAACGGAAATCCTTTTTGTAAGAAGCGATGGGAAAAGCCAAGGACTTGCAAAAAGATTGCAGTGGAAAGCGGGAAATAGCTCCTAAAAATTCAAATACCGGTTGATATAGAAATCTTCTTTTTGTCGCATTGTGGATTCTTCTTCCACGGTTTTGTCCTTATATCCGCAAAGATGAAGTAAACCGTGAGCCAAAACTCTTCTGAATTCTGATTCGAAATCCTGCGATAGGGTAGAAGCGTTGTCCAAAATGCGCGGCAAAGATACGAAAATATCTCCTGAGATGGTTTTTCCCTTCACGTAGTCAAAAGTGATGATGTCTGTGTAATAGTCGTGAGCAAGATAATCCTGATTGACCTTGAGCAGATACTCGTCATCGCAAAAGATATAATTGATGTCGCCGGGTTTTTTGTTCTCGGAAAGAATTAAATCTTCCAGCCAAATGGAAATGTTGGAATCGATGTTTTTTTTGTCGATGTTTTCGAAAAAGTAATTTATCATATTTTAAAACCAATGTCCTAAGATGACACTGAAAATGGCTTTGTGATTGTTAAGAGATTTGCTCACGTTAAGTTTGATTTGACCGAATGGTGATTTGTATCCTGCCGTTAAACCAATAGAGCTGTAGTTAAGTTTGACTGCATCTTCGAATTTTATAGAATCGAAAAGGTTGGCAAAACTGAAGTTTCCTACCAAAAAGTAGTTTTTACCAAATCTCAGTTGGAAATCGTTGGAGGCCATAAATATATTATTGTCATTAAGGAGTCCAAATTGGAAGCCTGCAAATCTTTTGAAATTGACGATATTCTGTTCGAAAATGCCACCGATTCGGTATTGGTAAAATGAAGGTAGATTTTCCCCGATCGTGATACCTCCATACAAATTGAGTCGGTAAGTGAACATCTTTGAAATGTAAAAATTCATCTTAATGTCTGCTTTCACGAGTAATGGCTTTTTATCAATTTCGTCGCTAAACAAGTCGATGATCTTTCCTTCAGCGTTGAAATAAAATCCTTTTGTCGGAAAATCTTTGTCATTTTGAGTATCACTTTTCAGGAAGATATAGGGATTCATAAATTTAGCGTTCTGTTTATCGGCGCCATTTTTATCGCTTTCGAAGTAATCGTAACTGAGTCCCCCACCCATTGCGAATTTGTCTTTCCAAACGGATTGTATATAAAGCTCGTTTCGGAACCATTTCCAAGACTCTAAGGTGTTGTTGTCAGCATTCTTCAAGTCAAAGCTCATAGCTGAGGAATATATCCCGACACCAGGAATATAGCCGTTGTCTACGAAATAATTAAAATAATATCTAGGACTATCACCCACGACAACATCCAGCGATAAATTTGAGTTTTGGAATAACAGCCTTTTCGCCGAATAATTCAATAGCAATCCAGTCTTGAAAATCTCGTCGTAATGCAATCCTATTTTAAAGAAATGCCTAGTGTCATCTTCGGTTACATACAATTTGAGATAATTGGTATTATTTTCCTGAATGATGTCGTAGATGATGAATTTATAATTGTTGGTCGCATAAAGTTTATCCAGCATCTTGTTCACACTACCATAAGTCTGCATAGAAGGGATTTTTAGCCCCATTTTTCCACGAATGTAGTTGGACCTGTAGATTTTTGCGTTCTCCACGACTAGACTGTCTATTTTGTACACACTGGAGAAAATGGGATTGATGGACGACCTAACCCTCTCGAAGTTTCTTTTTGGTAATTCTTTCAAAATATCTGAGTATTTCAAAGCTTCTACATAACCGCTGTCGAGGATTTGACGTTTGTTGTCGTAGCTCGTGGCTGTGATTCCCGTAAGGTCAGGTTTTATGTTGATATCAGTATATTTGTACTGATTTTTGGTTTCTTTCTGAATACCAAAATCGATGACTTGATTTAGGATTGAAATAACGCTATTCAGATTATCACGCTTTGTCAGTGGTTGGTTCAAGTCCACGCCGATCACAATATCAATCCCTTTATCTTTCAACGGTTTTGATGGGTAATTGACGCTCATTGCGCCATCTACATAGATACTATCACCAATTTTTACAGGCTCCAAAAGCGATGGAAAAGCCGAACTGGCCAATATTGAAGAAACCAAATCACCTTTTTCAAATACTTTCATCTCGCCACTTTCTATATTTGTAGCAACACAAAGAAAAGGAATCGGAAGTTTTGAGAAATCATCGATATTCGAGACATTTTTCATCAATTCCTTGAGCAGATAGATATTCCTTTGACCTGTGCTGATGGACGATGGGAAAGAAACCTTACCATTTTTAAGTGGAATTGTTAAAAGATATTTGTCTACACTTTTGTTGAAAAAACTGGTTTCCTGCCTGGTTTTTGGATCAGTAATCAATGAGTAGAAATCTGTATCCATCACGATTTTCTCGATGTCTTTTCCTGTGTAGCCTGATGCATACAAACCGCCGACAATTGCGCCCATACTAGTTCCAGAAATGTAATCGATTTTAACGCCGAGCGAATCCAAAACTTTAAGAACACCAACGTGTGTAAAACCTTTCGCTCCACCGCCGGAAAGAGAAAGTCCGATTCTTGGATTTTTTGGGATGACAAGATTTTCCTTTACCTGAGAATAAGCCGTCAGATAAGCTAGAAAAATTAACAGATAAAAGAGTTTCTTCATCATTTTTAATTTTTTATATAAATTCTTTTAACTCTCGGCGAAATCGAGGTTAAAACTTCGTAAGTAATTGTTTGACAATATTTTGAAAATTCTTCAAGGGTAGGATTTGAATTAAAGATCACAACAGGATCGCCTTCTTTTACGTTGACATTTTCCACATTTATCATCATCATATCCATACAGACATTGCCGACAATCGGACATAGTTTTTTATTGATGCCGACATTCCCGACCTTATTTCCCACTAATCGTGGAATTCCATCTGCATAACCAACGGGAATTGTGGCGATTTTTGTATCATGCTCAGCTTTGTATTTTCTGCTGTAACCAACAGATTCTCCAGTTTTTACCTCAGAAATTTGGGAAACCACGGTTTTAAAACTTACCGAATTTTGAAGTTGGCTTTTGATCGATCTATTCGAAGTTTCTCCAATCATTCCGATGCCTATTCTTACCATATCGTATTGATAATCAGAATAATTGGTTATTCCTGCTGAATTTAAAATATGGCGCAAAGGTTTGTAACCAAGTTGATTGATCAAATAACTCGAATTTTTCTCAAAAGTTTCAATTTGATTTAATGTAAATTCTTTCTCTTCAGGAACGTCGGACGAAGACAAATGGCTGAAAATACTTTGAACTTTTACATTCATTGTATTCAACTTTTCAGTTAATTCGTCCAATTCAAAATCTTTAAAACCAAGCCGATGCATTCCTGTTTCCAATTTGATGTGTATTGGATATTTCTGCTGATTTCCGGATCTTATTAATTGATCATTGAATAATTCCAGAACACGCAAACTGTAAATTTCTGGTTCTAAATTATACTCAATTACAGCATCATAACTGTGTTGTTCAGGATTCATCACGATGATTGGCGTTGTGATTCCTTTTTTTCTCAATTCAACACCTTCGTCTACAAACGCAACACCAAGATAATCAATATGATGATGCTGAAGAAACTCTGAAATTTCATAACTTCCTAATCCATAAGCATTTGCTTTTACCATTGCCATCATTTTGGTCTCTGGTTTAAGTAATGATTTATGGAAATTGATGTTATGAAGAATTGCATTCAAATTAATCTCCAGAACGGTATCGTGCTTCCTCAGTTCAAGAATTTCTTTGATTTTTTCAATCTCGAATTTTCTTGCACCTTTCAAGAGAATAACTTGATTTTCAATTTCATTAATCACTTTGCTATCAATGAATTGATTTGTATTATTAAAAGTATAAGTTTCAGATGTAAATACTTCGTGGAAATTGCTGATTTCATCCCCAATTAGGAAAACTTTATCAAATTTCTGCTCATTTACTAACTCTGCCACTTCTGAATAAAGTTCTTGTGAATTCTCATTGGAATCCAAAATATCAGTCAGAATCAAAGATTTCTTCGGTTTGTTGTATTCGCCGATAAACTGAAAAGCAATCTTTAAAGAATCCAAATCCAAATTATAAGAATCGTTGATTATCAGATTATTCCTAGTTCCCTCAATACTTTCCAGACGCATTTCAATCGCTTTCAATGCATCAATTTTTTCTTTGATGTCAGAATTTGAAATTTTGAGTTCTTTCAGAATTCCAATTAATGCAAGGACATTTGTCAAAGTTGCTTCGTCTCTTTGGAAAATCGGGAGCGTGATAATTTCATCAAAGTACTTGATTTGAATATCCTGAGTTCTGTTATTCACATCAGAAATAATGTGAATGTCATTACTAATTTCTAATCCGTATGATACTACTTTTTTACTTGAGTATAATTGATTTATTGTTTTATATGTCAATAAGTTATCAGCATTATAAAATATAATTTCTGAATTCTTGAACAGCTTTAATTTTTCATTGATCAACTCTTCTTCAGAACTGAAATTCGCTGAATGTGCGGAACCAATGTGCGTCAACAAACCAATTTTTGGATGGAAGATATGCTCTTGATTTTGCATTTCATCAGGCTTGGAAATTCCAACTTCGAAGATTCCCAACTCGTGCTTTTTATCGATTTGAAGTAAAGATAGAGGCAAACCGATTTGAGAATTAAAACTCTTGGGACTTTTCACAGTCACAAATTCATTAGAAAGACATTGATAGA
This sequence comes from Chryseobacterium sp. FP211-J200, assembly GCF_001643375.1. Taxonomy (GTDB): domain Bacteria; phylum Bacteroidota; class Bacteroidia; order Flavobacteriales; family Weeksellaceae; genus Epilithonimonas; species Epilithonimonas ginsengisoli. The sequence continues at coordinate 118,614 of NZ_LSHB01000024.1, forward strand.
GCCATTCTTTTAAAATCGTTTTTCCGTTACTTCCTGTAATTCCAATCGAGTTAATGTCAGAATGTTCAAAATGATATTTAGCTAAAGTCTGTAAAAACTGTACAGAATTTTCTGTAATAATTTGATTAATAGAGGGATTTTCAATTTTATTTTCTGTGATAATCGTATCAATTCCTTTATCGATAACTGAATCAATATATTTTTGGCCCGAATTTTTTTTGGTGTTGATGGCAATAAATGCAGTATGCTTCGTCGAATAGATCGTTCTACTATCAAAAGCAATATTTTTGATTTTGATTTCGCCGTTTCCGATGACTTCGGAATTGGTGATGTCTGCAATTTCTTTGATGGTGTAATTCATTGATTGACAAATAATAAACTATTTATTTTTTTCAATAACTTCTTCTACAAAAACACGTCTGCTGACTGCATCATAAGCTTCGGTTTCGCCGAGTTCCACAAGGTCTTGTCCCGCGGAAGTTCTCATAGAATAATTGGCTAAATTCCCTGTTCGTCGGCAAATCGCGTGAACCTTTGTCACATATTCGGCGGTTGCCATCAGATTGGGCATCGGCCCGAAAGGTCGTCCAAGAAAATCCATATCTAATCCAGCAATTACGACTCTTATTCCATTGTTTGCCAATTGATTAGCGACATCAACAATGCTTTCGTCAAAAAACTGGGCTTCGTCAATCGCCACCACGTGACAATTGGAACCAAGCAAAAGTATTTCGGAAGGACTTTCCACAGCTGTACTTCTGATTTTATTTTGGTTGTGAGAAACCACATCCTCGTCAGAATATCTGGTGTCGATTTTCGGTTTGAAAATTTCCACAATTTGACCAGCCATTTCTGCACGGCGAAGCCTCCTGATGAGTTCCTCCGTTTTGCCGGAAAACATCGAGCCACAAATAACCTCCATCCAACCACTTTGTTTGGAATGATTGATTGTATTTTCTAAAAACATTATTAATTTAGCAAAAAATTATTTTAAAATTTTTGTTCCTAACGCAAAGGCAAAAATTAATTTTTCTAAACACTTTGTAAGTCGCAAATGGACAGTAGGTTTATCAAACTTTTGTGACTTAAAGCGCATTAATTATAAATAATAAGCGACTTTGCGTTAAAAATTTTACAACATTCATTCAAATAAAATAATTGTAGCAAAACCTTTTACAGAACAAAATTGTTCTTAAATTTATAAACATCAAATTTAAGTAAAAATTAATAAGATTTATTATGCAAAACTTGCAACATCCATACGAAGAAATTTTCGGTGAAATCAAGATTCTTTTGGCAGAATTGGCTGATTCCGATTCCTATGAAAATCTTTTAACCAAAGAAAATCAATTGAATCAGCTTTATCAAAAATTCTCTTTCCTTAAGATTTCTAATCAATTTGGTTTTTCGTCTACTACAGATCAAGCTTTAGAAGTTATTGAAAATCAAGAAACAAACATTGATTCTGACTTGATTTCTGTTGAGGAATTTGATGATAAAAACAAAGTAGCAGAAATCATTGTTGAGGAAACTGAAGTTCACGATATTTTCGATGATGTTCCGGAAGTTGAGGAAGTTCATTCATTTAAAGAAATAGATGAGCAGGAACATTCTCAGGAAAATGTAATTGAGGAAGTTTCTAGTTATGTAGATATCGAATCAGAACAAAATGAAGTTGAGGATGAAATTCTTAGTGAAGAACTTTCAGTTTTGGAAGATGAATGGGTAGAGGAAGTTTCCAGTTTTTCAGAAATTGATTCTGAGGAAAATGAATTGGTAGAAGAAGTTTCAAACTTCGCTGAAATAGATTCTGATGAAGATCAAATTGAGGAAGAAATTCACTCTCAAGAAAATCAAATTTTAGAAACTGAACCAATTACGGAAGTTTCTAATTTTGCAGAGATAGATTCAGAGGAAAATCAAGTTGAGGAAAAAATTGAAATTAAAGGAAATGAATTTGTTTCTGAAATCGAAGAAAATCTATTGCAAGACAGTTCTCAGAAATTGGAACCAATGCAAGACAGCCAGTTTTCTTTTGCGATGAACAGGGAAGAAGTTCAAGCGCCGAAAGAAGATGATTACCAAGAAAGACTTGCCGAGAAAGAAGCTAAACTAAAAGAATTGGAAGAGAACCGCAGAAAAATTGTAGAGCTTTCTAAAAATACGGTTCCTCAGGAAAAGCCAAGACAAGATTATGAAGTGCAAGACGAGCATCAGGATAAGAAATTCAAGTTGGCGAATATCAAAGGTTTGAAAGTGGCCAAATCACTTTTCGATGATGACCATTTGGAAGAGATTGAACAGCATCAGCCAAAAAAAGACTCAGGAAGCCTTTTGAAAAATAATGTGCCAACAGAATATATGGAGGCACCAAAACCAAAACCAGAGTTCAAACTCGATTTGAACGACCGAATTGCTTTTTCACAGCATCTTTTTGATGGTAGTCAAAGTGAATTGAATCAAGTAGTTACGATTCTTAATTCTTTCACTTCGCTTGATAAAGCTCAGGAGTTTTTGAGTGATATCTATTACGAAAGAGATTGGAAAAAAGTGGATAGTTACGCGCAGAGATTGTGGACTTTGGTGGAGAATCGGTTTTTGTAAGCTAGCTGTGAATTCCTAAGATTAAAATCTTAGGTTGGGAAGTTGGTCGTCGCTCTGCGACTTTGCTTAAAGAAAAGTTCCGTTAGGAACGACCGATATCTTAAGGTTGGAATTCATTCCAACCAAAAAAAGATAAGAATATGTCAAACACTTATGTTAAACTTTATGTGCAAGCAGTTTTTGCTGTAAAGTATAGAAACTCTTTGATTAAGGAGAGTTTCCGAAAAAAGTTGTTTGCTGTTATCGGAAATTTGATAAACGAAACTGGTTGTAAAACCATCATCGTAAATGGAGTAGAAGACCACGTCCATTGCTTTTTCACTTTGAAAAGTACGCTTTCTCTTTCTGATGTGATGAAAAGTGTAAAGGCAAAGTCTTCAAAATGGATTAATGAGAACGGGTTTTTGGAAGAACGTTTCGAATGGCAAAGAGGCTTTGGAGGTTTTAGCTATAACCAATCTTCGGTAGATAAGGTTTATAAATACATTGAAAATCAAAAAGAACATCATAAAAATCAAACTTTCAAAGAAGAATATCTTCAATTGTTGAAAAAATTTGAAGTTGATTATGATGAGAATTATTTGTTTGAGGATTTAACCCAAGATTAAAATCTTAGGTTTGGTAAATAGGTCGTCGCTCTGCGACTTTGACTCAAAAAAAATTCCTTTAGGAACGACCGATATTTTAGCGATGGAATTTATTCCAACGAAAAGAAAAATTACAAGGTTGGAAATCATTCCAACCAAAAAAAAGAAAAAATGAGTGGAATTTTATATTTCGTACCAACTCCAATCGGGAATCTGGAAGATATGACCTTCCGTGCGGTAAAAGTGCTGAAAGAAGTAGATTATATTTTGTGCGAGGACACCAGGACTTCGGGATTTCTCCTGAAGCATTACGAGATTTCAAAACCTTTGAAGTCCTATCATTTACACAACGAGCACAATATGACAGAAAAAGTCATTAACGATTTGGAAAATGGTCAAACGATTGCAATCATAACAGACGCAGGAACACCAGGAATTTCAGACCCAGGTTATCTCTTGGCGAAAGCTTGTGCAGATAAAAATGTGGAAATGATTTGTCTGCCTGGCGCAACAGCTTTTGTTCCGGCTCTTGTAGTTTCTGGATTACCCAATCATGATTTCTACTTCGCAGGCTTCCTTCCTCAAAAAAAGGGACGGCAAACCAAACTGAAACAACTGGCAGAAGAGAAAAAAACCATCATTCTCTATGAAAGTCCACATAAAATCAACACAACTTTGGAACAGATCAAAGAATTCTTCGGTGCTGAAACAAAAGTGAGCTTGAGCAGAGAGATTTCCAAAAAATTTGAGGAAACCAAACGCGGGACAATCAATGAGTTAATTGATTTTTCCAAAAGCAAAACTTTAAAAGGTGAAATTGTCCTGGTGGTGAATAATTCTTAATTTAATTTCAAAAACATATTATTATGGGAACAACATTTTTTAAAACTATCAAAAACACAGTTAAGCATTGGTATTTACCTTTAATTGTAGGTATTTTACTGGTGATTATGGGATTGTACATGTTTAGCATTCCACTAGCCACTTACCTGTCTCTGGTGCTGTTTTTCAGTGCGTCATTTTTGGTTTTCGGGATTATGGAACTTGTGTTTGCAATACAAAACAAGGATAATCTGGACAATTGGGGCTGGTATCTGGTAGGTGCTTTGCTGGATCTTTTTGTAGGGATTATATTATTTTTTCAGCCGCAGGTGGCATTTGTTGCTTTGCCCTATTTTGTTGGATTTTCATTGATGTTCCGTTCTGTACAGGGGATTGGTTTTGCCTTTGATCTCAAAAGCTATGGCGTTTTGCAGTGGGGGAATCTGGCGCTGATCAGTTTTCTTGGCCTTATCGGGTCTGTTATTCTTATTCTTAATCCTGTTTTAGCCGGAATTTCTCTGGTTGTTATAACAGCTGTGGCATTTATTTTTTCAGGTATCTCTGCAATAATTCTTGCATTCAATCTCAAAAAACTGAAAAACTATCCAAACAAAATCAGCAAAGAGTTGAAAGACAAAATTGAATCACTTAAAAATGAATATCATAATGAACTTAATAAATAAAACTTTTTCATAGGCATATTTATATTTTTTCTGAAGCCATGTACAATCGCCTCTTCATGGGTGATTGGTTTCCAAATCATGGCGATTTCATATATTTGTCTTTTAAAAATTAATTTATCTAACATTTCAAATGGGATTATTACAAGGTAAAGTTGCCATCATTACAGGCGCAACAAGAGGTATCGGGAAAGGTATTGCTGAAGTTTTTGCCAAAGAAGGGGCGAGGATTGCGTTCACATATGCCGGTTCTGTTGAGAAAGCCAAAGAATTGGAAACTGAATTGAGCAAAACCACTCAAATCAAAGGTTATCAATCCGATGCGTCAGATTATGATGCTGCGCAGAAATTGGTAGAAGATGTTTTAGCAGAATTCGGAGCGATTGACATCTTGGTAAACAACGCTGGAATCACACGTGACAATCTGTTGATGAGAATGTCAAAAGACGATTGGGACACCATTATCAAAGTGAACTTGGACTCAGTTTTCAACCTGACGAAAGCCGTTATCAAACCAATGATGAAAGCAAAATCCGGGTCTATCATCAATATGACTTCCGTGGTTGGCGTGAAAGGAAATGCTGGACAAGCGAATTATGCCGCTTCTAAGGCAGGCGTGATTGGGTTCACAAAATCCATCGCTTTGGAATTAGGTTCAAGAAATATCCGTTGCAACGCCATCGCACCAGGTTTCATCGAAACTGAAATGACGGCTGCATTAGACGAAAAAACAGTTCAAAGTTGGAGAGACGGGATTCCGTTGAAACGGGGTGGACAGCCGGAAGACGTGGCTAATGCCTGCGTTTTCTTAGCAAGTAATATGTCTTCCTACATCACCGGCCAGGTTCTGAATGTTGACGGCGGAATGCTGACATAATTGAATTTAATATTCAGTGAAAAAAGACTTTTGATTTCAAAAGTCTTTTTTATTGTCTTAATGCCAGGTAAATTATTTTTACTCAATATAAATAACCTCTCGTATAGGCTTTTTTCATCCTAAGCCTAATCAGGAAAAGAAGAAATAGTGCTAATTTAGAGTTTCTATAAATTTTTTAATGAAAGTAGCACTCTTTATCCCCTGTTATATAGATCTGATTTACCCCAAAGTCGGTATTGCCACACTTGAGCTTTTGGAGCGATTGGGCATAGAGGTCACAGTACCTTTGCAGCAGACTTGTTGTGGACAGCCTATGGCCAATGAGGGCGATCAGAAACATTCTATTAGGACAGAAACTCAGTTTTGTGAAAATTTTAAGGATTTGAATTTTGATTATATCGTTGGGCCGGCAGGGAGTTGTGTCAAGCACGTCAAGCTCCATATGGATGCAATTCCTCAAACCGAAACTGTTACAGAAATCCGTCACAAAACCATAGAATTAGTAGAGTTTTTACACGATGTTCTCAAGATAGAAGAATTCCCTTGGGCAGATTTCCAGCATACGGTGGCTATCCATAATTCCTGCAGTTCTATCCGCGGCTTACACATTGCATCCCGTTTTGAGTGGCAGGAACCTTACTTTAATAAAACCGAAGATCTGTTAAAGAAGGTGTCAGGAGTTAAAGTAGAAACGATTGACAGGCCACAAGAATGTTGTGGCTTTGGTGGGACGTTTTGTGTAACCGATGAAGCAGTGAGTGCCAAGATGGGGCAGGACAAAGTTGCTGATTATACAAGACATCAGGTCGAGTATGTAGTTTCGCCGGATATGTCTTGCCTGATGCATCAGGAAGGCATTGCCAAAAGAGAAAAGTCAGACCTCAAATTTGTACATATTGCTCAGGTTTTGAATAACGGACCATTCTAAAAAGACAAACAATGGGAAAAATAAACGTAGAAGATAATGCGAGAAAATTCATCAAACAGGATGATGTTCACGAGGCGCAACACGATAAAAATCTTTACAATACAATTATCAAGCGTGGTAAAGTATCCTCTGAGATCCCGGAATGGGAAGAGCTTAGGAATCTGGCTTCGCAAATCAAGGAACATGCGCTGACGCATTTAGATCACTACATAAATCAGTTTGCAACAAAAGCCGAGGAAAACGGTATCACAGTTCATTTTGCAAAAGATGCCGATGAACATAATGCTATTGTTTTTGATATTTTGAATTCTCACGGCGCAAAGCGCATCATCAAAAGCAAATCGATGCTGCAGGAAGAATGCGGGATGACGCCTTTTCTTGAAGAAAGAGGAATTGATGTCCTGGAGACTGATCTGGGTGAGCGAATCCAGCAACTATCGGACGAGCGCCCAAGTCATATTGTAATGCCTGCCATCCAAAAAACGACGGAAGATATTGCCAAACTATTTGCAGATAAAATTGGTACGGATCCCAACGATGATGATCCGCATTCTCTCGCAGAAGCAATGAGGAACAATGCCCGACCCAAATTTTTGGTGGCAGATGCCGGGATGACAGGCGCCAATTTTGCCGTTGCCGAAACCGGTACTTTTGTAGTATGTACTAATGAAGGTAATGCCGATCTTACTGCAAGCATTCCACCGCTTCATATTGCGAGTATTGGTATAGAAAAGATCCTGCCGAAGGTAGAAGATCTGGGTGTTTTTATCAGACTACTTTCCCGCAGTGCTTTAGGGACGCCGGCAACGCAGTATACTTCTCATTTTTCAGGCCCAAGAGAAGGATCTGAGATGCATATCGTACTCACAGATAATGGTAGGAGCAAACGATTGTCTATGGACAAATTCTGGCATTCTCTCAAATGTATCCGTTGTGGTGCCTGTATGAATACCTGCCCGGTGTACAGAAGGAGTGGCGGATTGTCTTATGGTGCTACTTATTCCGGCCCGATTGGGATTATTCTGGATCCTACTTTTGATGAAGACACCTATTCAGAATTACCTTTCCATTCATCGCTTTGCGGCTCCTGTACAGAGATCTGCCCCGTTCATATTAATATTTCGGACCAGATTATCGAGTGGCGAAAAGTGATGATGGAGAAAAAGAAAACACCTTTTGGCAGAAGGCTGGCATTTGCTGCTGCCGACAGATTGCTAGGCAGTGCAACTTCTTTTAAAATGATGGAAAAGACCACTTACAATATGCTGAATATTCTCCCAAAATCTCTATTGGAAAATAGCACGTTGGATCCTTGGGTAGAAGACCGTGAATTGCCTGACGTGAAAAAAGAAACCTTCAGAGACTGGTACAAAAAAAACCGAAAAAACAATGACTAAAGAAGAATTACTGAGTTCGGTAAGAACCAATCTTGCTAACCGCGAAAAAGTGGATTATCCCGCCATCCCGGATTATAAAAAGCCAGGGACAGATCTTAAAGCTGTTTTTGAAATTAACGCCAAAATTGCTGCCGTCGATTTTTATGATGTCGCATCGGTAGAAGAAGCGCAGGAAATTATGCGAAAAAAGCTTCCTGATGCTAAGGTCACTTGCTCTGCAACGCCTGAATGGAGAGGGAATAAAGATATACACGTGCAAAAGCCCGCGGATCTTAATGATGTGGATTTGGGTATTTTCCGTGCAGAGTTTGGTGTGGCGGAGATGGGAATGGTCTGGGTCACCGAAAAATCTCTGGTTACCAATTCATTAGGTTATTTATCTCAACACCTCGCTGTTTTGCTGGATCCTGAAGATTTGACCGAAAATATGCATACCGCCTACAAAAGAGTAGATTTTCCACACTCACATTATGGCTGTTTTGTGATGGGGCCATCTGCAACAGCGGACATCAGCGCCGTTTTGGTACACGGTGCACAGGGCGCACGGACATTGACTTTGTTCTTTCTGAAAAAACCTGTGCCCTAAAATGACAATTAACGGAAAGCTTTACAGCAACATCCTTTTGGTTTTTGCTCTGGAATCAGAAGCCGGAAAAGAATTTGAGAGTTTTAATAAATTGTTTGTTGGTGTAGGAAAAATTAAAGCGACTTATCATCTTGTAAAAGCCATTCAAAAATCTAAGCCAGATCTCATAATCAATTTGGGAACAGCAGGAAGTACAGTTTTTGACAGAGGAACTATTGTTAACTGCAACCGTTTTATCCAGCGGGATATGGATGTAAGAGCATTGGGTTTTAAGAAATTTGAGACGCCATTTTCTGATGAACCAATTCTTTTGGAATATGGATTAAAAATAGAAAATCTCCCAAACGGAATTTGCGGTTCTGGCGACCAGTTTGAAATAGAGCATATTAATCGCGAGTACAATGTGATAGATATGGAAGCATTTGCTCTTGCGAAAGTGGCGGAGCAGGAAGAAATCGATTTTCTATGTCTAAAATATATTTCTGACGGTGCTGACGGAAACGCAGCTGATGATTGGACAATAGAAGTGAAAAAAGCTTCGATTGCATTGAGAAGAGGACTTGATGAACTTTAAAGAGAAAACCAGCCAAATTATGGCTGGTTTTGTTTTATTGTAAACCTAATTGTTTTCTAAAATCGATGTTCAAATTATATTGCTCTTCAACTGAAATTGCTTTTCGAGAATTTTTATTAATGTCTTTACCTTCTTTTGTCCACAAATAAGGATAGAAATTGTAAACTATATTTCCGTCCAATTCCGAAACTTCCTTTTGCCAGTTTTTCCATCGATTATCTTTATAAAATTGGTCTAAATCATTATTAAAGCAAAAATTTAAAAACTCTGTGTAAGTAATGTCTAAAGGTTCATATTCCAAATTATCGGGTGCAAAATAATAGATTTTCCCCAAATCTTCGCCAAGACCACCACCATTCAGAATAAAAAAGCCGCCAATCGCATCATCCGCAACCAGCAAAAAAGGAGGAACTTCTCCGAATTCTTTGAATGATTTTCCTTTGTTCCAATCTGGAAGTGTTCTTGTAAGTTTTGCGTTTCCTGAACCCAAAATTCTTATCCAGCCATCGTCTACCAAGATTCCACCAGTCGTGTAAACAATGGCACCCATCGGAGAGCGTGTGGTGACTTGTGTTTTAAACAATACATCCTCAGCTTTAGAAGGATCTATCGGTAAAACTTCAATCTTATTCTTGGCCGACTTTATCATTTCTTCCACAATTGGCCAGCCTGGATCTGTCTTATTTATAAGTTCGTCAACCTTTCGCATTTTACTTTGTGCAATGATGTTAAGTGATAAAAAAGAAAGTATGATGATTATTAGATTTCTATCCATAGAAAATCAAATATTATCCGTTAAAAACCTGATTCTCCTGCTCCTGAACTCTAATAAAAGTTGTTCTCTTAGAAAGTTCTTTCAATTTGGATGCACCAACATAAGTACAAGTCGAACGAACGCCTCCAAGAATATCTTTCACAGTGTCAGAAACTGGACCTTTGTAGGCAACTTTTACTGTTTTGCCTTCGGATGCACGATATTCTGCAACGCCGCCGGAATGTTTATCCATCGCAGTTTGAGAACTCATTCCGTAAAATAATCTGAAAGTTTTTCCATTTTCTTCCACGATTTCGCCGCCACTTTCGTCGTGTCCGGCAAACATTCCGCCGAGCATGACGAAATCTGAACCGCCACCAAAGGCTTTTGCTACGTCTCCTGGAACTTTACAACCACCGTCGCCAATGATTTGTCCACCTAATCCGTGTGCTGCATCAGCACATTCGATGATGGCGGAAAGTTGTGGATAACCAACACCTGTTTTTACACGAGTCGTACAAACCGAACCAGGACCAATTCCAACTTTGATGATATCAGCGCCAGCCAAAATCAGTTCTTCTACCATTTCGCCAGTTACAACATTGCCAGCCATAATGATTTTATCAGGGAAGTTTTGACGTGCTTTTTTCACAAACTCTACAAAATGTTCGGAATAGCCATTGGCAACATCGATACAAAGAAACTGGATCTTCGGATCGGTGTCCAAAATGGTTTTTATTTTCTCTTCGTCTGCTTTCCCGGTTCCGGTGCTGAGCGCAATATATTGATAGAATTCTTCAGATTTTCCGTCTAAGAATTGGTTCCATTCTTCGACTGAATAATGCTTGTGAATGGCTGTGATTATTTTTTCTTTGGATAAGGCTTCTGCCATTTCGAACGTTCCGACTGTGTCCATATTGGCTGCAATCAATGGAACGCCGCTCCATTTTTTCTGAGTGTGCAGAAAAGTGAATTCTCTTTCTATCGTAACTTCGCTGCGGGATTTGAGTGTGGAACGTTTCGGGCGAAACATCACATCTTTGAACCCCAACTTGATTTCGTTTTCTATTCGCATACCTCAAAATTAATATAATTTTTTATGAAAAGAGGGATGTTTTAGGTTGAAAATTTGATTTAAAACTAAACGTGGTTTTTATACCGAATCTGCAGCCCGGCTTGAGCGGAAATGCTTTTTTGTGGCTGGTAAAGCTGAGGCAAAAAGATTGACTACGTCGAACCACTTTGTTAGATTTGGGAGTGGAAGACGGATAAAGCTGCCCAAATAAAAATTTCTGGAATTCGGTTTTGATAATAAATCTCTATTTTTGTTTCACATGAAACATCTCGTCATTATTGGTCTCGTGATTCCTGAGCCGGCTTCTACTGCAGCTGGACATCGGATGATGCAATTGATCCATGTTTTTTCTGAAGCTGATTATAAGATCACTTTCCTCACCGCTTCCAACAACATCGAATTTTCTGAAAAGATCGAGATTCAGAAGATCGAGATCAATAATGAGAGTTTTGATGAGAAAATTAGAAATCTCAATCCCGATGTTGTTCTTTTTGACCGTTATGTGACTGAGGAACAATTCGGTTGGCGCGTTTTTGATAACTGTCCAAATGCTGTGAAAATCATTGATACGGAAGATTTACATTTTCTGAGAGAAGCGAGAAGAAAAGCTTTTGTTGAAAAGAGAATTGTTGAGAAAGCAGATTTCATTAATGATGTTTTTGTGCGGGAAATTGCATCGATTCTACGTTGTGATCTGTCCTTGATCATTTCGGAGTTTGAATATGATTTGTTGGTTGATGAGTTTAAAATCAATCCAGATCTGCTGTTTTATATTCCTTTTCTGACAGATCATTTTGAGAAAAGCAAAATTCCATTTGAAGAGAGAAAACATTTCGTGAGCATTGGAAATTTCCTGCACGAACCGAATTGGCAAACGGTTCTGAACTTGAAACAGATTTGGAAATCAATTAAGAAAAAACTTCCGGAAGCGGAACTTCATATTTATGGCGCTTACACGAGTCAGAAAGTTTTGGAACTTCATAATGAGAAAGACGGATTTTTGGTGAAAGGAAGAGCGGATTCTGTAAAAGAGATTTTTAATCAAGCTAAAGTTCTTCTTGCGCCAATTCCTTTCGGAGCTGGATTGAAAGGGAAACTTTGGGAAAGTATGAAGTTTGGTTTGCCCAATGTGACAAGTACAATCGGTGCAGAAGCGATGCACAAAGATTTGCCTTGGAATGGATTTATAGAAGATTCTGATGAGGCTTTTGTGGAGAAAGCGGTTGACCTTTATCAAAATGAAAATCTTTGGAATAAGGCTCAGGAAAATGGTTATAGGATTTTAGATTCTGTTTATAAGAAGGATTTGTTTGCTGATTTTTTCATTAATAAAGTTTCAGAATTAATGGAAAATCTGGACAATTACAGAACCGAAAATTATCTTGGGAAAATACTGCAACACCATCAGTTGAATTCGACAAAATATATGAGTCGCTGGATCGAGGAGAAGAATAAGAAATAAACCAAAACTGAAAATTATGCAAACTTGTAAAAATTGTGGTCATCGTTTTGAAGGAAAATTCTGTAACAATTGTGGGCAAACAGCTGATACAAATAGAATTAATTATCATGATCTAAAGCATCAGTTGACACACAGTCTTTTCCATATCGATGCAGGACTGTTATATACCAGCAAACAGCTGTTCATAAGACCCGGACACGCTTATCAGAGAATATCTGGATGGGAAACGGGTGAATCATATCAAACCGCTGTCTTACATCCTGATATTGGCGGGATTTTACATTCTGGTTTGCCACTTGCTCGATATTAATTTGTTCAATATTTCTGTCGAATCTGCGAAAGACGGAATCGAGACCGACAAATCCGTCAACCTGGACGAATGGTTCCTATCCCATTTTGGCTGGGTCACGTTGGCCTCCATTCCTCTGTACACGGTGGGAACAGCGGTTTGTTTTTACGGGAAAGGCTATAATTTTGTAGAATATCTGGTCCTGAACATTTTCAAAGCAGCTCAGCGCTTGATCGTTCAGATCATTTTTCTACCTTTTATTTTTCTTGTCAAACAGTCTCTGGATGTAGAAACCATTATTCTCGTTATTTATTTGATCGATATTGGACTTAATTTCTGGACCAATATTCAGTTCTTTGATACTATGAAACCAGGTGCTGTCATTCTAAGGTCTTTCATCAGTCATCTGATTCTTTTGATGCTCATGTTTTTGGTCATTTTTATAATTATGTTGATAGCACCTTACTTTTAAAATATTCGATCAGGAGGATAGCATCAGAAAAAATAGTATCTTTATTCGAAACACAATTCGATGTCAACATTTGATCAAGACCTCAATAAAGAACATTTATTAGGTCAATTTTTGGATGAGATCTATGAGAAATTAAATCTGAATTTCACCAGAATTGCTGAATCTGAACTTCAAAATAAAGGTGTGGACCTGATCGTGATCCACAGTGGAAAAGAATATTATATTGATGAAAAGGCGCAGCTAGACTATCTCGGTCATTGTTTACCAACTTTCACTTTCGAGTTAAGTTACTTGAAAAATGGAAAATGGCGGAAAGGCTGGCTATTCGATAAAAACAAGATCACGGATCATTATTTTTTGATCACCGGTATTTTTATCAAAACCGAAAGTATCGAAGGCGGTTTTAAAAACTGCTCGATAACAAGCGTTGATGTTAGAAAACTTAGGAAGTATCTTGAGAATATTGGTTTGGGTTGGGACATTTTGAGTGACCTGGATGGACAGATCAGACATTCTGATCAGAAACAAAATATCCCGCTTCGAAGTCTAAAAGAAAGGGAAGAGGGATGCTTATATTATTCTATTCAAAAAGATGAGAAGCCTTTGAACCTTAAGATATATCTCAAATGGCTGATCAAGATCGGTGTTGCGAAGAAGATCTATCCTCTTTGACCAAATGTCAATAAGGTTTCGCCCACTTTTTCAATAACACCTACAACCAAAGCGTTTCCCATGAAAAAAGCCCGTTTAACGTCGCTTACGCCTTCCAACAAGGTGTGATTATCTGGAAACATGTTCAATCTTTCCAATTCGATAGGTGTCAACCTTCTGAGACCTTTGCTCGTTCTCACAACATGTTTGAATCTGGAAGCTGATTTTCCACCTTCGCCTGTGATGATCGTTCTGGAAGGACTTTCTAGATTATCTGGGAAGATCATTGCGCCTTCACCGTAATTATAAGAAAAACCGCTTGTAGATTGTCGCACTTCTTTTTTCGCGCCTTTCAGATAGTTCCATTTGTCAAGGTCGCTTTCGTCGATGAAATATTCTTCTGGAATTTCATCCACAGGAATCAGAATATCTTTTAGTAAAGTTCTTTTTCCTTCGTAATTTGGCGTGGTTTTCATTGTTGTGACTTTTCCGTTCAGGATCATTCCGGAATTTTGGAAAGGCGAATCTCCTTTTTCTTTGTTGAATGACTCCGATATTTCCTCTACACTTTGATCAAGGTCAAAAGTTTTAAGGTCGGAAACCTGACCGACTTCAAAGGTCTTTGCAAAAACACCCTCGTCCAGAAGCCAATCACTTTCAGTTGTTTTTATCAATGAATTATAGATCTCAGAATCTTTCAAGTAACTTAGAATAAAAGTTCTTCTTCTTTTTTGTGGCATTCCGTAGTCCGCCGCATTGATCACTCTCCATTCTACAGCGTAGCCTAGATCTGACAAACATTTCAGCATGATCGCGAAATCCCTTCCTCGTTGTGTCGTTGGTGATTTTAATAGACGATCAACGTTCTCTAAGAATAGGAATTTTGGTTTGTCTTTTCTCGATTCCAAGATCCTGTAGATCTCCCACCAAAGAACGCCTTTTTTTCCCTGTAATCCTTTTGAGTTTTTCAAAGTGGTAGCCACAGAATAATCCTGGCAAGGAAAACCTCCTACCAGCATATCATGCTCTGGAATCTGATCAGACGGAACCAGAGCTATATTTTCATTGGAATGTCCATTTTTACTGAATTTGGATTCGTAGACCAAAGAAGCGTGCTGGGTTTTGGTAGAAGGTTCCCACTGGTTGCTCCAGACAATCTCGAAATTTTCTTTCGAAGACGCTTTGTTGCTATTCTGTAAACCTATTCTGAAACCGCCAACGCCGGCAAAAAGTTCGATTACTTTTAATTTTTTCATTGTACACAAAAATAAAAATATGGTAAAAATAAAACCAACCTAAAATAGGATAATTTTTTTAGAAAACCCTATAAAAACAGAAAACCATCACATTTCTGTGATGGTTTTGCTCCTCTTGCTGGGCTCGAACCAGCGACCCTCTGATTAACAGTCAGATGCTCTAACCAACTGAGCTAAAGAGGAATGTTTCTTTTTGCTTTAAGCGTGTGCAAATATAGAAACTTTTTTAAAAACTCCAAAACTTTTTTTGAAACTTTTTTTAATTTTTTTAGCCTATAGCTTGCACTATCAGCTTAACTATGTCATTTCCAAATATTAACGCCATTAGTCCTAATAAGAAAATTACGCCTACCATTTGTGCATTTTCCAAAATCTTCTGCGGCACTGGTTTTCTTGTGATGATCTCCCATAATGTAAACAACACATGACCGCCGTCTAATCCCGGAATCGGAATCAAATTAAGGAATGCCAACCAGATCGAAAACTTAGCCGTAAAAGACCAAAACTGTTGCCAATTGATAGAAAGGTCGCCATCTTTGGTTTTGTCCACGTGCATATTGTTAACGATTGCAATTGGTCCACCTACTTTTTTGTAGCCTTTGATGGTTTTATTAAAGATCAATTTGAATTGCTTCACTTGATAAGTCAAACTCTCAATCGTTCTTGTGTAACCTCTTCCAATTGACTCTCCAAATGTAAAATGATTCAAAGTCATCATTTTTTTGTAGGCTTTGTAAGAGGAAACTCCAATTTTCCCTTCTTTATCTACAGGAATTGACAATGGAACCAAAGTCTGTCCACGCTCAACAACAAAGTCAACATTTGAACCTGCTTTTTTGGAAACGATCGGCGCTAACTCATCATAGTACTCGATTTTTTGATTATCGATGCTCACAACTTTATCACCAATTTTAAGACCTGCATCCAGCGTTGGTTTCTGAATAATGGTGTCCACAGTTGGCGCAATTCTCGGCATCAAGAAAGCTTTTGGAACGTCTGCCTGCAAGACCAATGCTTTTCCTTCGTCGCTTGTCGGAAATGTCACTTCTTTTCCGTTTCTAAGAACAGTGATGTTGTCACTCAGCAAAACATCCAAAGATAATTTATCAAAATCCTTTTGCGATTTACCATCAACTTTCAAAATCTTATCGCCGTTTTCAAAACCCATTTTCAATGAAGGCTCAGAGTAGTACATTGTGCCACCCAATCTTTTGGTATCATAATTCTCTTCGCCGTAGAAATAAGATAACGAACCGAAAATCAACCAAGCCAAAAAGAAATTCACCGTTACACCGCCAAGCATGATGATCAAACGTTGCCAAGCCGGTTTTGCGCGGAACTCCCAAGGTTGCGCTGGTTTCTTCAATTGTTCGGTGTCCATACTTTCGTCCACCATTCCGGCGATTTTCACATAACCTCCGAAGGGCAACCATCCGATGCCGTACTTCACACCTTCGTGCTTTCTCCAGTCCGAATCCGGAAGAGTCGAAACATCGATTGGCTGAAGGACTTTTTTGCCGTCTATTTCAACTTCTACTTCAGTAGGGTCGTTTTTAGAAAAGAATCTATATTGCCATTTTCCATTGATCTTTTTCATGGCGAAAATGGAAAAATACGGGTCAAAGAATAAAAAGAATTTGTCTACTTTGGTTTTGAACCATTTCGCTGGCAGGAAGTGCCCGATTTCGTGTAGTGTTACAAGGATAGAAATGCTCAGGATAAACTGAAATATCTTTAATGCTAATTCCATTAATATGTTTTAAAATTATAAGTTGTCAAAGGTAATCAATTAGTCAGAAAGTATACCAATGTAAAATACTGGTCATAAAGTCATTTTTTACTTTAAATCATTGATTTTTATTTGGGCAGTTTTTGACATTCGTCGAATAGCTAGTTTTTATTTTTTATGGCAGCTATTTCCGCCCTCCGTTCCCGCTTTTTTTGTCATTGCGATGATGTGTGGCCATTAGTTGAACTTTTCTAGAGTCGCAACGACAAAAAAGAGCTCCACTCAGGTCGGGCTGCGAGAGATGCAGTGGATAATTAGTATGTGGGTATTAATTATTATTCAGTAATTTTAAATCTTAAATTAAAAAAGAAATTATGTCAAATATTCAAATGATCATCGAGGAAAGAGCAGCAGACATCGGAAACTTTTTGGTTGGGAGATTGCTGCCGTTTTCTCAGAAGAGAAGTGTTGGACCATTTGTTTTCATAGACCATATGGGTCCTGCAGCACTCAAAGATTACGAAAATCTGGATGTACCGCCGCATCCTCACATCGGACTTTCAACATTGACTTTCTTGTTCGAAGGAAGTATTATGCACAGAGATTCCATCGGAACAGAAATTGAGATCAAGGAAGGAGCTGTAAACTGGATGACCGCTGGAAAAGGTGTTGCACACTCCGAGAGAACACCAGAATATCTTAGAACTACAGACAAAAATCTTCATGGTTTGCAGATCTGGGTCGCCTTGCCAAAGGATTTGGAAGATATGGAACCAGAGTTTTTTCACATCAACAAAGAAGATATTCCACAATGGAAAGACAATGAGGTGGAATATAAGTTGATCGCTGGAGAAATTTTGAGACGCAAATCGCCAGTTCCGACTTATTCGCCATTGTATTTCCTGGAGGTCAAAAATACTTCTGTGGAAGATAAGGAAATCGTTTTGGGAGATTATCTTTTCGGGGAATCGTCACTTTACATTTTGGAAGGAAACATCGAGAGTGAAGGGAATCTCTACAATCCGAAACACATCCTGATCGCGAAAGATGCAAAACTGTGTCATTTCACTTTGAAGCCGAATTCTACGGTATACATTTTCGGTGGCGAACCATTTCCAGAACCAAGACATATCTACTGGAATTTTGTTTCCTCAGAAAAAGAAAAGATCGAGGAAGCCAAAACCAAATGGGAAAACCACGAGTTCCCAAAAGTCATCAATGACGATGGCTACGTTCCGCTTCCGCCGCAGAATAAGAATCTTAAATTGAAATAAGGGATGAAAAAACTTTTAACTATAACCTCTTTATTAATTATAATTTCAATGAATGCGCAAGTTCATCGGTTTTATTACGAATTGACTTACAAGCCTAATAGAGATTCTTTAAGAACAGAAAAGGAAATGATGATTCTGGATGTTGCAAAGGACGAGTCACTTTTTCTGCCTTACAAGCAGTTGCAGTATGACTCATTGTTAGCCGCCAATATCAGGAAACAAAAAGAATTGGGTTTGGGTTTCGATATGTCAAAATTTGCAAATCCTCCACATCTTGGTTTTAGAATTATTAAATTTAAATCAGGAAATCTAACTTATAAAGATATTGTTGGAGTTTCGGAAAATTACAACTATGAAGAAAATCCAGACCTGAGATGGAAAATCATATCAAATAAAGAAAAAATCGGAATTTACAATACGCAAAAAGCAACAACAGGTTTTGGAGGAAGAATTTGGACAGCTTGGTTCACTCCAGAAATCCCGATTCAAGATGGACCATATAAATTTTCAGGTTTGCCTGGCTTGATCATAAAACTGGAAGATTCTGAAGGCAACTTCTCTTGGATATTAGAAGGTAATAAAACACTGGATCAGGACATTGAAACCAACAAACTCAATTATCTTGAAGAACAAGGAATGTCATCAAAAAAAATTACAAAAAAAGCTTTCTTAAAACGCCAGCAGGAATATAGCCGCGATCCCATGGGACAGCTGATGCAAATGTTCGATAAAAAAGATGCGGTACTGATGAAGAAACTAAAGGAAGAAGAAGCTTGGACGTTGAAACAGATCGCACGTTATAATAATCCAATCGAGATCAACTAAAGCTAATTATCAGAAATAGGAAAAGACCGGAAATGCTCCGGTCTTTTCTTTTTGAAAAAATTTGATATGTCGTAATATTAATATGCTGGATTCTGTGGGAAGTTTTTGTTTTGATTAAGGTCAATAACGATTTGTGGTATTGGTCTTAAGATTTTCTGTTGTCCATTGTTCCCATTGAAGTTGGATGCACTTGTGATCCTGTAATTGTGGAGTACAGTACGCTCAACAAGTTTTCCTGTTCTCTTCAGGTCGAACCATCTTGTGTATTCTCCTAACATTTCCCTGCCTCTCTCGTCCAAGATATAATCGATGTTGAACTCTGCAGCTGTTGCATCTGCGACTCCAGCTCTAGCTCTTACAACATTCAACCTTTGAAGTCCTGTGCCAGCGTCGCCTGCTTTTAGGTAAGCTTCTGCGGCAACCAGATACGTCTCTCCAAGTCTTGCGGTAATGATGTCTCTTGTACTTACAGGACCTGTGGAAGAAGGTGTGGAAGGATTAGGGTCATCAAATTTTTTCACAGGAATTGTCTGAGCGTCTATATTTTTTATTAATGTATAAGCAGCACCATAAGTTCCCCAATCATGATATACAAATGTGTTTGATAATCTTCCAGCATTGGCTGTCATCCATTCCGTCTTATCTGTTGCAGTAAACCATTTGGGTGCATAAAAATGTCTAACCTTTAGATTTGCATCTCCAGGATTTCTATAATAAGGATAGTATAGTGTTATTTTGTCACCTTGCTTTAATTCTAAAATTTCTGTCATAAATGTCGCATTCCAACGGGCATCACCTTTCTCAAAAAGACCTAGTGCATAGTCTGTAGGACAAAGATTGTAGCTTCTTAGTGGTGCTCCAGATTCGGAACCACCAAGATAAGAACTAAAGTAGTAGAATTGTTTATTACCTAAAGTTGTAGGAGATGTAGCTGTAGATGCCGGATCATATTGAACGGAGAAAATAGTTTCCGCATTTAAATCAGTTGTTGGCGTGAAAAGCTGTCCATATGGAATAGTTAGTGACTGACCGGCAATGGCAGCGTCTGCATAAGCAGCTGCAGTGGCAAAATCTGTTGGTTTACCAAAAGTTTCGTATCCACGTGTCAAATATACTTTGGCTAATAAGTCATTTACCGCTTTCTTATTTACTTTTCCGGAACTACTATAAGAAGATGTTCCAACACTTGCAAGGGAAGATTCCAGTTCTGAAATGATAAAATCATAGACTTCTTCATCTGTATTTCTGTCAAACTGCAAAACAGGCAAGGTAAAGTTTTCTGTAACGATAGGAACACCGCCATAAGTCTGTACCAATAAGAAATATGCATTTGCTCTTAGAAACCTAGCTTCTCCGACCATAATAGGAACGTTCGCATTTTGTTCTGTAACTGTAGAAAAGTAAACAGTTTTGTTTACAGACTGTATCAATTGATAACAAGATGTATAGAGTTGATCAACTCCTTCCGCAGATGGTATGAGCTGTGAATACTGACTGAGTCCTGCGGGTTCTGCTGTCCTGCCTTCTGCGTACATATCTGTACCAGCTACGAACAACCAAGGGTCACCACCATAAATTCCTTTCAGCCAAGCATAATTTGTATTTACAAGTAATTGGAAACCCGATGCTGTTTTATATGTTTCGTCGGCCTCAACAAACGACTTGCTTTCTTCTTCTATAAAATCATTGCACGAACTGAATAATACTGCAACGATACCTAATATAAATATTGATTTTTTCATGAGATTTATTTTTTAAAATTTAGCACTTAAACCAAACTGCGTCGTAACAGAAGCTGGTCTGTTTACACCAAAATTAGCAGA
Organism: Chryseobacterium sp. FP211-J200; assembly: GCF_001643375.1. Lineage (GTDB taxonomy): Bacteria > Bacteroidota > Bacteroidia > Flavobacteriales > Weeksellaceae > Epilithonimonas > Epilithonimonas ginsengisoli. The sequence continues at coordinate 139,279 of NZ_LSHB01000024.1, forward strand.
AGCCCATTCCGGATCGTACCCATCGAATTTTGTAAATACGAAAGGATCCAAAACGTTCACGTAGATTCTTAGTCCGTTGATCTTTAGCTTACTTAAAAGATCTGAGTTGAAGGTGTAACCCAATGATATGTTTTTAACTTTTACGAAAGATGCATCTCTATAGAATGCCATTCCTGACGCCCAGAAAGCTCCCGCACCTGTTGCTACGGCACCTGGCCTAGGATTTTCATTGTTAGTATTAGCTTCTATTCCGGTGCCGTTTGTAGGAATAAAGTAATCCATTGCAATCTTCTGTCTTCCTCTGTCCGTTACGTCCGCAAAGTTTCTGTGGAATGTACTTAATACGGTCTGTCCTTGACTTGTAATTACGGAGAAGTTGAAATCAAAATTTCCAAAAGTCAATCTGGAGTAGAAACTTCCCTGCCATTTTGGTACGGAACTTCCAATAAGGGTTCTATCATTAGCATCAAATTTCCCATCACCATTAATGTCTTTTGGTCTTGCCATACCCGGTTTTTGACCGTAAGTTGCTGCCTGAGCTGCCTCGTTTTCTTGCCAAACACCATCATAGACATAGTTGAAATTTGGATTTAAACTGCTTCCCAAAATCAAATTGTTACCGATATCACTTACCTTGTCCTGACCATAGATAGAAACAAGTTCATTCACATTCTTAGTAAAAGTGAAAGTGGTTTCCCAAGTTATTTTTTCACTTTGTACATTTTTAGTCGTCAATAGTACCTCAACACCTTTGTTACTTACAGATCCAACGTTGGAATAGGTATATCTCCATCCTGTCTCAGCTGGTAACTGTTGCTGATAAATTAAATCTTTTGAAAGTCTGTCATACACGTCCACCGTACCGGTGATTCTGTTTCTCAAGAATCCGAAGTCCAAACCAAAGTTTAACTCCCTTGTCTTTTCCCAAGTAAGGTTGCTGTTGGCTAGATCCTTAGACTGCATACCAGAAACAACTGTTCCGCCATTGGCATAGAATGTTTGCTGATCTAACAATGTTTTTGTGGTGTAAGGCGCAACATTGTTATTTCCTGTGTAACCGATACTGGCTCTTAATTTTAAATCAGACACTACGCGACTATCGTCCAGAAAAGATTCTTTACTCAATCTCCAAGCAAGTGCTAGAGATGGGAAACTTTCCCATTGGTTTCCTACAGATAGTACAGAAGCACCGTCATATCTTGTGGAAGCTGTTACAAGATATTTACCTTTGTAAGCATAGTTAAGACGTGCGCAAAAGAGTTCAATGAGTACTTTGGAATCGCAGACCTTACTTGAAAACTGGTCTGTGTTCCTGATCCTAGATTATAAATACCTGTGTCAAACGGCTGACCATAAGCATAAGAATATGAAGCCATATCCTCATTATAGAACACCCGTAGTGCATTATAA
>NZ_LSHB01000025.1 GCF_001643375.1 Chryseobacterium sp. FP211-J200
TATAATGCACTACGGGTTATAATATATTAAAGCTATTAATCTGTGCAATAGTTCTTGATATTAAGGGGTCGTTTTGACCAACTCCCGAATCGATTAAAAGATCTATGTAATCTTCTAAATACCATAAAATGTACTCGCCCTCTAATTCAATAAATTCTTCTTCATGATGTATTAGATATTCCTCATAAATCCACATCCCTAAATGCAATAATAATCCGCTCTGTAAGGTTTCAAATAACATATTCTTCGGTTCAATTCTTTGCCTAACATGTTGTTTTAGTTTATCAAATAGCTCCAAACCAGTCCAGTTAGGATCATGGAGTTTTTGAATACCAAAGGAGAATAGTTTTAAGGAAATTGTAGAATTCATTTTAGAGAAAATTTAGCTATAATTTTCATAGTTTTTAAATTTCAACACTAGATTTAATTATTTCTCCAATATTTTAAATCCAGATTCACTTTTGCTGTTTTTTCATTCTCGGCTATTTTATGTGCTGCCGCTTGATAGAGATCACTACTGCCTTGAGTCAGAGTTTTTATTGATTTCCACTTAGGTAAAATCATATCAGTCTCATGATAAATACCTAATGCGACATCTCTGTCCAGAGGTACTTCCAAAAAGGTGAATTTTTTATTAAATTCTAATAAATCTTTAGGAAATCCATACTGATCAGAAAAGAATTTATTGTAGATAATCTCACGAAAAAATAAATTCAACCCTTTTCTTGCAGCTCCCCACGATTTACCATTTTCTGGAAAATTAGAAATTAAACTTTTAGTATGCTCATTAAGAAAGAGTTTATAAGAGCTTTCGCTTTCCAGCACCTTTACAAACTCAATAATCTCTATTTGATAGAAATAATCTCTTGCAATTTTTATAATACCAGATGCACCTTGATTTCTAAGCGCCGAAGCACCTACCGAAATAATGGAAATCCTTTTGTGAATTTGAAGAAGAAATTCAGATTGTTTCATAAAGTAAAAACTATTCAATAAAAATGAGTAAATCTAATCTACTATTACTTCTTTAAACTTTTGCACAAAATCTTCTGTTGAAACTCTAAAAGGTATTTGTCTAGTGGATATTGAACTGAGTTGTTCCATTAAATTTTTATTTGTTCGATAAAGTGCTTCTTGTTCTGTAGGAGCATTGATCTTTTTATGAGTTTCCATTCTTTTTAAATGATCAATCAAAATTTCTTTAAAATGTCTATCCTTTTGTTTTAAATAGGGTGCCCAAAAAATTAAAGTATCGATATCAATGACAGTTAATCCTTTGATATAATTTTTATCGTAATTGTGGCCCAGCTTTTCTTTGGCCATTGATCTATACCAATCATTTAGTCTATAATTGACTCCGGGACTCTGAAATATTCTATCCTGAATTAGTAGTATAGGATATATTGTGAATTTTTTATCTGAATTAACACCTTCATCAAAGCAAATTTGTAATCCGTATAATTATTCGTGATACTATCCCAAAAGCTGGTTGAACTTGTTGTGACGGGGGTTGAATGTATAGCCAGTTTATTACTTATGCTTCTGTTTCCTGTGGCTGGGCTGCCTGCACCAATACCAATGAAAATATTGTTAGATCCTGTTCGGTTTCCTGTTCCTGACAGGTAGCCGATAGATATGTTATCGTTTCCTGAAGTGATGTATGACATGGCTCCAGGACCAATTCCGATATTTCTGCTTCCGGAAATCACTCCATTTAAGATTCCGTTCAATGCTGAAACTCCTGCTCCATAATTAAGTTTACCTGTAATTTCGCCTTGAGACATTGCGTAAGCGCTGGCTGAATTTCCCTTTCCGGACGTTATATTAGAATCTGTTGCAAAAATAGAATTGTAATCACCTATGATTGGACTTCTGGAAATGCCCAGTATGTAATTTTCTTTCTCATCAAAATCAAGATGCAGACTGTTCCTGACAATAATTTCAACCGTAGAAGTGTTGCCCTTGAGCGCAACTGTATCTAGTGGGTCTTCCTGTATAAATGACTTCCATAGATCACCGTCAAAATAATACAACCCGGACTTTGTGATATGAATGACCTGACCGGATAAATTAGTAGCTGGAGATGTTACAAACAAGATCGCTTCTTTTTTTGCAGATGAATATGTTTTTGTTGCGAGTTGGTTTCCTGTAATCCTTGGAGGAATAATCCCGTCATAATGATTGGTGTCATTTGGTTTCCCTACAACTTCTAAAGTAGTCTCGGGCGTCTGGGTGTTGATGCCAATCTGTCCCTGTATTGATATTGCTATGAAAGGCAGAAAAAAATAAATTAATGTTTTCATTTTGTTTTTTTAATTAAAATTCATTTGGTCTTAAAAATCGTAGTAACTGTGTATAATTTATATTAATTGCTATAATTTCAGCATCCTATTGTAGATAGGGTCTGATCCAATTTGAGTAGCCCTGAAGTTCTCCATAAGTAAAATATGATGTTGATATTGCGCCTAAAGAAGCTTGAGGAATTTTTATGGTAAAATTTTCAAGCAAGGCAGGAATAAGCATTGTTGAATTCTCAGGATGTAAAAAAACAATCTGGTTAGGAATATACCCTATGTCACTAAAGATGTCCGGAATATTTATAAGTGCGTCTGAAGTAATTGGTTCTGAATCAGTCGACCTGAATATTTGAAATTTTACATTGACGATACCATTAACTTTTCTGAATGATACGGATCCTTTTAAGCCTCCATAATTTTTGGTCCCAATGGTATAGTATTTAGAAGCGGTTAAATAATTATTTGTATTTACATTATAATCAACCGGAGCGGACCATGTAGAAGTTGCACTAAGAGCCGCAGTGCTGGTATGGTCAAATGTCAATAGAATTCTATATTCAGTGGGTTGCTTTTCTTTTGAAAATGTTTGCCACAAATTGCCATCAAAATAATACAATCCGGGTTCGGTTATTTGAATGACTTGTCCTGATAAATTGGTAGCCGGAGATGTTACAAAGACGATAGTTCCTTTTTTTGTAGATGAATAGGTCTTTGCAGCGAGTTGGTTTCCTGTAATTCGTGGAGGAATAATTCCGTCATAATGATTGACATCATTTGGTTTTCCTACCACTTCTAAAGTCGCCTCTGGAGTTTCGGTATTGATGCCGACCTGACCTTGGATTGATACTACTATTAATGATAGTAGAAGATGACTCAATTTTTTCATTAATATTTTGATTAAAAATTCTGTGACAAAGTGGGTGTTAAAACCTTCCAAAACAATAGTATTCAAGGGGTTTGGGCTAAATAAGAATAATCTGGATTAGTATGGAAACTTCAGAAGATTAAAAAAGAATAATCTGGATTAATTTGGATTCTTCAAAATATTAATCGTAATATTGCAATATTAAACATTGCAACTATGGGAGCTACTAAAACAGAACATTTTACAGATAAGCAAAATCAAATTGCAACAATTGCAAAAGCATTAGGGCATCCAGCCAGAATAGCAATTATTGAATATCTGATGAAAGTCAATGAGTGCATCTGTGGGGATATTGTGAACGAATTGCCATTAGCTCAACCAACCGTTTCTCAACATTTGAAAGAACTGAAAAACGCAGGGATTATAAAAGGAAACATTTCCGGAAACGCTATCTGCTATTGCATAGACGAAAAGACTATCGAAATTCTAAACACTTATTTTTCCGCAATAGTACAAACTGTTACCAAATCAAAATGCTGTTAGCATTTTTTTATCTAAACATATCGCAATATTGCATTTAACCTATAAACATTTAATTATGAAATTATCAGAAATAAAACAAATTTTACCAACATTAGAAAATGTTGAATTCCAATTAGAAAATGGAGCTTTTGTTCCGGAACATTTTCACGTTACAGAAGTAGGAATGATTAATAAAAACTTTATTGATTATGGCGGTGTGATCCGTTCAGAGAAGGTTGTGAACTTTCAGCTTTGGAATGCGGACGATTTTGAGCATCGTTTAAAGCCTAACAAATTACTCAACATTATCAAACTTTCTGAGGATAAATTAAGAATCGAGGATTTTGATATTGAAGTTGAATATCAAAGTGATACTATTGGAAAATATGATCTAGAATTCAATGGAAAAACATTTATTCTAAAAAGTAAGACTACAGCTTGTTTAGCACAGGATGCTTGTGGAATTCCAACAGAAAAACTCAACAAGAATCTCGCGCAATTAAATGTTAATAGTACTAATACGTGTACACCAGAAAGCGGGTGTTGCTAAAACAGGTTTTTATGTATCAAAGAATACTTTTTACCGCCAACAACAAAACCACCATTTTAATTCGTCTAATGGTAGGCGCCGTGTTCCTTTCGGAAGGCATCCAAAAATTTCTCTTCCCTGCATTGCGAGGTGCCGGCCGATTTGAAAAAATCGGCTTGCCATCGCCTGAATTTTTGGGAAATTTTGTAGGGGCATTTGAGATTTTGTGCGGGACATTCGTATTGCTGGGACTGCTTACAAGGTTAGCCAGCATTCCTCTGATCATCGTTATGCTTGTCGCTCTTGCTACCACCAAAACAGAAGTGTACTTAGAAAAAGGATTTTGGGAAATGCTGCACGGAAGCCGAACCGACTGGGCGATGCTTTTGGGAAGTATTTTTTTGCTGATCAAAGGTGCAGGTTGTTGGTCATTCGATAAAATGTTGGTGTCCGATGGAAAATAAGGTCAACACCAAAGAGATCATCCTGCTCTTTCTCAAACTGGGTATTATCGGATTTGGCGGTCCTGCAGCACACATTGCAATGATGCAGAACGAGGTGGTGGTCAAAAGAAAATGGATGGACGAACAGCATTTTCTTGATCTGCTAGGAGCTGTCAACCTCATCCCCGGTCCCAACAGCACCGAAATGGCAATACACATCGGCTATGACAAAGGCGGATGGAAAGGCCTGCTGGCAGCCGGCTTGTGCTTTATTTTTCCCGCCGTTTTGATCACAGGAATATTCGCTTTCTTATATCATCAATACGGACAACTGCCCGAAGTTCAACCGTTCATTTACGGTATCAAGTCTGCGATCATTGCAGTGATCATCGGCGCAGTGTACCCATTGGCAAAGAAGTCGATCAAATCTGCGTTTCTGGCTTTGGTCGGTATGGCTGTATTATTAGGTTCCTTATCAGGGATCAGCGAAATCTATCTGATGTTTGGTGCTGGGCTACTGGCCGTAGCTGTATTCTTGTTTCAAAACAGGAATAATGGTAACACTATGCAGGGTTTTGTTCCCTTATTATTTTTCAAGGTTGGTCAAAGTGAATTTCTTTCAGAAACAAATGTGAAATTGTTCTGGATCTTCCTGAAGATCGGTTCAATTCTGTATGGAAGCGGATATGTACTATTTGCCTTTTTAGATACCGAATTGGTAGCCACTGGTTTGCTCACAAGACAACAGTTGATGGATGCGATCGCAGTGGGCCAGTTCACGCCGGGACCTGTCTTTTCTTCCGTGACCTTTATCGGTTATCAGATCAATGGACTATCAGGCGCCATCCTATCTACCATTGCCATATTCCTTCCGTCATTTATTTTCGTTGCATTGCTCAATCCGCTGATGAAAAGGATACGCAGATATAAAAGCTTGTCGGCTTTTCTTGATGCCGTCAATGTAGCTTCTGTGGCAATCATAGTTGCCGTCTGTTTTACAATGGGTAAAGAAACCGTTACGGATTGGCGAACAATCACTATTGCATTGATCAGTGCCTTTATTGTTTTCAAATTTAAAAAAGTTAATAGTGCATTTATCGTTTTAGGAGGTGCATTGTTAGGTTATATTTTAAATACAATTTAATTAAACTTAAGATCCTTAAAAATAAATCTTCTTATCAATACTAATAAAAACAGATAAAATGAAAATTGCATTATTCAGTGACATTCACGCCAACCTTCCTGCATTGGAAGCTTTCTTTGCAGATGTTGAAAAAAGAGATCCCGACAGCATCTATTGTCTGGGCGACCTCGTGGGTTACAACATCTGGCCGAACGAGGTCATCAATGAAATCCGTAAAAGAAAAATACCAACTATTGCAGGTAACTACGATTTTGGCATTGGGAGAATGAGCAATGAATGCGGTTGCGCTTACAAAACAGACGCTGAGAAGGACAATGGAAACATTTCCATTTCTTTTACCAATTCTTTGATGAAGGATGATGAGCGTGCTTACCTGCGAACACTTCCGGCACATATAAAAATAGAATTTCAATTGAACGAAGACAAACTAAACCTGCTTTTGGTACACGGGAGTCCGAGGAAAATAAACGAATATCTTTTCGAAGACCGTGAAGAAAAAAGTATGCTTCGTATTATGGAACAGGCTGACGCTGACATTATGTGTTTCGGACATACCCACAAACCATATCACAGAGTTTTAAATTCGGGTATTGATGGACAAGATCATTTTCGTCACGCAGTAAATATTGGCTCCGTTGGGAAGCCGAAAGACAACGACATAAGAGGCGGTTATGTGATGTTAACGATTAATGAAAACAGTTCTGTTTTAAACAATGAAAGTATTAGTGTCGAATTTATCCGCTTCGATTATGACTTTGAAAAGGCAGCAAAAGCAGTAGAAGACAGTCCGCTTCCGAATGAGTACGCAGAAAATCTAAGACGTGGCTATTAATCTTTAAATTCTAAAAAAATGGAACTTCCAAAAGATCTACATTATTCTAAAGAACATACTTGGGTTCATATTGAGAACAAAACTGCAACTGTCGGTATTACAGCATTTGCTCAAAAGGAATTGGGAGAAATCGTATATGTTGACTTACCGAATGTTAATCATAATTTCAAACAAGACGAAGTATTTGGTTCTGTAGAAGCAATTAAAACCGTCAGCGACCTATTTATGCCTCTTTCAGGAAAAATTATTGAAACCAATGAGCAACTTTTAAAAGAGCCAACGATTGTAAATTCTAATCCATTTGATAATGGATGGATGGTGAAAATTGAAATTGAAGACCTAAGAGAAACTGAAAATTTATTAACAGCGGAACAGTACGCTCAACTCAATAACTAGACGATGCAGCCAAAATTAAAATTCCTCGACCGCTTTCTTACCCTATGGATTTTTTTAGCAATGCTTTTGGGTGTTGGGTTGGGATATTTCTTTCCTAATATTTCTACTGTCACAAATTCTTTGTCTGTCGGAACAACTAATATTCCCCTAGCAATAGGCTTAATTTTAATGATGTATCCGCCTTTGGCAAAAGTGGATTATACTCTATTACCAATGGCTTTTAAAGACAAAAAAGTAATGTCGGTATCATTACTACTCAATTGGATTATCAGCCCTATTTTAATGTTTGTATTAGCTATCATTTTTCTAAGAGATGAGCCAGACTATATGATTGGTCTGATTTTGATCGGTCTAGCAAGATGTATTGCAATGGTAATTGTCTGGAACGATTTAGCAAAAGGTAATCGGGAGTATGCAGCGCTGCTGATCGCATTAAACAGTATTTTCCAATTGGTGTTTTATAGTTTTTATGTTTGGCTATTCATCAACGTCCTGCCACAAAAACTTGGCTTAGGTAATTTCAATGTTGCTGTACCAATGAAAGATGTTGCCGAGAGTGTATTCATTTATTTAGGAATTCCTTTTATTGCAGGATTTTTGAGCCGTTATTTTTTGATCAAATTAAAAGGAAAAGAGTGGTTCAATAGAAAATTCATTCCGGCTATTTCACCTATTACTTTGTATGCTTTACTGTTTACCATTGTATTGATGTTTAGTTTGAAGGGCGATAAAATTTTAGAGCTACCAATGGATGTTGTTAAAGTTGCAATCCCATTAGTGATTTACTTTGTTCTTACATTCTTTATCAGCTTTTTCATTAGTAAGGCATTGAAAGTACCGTACGACAAAAATGCATCTATCGCTTTTACAGCGACAGGAAACAATTTTGAATTAGCTATTGCTGTTGCTATAGCAGTTTTTGGAATTCATTCTTCACAAGCATTTGTTGGGGTCATCGGACCACTGGTAGAAGTACCAGTGCTGATCTTACTGGTTAGGGTTAGCTTATGGTTAAAAAGAAAATACTATTCTTAAACAAAATATTAGCTGAAACACTAAAAACAAGTTCCGCAGTTTTTTTTCCCTTTTTGCAAAAAAGGCAAGATCGTCTTTGGATATCAAACTTGAAAAGTTTGTATATACAAAGACGATCTTGCCATAAAAGTGTGCCGTTTTTTTCAGAGCTCTGAAAAAGAATTTTTGTACAATTTATAACGCTGATAATTATTCATTTATATTAAATCAGCATTGTCATAGAGAGAAAAAAAATCACAATATTATAAGAAAATATTATCCTGTATTCTAATTTTGCAGGTATAGATTAAACCTTTATCTTTTTCACGCAGGTTAAGTAATGACCTGTATTTAAATTACACAGGCTGATAAAAACAAATCTTGTATTTTCTTCACGAAGGCTTAAGCTGTAGTCATTTTACGCAGGCTTACAATCAACCTTACTATTTTACCTAGGTATAAGATTACACCTGTGCTTGTTTTACACAGGTTCCAGAATGAACTTATATTATTTTATACAGGTAGGATATTAAATCTATAGTTTCTTTACGCAGATACAAGAAGGACTTAAGTTCCATTTATAATACCCAAAGTTGAACAAATATCTAAATACAACAATGAAATCAATAAGATATAAAATGATAATTCAATAAATTTGACTAAATAAGCAGAGAAGAAATGGATTTAGGAAAAGAGATTACTTGGGTATTAGAATTTTACAAGTTGTACGAAAGCAGAAATATTGACGAAATAAAGAAGAGGCTGTTCGACATTTCTGATATTATGATATATCTACACGAAATCTTAGCGGAAAAAAACCTAAAGCTACAGGAGAAAGATATGTACTCGGAACAATTGGTCATTAAATTGCACCTTCAGAATTTAAGCTTGTTAGAGCTATCAAAAGGACATTCAATCAAATCTAATTTTTACGAGAACAAAGCTCCACATATTAAGTTTTTAGATCTGTCTTCGATTATTACAATTGTGAGGTCACAGTATGAGTCTCTTTTAATGTATCAACATTTATACATTAATTCCGATTGTGAAAACGAACAAAAATTAAGATTTGAGTCGTGGATTATGTCTTCTATGATGCTAAGGTCTAAAGTATTCTCTCGGTCGACAGCAATTGACAAGCAGAGGTTTGAGAATGAACAAGAAGCAATTATGAGATTACGCAAAAGTATTTCAAACAATGAAATTTTTCAAAAACTTTCCGAGAAACAACAAAAAAGCTTGCTGGAAAATGGTTCCGGAAAATTGTTTAAAAGTTGGGATACTCTATTTTTAGAATCAAAATTCAGTGAAATAGGCGTATTCTCAAAACTTTATTATACGGCTTCTGTTTATGCTCATTCAGAAGGCATTCTTGCCCTTCAGTTAAAAGAGACCAAACATCTGATGGAACACGAACATATGAAGGAAACCCTTTACCTTATGCTTTTTTATTCCTATCTGATGACCAGTATAATGATAAAAAATATTACAAATAAATTTCCCTTGGTCAAGGAAAGGTATGATAAATTGGATGAAAAGAAAAAGTTTGAAATTGATTTTAATTATCTTCTGTCATTTAAGTAATCATAAAACTGATGATATATTATTCTACCGAGAATTATTATCGGTATTTCTTGACCACCAAAAATCCTCCAGTTTCCAGGTATGATTTCTAATTTCGTGGACTAAATCTTTTAGTTCGTCAGAGTAATCAGTTTGCCCAAGCTTCATTTCAATTTCAGTCTGTATTGTCCAAAGAGACCTGCTCAAAAAATTGATATGCTTTTTTAACTCATTCATTCTGTCATAGGAAATCTCAGAATCATTGCCGAAATTATAATCCTCAGCATTAGAACAATTATCTGACAAAAGATATTCACCATCATTATCATCACTCTTTATAAAGCCCAACCTGAGCGCCACTTTTTCGGAAGCTGTAAAATTATCTTTACCTATTTCAACTTCGTTAATCGTTATTCTCTGTTCATCTCTCTTTAAAAACAAATGAGGAATAATGCTTTGCTTCAAGGCATTTGTCAAATGTCCCATTCCCCGATATTCCGGTAGTACAAACCAATGTAAATCTCTTACCATATCATATACAATGGCTACAAAAATGTTCTCTGCATTTTTTATCAGATAAAAATTGTCAGGTCCATCAGAAGAAGTTACACTATCTGTCAATTTGGGTATATCATCCCATATTTTGGCAAAATCCACATTTGAACTTAGAGGTCTACGATAAATTAGACTAGATATTTGGTTATTTTCATTTAATCCTTCAAGCAAAGATTGTAGTGATTCATTTGTCATTTTTTATTTATTGGTTTAGCTGAAAGACCTACCACTCTATTTCATATATTTTATCATCATCACTTAATTCCAGATCTTCTATCTTACAATTATACTTTTTCGCCTCCGACTGAAGAAAAATTAGTAGGTCATTATACTCTTCTGAAGAATATATAGAAACTCTCATTAGATGTGCTAATTTTCTATAAGAATTCTTGCCGCCGTTCATTTCAAAAAATGACGCATTAATATGTCTCATAAACAGATACAAATATTCATTCCCCGCATTTACAGCACCATTGAGATAAGGTAAGAGCTTTTTGGTGCCGGCAGAATCATAATTTTCCATCGCCAATTCTATCCAGTATTCGAGATGTAGAAACATTGCAATGTCAGCTTTATTACCATCGACCATTCTCATATTGTATCTTAGTGCAATAATGGAAAAAACAATATGCGGCCAGGAAATTTTGAACCCGACATAAGGAATTTCTTCAATGGAATAATGACTATGGTCTTTTGTTAATCTGCTTCCGTAGGATGCTTTTCGTATTTCATACGAAAAACTGCTGATCAATTTGTTTTTGTCTTCGTAACCTTTGATATGATAAAAAGATTCGTCATTCCAGAATTTGGAAATAATTTCATAAAGGTATTCTAAATCATCACGGGTTCCCCATATTTCAACTCCTAATCCTTTTTTTGTCGGTACAGCATAGATCATTTCTGATGGTTTTGTTTTGAACAAATTTAATCAAGAAAATCTATCTTTAAAAGTTTATTATTCGGTTTAATGCTTAAATGTGAATCTGCAACTTTTTTTCAAAACCAGACCTAAAAACGCTCGGAATACCCTCCAAGTCGATTCAGGCGAAGTTTCTTTTAAAAAGCAACCTATAGAGTCGCCTATAATAAATAATCCCCTGAGCAGAGCCCCGAGGTATTCAATGGAATAGATTCTATTTTTAGTTTTATGAAAAAACCTTCCATTTTTCAACCTTTTCCTCTTTTAACCCCGAGGCAAGCCTCGAGGTATTCTCTTCGAATAAAACCTTATCGTTAACAGTTTAGTATGATACTCACTGCACTTACTTAATTGGACTGCTTTGTGAATTAAAAAGAAGAGGAAGTAAGTGCTAAATATAACAAATGGGATAATGAATATCCCACGCAAAAAACTCGCAATCTGTTTGGTAAAATGTACGAGAGGGGTATTGTGTAGCTGTTCATTTTGACAAAGTGTTGCATCCGCTTTAAATCGCAAAAATGCTTTTCCGACCGCAGGGAGGAATCGCATTTTTGCCCGCCGATTCCGGCTTTTAGGCGACTTTTATCGGTTGGGTGCGGAAATCTTTCAGATTGTGAAAAAATCCCTTGTATTCGGTCATTCCCTTGCGAAACAAGTTCCACAACAAAGAACATCCCATTTGTGCCAATGATGAATTGATGAACAAATCTTGATGTTCCAATGCTTCTGCAAGTGAACAACTTGGCGTGTTGTCTTCCTGTTCGGATTGCTTCAGCAATTCGCCAAATTCATCGATAATAGATGGCAGACTTTCCACCGTTTCGTACTTTTCGGAATTGGGTTGCTTAATCTCTCCGATGGTAGAAAGTATAACTTGTCCCGTATCTCGGCTGTTGCCAAAATCCAGCCAATATCTTGGCTCGTCTTGGTAGTGCCTGCGGTAGCTTGTTTCTTTAAGAATTTCAGCTACGTCAAACCTCGCCTGTACATTGTCCACACAAGTAATGGTAATTGTTGCCCTTGATTTTTCGGGCAGTCTGCCAAAATTGTCTTTTTCAAATTTTACCGTTTCGGCTTTCCAATTTGTACCTGCCCAGCGATTGCACCGATTGATTAAAGCAACGGATTTGTATAATCCTGTTTCACTTTCTGCAAAACGCTGTATGCCTAAATTAGCACTCGTGATAACATCATCATCCCAAAGACGGACTTGCAACCCTGCGTGTCCCAATGATATCAAACTCTCGTTTATCTCCATTAAGGCGGTCAATACTTTTGATCCTGTGCCACCTGCTCCGATAAGGTTTACCGAAATCGGGTTGGTAGGATTGAGTAAATAGTTGTCCGTAAAATGAACTGCTGTTTTTGTCGTATTCATCACAATAGATTTTTAAGGGTTTTATTATTCTTTTTCAATACTTCTTTAGGAAAGGGTTTATCGGTATTGATAAGGTCTTTCCAAAGGTTCACAATGTTTTTTTTCGTCAAGTTTTCGCATAATGAATGGCTGAAATAGGAATTGAAAAAATAATATTCCCACGCCTGGGTAAATTCCTCAACCGAAGCCGAATTTTTAATATCAATACTCACCGTACCCATACAGACATTGCCTTTTTCGTAGATATTGAAAAAAGGCGCATAATGCAATGGCGTTTTTTCCGTTGGTCTTCTGTCGCTTGCCAAAGCAAATACAGTTAGACTGCTTTTGCTCGCCAACCAAAGCATTGATGGTACTTTTGCCATTCCGCTGGGTATGCCCAAACTATCCACAAAGTACAATTTCCGTTGTTGTGTTTTGGTGTACCAAAGTACCGTACCTTTTTCAGCATTTGGATTGATATGCAGGATATCGGTCGGCAAGATTCCCTTTGGTTTTAAAAAGGCTCGGTTCTTTTCTTCATCGGTCTGTAAGGACTTGGCTAAAACGTTAGCTTCCTTTACGGTTAATGGATGGGCATTGATAGGCATTCCGTTGCTGTCCATATCGAAATGCTCCACATACATATCGGTTTCAGATCCTTTGGTTTCATAGAAAACCAATGCAGATTTTGGATAGTATAAGGTGCCAAAAGAGTCTTTTATGTCGGTTGTATTATTCATTTTTCTATTGTTTTGTATTCGTATAATAATCCACTCAAATCACTCAATAAATCAAATAAACGGTTCTCAAAATCGAGGTTGGCTGTTGGTATTTCGCTGCCGTCAAATCGCTTGGAAATTGTCGGTTCTTCCATTGCTCCGTACTCGTTAAATTGATTGTTGATGGTATCTGAGAGACTTTCCTATCACCAACCTTTTGTGTCTGCGATAAATGAAATGTACTTTTCCATTCTGATTACTTCATTTTCGTCATCATCATTACAAGGGTCTTGTTCGGGCTAAAGTGCGTTTCTGAAAATGGTTGCGTTCGGATATTCTGTAAGAAGTGCAAACGCATTGTGAGCAACTTGCCAGCATTCGCTATCGAACGCATCAGCAATTTTAAATCGGTTCAAACGCTGTTCAAATACCTGTAGATTGATACGGTTGAATAGCTTTTGTTCTATCTTATCGCCCGTATATTCGGCATTTCTCAACTCACATTTATACTTTTCAATATCGTCTGTTTGCTCGTCCTGCTCCACCCAATCATTCATCATTTCGTAGAGCCAATACAAATAACTTTCTTCCTGTCTGTAATATGGAATTTGGGCGATGTGGTACAGATAACTGCATACCGATAGTAAAAGCTGTGCATTCTTTTTACGCTTCGGGTCTTTGAGCATTTTAAAAAGCGGTACAATAGGAATGTAATACAAGGTTGTACCTGTATTGTATCGTTCCTCACTTGTTAAGTAGGTTTTCTTACTGTCCTGTACCAATTTGAAACTATCCCAATTGATATTGGTTCGTTTTACTTTGGTTTCCATATCCCACATAGCCAAGGTTATATTGTATGGAAAATCAAAATCTTTGGTCTGCATGGGCTCAATGCTGTAATGCTCGGCAAGTCGGGAAAGGGACTTGTAAAAATCCCTCTCCGTTTTCTGACAAGCCTGTACGGATTTTGCCGTTTTCAGTTTAGGCAGAAATGTACATTTTAGAATAGCATTGGCAACATTGCTATCGGTACGGATTTCTGTTTGTCTTTCTGCACTTGGTTGGCGTCCTTTGGTCTTTGCATCCAATTGGCGAACTCGCCCAACTGTCGGTGCAATTGCCGTTGCCGTTTCTGTTCTGGTATACTGATAACTCCCGATATAATGTGGCGTTGCATAATTCATCGCTTTATAATTTTGTTTTAACCTTTCGTACCCATTACACTCTCAAATTTGTACTCTATTGCATCATCTTTTATTTGCGGTGCAGATACTTTTGCAGTTGTCAAAATCGGGTACATATTGGCGTAAAAATTCATTACCGATTCTACGTTCCATTTTGGTTCGGGGTCGTTCAGTCGGATTTCCTGTCCGTTGTCTTTAAGTATAAAAACTCGTTCTAATTGCGTTGCTAATAACATAGTTTAGAATTTTGGGGTTAAGAAATGACTTGATTTTCCGTAAAATCGTTAGTCGTGGTTTCAGAAAAAAGACTTGGTGCAAAATGCCTTTCGTATTCATCCTGCTTTTTGCGGATGGTGTCAGTATATTCAGGATAATCTGTAATTTTCGGAAGTACAGTCCAGGCATCCTTATATTTCCCTTCTTTTTCAAGTTCTTCAGCTTTCTGCAAGCATTCTTTGTACTTTTTGACCTTCGCTTCCCTTTCCTTGTTCTCTTTATCAGTTTTCTGCTTTTCCATCGCTGATTTCTTCTTGGTTTCTTCGAGTTGCTTCATAAAAGATTCCATATCGACCATCAATCCGGAAGCTGTTTGTAATGGCATAGAAATACTTTCAAAAAATCCGTTGTCCAGTTCTTCCGCTGTACCTCTTAAATTAAGGGGCGGAATCATTTTTCTCGCTTCGTCACCGCATTGCTCATTATTGAGCAGTACGGAAAGAACGAAACTATTATCTGTGGTATTTCGAAGTATGATCTGTAAATCTCCTGTCAGATCAAGCTTGGCGATCTGTCTAAAAAAATTGGTCTGCATAATCTTGTTTTAGTTGGTTAGCTCTTTCAATGAAAATTCGGATGTCCAAAATTCATCGCCTAAATTCTTTTCAAAGCAGCTGTAAACAGCGTTGCCGTTACTGAATATCTGCATCTGATAACTTGACAATTTAAAATCTATTCCCTTCAGCTCTTCCTCATTGGTTTCGATAAAAAGAACAGAATCGTCACCAAGCCATTTTTGAATCTCGGGATAACTTTCATTGGAATAGCGGTAAAAATCGACTGCCTCGTCATTATAATTGAGCCATTTGAATGAATCGTCATTTTCAAATGCCTTTACACTGTTGAGCCTTTCCTTTTGTATTTCTTTCCACTCTGCTGTTGTATTGATAATAGCAAAGTCACAAAGTTCTGAATCGTTAAAAGCTTTTATCAAAAGGTAATCGGTTGGAATGTTGGATATTTTCATTTTGTTGATATTTAGTTGTTAATAATTAGAATGGCAGATCACCATCATTTTCTCCCTCTTTCACTTTAGCGTTCTGTGGTTTTGATTTGACTTTTTCAACAGTTTCCGTTTTTTGACCACCTCCGTGCAACTTGATGTTTGACGTATGGAAATTAAGACCTGATCTGATCTCTCCGTCTTTACCTATCCACGCATTGCAACTCACTCTGCCTGTTAGCTCAACCAAAGTCCCTTTGGTAAGGATCTTTGCCACATTCTCACTGATCCAGTACGAGCAATTGTAATACGTTGTCTCTTCTCTGCGTTCACCTTGTTTGGTCTTGTAGCTATCATTGATGGCTACCGAGAAATTCACTACTTTTTTGTCATTTTTCAAAGTGTTGATTTCTGCGTTTTTAGTAATTCTGCCTACGATGTTCATAATTTTCGGTTTTAAATGTTAATAATTGATTTTTGTTAATTTTAAATTTTCAGATCTGATTGATTTGGTTCCGAGGACACTCGGCTTTTCTTTTCTTTTACTGAATTGGAAAAGCATTTTTTTCGTTTTTTGATTTATTGCTTTTCCGCTGATGTCAAAGACCGTCTGTGATGTGATTGATTCGTATAACTGAGGTTCCGGCTTTTTCTTTGCCGATGATCATAGGAAAGTATCAGGCACATGAAACCGCGAGCCTCCAACACTTTGGAGGAGAAGGCTCGAAATATTTTTGTCCGCAGGATTCAGGAGTGTCTGGAAAAATTATTGGAACGTGTGGAAAGAATTTTTATAGAAACCCAAAAATATTTTTTGGTGTGACTGATGCTGCCCTACATTTGCATTAGTAAAAAGCAAGACATCAGTTGTACTTAATTACATAGATAGTCGATGATATTTCGGAATGTAAAATTCAATATAAGAAGCTGGCTTATTTCAATTTCTAAAATATAAACCTATAAAATATGTAAACAAATTTGTTTATATTTGTATTATGAAATCACTGTTAAAATATAAAGGGATACACCCGGGAATCGTTCTTGAACGGGAGCTGGAGAAGCGTTCGCTCAAAAAGCGTCCTTTTGCTTTATCTATCGGTGAATCTGCTCAGGCCATAAATAACATCACAAATGGAAAAAGAAAGATTCCTGTTGCCCTTGCACTGAAGATCGAGAAAGAACTTCAGCTCGAAGAAGGGAGCATCGTTATCCTTCAAAGTTATTATGACATCAAGCTTGAAAAGGATAAAATGAAAGAAACGCCAAAACTTTCAGTTCTTCGCAGGTCTTTGTTCTGGGATACCGATATCGACCGGATTGACTGGAACAGACAGCACAAGGCAGTTATAAAAAGGGTTTTTGAACGCGGTAATGATGATGAAAAAAACGAAACCATCCGTTTCTACGGAAAAAGAAAAGTTGAATCAGCATTAAAGTCAACCACTACGCAACCAATGAAGCTGCATAAAAAGTCATAATGAGCAATATGTATTACAATACCGTCAATGAATTACTGAAAAATAGCCTGCAGATTCTGATGGCTCCAGAAGTCTTTAAAGATTTCAGGCTTGTGGGAGGAACCTCTTTAAGCCTTCAGTTGGGTCATCGTATGTCTATAGACATAGACCTGTTCAGTGATGCAATTTATAGAAGTATTGATTTTAATGAACTGGACATTTTTCTCAGATCTGCTTTTACTTATGTAGACTCTTCCAATGATCTTGATCCTGCAATGGGAAAATCCTATCTCATAGGAACTGATAAAGACAATACCGTAAAACTCGATATTTATTACACAGATACGTTTATACGGCCCGTACTGACAGTTGAAGCAATAAGACTGGCAACAATTGAGGAGATCATTGCAATGAAAATAGATGTCGTCCACAGAGGCGGTCGTAAAAAAGATTTTTGGGATCTGCACGAGTGCCTTTCGAATTATGGGATCGGCAAAATGCTGGAGCTTCACGAAGAGCGATATCCATACAGTCACGACAGGGATTTAATATTAAAGAATTTTATTGACTTCACATCTGCTGATGACGATTTCGACCCTATATGTCTTCAGGGAAAGTATTGGGAGTTTATCAAAGAAGATATTGAAGAGGCAGTCAACAAGTACCAGAAGTCATAATTTTTCATTGAAATTACAGAACCATTCGTTCAGATCTTTGAAATCGATATACAATAAAGAACAGTCTTCTACATTATCGTGATCATTTTGAATCATTTTTTTGGTAGCTCTTCCATTAAGATCATTATCAAAGAAAATGTAAACAAAGGTGTTTTGGAGAAATTTGAAGAGTTACTGAACAGCTATTTTAATTCAGAAAAACCAAATAATCTGGGATTGCCTTCTGTCGCATATTGTGCGGATGAACTCAATCTTTCTCCCAACTATTTTGGAGATCTGATCAAAAAAGAAACCGGTAAAACGGCGCAGGAATACATCCAAAACAAAATCATTGATGTTGCAAAAGAAAGGGTTTTTGATGCCGAAAAATCTATTAGTCAGATCGCCTATGATCTTGGGTTTAAATATCCACAGCATCTTACTCGCTTATTCAAGCAACGAGTTGGTTATACGCCGAATGAGTATAGGAATTTGAATTGATTTTAAAAATAGTTTAAAACAAATAATTTGTACCCGATTGTTGGATATAACTCAAATAACACTTTTGGTAAGTATTGCATTTGGTATTATCTAAATTTTATTTATTGTTTCGCGTAATTATTTAGATAAACATCATTTGAAAAAAAGATAATTTTCCAATTTTTTATTCAATAAAAATTCTTCGAATGTATTTAAAATGAGTTTATTGTAAGTTACTGATAACCTGTAATATATTATTAATATCTTCCACTAGATGGTTTGAATAGAGTCCTGTCAAGTCACTTAATGAGACAACTATTTATTAGTTGTCTCTTTTTTATAGACATAACAAATTATTTATCAAACTGTTATAGCTTGACATTTTATGGTTTGAATTTTTTCACTTGAAATCTTTAGCTTATCTAAAATATACAGCCTAAAATTGCTACATCAGAGATTTCATCGGCATTTAAGTATGGTTTGAAATCTCATTAAGGTTCTAGTATTTTTTCTCTTTTGGCTTATTATAACTTTTTGATACTAAATATAATAATTCTAATATGATTTTAGCTTCTTTCTCATTTACCTGAACTCCATTCTTGGCCAGAATAATAATAATTGGTTGCTCTACTGAAACATTCCTATCAATAAAATTAATTTTTTTTATTGTTTTTTCGATGAGTTTTTGCTGATAATATTTTTAAAAATGCTGGATTTAAATCTAAAGAAAGATCTCCTGTTTTATAATCAATATTGACAGGAGGAATAAGATTCACAAGATATTTTTTATCCTGAGTACCAAACTCGGAAAATTTTTGGAAAACTTCAACGAGTGCTTTATCCTCTATCTTATTATTTCTATCAATAGCATTTAATTTAAGAACAGTATCACACGCCTCCTTCTTAAGATTTTTAATATTGACCTGATTTTCCTTTTTTAATTCATTATAATCGTCAATCTTCAATACTCCCGCGATAAATAATTTTCTACCTCGAGAAAGAGTCAAATGCTCCTCTTTTACCTTTCTCTCTATTAATTTTTGAGAGTATAAATAACTTGCTTTCTGAGTCTTTATATTCTGATCTTCTAAAATATCCTTAAATAGTTCAATTGTATTATTTGACAGTATTAATTGCTGAAGCCTATTTTGATAGCAATCATTAAGAAAAACAGCATTGATCCTTATCCCGCAGCCATGATGACAAAAATAATATGGATGTGATACCGTACCAAATTGTTCAAATGTGTGGTGGAATGTACAATGGATTTTAATACCTAAGTTAGCAAGATTACTACTACCAAAATTTTAAGTTTCGTAATTTAAAAGTAAATTCTACTTATAATTTAGATTCGATATAATGCTTTTAAAATATTATCAATATTAATTGGTTTGAATCAAGTCCTGTCGAGGTCACAAACGTCCAAATGGCTTCAATGTAATCTAAATTGAGCCATTTTTTTTGTTTTTGATTCTAGAATAATCCAGATTAATCTTTTTTATTGTTTTAGTAAATTTATGTGCGAAACATTAAAAAAATTATATAGTTTCAAATTTAAATTCTAAATTGCTAAATCCTTTTTAATTTTGCTCAAACGAACTAAATCATCGACAAAAGAGTTTGAATAGATGCTCGTTAAGTTCTCAAACAGCCAATTGACTCCAATGTAATCCAAATTGAGCCATTTTTGTTTTTGAATCCTGAATTACCCAGATTAGCATTTTGAATTTTTCCAATTTATGTATAACCTAAATTAAGTAAAACCATTAATAATATCATCTATATTTGTTAATAAGTGGTTTAATATTGTTCTGTGAGTTTTCATAAACGTTCAAATAACTCTAATTAAATCTAAATATGGAATTATTTTTATAAGATAATATTTTTATATTATTAAACCTAATTTATTCAAAATAATACCTTCATATTTTTTTTGAAGAAAAAATCACGTAGATGATTTGTCTTATCAATTGATAAATCACAACATAAATTCCCACTACAAGCCAAATCCAAAAATGCCGAAAGCAATATGCAAATAGTGATTAGATTCCTGAAATTTTCCAAACAAAACGTTTTCGGAAAAATAAACCCACTTTGTCCGTTCAACACCCATTATTAAAAGTGTTACGAAGAATAATATAAATGAAATATTGAAAATTTTGATACCGAAAGAAATCTATTTTTAATCTTTTCTGATATTGGTTTAATCTTTTCTAAAATAAAACAAAGAAACGAAAGCAAAATCGTGGTATTAATGCCAATAATGGTTCCCATAGAATGTGCAACAGTAATGTGCGTCCCGTGCGTAAACAGATTGAGAGCTGGGATAGATATCAGAATCGCCAAAAATAGGTTGATAAAAATCCATAAATCGGAAAGCATCATCAAAGAATATGAAACCGAAAAATGTTTCTTCTTCTCCTTGGAAAGATCTTTTCTCCAGAGATAAATTATGCGCAACAAAATAATCCACTCTGTCATACTAATGGCATAAGCAACGAAGCGAATCCAGTTCGCATTTGGGACCGGATAAACGTGGTGAGCCCAATTGAACATTACATTGACGAGACCTAATAAGAAGAAGAAAAATGCTGTTTTAGATTGGCTGTAGAAATCATTGCCACTACTTTTTTCCATTACAAACATTGACAAACCGTAAACCAGCATATTCCACGCACCAACGTAGGCTCCGCCAGCTTTCCATTGCATTGTTAAATTCTGAATATAGTTTTCTCTAAAATACGGCAAAATCCAAAGATGAGCTTCGGTAAAGTGAAAAATCATCAACACAATTCCCGTTCCCCACATCCAATAATAAACCGGCCATTTTGAGAAAGTTTGCCACATCACACGGAAATAATAAATTCCAAACAACAGCCAGCCAGCCAAAATTGGAATATAAAACCAATGCGGAAATTCCAAATATTCTTTGCCTTCAAATTTTTTAAAAATATAGCAGATTGATATCATCAAACCCGTCACTGTAAAAATCCAGAATTGCCACTTCATAATCACAGGATTGATTTTTTCATTTTGAATATACCAGAAAATCCCGCCGATTGCCGTCATAAAAATCCAAGAAAGCGCAAAAAGCGTGTGCAACGGTCGCAAAACTGTGAAGGGCAAACTATCTTCTATGAAATCCGGAATTGCATATTGAACACCCGAAAGAAGACCGACCAGAAGACATAAAGCAAGACTTAATAACCCGACAATGATGTAATAAAATGGATACGCGTTATTTTTCATTATTTTCTTTTTCTTGATATCGAACCCAGCCTGTATACTTTATTTGTGCGTTTTTATTAGGATAATAGCCTGTATTATCAACTTCTTTTAAAAATTGAACAAGCTGATTCTGCTCTTCTGACGAGAAATTAAATTTGGGCATAGACTTTACACCACTTATCATCATCACTTTCAGATACTCTGCACTTTTATTGGGATGCGAAGAAACGTTGGTAAGATCTGGCCCCAAATATCCGCCGAGACCATAAAGTTGGAGGCAAGAATTGCAGTTATTCTCTAGCCAAAGTTTTTCTCCTTCAAGCGCTTGGTGTGATAGTTTGATGTTTCCGAAGTTGCTTTTTTCGGTATAGATTTCCCGATTGTAAAAAGCATAAACGATGACGAGAATAAAAAAGACACTCACGTAGTACCGATGAAATTTCATAGATTTTATCTTTCCAATAAATTATTTATAAAGATTTGAGTTGAAGTTTTTTTACATCAATCAAAATCATATATGATTTAAAAACTGTGTCTTTTACTTGGAATTTTCTATCGTAAATCAAAAAAAGTTACTCAACTTCCATTATTGAGTACATTATTAATAAGCAAAGTGATTTTTAATAGTATCAATTTGTCAACAACATCTTTTATAAATAAAATGGTTGATATGATTTATAACATAAAAGTAGAAATGAAAAAACAAAATAAGACAAAAAGATCTTATTTATAATATCTTTGTATTCGGAAAAAGAGATGAACAAAAACTACTAGAACTACTATAATGAATCCCAATCTTTCTTCTGCCCATAAAATGTTGTTTTTAAACACATTGGCATTTACAATCTGCTTTTCTTGCTGGACTTTAAATGGCGTTCTCGTCACCTATCTTGTTGATAATAATATCTTTAACTGGTCGGTTGTAGAAACTGGTTGGCTTCTTGGGATTCCTATTCTTACGGGTTCTATTATGAGATTGCCTTTGGGAATTCTGACCGATAAATATGGTGGAAAACCCGTTTTCTCAATTTTACTTCTGTTGTGTAGCATTCCATTATTTCTGCTCTATTTTGCAGATTCTTATTGGGTTTATTTTCTTTTAAGCGCATTATTCGGAATGGTAGGAACCGGTTTCGCAGTCGGGATTGCCTTTACATCAGCCTGGTACCCGAAAGAATGGCAAGGTCGTGCGTTAGGAATTTTCGGGATGGGAAATGCGGGAGCGGCTCTCACCACTTTTTTCGCACCTACTCTACTCAATTATTTCTCAGAAAACGATCCGGAAAATGGTTGGAGATTACTCCCAATTATCTACGGAATCACATTGGTTATCATTGGTTTGATATTTCTATTTTTTGTTCAAAATAGAAAAGCAGCGGTTCAAAATAAATCCACAAAACAACTTCTAGCGCCACTTTCTAATGTGCGTGTTTGGAGATTTGGATTATACTATTTCCTTGTTTTCGGTCTGTTTGTAGCGTTTTCGCAATGGTTGATGCCGTATTACGTGAGTGTTTACAAAACTTCATTGGTTTTAGGCGGACTTTTGGCTTCAGCTTTCAGTTTACCGAGTGGCATTATCAGAGCATTTGGTGGTTATTTATCAGATAAATTCGGGGCAAGAAAAGTGATGTATTGGGTTTTATATTCATCATTAATATTAAGTGGATTATTAATGCTTCCAAAAATGGAAATATTAACACCGGGAAAAGGCATCACTGCTAAGAAAGCCGGAATTGTAACCGCCATCGAAAAAGAAAAAATCATCTTAAATACTGGCGAATTTGAAATCACTTCAAAACCAGAAATCCCACAACAAACTTCAGTTTTACCCGAATCTTTTTCGTGGCAGGAAGTATTAGTAAAACAAAACGAGCAAGTTCAGAAAAAGCAACTTCTCGCTCAAGGCGTAACCTTAATCAAATTTGAAGCGCACATCTGGGTTTTCTCCTTCCTCGTGATTCTCATCGGAATTATGTGGGGAATCGGGAAAGCTGCGGTTTACAAACACATCCCGGAATATTTTCCGAATGAAGTCGGCGTTGTTGGCGGAATGGTAGGATTAATCGGTGGTTTGGGAGGTTTCATAGGTCCTATTTTGTTTGGATATCTTCTGGATTTTTCGGGATTATGGACGAGTTCGTGGATTTTCGTCTTCATCGTTTCCGCCATATCCTTGTTTTGGATGAATACAATAATTAAAAAAATGATGCACAACGAAGCACCTCACCTCAAAGATAAAATCGAACACGTGAACAACAACAAAGATTAAATTTTAAAAGAATAAACAACTGAAAATATGAACAATTCACATTGGTTAACCGACTACGACCCGTCCAACGAAGAGTTTTGGAACAAAAAAGGCAAAAAAATCGCCTGGAAAACCCTTACAATTACCACTGCGGCACTCACCTTTTCTTTCGCAACGTGGTTCCTATACAGCGTTATCGTTATCAAACTTCCCCAGATCGGTTTTAAATTTTCAGACGATCAACTCTTCTGGATGGCAGCAATGCCCGGACTTGCAGGCGGATTTTTAAGAATCATCAACACCTTTCTCATCCCAATTTACGGAACCAGAAAAATCATTTCCATCAGTTCATTAATCAAGATAATTCCTTTATTAATGCTTGGTTTCGCCGTGATGAATCCAGAAACTTCATTTGGATATTTTATGTTCATCGGAATATTATTAGGAATTGGTGGCGGAGATTTCTCTTCATTTATGCCTTCAACCTCTTTATTTTTTCCAAAAAAAGAAGCCGGAACCGCACTCGGAATTCAAGCTGGAGTCGGGAATTTCGGGGTAAGTTTGGTACAGCTTCTTTCACCTTTGATTATGAGTCTAACTTTATTTTCATTTTTAGGAGGCGGACAAATCATCGTTGAAACCGGAAAAACCATTTATCTCGAAAACATCGCATTCATCTACGTTATTCCATTATTTATTATCGGAATTTGGGCTTGGTTTTCTCTAAAAAGTATTCCCGTAAAAGCTTCGTTCAAAGAACAGTTAGATATTTTCAAAGACCGTCATACTTTATATTGTACAATGACATACATTATGACTTTTGGGATTTTCGCAGGATTTTCAGCTGCATTTCCATTAATGATAAAAAATCTTTATGCTCCACTCGACAAAACCATTGATCCTTTGCAATTTGCATTTTACGGACCATTAATCGGTTCGGCATCTAGAGTTATTTTCGGAAAAATTGCCGATAAAACTGGAGGCGCAATTTTGACTCACATCACAGGAATAGCGTTGATTATTTTAATTTCAAGATTGATTTTGGGAGGTTATTTGACACCAACTTCACCCGATCAGTTTCAAGGATTTTTAGTAATCGTCTTAGCCATTTTCTTCTTTACAGGAATCGGAAATGCAGCAACTTTCAAGCAATTCCCAGTAATTTTCTCAGAATCTCCAAGAAAAGCAGCCGGAGTTATCGGTTGGACGGCTGCAGTAGCCGCTTTCGGACCATTCGTTTTCAATGTTTTGATTACCCAATCCCGAGCAATTTCCGGAGACGCAAGATTATTCTTTTGGTTTTTGGTAGTAGGATGTGTGATGGCAACTGCGGTTAACTGGTATTTCTACACAAGAAAAGGTTGCGCAAGACCTTGTTAAATTTATAAAAATAAAGTCTCAATGAAAAAAATCATTCCATTCTTTTTACTCCTTTCCGTTTTTCTAAATGTTGGATTAATTTACAAATTTTTCTATGCAGGAGAAACAGTGAGTTTGGCTAAAGACGGTAGAAGTGAAATCAAAATGACTCCAGAAAACCGAGAATATGTGATGGCAGAAATGCGAGGGTTTCTTGAAAGTGTTCAGAAAATAAATGAGGGAATTGCTAAAAATGATCCTAAAATAATTGAAAAAGTAGGGCAAGAATCGGGCTCTTGCAAAGTTGATGGAGTTCCAAAAGGTTTGGTTAAATCTTTACCGCTTGGTTTCAAAAAAATGGGCTTCGAAACCCACGAACTTTTTGATGTAATGGCAAAAATGGCTAAAGAAAATTACGATCGACAACAAACTCAGGAAAAACTCAATCAGCTGTTGAATAATTGCGTTGCCTGTCATAAAACCTATAAAATTTCTGTTGAAAAATAACTCGTTATGGTAAAAAAATTAATAACCGCAGCTTCTCTTGCTTTCATTTTTGGAAATATCAATGCACAAGTTGACAGCCTAAAAATGAATCTCGATCTACGAACACGTGCAGAACTCGACAATGGCGCAAGAACATTGATTTCCAAAGGAAAATCTGCTGAAACGACAGTTGTTTCCAGAGCAAGATTCGGGGTTGATTATTACTACAAAAATCTGGAAATTTATTTCTCTGCTCAGGACGTAAGAACTTGGGGAGAAACAACTACTACGACAAGTAAGAATCAGAATTTCATTCTCAATGAAGCTTGGGCAAAATATCAGGTTTCAGAAAAATTGGGTTTAAAATTAGGTAGGCAAATTCTTTCTTATGATAACGAAAGATTAGTCGGATCACTTGACTGGGCGATGCAAGGACGAAGTTTTGATGCTTTGAAAGGTATTTATAAATTTAATCCAAACTCTAAATTAGAAGCCGTTGTAACGTATAATAACGATGACAATGATTTGAATGATTTGCCCGAAAAAGAAATTTACAGTATTGCAGAAGCAGGAGAAATAACAAAATCTTTACAAATAATTCATTATGATTATTCGGGTAAAAATAAATTTCAGTTTTCTGCGATTGCGATGAATCAGGTTTTGCAAAATCCATCAGGAGCGCATTATGACCTCTTGACGGTTGGAATTAACTCAAAAAAATATTTAGAAAACATTGGATTCTTCGGTTCTGCTTATTACCAAACCGGGAAAAATACGCTTGCGCAAAGTAAAAATGCTTATCAATTTTCTGCAAACGTTGATTTTCTAATTCATTCAAAATTCAATGTAATTTTGGGAACAGAATGGCTTTCCGGCAGAAATTTTGACACAGATTCCGGTGAAAACAAATCGTTCAGTCCGATGTACGGAACCAATCATTTGCACAATGGTTTTATGGATTATTTTTACTTTGGAAACAGTCATTTCAACAGTTTTGGTTTGAATGATTATTATTTAAAATCAAATTTAAAATTCAGCCCCAACTCTATTCTACAAGCAAATTTGCACGCTTTTACTTCAAATGGAAAATTGGGATTTGACACTTCTGGAGAAAAAATCCCTTCTTATTTGGGAACAGAATTAGATTTAGTTTTCACTCATAAAATCGGAAAATCAATTACTGCAAATCTTGGTCATTCTTTTATGTTTTCAGGAAAAAGCATGGAATATCTGAAGAATGTTCCTGAACCAAAAAACCTGCAAACTTGGTCGTGGATTGCTTTTAGAATCGCTCCGAATTTTAAAATTAAATAAAAAAATGTCCTTAGTTTTTCTAATAGAAACTAAGGACATTTTTAATTTCATTAATCATTTTTATAAATCATTATCATAGTAAAATAAATAATCGTTTTCAGCAATTTAGGTATCAAAATTGAATATTAATAAAAACTAATAAAGTCGCGATCTTTGCCGACTATAAATTGCACAAATGCTTATATTTTCACATACTTGTCAATACGCAATCAAAGCTTGCATTGTACTGGCAACAGAAAAAAGAAAAGTTGGAATTATTGATATTTCCGAAGTCATTGGGACACCAACCGCTTTCACATCCAAAATCCTTCAACAATTGACAAAAAAACAATTGATCTCTTCCGGAAAAGGAAAAGGCGGCGGATTTTATTTGAGTGATGAACAGTTTGAAAGCCTTACTATTAAAGACATTTATGAAAATTTTGAAGGCAAAGAAGTTCTAACGTCTTGCCTCTTGGGACTGAAACAGTGCAGTGGAGAAAATCCTTGTCCCATCCACCATCTGGCGATCGCTGTTAGAGAAAATGTTCTAATTATGTTCCAATACAAAATCAAAGATTTGAAAGATCTTGGAAGCGTGATGCAGATGATGGCTGTGCCAAGTGATTTGTAAATTCAATAATTATAATTGAGGAATTTTGATTTTTTCCAATTTCAATTTGAAAGATTTCAGGTCAGAAAAAATAGAATCTAATTTCGGTTTGAAATGATTAGTTTCGGCAAAAAGTTCTTCATAATAAGCAATTCCTTTCAGCAAATTTCCTTTGAAACTCTCCCACTTTTTCACGTCAGATTTGGTAATTTCATCTGAAAATTCCACGATTTCATTTTTGAAATAATCAACATACAACTTCAATTCATTGATGAACAAATGCGGACGGCGGTCATCTTGCAAAACATTCTCATAGCCATAAATGTGGCGAACCATCTCCGAAAGCGAAACTTCTTTATCAAAAAAACTAAGATTCGGTCCAGGACAAACGACTACGCCTTGCTTCTCCCCTTTTATCGGCATCTCTAGCTCCAGATACGCAGAATTTGCAAGCCCAACGCAAAGGCAAGATTTGTCTGTAATATTTTTCTTATTTTTCTCGTATTGTTTATCCGTGAAGTTTAACTTATTAGTTTCCAGTTCATTCAATTTTATATCCTGATATTTTTTGGAAGCCGTACAAGTTCCTTTTGGTGTAAATTCTTTGCTAAGCGCCAAAAATTTCTTTGGACATGAACTACCAAATTTTTGATTTGAAATATTAAAATCCTTGATTTCATCATTACTCGTTCCTCTGATTGTGTTGAACGGAACGCCCAATGGCGACATATTGCTCAGATAATAATCTTCCTCTTTTGCCTTTGTCAGGAGGTTTCTAGTTTCTTGATCTAAAGAAGTTGCTTCCGGAACCAGTAAAAATGGCGAACCCCAGCCCACGCTGTCTGCATTATAATTAGACAAAAGAAAATCGTGTTCTTCGGAAGTTCCAACGCCACCTTGTACAGAAATTTTGATTTCCAAAGGTTCGGAAGTCGTCATTTTCCCTTTCTGCTCCAAGGCTGATTTCCAAAGGGTAAAAGCCGAAGTTTGAAGCTCATTTTTCTTTTGTTTGAATTCTTCCATGATTGGTCCCATCAAAAGTCCGTCTGTTGCAAAAGCATGTCCACCGCAATTTAAGCCAGATTCGATTCTGTATTCTGAAACCCAAAGTCCTTTTTTAGCCAAAAAATTCCCCTGAATCATCGCAGAGCGAAAATCGCTGACTTTCAGAATAATTTTCTTTTTGAGTTCACCGCTTTGATTAGGAAAAAAATCTTCAAACTCTTCCAGATAACTGTACAATCTTGGATTCATTCCCGCAGAAAAAATAACAGATGATGATAATTTACTGTTCGCAAAACCCCGCAAAGAAGCGTGTGCATCGTTATAAATTGTTGGAAGTTGAACATTTTTTATAAAATTATCTTTGTCCACTTTGGTCATAATGTTCACATCTATTTCGCCTGGATTAAAATTATGATCGATGAAATTTTTGATGCTTTCCGTCAGATTATCTCTTTTATTGAGGATATTTTGCAAACCATCTTTCAAGCCGGAAGTGCTGGGCAACATTCCTATAAATTGCTTAAGACTTTCTGTATTTTTCGAAATTTCCTCTTTGAAATTCTTAAACTTTTTGGTCACAATATCGTCCATCATATCAAGATAAGCGGTGATTCTCTCCGCTCGGTGATCTTCGGATTTTATTGAAATTGCAGTGTAATCGAAATTGAATTTTTTGCTGTAAAAATCTCGCATTCTTTCTATGATTTCGTCATCGATAATTGAAACTACCGATGAAATCCCAAATTGGGCAACGCGGATTGGACTGTCTATCGTGTAAGCCAATCCCATCACAGGAATATGAAAATTGTGTGCAGGTTTTTTGTTCATTATTTATAATATTGATTTAATTGATTCAGTTCCTTGATTTCGCAGTTGTTATGTGAGAAAATAACCGCTTGAAAGTCCTATCAAATTTAAGAATTTCAGCATTATTATGTCAAGAATAGGATCTGTTTTTATACTAAGAAAAAACGATTTATATCATCATAATTTTATCGCAAAAATCATTGTTAATTCGATAAAAACAATATGAGAAATTTGATGATAACACTTATGAAAACCAAGCAATTATAAAATATCAGTTTAATTTCAAAGATTTGATAAAAATTCCAATAGAAATCATAATCACAACCGATACAAAGAGCAACCAATATTTTGCACTTAAAAATGGAATATAAAATATCGAAAATATTCCTGATAAAGCTAATACAATTTCATTACAAACAATTCCAAAAACCAGCAATAGAATACTGAATTTCAACAATTTATTAAATTCAATTTCTACCAGTTGTAATATTTTCCAAATTAAAAATAGACTGATTCCCATTAACAAAACCAAATGCAAATATGCAATCACGATATTAATATTGCTAAATGCAAAAATACCCAAAGCCGGAATTGCCGACAAACCTTGAAGCAGAAATTTTAAAATAAAGGCGAAACCAAAAACACTGATAAGAAGTTTCTGTATAAAATTTTGATTATTAAAAAGATCCGTTTTTCTTATCCAATTCAAAAATAAAATTACGCCGAACAATTGAACTATGGAAATCAGAATAAAAAATCCGTAGAATATTGGGTTCATTTCAATCCATAAAATAGACAATCCATAACCTAAAAAACATCCAAAAAACAAAAGATAGAAAATGGTCTTGTTGAGTTTTTCTTCGATTTCAATTCCGAGTTTTTTTAATGAAATCAACAATAAGCCAATGCAGGAAAATATGAAAAATCCGTTGTACTGATAATGCAAATAAAAATAAGTTGAGGCTCGAAAAAGCACTTCAAATTCATCTTTTTTTGTTGAAAAATACGCCAATCCGAAAATTCCAATCGCAGAAATGGTGGCAAAAAAAGCGCCTGATTTTAACCACATAATTTCAGGATTTTTATTCGATTTTGTATCAATCAACAAAAAAATAAAATACGCAAAGCCAGTAAACAAAGCAATCGACGACAAAACAATCGACAACCAAAAATAGCCTCCATAAAGAAATGTGAACAACATTCCGTAGGAACCAATTTGATTGGAAATCATTAAATATTGATATTTCTTAAGATTGATTTTTGGGTAATTTTCACTTAAATATTTCGTCACGAATAGAAAAATTCCCGCCGAAACCCAACCGTAAAATGCAAAATGAGAATGCGATTCCTGCATAAATTTATGATTAAATCCGGACAACGAAAAAGCCATATTGTAGCGCATCATCACAGCGACAACCGATACAACGAAGAAATTGAAAACGCAGATTTTTAACCAAAAATTAAAGTTTTTCATTTCTTATTCAAGATTTCTCAAACTCAAAAATTACTCCGGAACATAAATAATTTCACCATTTTCCAGCTCATACGCAATTCCGATTTGTTGCCTTTTTTGTCAGACGATTTTTTGTCTTCCGAAGGTGTATATTTATTAATTTTTCCGCCTTCTTTTGTGATAATTTCCATATTATCTTTACCCGGATTTTTCACCAGAAATAATTCAAAGCTAATAAATGAATAAATTCGGGAGACTAAAACTTAAAATTAGCTGATTATCAGATTATTTAAACTAACATTTTGAAATTCTCTTTCGTTATGACTAATCATAAAAATCGTCGAACCTTGATTTTGATTAATTTTCAAAATTTCTTCCATCATCGATTGTCGTAAAGATGCATCAACAGCGGAAAGTGGTTCATCAAGCAAAATAATTTCGGCATTCTGAACCAAAGTTCTGGCTAAAGCAACTCTTTGCTGTTGTCCACCAGAAAGTTTCGATGGAAAAACATTTTCCAGAATTTTTAGATTAAATTTTTCTAAATAATAATCGATTATTTCTGGATTCTTGTCTTTTTGTGCAAAAGCGATATTTTGCTTTACAGTCATATTTGGAAACAAAGCGTAATTCTGAAACATTATCGAAATATTTCTTTTTTGAGCTGCCAGAAAAATTCGGTTTTCGGTATCTAATAAAATGGAGTTATTGACTTTAATAAAACCAAAATCTGGGGTAATAATTCCTGCTAAGATCTTGAAAAAAGTCGTTTTTCCAATTCCGGAATCGCCCGAAATGTGAATAAAACTTCCCTTTTCAATCATTTCACTAACCTCTAGAAATTTGCTTCCGGAAGAAGTGAAAATCTGATGTTTTATATTCAATTCAATCATCGTAAGGTGGTAAAATTAATTTTTCGATTAATGCCGTAAATCAATAATATAATCAAAAACGAAACTATGAAAAGTACGAATGCATAACGGTTTGCAGCTTCAAAATTAAGTGCCTGAACCTGATCGTAAATTGCGACAGAAGCGATTCTTGTTTCTTTTGGAATATTTCCGCCAACCATAATTACGATTCCAAATTCGCCGATGCAATGGGCAAAAGTGAGCGCAATTCCCGTGATGAAAGACGTTTTAATATTCGGAATCAAAACTTTAAATAAAGTTGTAATTTTAGATTTTCCCATTGTGTAAGATATTTGTCGCAAATCATCACTCAATGCGGAAAAGCCGTTCTGCAAAGGCTGAATCATAAACGGAAGATTCGCGATAACGCTCGCAACCACAATTCCGTTGAAGGAAAAAGCGAGTCGGACATCAAAGTATTCCTGCAAAAAATTTCCGAACGCATTTTCGGGACTGAATGCGACTAACAAGTAATATCCCATCACTGTTGGTGGCAAAACCATTGGCATACAAATTAAAGTTTCGGCGATAAATTTCAGTTTAAACCTTGAATAAGTGAGCCAATACGCAACCGGAACACCGATGAATATTAGAATCGTTGTTGTTACCAACGCTAATTTTCCGGTAAGCAATAAGGTGTAAATAAAATCCTGATCGAGCATTTAGTTTGAAATTTCTGTTTGATAGCCGTACTTTTCCCAAGTTTGGCTGGCTTTTTTACTTGTAATAAAATCAAAAAAATCTTTTGCTTCGGTTTGATTTTTACTTTTCAAAACAATTCCACTTTGGGCGATTGGCGAACATTCGCTTGCTGATAATTCGTAGAAATTTCCCCTTTTAATCATTTCTTTATTTTTAGCATTGGAAAGTGCGATGAATGCGACATCGGCATTTCCTGTTGAAGCAAATTGTGCAGACTGATTGATGTTTTCTGCCCAAACAATTTTATTTTCAATTTTGGAATATAATCCTGATTTTTTCAAAGCTTCGACCGTGTTTTTTCCATAAGGTGCGAGGTCTGGATTTGCGATGGCGATTTTTTTTATTTCAGGATTTAAAACCAATTTTACACCTTCGGAAACATTGGCTTTTGAACTCCACAAAGCGACTTTTCCGTAGGTGTAAATTTCAGAATTTCCGGAAGTTTTATTTTTACTTTTTAGCATATCTGGAAAAGTAGAATCGGCTGATAGAAACAAATCGAAAGATGCTCCGTTTAAAATCTGCTGAACCAGCAAACCCGATGAACCAAAAGTAATCTCGACTTTTTTATCTGGATTTTCATTCATATAAATCTGCTTCAATTCTTCCAAAACATCCCGAAGGTTTGCTGCGGCGGCAACTGAAATTGTAGAATTTTGTTTCGATTTTTGGGTGAAATCAGATTCCGTTTTTTCGCAGTTTAACATCAAAAGTGACGTTAAAAATAAGCAAAAAGAAAGTCTTACATAAATCCAATTTTTCATAAATCATACGAAAAAGAAAGATTTAAAATAAGACTTCCTTATCCTTTTCAAAGATAAGGTTATCCATTGAAAATTCAAAAAGAAATTGATTAAATATGTGGATTTAAGCCAGTTTTTCCAAAGTTTTACATTTTTCTTTATCCCCAGATTTTACAACGGAAATATCAATATATTTTACTGTTCCGAGGCTTGCTTTCTCAAATTGTTTCGCTTTTTTGTCGGCGTAATCGTAGGTGTAACCAACTGCCATCACCACTTTGTGACCGTTGCAATCGCCCATCGCCAAATATAAATAATCTCCTAATTTTGATTGAATGTTGATGCTCATTTTTTTTTATTTAATTTAATAATAATCGATTATTTATTTCCAAAATTCATCATCATAACTATCTTCCTCTTTCTGATGAATCTGGTTGAGCTGATGTCCTATTTCGTTCATTTTTTCATCAGTCAGATATTCTTCCAAATGTGGAAAGTACATGCGCTCTTCAAAACGAATATGATTGCGCAATGCATCGGCAAAATCTCCTAAAAGTTTTTTGTCATTAGAATTATTAATGCTTTTCAATAATTTTTTAATTTCAATATGTTCTTTTTCCATCTGAACCTGAAGGCTGTTGTTTTCCGTTTCTGGCAGAACGATGTCTTCAATTTCGAAATGTCGGCTCAGATTTTCTTCCCAATAATGGTTGATGTAATTTTTGATTCTGTCATAAGAAATATCTTTTTTAATTCCCTGACGGATTTTCCAACTGCAAAGCAATCCAAAGTGGTGATCTCGGGATAGTGGGATAAGATTTTCATTTCTTTTCATAAGTAGATTTTTATAGTTTTTAATGGTCTTATGTTATCGCCATTTTCTCATTGGTATTTTGTAACATAAATAATGTAATGGTGATTTCATATTTTAAATTAAAAAGAACCGCCACTACAATAATAGTGACAGTTCTAAAGATTTAACAATTAACTATCTTTTATCTTTCAGTGACCAACCGGTTTTTAGTCCGATGATGAAAATCACCAACAGCATCTCTCCTACTGCCAATAAAATATCACCTGGAACACGTAGCCAACGCAAAGTATTCATCATATCGGTTTGCATAAATTCGGCGGAACGTGCGTACCAATATCCTTCTTTGATGGAGGCTACAGATTGCATAATTCCAATTGGTAACAAACTGATGGTAACCATCACCAACAATCCGATATTGGTTAGCCAAAACGCCCAACCGATGAGTTTGTCGTTCCATTCTCTGTCTGGATATAAACCTCTCAGCATAAACATCATCAAACCAATTCCTAAGATTCCGTAAACTCCAAAAAGTGCGGCGTGACCGTGAACTGCAGTCGTATTTAATCCTTGAATATAATACAAAGCAATCGGCGGATTGATGGCAAATCCAAAAATACCGGCACCTAAGAAATTCCAGAAACACATTGCGATGAAACAGTAGATGGGCCATTTGTACGCTTTGATCCATTTGGTAGATTTACTGATTTGATAATTCTGATAGGCTTCAAACCCAATCAATACCAAAGGAACAATTTCTAATGCGCTGAATGTCGCTCCCAAAGCCAAAACTGCTGTTGGTGTCGCACTGAAATACAAGTGATGGAAAGTTCCCAAAATACCGCCCGAAAGGAAAATAATGGTTGAAAATAAAACTGCGTGAGTTGCGGCTTTTAATCTTAACAATCCCAGTCTTGTGAACAAGAATGCTGCTACAACGGTTGCAAAAACTTCGAAGAATCCTTCTACCCAAAGGTGAACCACCCACCATCTCCAGTACTCTGCAATGGCCATATGGGTTTGTCTTCCGTACATCAATCCGGCTCCGTAGAATAGTGCAATTGCTACTGCGGAAAGCGTGAACAATAACAGTAAATGTCGGTCGCCATCTTTCTTTTTCAAGGCTGGAAGAAGTGCTCTTACCATAAGAATTAACCAAAGAATTAATCCAACTAACAATAAAATCTGCCAGATTCTTCCCAATTCTACATACTCGTAACCGGAATGTCCCCAAAGGAAATTGTCAACATAACCTAACTTTTGCATCACGCCCAACCATTGTCCTGCTAAAGAACCGAAAACCACGATTAATAAAGCGCCGAATAAAATATTGACACCCAAAACCTGATACTTCGGTTCGTAACCCGAAACTGCGGGTGCAATGTACAATCCTGTTGCTAACCAAGAAGTTGCAATCCAAAATATAGCGAGCTGAACGTGCCAACTTCGAGATACCGATTGAGGCAAATATTCATCTAACGGAAAGCCGTAAAATGCGCTTCCTTCCACCCCGTAATGTGCTGTGATAACGCCCGCAAACATTTGAACCAAAATCAATAATGCTACCACCCAAATGTACTTTAAAGTCGCACGCATAGATGGTGTAGGTTTCATATTTCGCAATGGATCTTCTAAAGGAAGTTCTTCACTGATTTCTTCTTCCTTATTTTTAGCGTGATAAAAAACGAGTAATCCTACACAGCCGAGCAACATCAAAACACTTAAACCAGACCACAAATGCAGCGATGGTGGCGGAATGTTTCCGATTAATTCGTCGTGAGGCCAGTTGTTGGTGTAAGTAATTCCCGTGTCTCCAGGTCGATCTGTTATACAAACCCAAGCTGCCCAAGCAAAGAATGCATTCATTTTTGCCATTCTTTCATCTGTTTTCACCGTATTTTTCGGGATGGCGTAATGATCTCGAAGCTGATCCATCTCGGCATCATTCATAAAGATTTTAGCATAGTATTTAGCTAATTCTGCCTGAACTTTTGCTCTCTCGGGAGAAATGACAATCGTTTTTGTAGCTTGATCTAAAGTATTTACACGAACCTCTTTTTTGAGAAGTACATTGTATTTTGCCTGCTCGTCATCGGGAAGATCTTTATAAATTTTTCCATCTTTTTTAGCGAGTTCATCTAACAAAAGTAACGCTTCCCGGTGAAGAAAATCTGCGCTCCAATCTGGTGCGATATAGGCGCCGTGTCCCCAAATACTTCCAACGGTTTGTCCGCCAATCGATTGCCAAACATTTTGACCATCTTTGATGTCTTGTCCGGTAGCTACAATTGTTCCGTCCGTAGTAACTACTTTGTCAGGAACGGGCGGAATTTTTCTGTAAATATCTACACCATAAAAAATCAAAACGGCAAATGAACCGATGATGACGGCGGCGAGCCAGGTCCATAATTTTTTAGTTGTCATAATCCTCTTTATCTTAATGTTCTACAGAAAATTCTTTTTCTAATTGAATTGCTTTAGGGAAAAGAATATTATTTTCTAAATGAATATGTTTATGAAGATCGTTTTCAAAGTCCTGAAGCATAGCAAATGTCACTTTGTAGGTATTACAAGCGTCTGCAGGCGGTGTATATTCGTTGGTAAGATCTGCGATTTTTCTTAATCTTTCACCTTCTACAGTATGCTCGTGCTTCATCATATTTACTGGATTTTCTACTGTTCCGAAATGAGGTTGCTGAATGGCTTCATTAGAAATTTTCGCCTTCACCATATTTTTCACAAAAGGGAAAAGAATCAATTCTTCTTTTTTCATGTGTGCTGCCAAATCCTGTGCAGACGCAAAAAACAAATCTCTAATTTCGAATAACTCCGGATGTGCGCCACCGTGAACTTTGCATAATTTATCTAAAAACTGTTGTAGAACTGGCGTTTTTTCTTCCACATAACGGTGATGTGTTTTCTCCACATAATCTGCCAAAAGATCCAAGGGCCAACTGTTGAAATCGATAGAATTTCCATCCGTTTTCGGAAGATTTTCTATGTCTGAGTAGATTTGATCTTTATCCAAACTCTTCGGACTACAAGCTTCCTCTATTGTTCTTCCGCCTTTACAGCAAAAATCAATGCCGTATTTTTTAAAGATTGCTGCGGTTCTGAAATCTGCTGCTACGATGTCTCCTATAAAATCTGTTTGTGTATTCATAATTTAATACTTTTTTATCTTTTATTATTTTAAAAATTTTTGTTTTTTTAATGTCAAATTCTAAATGAAATGGATTACAATTAATACTCTTTTACAGCATTGCGAAAGGATAAACTACTAAAAACTAACTACAATTAAAACTCGCAATGCCGTAAAAAAGCGGGAACTGAAGACATAAAAAATTTTCGTTCCCATTTGGTTATCATCTTCTACCCTACTTTTTCAGAGACAGAATATATTTTACCATTTTCTGTGCATTTTCTTTGCTCAATCCTGCGTGTGGCGTCATCGGAATCTCGCCCCAAACACCTTTTCCACCATCTATTATTTTTGTAGCAAGATGATCAATATCTGCATCGGTATATTTTGCAGCAACATCTTGATAAGAAGGACCTACTAGTTTTGCATCGATCTTGTGACAAGAGAGACAGTCAGCGCCTTCCACTAAAGACTTGCCTACAGAAATACCGTCTGTTGCAACCGGTTCATCCGGATTGGCAGGTTTCACTGTGGGAAAAGCATCCGGCTCATAAGATGTATTATCTGCAACTGGAGGTTTTTCTTTTGGAGCTTCCTCTTTTTTGGAACAGGAAATTTGGGCTAAGGACAACATTAATGTTGCTAAAAATAATCGTTTCATAATTTCTGATTTTATAATTCTATTTGTTTTCTAATTTCGTTGGCGGTGACTTCAATGTTTTCATCTAAACCTTCTTTTTGGAATGCGAGCGTTCCGTCTTTTGCATAAACACTGATGATGTTGGAATGCGAAAATTCCATCGGAGAAATCTCTTTATATTTGATTGCCATTATGTTGGCGAGTTCTCTCGTATCTTCTTCACTGCTTCGGATGAAAGTCCATTCTTTCTCGTCAAATTGGTTGGTTTTGAGATAAGCTTTCATCACTTCCGGTGTATCAGTTTCAGGATCGATGGAGATTAACACATATTGAATTTCATCTGGATTTACTTTCCCTACTTTTTTAGAAATATTTCGCATCTCGGAGGTGAGCCGTGGACAAGCGGTTTTGCAGGAAGTGAAAATCATTGCTGTCACTATCACTTTTCCTTTGAAATCTTTTAATGAAATCTTGCTTCCATCTTGCTTTTCCCATTCAGAATTGACGTTGAAAATGGAATCTGGTTTCAGCTGTTCGACTTTTTGACTGCAGGAAAATAAAATCAATGCAATCAAAAAGTATAGTAATTCTTTCATTTCTTTAGTTTTAAATTAATCTTTTGCACATCGGAAACCCAGGTTATTCAGACAATAATCAGCTTTCAGACTTCCTCGCAGTGCATATCTTACGAATGCGGCGTAATTCCGAAGATCTGAAGAAGTGACCGCTGCTCCGGCGCAGAAAAGATTGTCGTTTGTGGCATTGTCTTTTCTGGATTCTCCGCTCATCATCACCGAATTAAAATCGAACGTCCATTCCCAAACCATTCCGTACATATTGTGAACGCCGTAGTAATTGGCCGAATCTAGCGCTACTACTTGTTTTGCTTTGTCTTTTTTCTGATACGATTTTAAAATAAAATCTGTGAATTCTGGTTTTTTTGAGGCATTTTTGGTTTTCCGGTCTGCCAATGCTACAAATTCCCATTCATCAATTGTGGGCAATCTTTTCCCGACACTTTTCGCATATTCCTTTGCTGCAAACCAGGAAACATTGGTTACTGGCGCATTTGGACTAAGGTTTTCGGGAATTTCGAAATCGCTTTTCCAATGTTGAAGGTAGGTGCTGTCTGCGTACAATCGTTTTACTTTACTTTTGGCCCATTGAGGATTTGCTTTGAGAAACTGGAGATACTCTGCATTGGTAATGGGACTGTCATCCAGATAGAAGGTTGGAACTTTTACAATTCTGCCGGAATCTTTTCCGATAAAAGCTTCGTAGGTTCCACCACTTATTTTGACCATTTTTTTTGAGTTGGAGATTAATTTTAAACGGCCTTGAATCCGGGTTTCCGTTTCTGGCATTTCGGAAGATCCGGAACAGGATAACAGCGTTACCGCAATTGCTAAAAACATACTAACCCAAAATCTCATTATTTCTAATTTTAAAACCTCAATGTAACCACAAGTAAAACTTTTTATTTTCTAACATTTTATTCCGGCGAATATCTTCTACTAATTACTTTTAATTTGAATCGATGAATCTGGTTCATCAGTTTATCGAAACCTGACCTGAACGGAGTTCTTTTTGTAACTAGGCACGAGGAGCAAAAAAGCAGGAGTGGAGGGCGGAAAAGCTGCCCAAATAAAATGGATTTTTAATTATTTCTAAGTTTTAATTCTTTTTGTAGACGGCTGGATTATCAGCTCCTGTAATTTTGATTTTGCCTAAAGCACCTTTGTTAAATGCCCGGAAAATCGCGTGGTCAACAATCACATATTCGCCCGGAACTGTCGCTTTAAACTCTACGATTGAAGCTCCGCCTGGAGGAATTACCGTTGTTTGTACATTCTCATTAATTTTACTTCCAGCTTCCATATACACTTTATCGAAAATTTCGCCGATAACGTGGAATGATGATGTCAAATTTGGTCCACCATTTCCGACAAAAAATCTTACGGTTTCACCGACTTTTGCCTGAAGTTCATTTTCTCCCAACAAAGCGCCTGTATTGCCGTTGAATACTACATAATCTGGATGTTCGGCGATGGCTTTATCCATATCAAATTCCTGCAGACCTTTGTCACCAAATTTGCCCTTGGTGTAGAAATCACCTTGCATAATGTAGAATTCTTTGTCAACTTTCGGCAATCCGCCTTCTGGTTCAATTAAAATGAGACCGTACATTCCGTTCGCAATGTGCATCCCAACTGGTGCGGTGGCGCAATGGTAAACGTACAAACCTGGGTTTGTCGCCTTAAAAGTGAAAACTTTTTCTTTTCCCGGCGCTACGAAAGTGGCTTCTGCTCCGCCTCCAGGACCGTTTACAGCGTGTAAATCGATGTTGTGAGGAAAGGTAGAATTTTCGTTATTTTTAAGATGAAGTTCGATGTCGTCTCCCACTCTTGCTCTGATGAAACTTCCGGGAACCGTTCCGTTGAATGTCCAGAAATTATATTGAGTTCCGTCTGCCAACTCGCCCACTTTTTCAATGGTTTCTAATCTAACGATAACCTTTTTTGCGGAACGATTTCCGATGGGTGCGGGAACATTTGGTGCAACTGCAAACTTGTGTTCTTCGGTGGTTCCGTCGGTTTTGATTTGTTCTGCATCCTGTTTATTTTCTGAGGAAGCAGATTCGTTTTGTTTGCAGGAATTCAACCCGATGAACGCAGACAAAACAGCTGCAAGGAAGAGTGATTTTTTCATTTTTTCAGAATTTTTACGATTTTTAGTTGGTTTTAATTTCAAAAATATTTTAACAAGATATAAATACCTTTTGGTATTTTATTTTAATGAAATTTTATTGTTTTCAAATATTTTAATTCAATAATATTGATTTTATTTTTTTAGAAATGTGAGTTTTAAATCTAAATTCTTGACAAACATTTCGATTTTAGAATTTTCCAGCATATCTTTTATTTCCTGTCGGATATGCTTAAAATCGTTATGAATAGGACAAGGATGATTTTCTGAACATTCTTTGAGACCTAGACCACAACCCGAAAAAAGTTTGTCTCCGTCGATTTCTCTCACGATATCTGCAACAGATTGCTGAAGATTTTTCCCTTCCATATAAAAACCGCCGTTCGGACCTTTTGCTGACTGTACAAAGCCTTTCCTGCTGAGATCCTGCAATATTTTCGCAATGAAATATTCCGGAGAATCTATTCCTGCTGATATATCTTTAATCCCTACCCGACTTCCGTCTTTAGACTTCTGTGCGATGAAAATCAAAGCTCGGATGGCGTACTCGCAGGTTTTAGAAAACATTTGTTATTTTTATATAGCAAAGATATAAATCTAATTTGAAATAAAAGACAAATTAGTATTTTATTTTAAATGACAATTATCATTCCCACTCCAACAATCGTCTTTCGCCTTCAATTTTTTTGGTTTCGGAAATATCTTGAGACATCTCAATCACCCCTCGATAATTTTTTTCGGAATCCCGAACTGCAAAATATCTCACATAAATCAGTTTATCCCGATAATTGAACCAAAACGAAGCTTCATTCTGTGTGCCTTTTCGAAATTCTTCCAAAATTTTCAAAACGGTATCTACACTTTTCGGTGGATGGCAAAAACGCACTTCTCTACCGATGATTCCTGCACTTCTCGGGAAAACGCGCTCTTCGCCTCGGTTATAGAAAATAACCCGGTCATTTTCATCAACATAGGTCAAATCGAGTGGCAAAGTTCTAAACAAAAGATTGACTTGCTCAATCGTCATATAACCTTCGTCAAAATGTGATGCATTTTCATCATAAACCACGTCAGTTCTCACAGTGGTGTCTTCCGAAGGATGTACATATTGGCTTTCTTCGGGATATTTTGCAGGCGATTCGCTCAGCATCCAGCCGATTTCATCTTCGCCTTCACGCATTTTTATCCATTCTTCGTCTATAAGAATATCCATTGCATTTGGGAACAAAACCCGTTTTTCAACATCCATCAGGTTTTTCAAATTCTGACCAGCGTATTCTACATTTTGTTTGGCGGAATCTAAATCTTTTTCATCAATATTCTTTCTAATAATTCTAAAAATATCCCGAATCGTATCGTGGAAAGACCACATATTTCTGGAAGGTCCAGTCCAGCCTTTTTGTTCTAAAAACGGAAACAACTGATTTTCCTTTCTCTCAAATCGTCTTTCTACCGTCGCTAAATGATTAAACAGATTATAAAATTTCTGAAATTCTTCGTTAGGATTTGTATTGGTAAGTTCTTCTAACAAAGAAATAATCAGCTCCTCTTCCACCAAATACGTATGAACAGGATGC
Organism: Chryseobacterium sp. FP211-J200; assembly: GCF_001643375.1. GTDB lineage: Bacteria > Bacteroidota > Bacteroidia > Flavobacteriales > Weeksellaceae > Epilithonimonas > Epilithonimonas ginsengisoli. The sequence goes on from NZ_LSHB01000025.1 coordinate 41,885, forward strand.
CCCGCCTTCAATTGATTTTTATCCATTCTAATTTTAATAAAATATTAATATCTTTTTGTCTTTTATTTTAATAAAGAAAACCAAAGTGTTTTGGTTTTCTCTTTTCCTTTTTAGATTGACAAATTTAAGGTTTGAAATTCAAATAAAAGATGTTTTAGTATTTTATTAATCTGATATTAATCAGTTCAAATTAATGCTTCCCACCATTCAAAATTTTATAAATATGCAAAATCCCGGGAAACACTGCATCCATCGATTCTTCCGCGCCTTTTGTAGAACCGGGAAGTGCGATGACCAAAGTGTCGCCAATCATTCCTGCAACGCTTCTGGAAAGCATAGAATATGGTGTACGTAATTGCCCGTAACTTCTGATGGCTTCGGCAACGCCAGGAATTTCTCTGTCTAAAAGCGGACGAACAGCTTCCGGTGTAACGTCTCTTTTTGAAAGTCCAGTTCCGCCAGTAATCATTATTAAGCCGATTCCGTTTTCAACATCAGATTTTATTTTATTTTGAATATCTAAAATTTCATCAGGAATAATCACATAATCGTTTATTGTTACATTATTCTTTTCCAAAGATGAAATAATCGCTTTTCCGGCTTTGTCTTCTTTTTTTCCTGCAAAAATACTGTCGGAACAAACAATAACTGAAGCATTAATTCCTTCTCCTGAATCTTTAATGTCAGATTTCCCACCTTTCTTTTCAATCAATCTGATGTTTTTGATTTCGATATTTTTGTCGATGGGTTTCAGCATATCGTACATCGTCAAAGCCACTACAGAAGCCGAATGCATCGCTTCTACTTCTACTCCGGTTTTGTAAATGGTATGAATTTCAGATGTGATATAAACTTCCAGATTCCTGATTTCAAACTGAATTGAAGCATATTCGACAGGAAGCGGATGACAATCGGGAATGATGTCGCTGGTTTTTTTCGCTCCGAATAATCCAGCTGTTTTTGACATTTCGAAAACATTTCCTTTAGGAACTTTGTTGTTCACAATCGCATCGATTGTTTCCTGCGAACTCACGCTGAGAACGGCTTCAGCAATTGCTTTTCTGAGTGTGTTATTTTTATGAGTAATATTAACCATTATCTACTATTTTTAAATTATTTTAATGAATTTGATAAAAATATAAATTGAAAAAAATTACTTATTCTCTTTCCAAGAATGAGATTCGTCTTCCAAAATTTCTTTTCCCCAAAGTGGAATTTCTTTCTTGATTCTATCCACCATTTCATCGCACGCATTGATGGCTTCTTTGCGATGTGGCGCAGATGTGAAAACGAAAAGACAAATTTCCCCAACCTTAATTTTTCCCAAGGAATGGTAAATATGGGCGCAGGTCAACCCATATTTTGTGATGATCTCTTCACGGATTTCATGGGCTTTTTCGAGCGCCATTTCTTCGTAAGTTGTAAAATCTATCGCCTGAACTTTTTTGTCATCAATCGCATCTTCACGAATCTGACCTAGGAAAATGCTGTGTCCGCCAATCGTGGTTTTAACGGTGTGTTTTGTAATACTTTCCGCAACAAAGGTAGGATTGATGGGACCTTCAATAAAGATATTTTTGATTTTTTTCATTTTAAAATTGATTTTGCTCCGGCTGGAAAATGCTTGATTTCCTTTTCCGGAAAATGGTTTTTTGCGATTTCTAATGCTTTTTTGCTTCGGATTCCAGATGCGCAAACGAAACAGAGATTTTTATAGGAATTGAATTGATTTAAATTTTCTTCTAATGAAACTAAAGGAAATTCTAAGATTTTTAATGATAAAATTCTCGGTTGCTCATCGGCTTCTCTCACATCAATCAAAATGCTATCCTCTTGATTTAAAAACAATTGAAGCTCTGAAAACGAACTTATTTCATCATTTTTATTAAGATTACAAAACTCGTTATAATCAAAGTTTTGAAATTCTTCAATAGTTTTTGGTCCCGATTTTTCTTGATTTTCATTAAAATTAATTGTCATTGATTGATAATTTTTGGTATTAAAAATCAATAATTGGTGAATTAGAGTTTCGGGAGAGCCGGTTATTAATTTGATGACTTCATTCGCCTGAAAAGTCCCGATAACAGCCGAATGCGACGGCAAAACTCCCGCCTCATTGCAAGTCGGAACTTCATTTTGATTGGGCGGAATCGGGAAAAGGTCACGATAATTGGTCACTTGATTTTCCTTTTCCACATTAAAAACCGAAACCTGACCTTCATCCCGAAAAATCGATGCATAGACCAAAGGTTTTTTCATCAAAAAGCAAGCATCATTCAGTAGATATCGGGTTTTAAAATTGTCGGTGCAATCTACAATAATGTCGTAATTTTCAATTAAATGAATAACATTTCCGGTCGTTATGCGCTCATTAAAAATTTCAATTTCGGCTTCGGAATTTCTGTTTTTCAGATGTTTTTCGGCAACGATAACTTTGGGGAAACCAATATCTTTTTCATCAAACAAAAACTGGCGATGCAGATTTTGAATTTCAACCACATCAAAATCTACAATCCCGATTTTTCCAATTCCCGAAGAAACCAAAACCTGAAGCGCAGGACAACCCAAACCTCCCGAACCAACCACCAACACAGAAGAATTCAACAATTTATCTTGCGAAGAAATCCCAAAATCCGGAAGGATGATTTGTCTGTTGTATCTTTCTAAATTCATCATAATTTTACATTTTAACCTCCCGAATATGGCGGTAACAAAGCAATTTCTGATGGTATGGAAATGATTTTGCTATCGTTTGCTTTCACGCCGTTTACGATAATTAAAAAAGTTGATTCTTTCAATTCTGGGAATTTTTCGAAGAGTTTTACTTTTAATTCTGAAACAGACGTTACGTTTTCAGAATCCAAATCGTATTCGTTTCCGTTGAAAATATCGGTCAGTTTTCCAAATATTTTTAGTTTCATTTTAATTAAATTTAAAAATGATAATTCACTGCTGTGATGAATTTTCTACCCTCTTTTGGATAGAAGTAAGAAAGGTAATAATTTTTGTCAAATAAATTTCTAACACCCAAATCGAAGTTGACTCCTTTGACAATATTTACCGATAATTTTGCATTAACCAAGGTAAATTGCGGAGGCGATGTCTTTATCCGCATTTTGGGAAATAATACTGAATGAATACCCGTCTGTTTTGTTTGGCGTGTAACCGAATTTCGCACTCAATCTCACATCCATAAATTTAGAATTTACCCTTTCCAATGAAGGTTGTAGCGGAGTTCTGTCAAATTTTCTTGAACTCAGATAATTATCAACGTTCAAAAAAGAAGCAGAACCCATAATGTAAAATTTATCTTGTCTGGATCCGATGTTGAGCGCCGTGAAATAAGAATTCACACCCGTTCCGTCCGCAAAACCAACGCCCGATTGACCATTAATATCCAAAGCTTTGATAGGTTTTTTGGATACGATGTTCACAGCTCCACCCATCGTATTTGGCCCATATTGTACAGAAACCAAACCTTTTTCCACAGAAATACTATTAATATCAAAAGTCGTAAAACGGCTCAAATCAAAATTGCCATGGTAAGGCGTATAAATAGGAATTCCATCAAAAAAAACAGGCGTTCTGAGCGAGTTGAATCCCCTTACCAAAATACTTCCCTCATTTATAGCACCTATTTGCGTAATACTCACACCGGACAAAAGATTGACTGCATCTACAACATTCGTTTTATTAAAATCCTTAATCAACTGCGCATCAATCTTGTGAATTGGGCCTTCATTTTTTTCTTTTCCCAAGATATTTACTTCCTGGATTTCGTAATAATTATTTAAGGAATCTATCTTAGTTTTTTCCTGTGCGTACACGTTTAATGATAGCAGAATTGCTCCTGCCACTGCATAATTCTTATTCATTTGTATAAATTGTTGTTGAATATAATTTCTGCATTCCGGAAGTTTTCCGGCGTATTTATATTTAAAAGCTGATGCTCAAAACTGTCTTCTAAATCGATGTAATGAGCGTTTTGTTGTTCCAGAAAGCTAATCATTCTGAGGTTTCCGCTTTCGATGGTTTTCTTTAAATCTGTAAGAATAGAAAAAGGATAAATGCCTAAAACCGGATACAATTTTTCGCCAAAACGCACGACATTGATTCTGTTTTCTATTTTTTTTTGAAGAATATTTTTAATTAAATCTGAAGAAACGAAGGGCATATCGCAACTGCAAACAAAAATATCTTCCTGGCAAAATTCTAAGGCGGAGCGAATTCCACCAATGGGACCTTTTTGTGTCGTAACATCTTTAATAATACCCTTCGAAATAGGATAATTATTATGATTTCCTGAAATAAAAATCTCTTCAAAAACAAAAAACAAATTATCGATAACGTGCTGTATCACGGTTTTTCCGCCCAAAATCATCGAGGCTTTATCTTGTCCCATTCTGGAGCTTTTGCCTCCTGCTAAAATGATGGCTTGCATTTTATTATTTTATTTAAAATTTTGGAACATCAAAACATCTCATCTTCAGAAAATTTCATAAAACATTCCTCGGCTGTTTTGAATTTTTTTACAATTTTTTTTCCGTATTCTGTGAGTGAACTTTTTCCGCCGGATTTCCCGCCCGCTTCTTTGATGACGATTTCTTTGGACGAATTGGCGTTGATGTCCCGCACAATTCCCCACGCTTTTCGATACGGAATTTTCAAAATTTTTGAAGCTTCTGTGATGGAACCCAACTCATCGATTTGCTCCAAAAGCCTAGCTCTTCCGATGCCGATTTTCAGTCCGGATTCGGTTTCAATCCAGATTCTGCCTTTGATTTTCAGACTTTCCATATTTTGACTTTTTCTCCGATGTTGATTTCTGTTTCGCCTTCAGCAAATTCCACCAGACAGTTGGCTTGTGCTACAGAATCCATTTTATAAGATTCCTGCGCATTGAGAATTTGTACTTTTCCTTTTGCGTAAAAAGCTTTCAGAAACTGGGTTTGCTCTTTGTTTTTTTTCTTTGCAAAAGATTCTGAAATGCCCAAATCTTGTTCTTCATCAAACTCTTTTCGTCCAATGCAACCGAGCAAAAACGGCTTCACATATTGATGATAGCAGGAAAAAACAGAAGCTGGATTTCCGGGCAACGCAAAAACAAATTTCTCTTCAACTTTTCCGAAATACAAAGGTTTTCCGGGTTTTTGTTTGATTTTGTAAAATAATTCTGAAACACCTATTTTTTCCAAAGCGGGTTTCACATAATCATAATCTCCTACAGAAATTCCGCCTGTAATCAATAAAACATCCACCGTTTCTAAGCCTTTTTTTATAGCAGAAAAAGTTGCTTCCTCCGTATCTTCAACGTGATTAGTGAACGAAAACTGATGATTAATTTCTGCCAAAGCCGATTGAAGGGTGTAGGTGTTAGAATTGTAAATTTCCCCTTCCAGAAGTGGTTTCCCTATTTCCACCAATTCATTTCCCGTATACAGAAATCCGATTTTTAATTTTTTGTGAACGGCTATTTTCTCAATTCCAAATCCTGCTAAAAACCCGATGACTGCGTGATTGACCAACGTATTTTCTTCGATTATTTTTGTTCCGATTTTGGTTTGAGAAGCTTTCAAACGAATATTTTTTTCTTTTGAAATTTCATCATCATTTAATTGTATTCTGTCGTCAATTCTGCTTGTTTTTTCCTGCATAATCACGGTATCGACACCATTAGGAATTTTTGCTCCCGTAAAAATGCGCACCGCTTCTCCTCTACTCAAAATAAAATCGTTTTTGGAAATACCAGCAGGAATGATTTCAGTGACTTTTAACTCTGAAAAATCTTCCAAATCCTCAAATCGAAATCCGTAACCATCCATCGCAGAATTGTCGAAAGACGGAACATCTAATGTTGCAAAAATCGGTTCTGAGGTGTAAGAACCTTGTGCATCTAAAATTGGGAGCGTCACTTTTTCTGTACGGAAAATTTGTGTTTCTATTATTTTTTTAGCTTCGGAAACGGAGATGTAATGGTTCATTTTTGATGAGTGTTGAATGTTTGATGATGGAAGTCTTAAAGGTCATTTCTTACACAATTTCGAATTATTTCACGCGGGTTACTTCGATGCTTTTCAGCCATTTGACATGGCGTGGACCGGTTTTGGCATCAGTCATACTTACTAAAATCATTTCTCCTTTTTCTTTCAGCGGTTTTCCGTTTTGCTCAAATAATACAAATACTTTTTCGCCAGTCGGATTGTTGAATAATTCTGCCCAAGAAAATGTGGCTTTGTAATCGTCTGAAGCTCTTGCAACAATGTAGAAATTGCGGTCTTTATGCTCTTGTTGTGCGATTTTTGCTTTTTCCAAAATGTCGGTTAGCAAAACTCCTTTTGTAGATTCTATGCTGTCTTTGGTCAATCCTGTCTGGCAAACAATTTTGAAATCGTTGAGTTCTACGACTTTCATTTTTTTCAAAGAATCGACCGTTAAAGTCAATGGTGTTACGACATCCCCTGTTACTTTTATTTCTTTACTCACATATTTTAAATCATCTTTCTCGTCGTGTTTGTGGTTTTCTTTTTCTTCAGAATGTTTTTGAGAAGTTTTTGCAGAATTATCGTTCGCTGTATTGGTTGCTTCAGATTTTTTGCATTGTAACATTGTGATTGCAATCATCACAATCGTAATCAAATTGGATAATTTTTTCATTGGTAATTACTAATGAATTGTTTGAAATCTTATGGTTATGTTTTTTTTATCCTATCGGTTGGCAAAATTTTTATCCGCCAATTTTTATCATACTTCTGTTGATGATTTTCTGGTTGTTTACATTTTCCATTTCGGAGAACTGTCCGCCTTTTTCTTTGTGTTTTTTGATGATTCCGAGTTGGATAAGTTCGGTTAAATTTTCATTATTTCTAAAAGATTTTAACAAATCGAATTCATCGGCACCAAACAAACAGTTTTTCATTTTTCCGTCAGATGTGATACGGATTCGATTGCAACCAGCGCAAAAGGAGTTGCTCATTGTAGAAATCAAACCAAAGACACCTTTACTTTCTTTATTAATTCTGTATTTTCTGGAGGTATCACTCTTGCCGTCTGCCACCTTTTCGTAAGTGAAATGTTCTGAAACCAAGGTGAGCATTTCTGAAATGGGAATGACTTTATTTTTCTCCCAAGAATTTCCTGTAAATGGCATAAATTCTATAAACCTCAACTCTATGGGATAATGATGAGAGAGTGCGATAAATTCAGGGATTTCGTCCTCATTGAAACCTCGCATCACAACAACATTTAGTTTTACATTGAATCCACGTTTTATGCTTTCTTTGATATTGTCCCAAACCGTTTGAAAAAGGTCTCTTTTCGTTATGTATTTAAATTTTTCCCGATCAAGAGAATCGATGCTGATATTGAGATTTCTGACGCCACATTTCTCAAATAAATCAAAATATTTATGAAGCAAAACGCCGTTAGTTGTAATTCCAATACGCGCATCCAAGGTAGAAATTCGTTGAATAATGGTTTCAAAATCGGTTCTTACCAAAGGCTCGCCACCTGTAATTCTGATTTTATTGATATTAAATTGTTGAACGAAAATTTTAGAAATTTCGAAAATTTCCTGACTGTTCATCAACTCGATGGAAGGTGTACTTTTGAACGGTTCATCGGGCATACAATACAGACATCGGAAATTGCAACTATCGGTAATCGAGAGTCGGAGATAATCGTGTTTTCGCCCGAAGGAATCGAGTAAATCAGTAGGCTTTGTCATCGTTTTCGGCTTCTGAATTTTTGATTTGTCCGGTCGGAACATCGGGTACATATCTCAAAAAGAAAATGGTACAGAGAAATATCACAACAGAACCGATTGCGGAATACCACGCAAAATCGATATGTTCTTTGTCTAAAGCTTTGTTGATGGTTCCAAACAAAAGCCACATCTGCATACTGACCAACAATATGTAAATGCTGATGATGGCAACCAACATTTCGTTGACGCGGAAGGTTACTTTTTTGATGGGTTTCTTTCGTATTGACATTTTGTTATTTTTAAAGTTTATTTAGAACCTTCGAATGATTGCAACCCGGCTTGAACCGAGCTCTTTTTGTGAATTTTAACTTGGGAAAAGCCTCGGGAAATTTGCAAAAAAGCGGGGACTTAAGACGGAAATAGTTGCCAAATTAAATATCGTTTTATCCGTGACCGTTTGTTTCCTTGGCTTCTTTGATGAAATCTGTCACGAAAATTTTATCTTCTTTGATAACAACCGTCAATTGTGGAAGCGGTCTTGGTGGCGGACCTTGAATGACAGAACCATCATCCGGATTGAAAAAACCATGATGACAAGGACATTCTATCACTTTTTCATCGTGATTGTATAGGACAGAACACGAAAGATGCGTGCATTTTTGCTCGAAAACTTTCCATTTGTCTTCGGCTAATCTGATGAGCATATAGGGATTTCTGTGGTCTTCGTTGATGTAGAAAGTCCGCATACCACCAACATTGAGGTCGGTGGTCAATCCCACGAAATATTCGCCGAGTTTTTCCTCTTTTTTGAAATGATTGAACACCGGAATCGCAACATTTGCCAATGCTAAAGTCCCAGAGAAAAAGGTGATGAGTTTGATGAATTCTTTGCGGGAAACGTAGGCTGCTTCTCGTTTTTTGATGGGAAAATCGGCTTTCCAGGCGGGGATTTTTTTATTATCTTCTGACATTGTATTATGATTAAAAAACTTTTAATTCTTCGCTGCCTTTCGGCATCATGATATTCACTTTGGTATTCACGACTTCTTTCCCGAAAATAAAGCGGTTGACAGGTGAACTGTTTGGTCTTTTCTTCGCCACATTTTCTCTGGTATCAAAGGTTAATGCGCCACTCGGACAAACTGTTGCACACATTGGCTTGAGTCCAGTACTTGTTCTATCGTAGCACATATTGCATTTCATCATCAACATTGCGCTTTGATCCGGAATCTGTGGAACGCCGAACGGACAACCGATGACGCAATTGGCACAACCGATGCATTTGGAAGTATCTGCTGTGTGCACGATTCCGTATTCATCTTTTGTGATTGCGTCTGCCGGACAAACGTTTGCGCAAATAGGGTCTTCGCAGTGCATACAAACCTGAACTGTAGTCTGAATCGTCTCTGCTCTGTCAACATAATGAATATGAATCATTGAGGTTTCTCCGTTGGTTTCACACTCTGCACAAGCCATCTCGCACGCGTGACAGCCAATGCATCGCTGCATATCCACGAAGAACTCCATATCATTAAATTTTTCAAATTGCTCCGCCATAATTTTTTAAAATTTAATATTGAATATCTCTACTTTGGTTGGCAAATTCTTCTGAATTTTCTCCTTTTTTACGTCCTGTTTTTTCCACTTTGCAGGCACAAACTTTAAACTCAGGAATTTTTGAAACCGGGTCCAAAGCATCGATGGTTAATTGGTTTGCAGAATTCACTCCGCCCCAATGATAAGGGATGAAAACAGTGTCCTGTCTGATGGTCTCCACCACATTTGCAGGAAATAATGCGCTTCCACGTCTTGTAGAAACTTTAACCAAATCATTTTCTTCGATGCCATATTTTGCTGCCAATTTTGGATGAATTTCCAGCAAAGGTTCCGGATACAAATCAACCAATTTCCCAATTCTACGGGTTTGTGAACCGCTTAAATATTGGCTTACAACTCTACCCGTCGTCAACACAATAGGATAATCTTCATCTGGTTCTTCAGTTGGTTTTTTATAAGGCGTTGGGTTGAAATGCGCTTTTTTATCGTTTGTATTGAAAACTTTGTCTTCCCAAAGTCTCGGTGTTCCGGGATGGTCTTCGGTTGGACAAGGCCAGAAAATTCCGAGATTTTTTTCTACTCTTTCGTAGGTAATTCCGTAATAATCTGCGGCGCTTCCTCTGGATGCAACTCTTAATTCATTAAAAGTTTCTTCGCTGTTTTTATAATTAAATTTATCACCTTGGTCTAATCTTCTGGCGAGCTCCATTAAAATTTCGCTGTCTCGCTTAGCTTTTCCCGGTGGGTCAACCACTGCACGGATTCTGATGACGCGACCTTCCGCAGAAGTTGTTGTTCCTTCTTCCTCTTCCTGCAAAGAACCAGCGAGAATAATGTTGGCGTGGCGCAAAGTTTCTGATAAAAAGAAATCAATTCCGGCATAAAACTCTAATTTTTCTAATGCTGCACGAACGTTACTGTTGTTTGGCAAAGAAACCAAAGGATTAAAACAAATTGAAAGTAAACCTTTAATCTCGCCTCGGTTAATCGCCTCAATAATTTCGTAGGCACTTAAACCTTTTCCGGGCATATCTTCTTCTTTGATTCCCCAAACATTGGCAACAAATTTTCGATGTTCGGGATTTTCGATGTCTCTGTTTCCTGGAAGTTGGTCGCATTTGTGACCGTGTTCACGACCGCCTTGTCCGTTCCCTTGCCCGGTAATGGTTCCGTAACCGCAATAAGGTTTTCCTATTCTTCCGGTTGCCAAAACTAAATTGATACAGCTTGAAACGTTCTGAACACCTTTAGAATGATGTTCGATTCCGCGAGCGTGCATCAGGAAACTGGTTTTGGCTTTACCCCACATTTCTGCGGCTTTATAAATTAATTCTTTGGGAATTCCTGTAACTTCTTCGCCCCATTCTAGCGTACATTCTTGTACTGCTGCAACGGTTTCTTCAAATCCTGAAGTGTAATTATTAATAAAATCGTTATCCAGCCAATTGTTATCAATTAAAACTTTCAACATTGTATTCGTCAATGCAGAATCGGTTCCGGGTCTCAATGGCAGATGAATATCGGCAGTTCTGGCAATCGGGATTTGGCGTGGGTCGATGACAATTAATTTGGCTCCATTATCACGAGCTTCCCAGATTTTATGGGTTAAAACAGGGAAACATTCACTTACATTTGCTCCGGTAATGATGATGACTTCTGCGTGCGCCAAATCTGCCCAACTGTTGGAAGACCTGTCCATCCCGAAGGCTTTTTTGTTTCCTGCACCTGCACTTACCATACAAAGACGACCGTTATAGTCGAGGTTTGCAGTTTTCAGGGCAACTCTGGCAAATTTCCCGACCATATAACTTTTCTCGTTCGTAAGAGAAACGCCGGATAACATTGCGAAAGAATTTTTCCCGTATTTTTCCTGTATTCTTTTGATTTCATTAATGACAACATCGTACGCTTCGTCCCATTCTATCGGCACAAAACCTTTACCTTCTACCCTTTTGTACGGTGAAAGCAAACGGTCCGGATGATTGTCCTGCATGTAGCGCTGTACACCTTTTGGGCAAAGTCTGCCTTCATTAAACGGAAACTCATTCCAAGGTTCAAAACCTACTACTTTTTTGTCTTTTACTTTTAATTGAATGCCACATTGCAAACCACAAAAACAGCAATGCGTTTTTACCAAAGCATCAGGATTTTGAGGATTAGACCTCACGGTACCTTTGTTTGGATAATGTTTGTGCGGTCCGAAAACATTGATAATTTCGTCGGCTGTTACGGGTAATTTTGCCATTTTATTTTAAATTTTAACCAAAATAAGTTCCAGATTCTTGTCGTGCTTTCAGATGCGCTTTTGCAAGCATTGCCCGTTTTCCTTCGGGACTAAAATCCAAGTAGCTTTTCCCTTCTTCATTTTCTAAATCGAATCCCATTTCTTGGGTTATTTCTTTTAAATCTTCGATGTGCATTGAAGTCGTATATTCATCGCCGGTGTGTGGACAAGTTTGCATTCCACGGCGTTTTCCTTCAATTTTATAGATGTTTGCGCCAACTTGCGCCGGTCTTTGAAAAATGTGAAAAAATTTTCCGAACGGAATCCACATCAGAAACATTGCAACGGTAATTGCGTGAATAATTGCCATAAACTGGCTCATCTTTCCTTCGAGATAAGAATAATCAAACCAAATTCCCAAACCAGTGACGGAAACTGCTACAAGTAAAATCAAGGGAAGCCAATCTCTTTCAAACCATTGTGTTGCGATTAATCCTTCATCTACAAACCTTCTGTGCATCATAATTAAACAACCTACGATGACCATAATCGCCGTCCAAACCAAAATGTGGAAAAGAATGGTCGCCATTACTGTATTTAAAGGAAAAGTCATCACTGTGAAACCCATCATATGGGTTTCGTACATATCGATTGTGCCTTCTTTCAGGGTAAAATGCATCCATCCGAAAGTCAATCCAAATGTTACGGCAAAAGAAATCAAACATCCTGTAGCCAAGAGAAAATGCCCAAACCATCGCATTCTTCCTCTTGGCATAATAAATTTTTGAAATAAAATATTACGAATAGAAAGACGAACAACCTCTTTCATATAAATAGGATAATCTTTGCTGAAAATGAATTCCCAGGTGCGCTTCCAATATTTCTGTGTTGCAGGACGCTGTTTCCAGACTGAGTGATGATATACCACTCCGAAAGTCATACAAATGGTTCCGAAGAAATAGATACTGAGCGCCGCATCAAAATTCTGCAGATTGACAGAGCCGATAACCGTGGCAGCAATCACAACGAGGGTTGCAATAATGGCGTTGATGAATGCTTTTTTATTGATATTTGTAAAAATGCTGAACATTTTGAAGAATTTTAATGCTAACTCACTTACGATCAAAGAAGAACGTTTATTTTCTTTCACAAATATACAGCAACAGATCCTTAAATAAGACTAATTTATCTTATTTAAAATGATTCAAAATAAATAGTTTAAATAATACAAACTAGTTAACTGAATGACAAACCTTTATCATTAATATGATTTGCATCATACCGATCTTATTTAAGTGATTTCTTCAAATCGCACCTATTCAGATTCAATCCATCAATCAAAATCAAAAAAAAAACACCTATTAAAAGGTGCTTAAAAACTTTTTCTATTATTTTATATTATTTCTTGATTGATTTTAATTTATTGAGGTTTATTATTTCAATTTTTTTACCTGTAAATGAGATGATATCTTCATGTAATGAAAAGAAAAATACATTTCATGAGTGTAAATTATTTTTTAAGCACATATTGATTTTTTTTTCCATCAGTAAAGCTTATATCCAAATAAGGACTGCTCCATATATATTTGTCGTTACTATGTGTAATAACGCCAAAATTTTTAGTTTTTTCCAATGCCCAAGATTTAGTGTCATCGATAGATTCCTTATAAGTCAGTTGAATTTCATTATTATTTTCTGTGGCAGAAAGGATAAAATTTTGATATACCTGATAACCATCTAATTCAAAAATTACATTATCTTTATTTATATTCAAATTTACATTGTATTGATTTCCTTCTCTACTTCCCTTGCCTTGAATAATTAATTTATAACTACCAATCCACTTTTCTGAAATAGCCTCATTTGAGGCTGAAACATCCATAGTACAAATTGGTAATTCTTCACAAGAAGTATATATTTTTTTACCAATTAAATTTCCATTTTTATTGTAGTTTAACCATTCACCACATGGACAATCTTCACTACCCTCATAGCTTTCATGAAAATTCTTTATTGTCTTAATAGTTTTTGAATTATTATAATATTCTTTCTCTTTTCTAATAATAATTTTTTCACTACAACTAGCATTTGTACTCTCATGTATTATTTCTTTGATTAAAATTCCTTGATTATCCCAAAAAAACTCCTTGCCTTTTACACCAATACACCCTCCAATATCTCCCTCTGTCCATTGATGTATTACTTTACCATTGCCATTATATTCTGAATTTATTTGTGGATATTCGTTGAAATTTGTCGTTTTAGATGTGAGTACTCCATTTTGTGAGAAAAATAATTTTACATTTTTTTCTCCTTTATATTCAGACAATAAAACATCCTTAATTTTTTTATTGGAATAGTAATTTACTTCAAGAGTATCATTTCTTAGTTCTTTTTTGGCGGAAAAATCTTGTGCATTTGTATTTTTTTTACATGAGAGAAAAATAAAAATACAGACTATGATGATTGGAAAATTTTTAAGCATTATTAATATTTTTAGTTAAACCATTTACTAAAAGGGTTGCAATTTTATTTTTATTTGTAACAATATTTTTTGCATCGATTGGACTTGTCAAGTATCCCAATTCTATTAATACTTTCTTTTTAGATTTATTTGATGAACCTAATACTCCTAAATCACTTCTTTTATGTGGAGATTTAGGCAAGATGTTTGTAATATCATAATTATCTAATAAATCAATAGCTAATTGCTTTGATGTCTCATCATTGTATATTGTATGCGCTCCTTTTGAAAAGTCAGTCCATCCATCACAGTGTATTTAAATAAAGTAATCAGCTTTTAATGTTGATGCCATTTTTGATCTAAAATTAATTGCACCAGCTTTGGTTGCAGTACCTCCTAAGTATTTTTCAAAATTTGATTCTTCTGATAATTTAATTGTTTTCCTTTGACTTCTTGTTATATATACAGTATGTCCTTGTTTTTCAATTGCTTCCTTCATTAAAATAGCAATATCATAAACAACATTTGATTCGGTGTTTTCATTATCATATATTTGTGGATATTTTTTTTCATAATCAATTAACTCTGGTAGATAATAGAAATCGGTAATCATTTTTTGATTTTTAATAATATAAGTTCCGTTATAATCAGTTCCGTTATTAGGATATTTTATAATAGTTTTACTACACCTATCAAAATAATTTAGATAAATAATATTGTTATTAGAATTCATTTCCAAAATTCGATTGAAAATTTTTTTTATCTTAAATTTAAAATCTTCATCAGAAACTTGTTTATATCCATTTTTCATTAAAATATCGCTTGCAACTAATGTTACTTCATTTAATTCATCATTTGAAAATTCAGGTTTAGGCATTTCTACCCCAGCTTCTTGAAAATATTGTGCAGCTCCATATGCTAATTGTTTTTTTATAATTTCTTCTTCTCTGAAATCTATTTTATTAGAAGTAGAAATTGATGTCTTCTTACTCTCTTTTTGACAAGAAAATAACTGCATTAACATAAATAAAACAGAAATATATTTCATTAGATATAGATAATTTATTGCGAAAGTATTGCGTCTAAATCTAGGCTTCTCAAAGATGTACTCTTTGTAATTTCTTTGCTAAGCCATTCTTCATTTCCTGTTTTTGCATTTGTTCCGAAAGTTGAAATAAATATTTTATCAATGAATAAGTCATTTTTTTTATAAAAAACAGGGATCACTACTTTTCTAAATGTTTTTTTATATTGATCAGAGTATCCTATTATTAGATTGAACGTTTGATTATTTTTGGGTTTAGTATTTACATCTAAAAAATCACAACTATATTTTATTTTTAGAAATGTTCTTTTATCTGTTTGTGCTTCTAAGTTTATTCCAGAGTCATCATTTTTTATAAGTAATAAATCTTCTAAGTTGTTTCCATTAAAATCAATTTTATATTTCTTAACTTCTTCTGAATTGCTAGTAATTTCACTGTCAGATTCTACATCCGACATATCTTCTTTTGCTTTGAGAAAGTATTTAGAACATTCAGGTAAAGCACAACCAAGAATAATATTTTTATTATTTTCAACAAAAGAGATAAATGATCCTCCGTTAATTAGTAAATCAATTTTTTTTCCATTATAAATATAATCTTTGACCTCAATGTTGCATGGAGTAATTGGATAGGAAAAATGCCATTCATTTTCAGTAATTTCATTAGATAATTTCATTATTGCATCGATGTCTTTCGATGTCAAACTCCATTTCTTATCTTTATCTGTGAGTTTTTCTCCTGTAGAATAGTTACCGTTACAATTTGCAATATGCTTAGCACTCTTTTGGGTTTTGGCAGTTTCATTTTTTGATTCTTTATCTTGACCTTTGCATGAATAAAAAAAAACGAGTAAGAATGACAACCCTAATATTATATTTTTCATAATGTTTATTTATAGATAATCTTTAATTGCATTAAACACTACTTGCCCTTCACCAGCCTCTTTAGCTGCTAAATGCTCGTGGCAATCTATTTTACTTTTGTCCAAACTATAATAATTTAATAATCCTTTCACAAGACAAGCAACAGATTTTGCTTGAACATCTGTTAAGTTTTCCCATCCAGTCACTGGATTTTGCCCATTTTTTTAGCTTCCCACTCATCTGAAAGTAGTTTTTTCTTAGCTTTATAAACTTCTAATCTAAATTCCTCACCAATTGCTCCTTGCCCAAAATTAAAAGAAACTGACTTGCCAGGTTTTGGAGGTCTTTCTGTGATATTAACCCACTTTCCTGTTTTTTTCTTCCAAATAGCCCAATTGTATTGAATGTCAGGTGTTTCAAACATTTGAGTATAATCAGTGAACGTATAAAACTTGTCCTTATCAAATTTAGTTGTTATTTATTATTTTATGATATCAATGATTTTATTATTAATCATTTTGTTATAATCACCTTCATATAGACCGTTTGTATAATTTTTGTAATATTCAATTTTGTTTATTGAAAATTCATAAACTAATTTATCTCCCTTTTCATAAAATTTTCCATCTGAATAATTTGGATAATTTTTATAATCATCATCATTTTTAATAACATATTTATTAGGGATTTCTATAATAATATTATCTTTTAATTCATATATAGTTAATATATCAGCATAATTCACAGAGGATTCTTCATATTCGGGCTTCCAATATAAGACCCTTTGTCCGACGGGATATAATATTTTGTCTTTATACAAGTAAATTTTCCAACCAAAATGATTCTCACTATTTAAAGGAAAAAATATTAAATGAATTTTAGACGAATTTGAGAAGTAAAGTAAAGGCGGTGATGTTTCTATGTCCTCATTATTTATTTTTCTAATTATAGCTTTGTCAATATCTTTAAAATCAAAAGTAATTAGTTCATATCTATTTTTATCACTTCCTTCGATAATTGTATTCGAAATACTAAAACTTTCACATTTTATATTGTAATTAGGTGAGTCATAGCTTTCGGTTTTGCAACTAAGTTTTGATAATGGAATTAAAGTTTTATTTTTTTTATCTCGAACATTGATATTTGAAGTCTTATTTTCTACCTCTATTTTTTTTTCTTTTTCTTTATTTTGCCCTTGGCAAGATAAAAGGAACAGAATAATAAAAATTGTTAATGTTTTTTTCATAATTAATCCCAATATTTTTGTGAAATTTCTTTTTGATAGTCTTTTTCTTTTTGTGACATAGTATTTTCATCTTTATAGTAAACAAAAATACCTGGGTGACATCGATTAGTCAAACCACCACCAGTTATAGAGCTTCTTATCTCAAAATGTAAATGAGGGTCTTTTGTTGAGCCATATCCACTTGTACCATTTTTCCCAATTACTGTTCCACAAGTTACTTCTTTTTTTCCATGTAATGATTTGTCTACTTCTTTCAAATGAGCATAAAACAAATAGAAATCACCATCAAAACTAAAACCAGTTCCAGTTTGAATTTCTCCCATGTTAGAATATTGTAAATTGAACTCTCTTCTCCTTTTTAAAAATTCTTTTGGATCTTTAACTTTAAGACAAACTACATTTCCATATCCCGTTTGAACACTAATAAACTCAATATATGCATCAACACATGCATAAACATTAGAATCGGGTAGAGCAAGAAAATCAATTCCTTGATGGTTGTGGTTTTTCCTTTCTTTTCTTACAGTTCCAAAAACATTGTATCGTGGCCTATAATTACCATTTTGAGTATAAAGACATAACATTGGATTATCAACAGGGTCATGCCATTTAATTTTTTTGGGTGAAGATATGTGAGGAGTCGATAGAATATTCTTACAATTGAATGTTTTAGGTTTGTTACCTGAACCTTGAGTGTAACTTATATTGTATCTTCCTAGTATTTCACTTCTTTGAATTTTTTTATCATTATTATTTTCTTCATCAACACTTTTGTTTTGTCTATATTTTTCTGCATCTTTTCCTTGTTCATATAGTACAAAACCATCAGACTTTCCAACTCCTTCTGGTCCAAATATTAATAAATAAATATCTTCTGGAGTATTTTTTTGTGAATATTTAGGTTGTTTTTTAATATAGTCTTTAACACAATTTAATTGGTTTATTTCACCCATTTTTGCAAATCTAAGCTTCACTTCGTGTAGTTTATCATACCCTGTTCCTGCGGTAAATTCTCCAATAAGTTCTAAGGCTGGTTGTGTAAATTGTATTAAACCAACTGCTCTTGAAGTTTTTGTTCCATCTTTTTTTATTAACCAAAAATCATCTTTCGTTATCGAATTAACGTCACCTAAAGGTTTTCCCATTATTTGATGAGCTTTAAAAGAGCCATCAGTCTCAACATTCATAACAGCCATTAATCCATTTGCCATTGCCATATGGTTATTAGGCCATAATAATTGGGAAATTTCTACCACTTTTTTCCTAAAATCACAGCTTACCTTTTCACCCCAAATTAAATCTTTATAAATTTCTTTACATAAACAAGTAGATGTATTAGTGTTTGGCTGATTTCCAATATTTGTAGCCGCCTTTCCATTGTCTTGTTTAGGTTGTGTCTTTGGTTGGTCTCTTTTTACTGTTGCTGTTCCTTCTTTCCAATCAAAAATTTCTTTAGCACGATCTACAACACCACCTATGATATCAGTAGCTTTTTCTCTTGCTGTTTCAATAATTCCTTTTTCTTCTTTTTTACTTTTACCTTTTTTCTCAGCAGGAGAATCTTTTGCTTTGGGTTGAGAAGTTGGCGGTGGTGGAGGTGACTTAGGTTTTCCAATATAAACGCCTTCTGGAGTGTTTATATTTACATTATTAGTAGGATGTTTTTTATGAGCATAGTATTCTACTGTTACATAAAATTCAACCTGTTTTGTATCGGCTTCGCCTTCCAAAGCTTTCTTCATTAATACTTTAGTGAGGTGAAATTCTACGGTTGCAAGACCATTTTGATTTACTTTTTTCTTCTTACTTTCAATGATTCTATTTTTTTGATTATGTCCTTCATCTTTGGCATCATCTTCCCAGAGAGTGAAAAGTAATTCTTTACCAAACATATTGGTACAATGTGCTCTTGCTCTTAAAAATTCAGTAAAACTAAAAACTTTTGCATTGGTGTCATCTACATATAGCAAATCTACTTTATCAATTTTTGGTATTTTAGATGGCTTTGGATTAATGATGAGTCCACCACCTTCTGGACCGTATAAATAACCTTCTAAACGATAAGTTTCGCCAATAGCCATTTCACCAAAAGTAAAATCACTTTTACCGAGCTTTTTTATTTTGGTAGTGGTAAATTTTCCGTTTCTCCTTTTTTTGAAGAGTTCCCAAGTTACTTTTGCCGGATTTCTTTGAGAAATTGGAGTATCTGGGTACCAATCTACAATATTATAAATATTTTTCTCACCCACTATAGGAGTGATATTTCCAGATAATCTTGAAACGCCTTTCTTTCCCATCTTTTGTGTTTTTAATTAATATGCGTCTTGATTTTTATCACTTATTTCATCCTTAAACTCTTCAAAATCCAAAATTGGGTTATAAGTATGTTGCTCTTGCGAGTTGGCATTCATTACGTTGGATTTTCCGGCTTCGCTTTGTTGTCCATGTTTTAGGATGGTAATTTTACCTATTGCGCACATCAATTCAGAAATTTCGGTAACGCAGGATTTTCCCATTACTTTTACTTTTTCATAAGTTTTGGTCCATTTTCCTGCGGGTGCATAAGCGCAAGGTAGGTAACCACCAGAAGTGGGCTTTAATTTGCAATTTCCAAAAGGCATTGCAGGTGGATCTAACGTGAGATCATCCTCGGTTACTGCGAGATAATCGGCATTTCCCTCTTCATCATTCCAGTAATGTTTTTGGTGAGAAGTGACTTTAAATTTCGGGAACTTAAACCCTGATTACATTGACACATTCCTTTTTGTATCACGAAATATTTACCATCATGTTCAGAAGAGCTGCTTTCCGATGATTTTTTTTCCTCTTTTTTTTCCTCATCTTTCTTATCCGATGTAGTAGAATTACTACTTTCATTTTCTGCTGACTCATCCCTTGTATCTTTTCCTTCATCGTATTCTTCATCGGAACCATAAAAGTCTTCGCCGATATCTGAATTTTCAGGAATAGCACCTGAGCCTTGTACTTGTGGAGCCGACTGCGAAAAATTAGGTTTTTCGTTGGACGGGTTTGTTGGTTTATTAATGTCCTTCATGTGTTTTTGGTGTTTTTTTGAATGGAATATCCTGCACTACAATCTGTTCGAAAGAAAATTAGATATAAGTTTAGAAGTAATATGTAGTAGAATTACTACAATTTCAAAAAAATGCAAATTCTCTAAATCGAGATCTTTAAATTTCTTTTTTGCAAAACTTCTTCATCCTGAAGTAGTTCAGTGTTTACATCGCAGCTAATCAGTTGTTTGCTTTTCTTTGATGTACGGTAAATGATTTCTATCTTGCCTGCAACCAGTTCCTCAGCCTCATCTTCCAATCTGCCGCCCCTTAAAACCTCATGGAGACTGCAGTTTTCATCGATCCTACCAGTAATTTTGGTTTCCATAATTTCTTCATTATCTTCGAAGTATTCGGCATTGAGCTGACAGTTAATTGCGAACGAGCCCTGTACGAAATACAAATTTTCGTTCCAGTCATGTGTTTTATGGAACCAATCTAATTTTGGAAAAAGAAACTGGTGGAGTAGGGAAGAACGAAATTGTGCGTTGATGTAATCTTCATTCTCTAAACTTTCTGAAAATTTATTAAAATAGGATTGATAGATTTCACCGGTATAAAAATCTTCCAAGTCTGCGCTCTTCACCGCTTTGATCGTAAAAACTAAAAATCTTTTTTTGCTGTAAAATTTGGGAAGAAAAACATTCAGATTCAGATAGAAGAAAATAGTCACCAACACAAATCTTATAAATTCCCTCTGAAACGGCGAAACTTTGAATACAGACAACGTCCCGTCAAAATCCGGAGAAGAAACAATGGGAATTGACAGCAACAGCAAAACCAGGCCTGTATGGTATAAAATTTTTTTCACGCAAAATATTTTGTTTGATTTCTCTCCAACATCGTACAAAAGTACTGGGAAAATTTTATTTTGAGATCACGTTTTATACAACCTTGCTCCTGCGCTTTCTGTACAATTTCAAAATAAATATTTTCGATTTTATTCTCATTGACAGCCGGCAATATTTTTATTTATTCATCAGTCACAGTTCCCAAATAGTAAAATGGCGAAGACTATACAGTTTTCGCCATTTTTTATTGACTATAAATAAATTGAAAATTTGATTAAACTCTTTCTTTCAGAAAATTGTCTATTTCTTCATTTCTCAGTTTAGGATTTGCTCCACTGTAGCTCGCTACCAAAGCTCCCACAGCGCTTGCAAAATCCAATGCCGTTTCAGGATTTTTATCGGATAACAATTTAGCAATCAAACTTGCAAGAAAGGAATCACCAGCTCCTACCGTATCTGCCACTTTCACCGTATAACCCCCGTGCTGGTATAGTTTGCCATTCCATAATAATAAGGAACCGTGTTTTCCCAAAGTCACGCAGATGGAATTGGTATTGGTTTTTTTTGAGATAAACTGAATATTATCTTCAAGATTGTCAGATTGAAAACCTAGTTCCGAAGCTATTTCTAAGATTTCTTCATCATTGAATTTAATAAAATCTGCTTTGTTCATCAATTGTTGTAAAACTTCAATATTATAATGAGGCTTTCTCAGATTCACATCAAAAACTTTGAACATTTTAGGATTAGAATTCAGCAAACTGAAAAGTGTATTTTTAGAAATATCATTTCTACAACTCAGGCTTCCGAAGAAAAAAACATCAGCATTTTGAACAATATTTTGAACATTTTCATTCAATTCTATAAAATCCCAAGCCGATGGAAATTTGATTTCGTAGGTTGCGGAACCGCGGTCGTTCAATGTTACCTGAACAACTCCAGTTTCATAATCCTGAGTGGTAATAATCCCTCTGGTATCAAGTTGATTTTCTTTGATGTAATCACAAATTATCTTTCCGTCTTCATCATCGCCAACGGCACTTATCATCGCCACGGGAAATCCGAAAGAGGCTGTTCGGAGTGCAAGATTAAGTGGAGCTCCACCAATTATTTTTTCTTCTCCAAACACATCGAAGAGCACTTCTCCGTAACTTACTGCATTTATTTTTTTGTTAAGGAACATCAATTTAAGGATTTTTGATATTAATATTACTGAATGAACTATCTGAACCAAAAATACTCCATTTTTTGTTAACAACATCATACACACGGTTGCTAAACGCAATTTTATCATTCACATAAACCACGCAAACATCATTACTCATCTGATCGTTTACTTCATAAATTCCACTAATCCCATTTAAAGGATAAGTATTGGATAAAACCTCACTTCCATTGCTCATCACATAACTTGCAATTCGGTTGGGTTTTGTTTTCGCATGATGTAGGAAGAAAAGATGAAAGAATCTATTTTCATAATAAGGCATTGTTTGAAATTTATTTAAAATTGTTTTCATATCAATTGAATTTTAATAACCATTATTCTGTTTGTAAACACCTTGGCTAAAATTAATCTGAGCCAATGGAATCGGGCAATATTCTTCAATGCCGTGGTCAAATCCTGCCTGAGAATAGTAAGACCTCTTCGTTTTTTCTACAGAATAATAGCTGTTCATCGTAGTTGTCGCAACACCCCATCTTACAAGGTCGAAGAAACGGCTTCCTTCCATTGCAAATTCCATTCTGCGTTCCCAGCGCAACGCTTTTCTCGCAAAATCCTGATTCCACGTGCAGTTCACGCCCGGCTGATATTGGCTGATAAGATTGTTCGATGTATAACTTCCTGTCAAAATCGTACTGTTCGACGCACGCTGTCTCACCTGATTAATAAGTGGTAACGCTTCGTTGATTTGTCCAAGCTCTATTAGCGCTTCGGCTTTCATCAGCAAAACATCGGAATAACGGATGATAATCCTGTTTTTGGAATTGCCATAGAACGGGTCAATATTCACAGTACAGCCACATCCAACCGGAACATTTTCCTTTAGTGAGGCATAATAACCATAAGTTCCCGGACTTCTCACCCAGCTTTCTTGATAAATTTTGCTATCCTCATATTTCCACGGCAATCCCGGCATAGCAACGGTATGGTAAAGCCTTGGATCTACTTTATAATTACTGAGCTGATTGTAATTAAAATCCGTGTCGTTGTATGTATCGAACATCGGTAATCCTTGAGATGTTGTCTTGAAAGCATTGACCAAGTTTTGACTCGGCTTATGGAAATCACAGCATCCCAAACCTTGTGGTAAAGAAAGTACATCTCCATAATTTAATCTTCCGAAAAGTGTTCCGTCATTATCAGAATACTGGATAGAGAAAACAGATTCTGGACCGTTTTCGTGTGTTCCTGGGAGAAAATTATAACCAAAATCGGATTCCAAAGTATAATTTCCAATCACCTGATTTGCAGCATCAATAGATTTCTGAAGCGTTGCCGGATTAATTTGAGTTACTGTATAATTATCATCCTGCTCATAAGCCTGATACAATCTCACTTTTGCTAAATATGCAAAGGCAGCACTTTTCTTAGGTCTTCCAACTTCGGATTGTGTTGATGGAAGATTTGCCGCGGCAAATTCAAAATCGGAAGCGATAGCATCCCACAATTGCTGGTCGGTTTTCGCTCGGTTGGAGATTTTAGGATAATCGTCAATGGGTGTATTTTCATCTACGTAAGGCACATATTTGAAAAGGGTTTTCAACAGAAAGTAAAAATGACCTCTCACGAATTTCATTTCAGCGATTCTTTTCTGTTTGTTCGGATATTGCGCATCGGTTAGCTGATTAAGTGCTGCAATTGCCTTGTTGCAACGCCCGATTCCGACATAATTCAGATACCAAAGACGATCCAATTCGCCAAAATCTGAACGGACATTATTGGAGATTTCAAAAAAGTGAAATGCCTGAATATCATTCGTTCCACTTCCGCCTTTGTAGGCATCGTCCGAACGTACATTGCCGTAAGGCCAAAGGCTGAAAGGCGTGTCGTAATGATCATTTCCCAAAGATGCATAAGCTGCTATAACAAAACCATCAACGTTTTGAGGAGTTACTACATCGGTTTCGGAAAGTACACCTCTTGGTTCATTATCCAAAAAATCGTTGCAGGAAACTGTTCCCAAAAGAAAAGCGCAGGCAACCGTTAGAACTATATATTTTTTCATTGCTATAATTTTTAAAATTTAAAGGGATAAATTAACTCCAAAATTGAAGGTCAAAGGAAGCGGATAACCGAAGGCCGGTGTTTCCGGGTCGATGCCTGTGAAACTTTTGGATTTGAGGGTCAGAAGATTCTGTGCGCTGACATAAATTCTGAAATTGGTGATTTTATACTGTTCCAATACATTTTTCGGAATACTGTAACCCAACTGCACCACTCGCAATTTCAGATAACTTCCATTCTCCACGTAATAAGATGAAAATCTGGATTCTGCATTACTGTCTACTGTCGTAAGAGCCGGAATATCAGAGTTTGGATTCTGTGGCGACCAGGCATCCAGCAACCTAGTTCCCTTGTTGGAACCTACATCATCTACACTCCAGAAATCGGTTTGATATTTTTTGGAATTGATGACATCCACATCGCTGATTCCTTGCCAGAATGTTGATAAATCGAAGTTTTTGTAGGAGAAATTCAGATTGATCCCGTACATAAATCCCGGATTCGGATTGCCTATCCACGTTCTATCTTTGTCGTTGATGATTCCATCATTATTTAAATCAGCATATCGGATTCTTCCCAATCCTTTGCCCGGCTGTGTGGCAGAATTATCCACTTCGGACTGTGTTCTGAAAAGTCCATCGGCTACATAACCGTACATTGAGTTGATTGGTCTTCCGAGGATATTATCTGTTGTACCATTACCACCATAATTGTTGATAACCGATTGTGGTAACTCGGTAATTGCATTTCGGTTCATAGAGAAATTCCCCGAAATCTCGTAGCCAAATCCACCCGCAGTTTTATCGGCATAACCCAAAGCCACTTCAATACCTTTGTTTTCCATTGAAGCACCATTTATCCATCGGTTTCCGCCCTCGCCAATCACGGCCATATAAGGTGGCAATACGAGAAGGTCTTTGGTTTCTTTTTTATAAATATCCACACTTCCCGTCAGCTTCTGATTGAAAACTCCAAAATCCAAACCTAAATTGGTTTGCGTGGTAGTTTCCCACCTCAAATCGTCATTTTTAGTTTGTGTGGCGATGAATCCTGAAGGCAACAAACCGCTTCCAACACCGGAAATATCATAAGCTGTTCCGTAAGAAGTCGCCCAGGTTGGATTGCCGCCTGCATAATTGACAATGTAAAGCGAATACACCGCAGAGTTGCTGATTTCCTGATTTCCAGTTTGTCCCCAACCGGCTCTCAACCTTAAATCTGAGAAAAACGGAATCACTTTCTCCGCAAAATCTTCTTTGTTAATTCTCCATCCCGCAGAAAATGCCGGGAATGTTCCGAAACGGTTGTTTTTTCCAAATCTTGATGAACCGTCATAACGCACCGTTGCAGAAAATAAATATCGATTATCATAATCATAATTGAACTTTCCGAAGTAGGACAATAAGCTGTAATAAGTAGAACTACCGCCATTGAAGGCATCGCCAGTTCCGGCATCAGGATACATATAATCTGGCGTTTCTATCAGAAATCCTTCTTTTCTGAGCCAGGTATTGTTGTAGGTATCTTTGTACATTTCCATTCCGCCCAATAAATCGAAGTGGTGATTTCCAGCTTTTGCAGTGTATTGTGCCGTGTTGGACCACGTCCATTTTTCAGTATCGGACTGGTCGATGTTTACAGCGTTTTTGTCATTTTTAAGATAACCTGAAACATAGCTTCTTTGCAGCATTCTTTTATAATAGTTGGAAAAATCAACCCCGAAGCTTGATTTCAAAGTCAGGTTTTTAACCGGTTGCAATTCCGCATAAACATTTCCGAAAAATCGTTGGTAGCGGTAACCGTTGTCTTTGTTGTATTCCAAAAGACGGACAGGATTCTGACGGTCGTTCATCCCGCCAACCGGACCGCCCCACCCGATTCCGTCCACCGTATGAACAGGAATAATCGGCAACGCTCTCAAAGCAGGGTCCAAAACGCCGGGGTCCATCAGTTCGTTGGTTTTGTTATAGGTAAAATTTTCCCCGATTTTCAATTTACCATCGAAAAAATTGTACGAAGTATTCACACGCGCAGACAATCTTTTGAAATTGGTCAGTTTTACTATGCCGTCATTATTATAATAACCCATCGAGAAATAATAGGAGCCTTTATCGGATGAACTTGAGGCCGCAACATCCAAAGAGTTGGCAACGCCGGTTTGGGAAACCTCATCGTACCAATTGGTATTGGCAGATTTGATGGTTTTCGCTGCATCCAGATATTCTGGAACGAAGCTGTTGTACAAAGTTGGAACACCATTCTGAACGCCCCAATCGAAGTTATAGCTTAGATTATTTAAATTCGGGTTCAGTCCATCGTTGATATTCGCCTGCCAAAGCACCTGCCCAAATTGTTTCGCATCTAGAACAGGTGTTTTTTTCGCATATTGGGAAAAAGCGGTGTAATAATTCAGGTCAATTCTCATCTTGCCTTTCTTCCCTTTTTTCGTGGTAATGATAATCACACCATTTCCAGCTCTGGAACCGTAGATACTTGCGGATGAAGCATCTTTCAGCACCTGCATTGTTTCAATGTCGGCAGGATTCAGCTCGTGCATTCCCGCTTTTGTAGGAACGCCGTCTATCACGAAAAGCGGGTCTGTATTGCCACCATCCAAGGTACTAATCCCACGAATGAGGATTTTGGTATTGCCTCCGGAAGGCGAACCGTCCGTAGAGATGTTTAATCCTGCCACTCTTCCTTGAAGAGATTTGATGGGATTCGGTTCGCCTTGTTTGTTCAGGTCTTTCATATCGACGATGGAAACAGCGCCTGTGATGTCAGCTTTTTTCTGCTTGGTATAGCCGGTTACTACAACTTCGTCAATGTTTTTTACTTTTTCCGCAGCCAGAACGATGTTAAGCACCGTTTTTTCATCTAAAACTACTTCCTGAGTGGAATAATCGGGATAGCTGAAAACAAGTGTATTTCCTTTCTGCAAATCATTGATTTGAAATGCACCATTACTGTCGGTGGTTGTCATAGTTCCTGTTTCGGAAACAGTAACCGTAACCCCGCTCAAAGGTTTTTGAGTTGGTGAAAGCACTTTACCCTTCACAATTTCCTGGGCAAAAATGTAGGAAAACGGAAGAAGACAAAGAGCGATTGCCATTTTAGATTTCTTCATATAATATAGTTTTTATTTGGTGTTAATCTGATAAGCATTGAATTCTAGAGAAGCTCCATTCGTATTTGTATTTAAAGTCAGTTCTGAGAAATTTTCGTTCGGAAAGAAGATTTCTGTCAGAACTTTTTCGCCGTCGTTGAAGAAGATTTCTATGGAAGTTTTGTCGATGACCAGTTTCATTTTGGCGTTCACATAAATTTCGTTCAAAGGAGCTTTGGTAATTGGCGTTGCATAATTTTTCCCGAAATCTGTTTTACCAGATTTTGAACGGTCTATAAAAAGTTCTTTTGTTTTGTTATCAATCCCGAAAAGAACTTCTTCTCCCAAAGTATTTTTCAAAGAGAAAGTGTATTTTCCTGCATTCATCTTTTTTAAATCTAAATCAATAACCGCTTTGGATAAATTAATGTCAGATTTGGTAATCAACCGATTCTCGGATTTTAAACTAATTTTTTTAGTTATTGGCTTTCCCTGATATTTTTTCAGCTGCGTAACCGGCACATTTTTGAGAATATAGCCGTCTTTTGTTTTCTTGAGCGAAACTTCTCTTGCAACAGTCGTACTGCTTCGCCAAAGCTCGGTGGGCACTTCCTGCGCATATTCCCAATTGCTCATCCAACCAATGATGATTCTTTTATCCTGAGGAACATTATCAAATGAAACGCTGGCATAATTGTCTTTGCCCCAATCCAGCCACACAGCTTTTTCTCGCTGAAGTTGTTTAGTAAAATGCTCATCTATTTTAAATGTTTTGCCATCAAAATCACCAACAAAATACTGTCCTGCAGAACCTTTATTCGGACCACCCGGATTGATATTCACAATCAGCACCCATTTTTCTTCTTTCCAACCTTCCACTTTTAACGGAAATAAATCAGGACACTCCCAAACACCACCGTGACCACCCAGCTCTTTACCGAATTCGGATTGAAAAGTCCAGTCTTTGAGATTTTTGGAGGTGTAGAAATGCGCTCTGTCCTGCGCTGCTAAAGCCATTACCCATTGTTTTCTCTTGGTATCCCAGATGACTTTCGGATCACGGAAATCACGGATTCCAGGGTTTTTCAATACCGGGTTTGAGCTGTATTTTGTCCAGGTTTTGCTGTTGTCGAGAGAATAAGCTATTCCCTGAGATTCTACATCAATTTTGCCGTCTTTTGCACGGTTTGGATTGTGGTATGTGTAAATGGCAACCACAGGATTATTTTTAGAATCTCCAAAACCGGAAGTGTTGTTTTTGTCCACCACCGCACTTCCTGAGAAGATGTATCCCAAATCATCAGGATAAAGTGCAATCGGCTGTTCTTCCCATCTCACCAAGTCTTTACTGGTTGCGTGTCCCCAATGCATCGGTCCCCATTTGTTGCCATCAGGATAATACTGGAAAAATAGATGGTAAACGCCGTCTTTATAATAGAGCCCATTTGGGTCATTCATCCAGCCTTTTTTTGGTGTGAAATGAAAATTGGGGCGGTACAGCTGTTCTTCCGATGGTGTGGCATCCGACTGTGCGTGGAGTCCTGATTGGAAAGTGGCAGCGATAATTAAGGTTGATATTATTTTTCTCATTACGATTATTTTATTGATTCCTGAGTATTTAGCAGATTTTATTTTTTTTATAAAGGTTGAATTTTTTCGTTTTTTTTACCTGAGATAGTTTTCAATCAGATATATAAGGAAGCCAAATTGTATTTTTATGACAAAACTTCGTTTTATACAGACTCCCGCAGCCCGACCTGAGTGGAGCTCTTTTTGTGAGGAGGCACGACGAGCAAAAAAGCGGGAACGGAGGGCGGATATAGCTGCCCAAATAATTCTCCTTTAAATTATTTCTCGCAGATTTGTCTGATTTTGCAGATTTTTTTTATTCTTTCGTTAAGGTTTTGCTCAATTTTTCTAAGGATACGCCTTTGGTTTCTGGCATCATAAAAATCACGAACAACAACTGGAAAACCATTGCAATGGTAAAAATCAAAAAGACTGTTCCTGCACCAATGGTAGAGAATAAGGTTGGTATCAACGACGGAATTACTGCTGCTAAAACCCAGTGGGTGGAACTTCCGAATGCCTGTCCGGATGCGCGGAGATGGTTCGGGAAAATCTCGGAAATGAAAACCCAGATTACCGTTCCCTGACCAATGGCGTGCGAAGCGATGAATAGAAATAAAAATATTGGAATTGCCAAACCCGACCAATGGAAATAGAACGCCAAAGAAACCAATCCGAGTGAGATGATATAACCAATGGAACCAATGAACATCAATGTTTTTCTACCTACTTTGTCGATGAGGTTAACACCAACAAGTGTGAAAACCATATTTACAATCCCGATTCCGATACTGCTGAGTAAGGCAGTTTTCTCGCCTAAACCAGCCTCTTCAAAAATTCTTGGAGCGTAATATAAGAATGCATTAATTCCCGACATTTGATTGAAAAATGCAACCAGGAAAGCCAGCATCAATGGGAAACGGTACTTTTTCATAAAAATATTTTCCTTTGGTGCATCGGCGTGGTCGTCTTCCATCTGAGCGATAACAGCTTCGGAATCCTGATCTGGACTCACAATTTTCATCACTTTTTTGGCTTCTTCTATTCTGCCTTGTGAAACGAGCCATCTCGGACTTTCCGGAATGATGAAAACGCATAGTGTGTAAATTGTTGCCGGAATAGCCTGCACGCCCAACATCCAACGCCAATCGTTATCGCCAATTCCGCTGAGTAGATAATTGGATAAAAACGCCACTAAAATTCCTAAAACGATGTTGAACTGATATAAGGAAACCAATCTGCCACGGTCTTTTGCCGGCGCAATCTCGGAAATGTATGCGGGCGCAGCGATGGTTGAAGCTCCAACGCCCAACCCGCCCATAAATCTGAAGAATGCAAATATATAGGGGTCATTCGATAATGCTGAACCTATAGCGGAAAGGGCATACAAGACGCCTATCGCCAAGAGTGTTTTTTTGCGTCCGAATTTGTTGGTCGGGATTCCGCCGAAGATGGCACCGATAACGGTTCCCCATAACGCCATCCCCATCACGACTGCTCCGTGGAAAGCATCTGAACTTTGCCAAAGCGCCTGCAGTTTTTTGTCGGCCCCAGAAATTACCACAACATCGAATCCGAAAAGAAATCCTGCCAATGCAGCGGTAACGGACCACAATACAATTTTGTTCATCTGTATATATTTAATATTTTTTATGAGTAAGATGGAATCGCTCTTTATCAATTATATTTACGGATGAGCGATTTCATCAATAGAATTATTAATTTGTTTGTGGCTAATATATCCTGAGATGGTAATGGGAAGGTCTAATTATGTAACAAAATATTACGTTAAGGTTAATTATTTGTTAACTTAATATAAGATACTGAAAAACAGAATATTATAATTAAATAATTTTGATAAATTATAATAACGTATCAAAAATGTAACATCGATCTACAGAATTGTTACGTGGTTTTTGGGAATTTTTAGGAGTTTGAACGGATGTTGGTGTGGTTGAATTGACCGAAATCGGAACCTGACAAAATAAAAAAGCAACAACCCATCTTTGGTTATTGCTTTTAAACTAAGTTCGATAATATTACAATGTTAGAAATTAATTTTGGCTACGCCGACCAATTCGTTAATTTCAAAAATTATTGGATATGAATAGCGTTGGGCTTCAGCCCGATTTGAAGTTTGTAATGTAGAATTGGCTTTAGCCGAAATTTATTATAAGCTTTAGCTAAAGTCAATTAATTTTTCTTAATTAAAAACGGGCTGAAGCCAGTTCCTATTGATATTTCAGAGTATTTTTGTCAATCGGAATGAGTTTACATTTATCATATACATAAGATTCCAAACTTATTCCAAAAAAGTATCACTCCTCTCCTGCACTTTTCCTGTAAACATTTGGGGAAACGCCAAACTTGTTTTTAAAAACGGTGGAGAAATAATTCGGGGAAGAGAAGCCTATTTTGTAAGCGATTTCGGAAATGGTGAGTTCGGGGTTTTGAAGCATCGATTTTGCCTGTTCCAGTCGGATGTTGCTGATATAATCGCTCACATTCACATCAAACATTGCTTTAATCTTTCTGTAAAGCTGGATTCGTGAGATGTTAAGAAGGTCAGCGAGATTTTCAACGGAAAATTCGGCATTGTCGATATTGGCCTGGATAATTTGATTCAATTTATTAACAAAAGTCTGCTCTATACTTCCGAACGATTTGCTGTCCACAATTCTGCCAATATTGTTGGTATAATAATACCGAAGTTTCTCCCGATTATAGAGTAATGCGCGCAAAGATTGAATGAGAATCGGGTAACTGAATGGTTTGGTAAGATAAAGATCGACGCCGGATTTCAGTCCCTGAAGATAAGATTCTTTATTGTCCAAAACTGTGAGTAAAATGACCGGAATATGCGATGTTCTGAGGTCATTTTTCAAGATTTCGCAGATTTCAAAACCATTTTTGTCGGGCAGATTGACATCGCAGACAATGATATCAGGAATTTCGTTTAAGGCTTTGTCAATGGCGTCTGTTCCGTCGGATGTTGTCACGTCAAATTCAGATTTCAGTTTATTGCTTAAGAAAAAGGATAAATCAGAATTGTCCTCAACTAACAGCAAAGAATAACGCTCGCCATCCATTGCTTGATCAGGCACAAAAACATCATCTTCTATTCCAGTCATAACGTCATTATTTAAAAGGGTCTCAGCCTTCAAAAGACTAGCTTCTTTTACCATTTGGTCTTCATTGAAATGTTTGTTTCCTTTGAAAAGACTGATGATAAACTCGGTTCCCTGGAAAGAGTGAACTTCAACACTGCCAAGATGCAGCTCAATGAACTGTCTGCTAAGATGCAATCCGATTCCAGAGCTGTTTTTACGGTTGTTGGAACCTTTGAAATAAGCTTCGAAGACATTGCCTATTTCTTTTTCCGGAATGCCGATGCCATTGTCTTTAAAACCTATCACCACCTGATTTCCCTTCTCCTGAATTGATATTTCAATTTTACCATTGTCTGGTGTGAATTTGAAGGCATTGGACAACAGATTGAAATAAACCTTGTCCATCAGATTTCTGTCTATAAAAAGCTCAATATTTTTATTCGCTGCATTGATTTCAAATTTAATATTTCGCTTTCGGGCTTCATTCTCAAAGTCCCTGAAAATACCGAAAGTGAAGTCATATATGTTTGTTTTTGATACTCTTAGATTGAATGTCTTATTTTCTATCTTCCTAAAATCCAATAAATTATCTATTAAACGAAGTAGTCTGTTGGAATTTTTACTAATGAGTTCGATTTCATATGACGGTTTAGCTCCTTTCTGTATAATGCACTCCTTTAATGATTCCAAAGAACTCAGGATGAGTGTAAGGGGCGTTTTGAATTCGTGAGACATCCCTGTAAAAAAATTGACCCTTGTCTCATTACTTTCTTTGAGTTCGTTTGCGATCGTTTCAATCTGATTCCGTTGTATTGTCACTCTCTCATTGGTAAGTGTCAGCTGTTTATTTTTTATTTTAATGGCGTAGATCAGGTAGATCGCATAAGCGATAAGACAAAACATCAAAATCAATAAAACCACCGACCACCGGAATAATTCTCTTTGCGAGGAATAAAGGTCTGTCTGTTTTTTAACAGCGTGAACTTGGTTTTCGATAACACCTTGTTGTTCAATAATTTTATCAAACTGATTGCGCATGATCTCAGCATTCAGCCTGTCGATGATGGTTGTATTAAGTTTGATTCTTTTGGGTGGCACTTGTCCACCATAAA
The DNA here is from genome assembly GCF_001643375.1 of Chryseobacterium sp. FP211-J200. Lineage (GTDB taxonomy): Bacteria > Bacteroidota > Bacteroidia > Flavobacteriales > Weeksellaceae > Epilithonimonas > Epilithonimonas ginsengisoli. The sequence continues at coordinate 74,975 of NZ_LSHB01000025.1, forward strand.
TTTTAATTGCAGTTTCAATTGCTTCTGTCCCACCTGTTGGATACAATAACGTAGCATTGAGTTTTCCGTCCAAAACCATTTGGATACCACCGTCTTTCGTATTAAGACCGTCGACTCCGATAAATTTGATCTGATTTTCCAAGCCTGCATTTCTGGCGACCTGCCATGCTTTGGCAGCCAGTTCATCATTAAATGCAAAGACATAAAAATTTTGAGATCCCATTGAATCTATCGTCTTTCTGAATGCCTCAACAGGAAGTCCTTTAAAAACTTTTACAATTGCGGCATCAGGCGTTTCTCTTATTAATGTTTCAAAACCAAGACTTCTTTCTATTGTAGGAGAAGAATTGTCATCACCTTTGATTTCAATAACTTTTTTAAAACTTTTCGAATCTGACAGAATATAACTTGCCGCCTCTTTTCCAATTTCCTCATTGTCAGAACCTATATAAGTAACATAATCTGAAGAGTTTATTTTTCTGTCGACCAAAATTACCGGTATTTTTCTACTGTAAGCTTTTTTCACTATGGGAACAATTGAATTCGGTTCTATGGGAGAAATAATGATCACATCTATATTCTGATCGATCATCTTATGGATGTCAGCGATCTGTTTTTTCACAGAACCTTCTGCTTTGGATATTGTCAATTGTACATTAGAATGCAGAGAAGCCTGAATTTCCATCGAGTGGTTCATTGCCTGTCGCCAAGGATGATTGCCCAGTCCTTGTGAAAATCCTATCACAATCTTATCAGACTTTTTGGACGAATCTTTACAAGCTGTCACCAAGATCAGCAAAATAAATAATACTATGGAAACATTCCTCATTCCAAGCTTGTTATAATTTTTGTCTTTGTCCATATTAACGCAATATTAATAAAGATGTTTTAAACACACAATTTTTGGTCATGGTATTTTGTAACAACTACCCAAGTATTTTTTTAATAACAGAATCAGCTTGTTACAATTTTAAACATTGTGTAGCATAAGCGTACAAATCCTGTAAAAATTCAATTTCATAACAATTAAAACTGCAATAAAATGAATGTAGATGCGAGTTTATGACAACGATAACAAAAACACATCATTTTGATTAATAATTGAAACACAAGATTTGGCTTTGAAGATACATTTGTTACGATCAGACACGAAATGATCTGAAAGAAATCTGAACAATTACTTAACTAATCAAAATTATGAGAAAACTTTATCTTGGTCTTTTAGCAGGACTTGTCATTGCGAATTTTAATGCGCAAACAAAAAAAATTGCTTTTATCGGACAGGCAGATGTTTACAGCAATAACATTCCGACTGCAAATGACGGATTGGTATATGATGATGACAGAGCTGCAGCCGTATGGTTTATGGACACCTTTATTCCTAAATATTCCGGAAACGTATCGGGCAGTTATTTTTCCTTCCAGGATGTGGCGGAAGGTGCGGACATCAGCAGTTATGACGTCGTCTGGATACAAAGTGACGGCGCAACATTTACCGAACGCCTGAATGAGTGGCCACGTGGAACAGTAGAAGGCAATGGAGACAAACATTGTATTCTCAGAGAAAACGGATTCGAATGGAATGGCCAGTGCACCCAGCTGGAAGATGACTTTATCTGGAAAATCAAACAATTTTACAAATCGGGAAAAAAACTATTTCTGGGTAATTTTGTAGGAAAAGGGCTTGAAGTTTTAGGCGTTTTTGATGGACTTTCCAATCCTTGGGAGTACAGACCCAATCAGTCATTTGGCGACACGGCAGCAAATCCTTCCAATTCATCAGGAGCTTGGGGACGAATTGGGGCAGTCAGGGATTATCAATCTTACTATCAGGAATTAGCACAACTTCCGCAACCTGCACTAACTCTTCAATTAACATCGAATTTCTTGGTGCAGGAACTGAAAAGAAAAACAGGGCTTTACAGTACAATCTTAAATGGGGCAGGATTTTCGATGATGCAGGAGGAAGCACTTCAAGTCTCGCACAAAGAAGGCAGCAGTTCCAGACTACTTTAAATGCAGAAGTGCTTTTGCAAAACTGTGACGGAACAGAGATTCAATGGGCAAAATTCAACCCAAGAAATTCCAGTGACGGAACCGTTGTCTGGTATGGCGCAGGCATCTATGACTGGTACGCTCCCGGAGGTAACAATGAAAATGTAAAAAAACTTACCGAAAACACGTTGCTTTATTTAGCAGACAAAGAATCGCTGCTTGCCACAAAGGAAATAAAAGGAGTGAAAGTCAGTATTTTTCCAAATCCTGTTTCATCGGTTCTGAATATCGAGGCAGCACACCAAGTATCCAGTGAGATTTATGATATGAGTGGAAGAATTGTTATTATTTCTGATTCGAAATCCATTGACGTTGAAAAATTAGTACCTGGAAATTACTCTATAAAGATCAAGGAAGGTTCTTCTTTTAAAATTCTAAAATTCATCAAAAGATAGGTTGATGCTCTACCCTACCGTTCAGTCAATATTTTTAAAATAAAAAAAGAGCTGAAAATAGGTGTTTATATTTAAAAAACTAATTTTATAATCAGTTAAGTGCCAGCAAAGCCGTGTTGGTCACTATAAGACAATGGCGTCACTTTAGAACATGTGGCGCCATTTTTATTTATTTGAAAAACAGAATTATTCAAATTAATAGTCTTCAATTTCTTTAAGAATCCAATGAAATCCAACCTTTTAATGCATCAATATTACCATCAATTTCGCTGGGATTTTTGTCTAAATGAGCAAATGCAAGCAAACAATCATTCATTGGATATGATGTTGTTTCAACAATTATTATTTTTTAAGATTGATTTGGTTTCAGTAAAGTTAAATATCATTTAAAACCCTCAAAACATTATCAATATCTTGCAATAAATGGTTTGAATAAAGTCCTGTCGAGGTCAGCTTGATGAAGTTTTCCTTAATGAGGACACTGCGTCTTTCCTTCCCTTTTATGGTAGGTAAATTGGAAACCAGTTCTCCAGCAATGAGACTCAAGAGTGCATTTAACAAAGAATGAATGCTCTTTTGAAGATAGTGATTGGTATTTTGTAATTGTACTTTTTCAATGAAATCCATTAGGATGATCATTTGCTGAAAAAAAACAGAATCCCGCTGAATCAAAGACGGATTGTTAAACTTATTTTCTAAAACCTGAAGCACTTCTTTATCAATCAATGAAGGATCAAAGCTGATCATCCATCCTTTCGGATCTTGGACTTCTGTCACGTGATGAACCTGCTCTGGAAATACAAAAAGTAACGCTGGCGCTACAAATTCAATCGTTTCGAAATCGATATTCAATTTAAATTCTCCACTTACAGCTAGCATCAATTGACAATGATCATCACGGTGCGGCTTGGAAACATCGTGTTCTTCCGCTTCCCTACCTTCCATATTTACAATGACGATTCCTGCTTTTGCCTGCGACGAAAGTTCAAATTGTTTGATGAGATGGCTTTGATTTTTCAAGATCGATAAATGTAGAACTATCTTGACTAATTATAATATACATTGTATAAATTTTTATTAAATGGCTTGTAAGCTGTACACAAGATTTTATTCTCAAGCAAAACTCAAAATAAAAAGGAATGCTAATATCAAACATTTACGACTGAGTATAAAAAAACGAAACATCGTAGAATTACTACACTAATTAAAATAATTAATTACCGAACAATTAGGAGAATTGAGTTTTTAAAATTTATAATAGAAAAAACGCTTAATTTCAAAAAAAATGTTTGTGGAAGCAAATATACTACTAGTGAAAATTTAGTGGATTTTTGCATTCAAAATTAAAGAGATTTCAGAAAAGAAAGATCAAAATGAGAAAACGATATGATACGAAAGGTGCACAAAGTATAGCCGAGGTAGATATTGACAAGGCCAATTTATCTAACCAATTTTCACATAAACTAAAACATTAATTACGGGCAGGATACGATTACAAAGGCATTGAAATTGTAGAGACTTTTTTAAAGCTCACAACTTATAAAACCAATCTTTATAAAGTAACGAGCTTAATATTAAACAAATTTGAATGACACACAATAGGTTTCGGATTTTAAACAGAATTCCTTTTGGCAGGCAAATCAATATTCGATTGAGAAAAAATATGCTATACCGTTGGAATGATCAATCAAATTAGTACTAGATTTATGAAAAGAATATTTTTTTTAATTACAATTATCATCTTGAACAGTTGCGTACAGGAAAACAAAACAGTTCCAACGCCTAAAATACAAACTGTAGAGAAAAATGACAATCGTGAAGAGGCTGTCAAGATGCTCAAAGATTTTTATCTCAATTTTTATAGTGCTGATGAGCCTCTCAATCAAAATAAACAGATGAAGGATTTTGTTTCTGATAGAGTTTTGAAACGCATCGATAGTTTAAGCAGTGACCCCGAAAGCCTAATTCTGGATTATGACCCATTTATAAAAGGTCAGGATTACAATGGTGAAGTGATCAAAAGATCATTGAAAATCGAAGCTCTGAAAAATGATGATGAATACAGGGTAAGTTTTTTACAATTTGGTGAAAAAGATGAGTTAAGAACAAACATTGATCTTGTAGTTAGGAAAAACGGTGCTGGGAAATTTTTGATAGATGCTATTCTAAACGATGAGCATCTGAATTTTAAATAAAGTTTGATATGAAATATTTGATAATTGTACTTCTTGGTCTTATTCTAAACTCTTGCGAAAAATCAGAAAAAGAAAAATCCACTGTAAGTTCCGAACAACAATCGAAAAGTATCATTCCAGATGCTGACGGATCAAATCAAAATTGTAAAGTTCTGACCAAAGACAAAGACCTGATATTGAACTGCGGAAGAAAACAAATTGTTTATAAAAACCTCATCGTAAATGAGATGTCAATTTCTACAGAATTGATTCAAAATGAAAACCATTCTTTCTCATTATTGTATGAACTAAATGCGTCTGCAACGAAGATGAAGGAAAAATATGACTTTATCTACTCCGATCAAGGAATCACTTTGGTGGATAAGGAAATCATGAAATTTGGGCAAGAAGGATTGATGATCAATCGAATTTATGTCGAAGATTTTGACATGTCCAACAAAACCTATGACGATCTGCAGTCATTGGGCTCAGAACTTCCTGATAATTTTGAATTGACCAAATCTTCCATGTCCATTTATGACTCCAAAAAGACACTTTTCGCAACCCAGGATTTCCAGTCGACTATAGAAAATATTTTTATCGAATATCCAGACGTAGGACAAAGTGAGATCAAAATAATAAATGTAGAATCAGCTAACAATCAGGCTTTTGCTCTGGAGAAGATTGGCGCTAATGAAGAATCGAAAACTTTACTTGAGGAAATCACCCGTCAATTTCCAAACAGAATTGTGGCTTACCTTAATTTAGGAGATGTCTATTGGAAACTTAATGAAAAAGATAAGGCGAAGGAAAATTACATTCAATATATTTCATTGATTAAAACTCAGAAAAAGGATCTGTCAAAAATTCCAAAACGGGTTTATGATAGAACTAATTAAAACAAAAAGTCCTGATGAAAATTACCTAACGGAAATCTTTATCAGGACTATTAACTTTTATTTTTCTAAGAAGCAGTAATGATTTTGAGATTATTTTGCTCCCGGCCAAACGCCATCGTAAGCAGAGTTACCGTAGTCGATCTTCTCTGCACTTACTACGAAACTGATGAACATATTATCTTCATTCAAAGCATCATAGTCAACTTCATGTTGAATCACATATCCATTTTCCCATTTCAAAGTTGTCAAAGTACCTTCTTCATGAGATTTGTTGAACGTCACTTCACCATTTGTAGGTTTGTATTTTCCGTTCAGTAAGCTTTCCAAGATGCCTGAATCTTCTGTGGCTTCCACGGTGATCTTGATCAACGCATTTGATGGGTCCGATGCTACTCTACCCGATACATCAGTGGTTCTTGATACACCATAATTAAGTTTAAGGATCTTTTGCTCTGCTCCGCCGTTGAATTTTAAAACGGCTCTTGAATTGTTTGCCATGATTTCTAAAATTTTATTTGTTAATAAATGATTTGTTTTCTTGTTTTTGATAAACCAAAGATAGAACCACCAATTTATTTTTTCAATAGTAAAATTACTACACTTTTATAAAATTTAAAAAAGCCAACCTCACACATAATCAACTGGCAATTAGCAAACAAACAAAGCCATCTACATCGAAATAAGTTCTTGGTATTTTAGATTATTAAAGATTTAATTAAGCTCAATATTATTAAAATTAATCTCTTTAGGATTGTTAAAAAAAAGAAGCAACACTTTTATAATGTTGCTTCTTTTGAGATTATTATTGCTAATCAATTCAAATTTCAAAAAGTGAATTTAAATTGATGTTACTGTTTCAGAATCTGTCAGAAACTGCAATTCTCTTTTTTCAGGTTTGATGAGTTGTAAAGGATATAACTTAGGATTGTACTCGCCATTCAAAACTTCATTCAAAGCGTGTTTTTTTGACGCTCCAAAGGTAATCACCAAAACGTGTTCAGCTTTGTTGATGATCGGCGCCGTCAATGTGATCCTGTACATTTCTTGTGGTGCAAGATAGTACGCATCTACCCATTTTTTATTTTCATTAAGGACCTGTTCTCCTGGAAACAATGAGGCTGTGTGCCCATCATCACCCATTCCTAAAAGTATAAAATCAAACCGTCCTTCTTCGCCTAGGATATTTCTGATCTCATTTTCATATTCCACAGCATAATCTTCTGGAGAAATCCCTTCTTTGAACATTGGAAATATCTGATTTTTATTGACTGGAACTTCATTCAGAAGTGTTTCGAAGGTCATCTTTGCATTGCTCTTGTCATCATCCAACGGAACCCAACGCTCATCCACCCAAAAGAAATAGATATTTTTCCAATCTATTTTTTCTGCATAGTCTCTAGTTGCAAGCAATTTGAAAATAGCCTTTGGTGAACTTCCACCACTCAATGCCACCACAAATTTTCCTCTTTCCTGAATGGCTTCTTTGGCAAGATCAACAAATTGATCTGCAGCCTCTTTATAAAGTTGATCTAAATTATCTACTATCGTAACGCCCATATTTTATACTTCAATTTCAATTAAATTATTCCCAAGCATGTTCTTCCCTTTGAAGCAGAAGTTCGCACTGCTCCGGTCCGCTGCTTCCGGCACTGTAGTTTGGAAAGCTTGGGTCAGGATTGTTTTCCCAATATTCCTGGATCGTCTTCACAACATCCCACGCCTCTTCTACCTGGTCGGAACGCATAAACAAGGTAAGGTCACCTTCCAAGGCATCTAATAATAATGTCTCATAAGCTTCCGGCGTATCTTCTTTGCAGGAAAAATAATCGAAAATCATTTCCACAGGTTTCAGTTCCACGGTCAATCCCGGTTTTTTTGTCATAAACTGCAATCGGATATCCATCAAAGGTTGGATATTGATAATCAGCTTGTTCTGAGAAAGTGGATGTTTTCCAGCTATAAAGGTGGATTGCGGAAGCGGTTTGAACTGGATTGTAATATAAGAATGCTTCTCCTTCATACGTTTGCCTGTACGGACGTAGAAAGGAACACCTTCCCAACGCTCATTGTCCAGATAGAATTTGATAGCGGCAAAAGTCTCTGTGTTAGAGTCAGCAGCTACACCTTCTTCCTCACGATAACCTTTGACCTTAACACCTTTTACAACGCCTTCTCCATATTGACCTCGCACGGCATAATGGCTGACGCGATCCAATGGTATTCTTCTGATCGATCTCAGAACATCTACTTTTCGGTCTCGGATCTCGCCTGCGTCTAAAGAAGCCGGCTGCTCCATCGCTACCATGCAGAGTACTTGAAGCAAATGGTTTTGGATCATATCTTTCAAAGCTCCCGTGCCTTCGTAAAATCCACCTCTGGATTCTACGCCAACTTCCTCTGCAACCGTGATCTGTACAGATTCCACATATTTGCAGTTCCAAATAGGTTCGAAGATCGAATTTCCAAAACGGAATGCCAGAATATTCTGAACGGTTTCTTTACCCAAATAGTGATCGATGCGGTAAATTTGCTCTTCTTCAAAAGTTCTTGACAACAAACTGTTCAGCTCGATTGCGGAACTCTTGTCGTGTCCAAAAGGTTTCTCGATGATGATACGATCTTGAGCAGGATTGGGAGCTAAAACTGCATTTTTGAGATGTCCAGAAATGACCGAAACGAAATTTGGTGCAATCGATAGATAGAACAATCTGTTCGCTCTCACACCATAATCATTATCAAGTGTTTTTAATTTTTCATCAAGTTCCTTGTAAGAATTCTCTTCGTCGATCTGATGTCTGAAATAGATGATATGTGACGAGAATTTGTCCCATTCTGTCTCAATCGATGTTTGGTTACGAGAAAAAAGAACCAAATTCTCTTTGACATAATTCTTGAAGTCTTCATTTTCCTTATCCGCTCGTCCCAACGCCACAATATTGAATTTCTCCGGCATTCTTCCTTCTATGAACAAATTATAGAATGCAGGAAAAAGTTTTCTTTTTGCAAGATCTCCTGTTGCACCAAATATAATGATACTGGTTGGCTGCAACGCTTTGTTTTCATTCATCCGTTCGACTATTGATTGTTTGTACTTCCCCATTGGGCATGAAAAACACCTTCCTGATCTTTCCTCTGATAAGTGTGGGCACCAAAGTAATCTCTTTGAGCCTGGATCAAATTGACCGGTAAATTTTCGGTCGTGTAAGCATCAAAATAAGCCAAAACAGTTTGCAGTCCAAGTGTTGAGATTCCATTGGCCGTTGCAAAAGCTATTGTTTTTCTCAATGAACTTACTTTTGAGTTGACGATCTCTGCTATAGTTTTACTTAATAAGATGTTGGACAGATTTGGATCTTCCGTGTACACCTCATAGAATTTTTCCAATAAAGAAGAACGGATGATACATCCACCTCGCCAGATCTTCACTACATCTTTCAATGGAATGTGGAATTGATACTCCTCAGAAGCTTTAACCAGCAATGACAGACCCTGTGTATAACTGATTAAGGTAGCAAGGAAAAGTGCATCGCCAACTTCCTGAACGAATAATTCTGTATTTTCTGGTTTTGTGATCTCCCCTTTCGAATATAATTTGGATGCCTGGACTCTCTCATCCTTATAAGAAGACAATGTTCTGGATGCCACGGCTGCATCGATGGTAGGAATGGCAACACCAGTTTCCAGAGCTTCCTCGGAGGTCCATTTACCTGTTCCTTTCGATCCAGCTTTATCTAAGATCTGATCTACTAAAAATCCGCCTGTAATCTCATCTTTCTGTTGGAAGATATCTCTTGTGATCTCAATCAAAAATGAATTCAGCTCGCCATTGTTCCAGTCTTTGAAAACTTCGTAAAGCTGCTCATTGGTCAAATCAGCTCCTCTGCGAAGCAGATCGTAGGACTCACTGATGAGTTGCATGATCGCATACTCGATTCCGTTGTGCACCATTTTCACGTAATGTCCGGCCGCATCTTTGCCCATGTAAGCAGTACAAGCCTCGCCGTTCACTTTTGCTGAAATGGCTTCCAACATCGGACGTACAGAGTGGAAAGCTTCCAGATCTCCGCCTGGCATAATACTAGGTCCAAACCTCGCTCCTTTCTCTCCTCCCGAAACACCCATTCCCATAAAATGAAGACCTAAGGTCACCAGATCGGCCACTCTCCTGTTGGTATCTTTGAAATATGAATTTCCGGCATCTATGACGATATCGCCTTTGCTCAGAAGTGGTTTTATGTTTTCTAGAACGGCGTCTACAGGTTTTCCTGCAGGCACCATTAGAACGATTTTTCTTGGCGTTTCCAGCTTGGATACAAATTCCTCTAGAGAATCTGTTCCTGCAACGGTTGTTCCTGAAGTTGCACCTTCTTCCAGTTCTTTGACCTTCTGTTTGTCAAGGTCGAAACCTGCAATCGAGAATCCGTTATCAGCAATGTTGTAAAGGAGGTTTCTTCCCATCACACCAAGACCGACAATCCCATAATTATACTTTTCCATTTTTACTTATAAATTACTATATTTATTCTGTTCAAAAAATCAGTTCCGATTTTTCTCAACCAAAGATACGAAGATTGCGAAAAAGAGACCGATGACCTTTTCATAATAATATGTGAAATTACTGTTACGTGATCTCGTTTGATATTAAATTTTATTTACCATAGAAAAAAATCAGTTTTAACTATCAGATAGACAAACGATTTGATAATTTGTATTGAAAAAATGGCCTTATCATCGATTTTACATCCAAATATTTCATTTGTCTATAGATCAATTTGAATCAATCAATATTTTCACAGTAACAATCTCATAAATTTTTGAATGAAATACAGTAAACCAAATATGATTAATAATGCTATCTTAGCTTATTGAAAACGCACCTTCGACGTCTTTGAAATTAAATTACTTTCCATGTTCGATGTCTTAATTTCTCACATCAACCACAAAATTGAGTTGGACCAAAATCAAATTGAAACTTTGAAGTCCTTTTTCATTGAGAAAAAACTTCGTAAAAAACAGTTTTTATTGCGGGATGGTGAAGTGTGCAGACATCTTTCTTTTGTGAGCAAAGGGATCTTGAAATCTTATATTACAGATGAAAAAGGCCATGAGCGCATTAGCCTATTCGCATTCGAAGGTTGGTGGATCTCCGATTTCAACAGCTTCATCAACCAAGAAAAATCGGTTCTAGCCATCGATGCTGTAGAAGACTCTGACCTTCTGATGATCAGTTACGAAGATTATGAAAATCTCACATTGACAATTCCTAAAATGGACCGTTATTTCCGAATACTGTACCAAAACAGCTTAGTTACAAAAGACCATAGACTAATTGTCTCCAATAACTTTACTGCAGAAGAAAAATACCTTCAACTGGTAAAAAACAATCCGGAAATGATACAGAAACTGTCGCATAACCTGATCGCATCCTATCTTGGACTAAGTCCCGAAACCATCAGCCGGATCCGGAAAAAACTACTGTTCCGCTAATTGACCTTTATCAAGAAAAACTCATGATCTGTGTCAAGTATTTTAGCTTCATAGCATCTATACCTTTGTTGTTCATTAAAGAAGATGTTAAACAACTAAAATTTATCTTATGGAAAACATTGCATTGGTCGTTGGTTCTACAGGAATTACAGGTAGCAATCTTGCGCAGGAATTGATCTCAAAAGGCTGGGTAACTTACGGTCTGGCAAGAAATCCGAACAATGACATCCCTGGTCTACGAACCATAAAGGCAGATCTGCTGGATGAGCAGAATTTAAGTATTGCCTTGGAAAATATCGCACCGACACACGTTTTCTTCAATACCTGGATGAGAAACGATACGGAGGAAGAAAATATTCGTATCAACAGTTCTCTGGTAAGAAATCTCCTGAACGTCCTGTCTCCAAAGAGATCCGTACAGCATGTTGCTCTCGTAACTGGTCTGAAACATTATCTAGGTCCCTTCGAAGCCTATGCAAAGAAAGGAACTTTGCCCGAAACGCCGCTGAGAGAAGAACAACCACGATTGGAATATCCCAATTTTTACTACGCTCAGGAAGACGTCGTTTATGAAGCTTCAAAAAGAGACCATTTTACATGGAGCATCCACAGACCACATACCGTCATCGGATATGCCATCGGCAACCTGATGAACATGGGAATCACATTAGCAGTCTATGCAACGATCTGCAAAGAAACCGGGTCCAAATTTATCTGGCCGGGTTCGGAAGCGCAATGGAATGGTCTTTCCGATGTCACAGATGCAAAAGTCCTGGCCAAACAGCTCATATGGGCCTCAACAACCGAAGCTGCTAAAAATGAAGCTTATAATGTGACCAATGGAGATATCTTTCGCTGGAAATGGTTATGGCAAAAGATAGCCGATCATTTTAATATCGAGGCAGAAGGCTTTGATAAGTCCATCAGGCCGCTTGAAAATGTCTTGAACGGAAAAGAGCAAGTTTGGAAATCGATTGCAGAACGTTACGAATTGAAGGAAGCAGACCTTTCAAAATTGTCCTCAGCTTGGCATACAGACCTGGACCTAGGAAGGCCGATCGAGGTGATGACCGATATGTCTAAAAGCAGAAAGGCCGGTTTCGCTGTTTTTGAAAGCACTGAAGATTCATTCTTGAATCTATTCGAAAAATTAAGGCTCGAAAAAATAATTCCTTAACATCTCTATTACAAAAAAAAACCTGCTCAGATGGCAGGGATTTTTTGTGACAGTCGCTTATTTCTTAGATTCTTCGACTGAAATTTTTCTGAATTCTTTGAACAATTTGCTCAGTTCCAAAGCAGATTTTCTAGCTCTAGTTCCTGCTGCCTTGTTTCCTTTTTCGGATTGTTGGTTAGCTTCGCTAGCAAATGCTTCAAATTCTGCACTGATCTTTTCAATAAGTTCTTTCATAAAGTTTATAATTTTAATGTTAAATTGGGTTGCAAATATAAATGAAATCAAATAACTTTTACATTATAAACAAACGCTTTTTTTAACTTTTTGGATGATATACTCTATTTTGGTGCAGCCAGTTTTTTCACCATACCTTTAAAAATAATTCCGTGAAACGGCAAAACAGAATACCAATACAATCTTCCGACAAGTCCATGTGGACGGAAAACTGCCTTCTGCCATAGTTTTCCTTTGTATAATTTGAACATCAGCCAAGCCTCTCCCGGCAATTTCATTTCAGCAAAAAGGATGAGTTTTCCCTCTTTCCGATTGGCATAAAGAACTCTCCAAAAATCCAATGCGTCACCTTCGTGAAGATTCGAGGGATGGGTTCTTCCTCTACGCAATCCAGGACCTCCGACCAAAACGTCCAGAAAACCACGAAGTTTCCAAAGATTCTGCACGTACCAGCCATTTTTACCTCCGAGACTGAAGAATCTATCAATACATTTTTCGCGGTCATCGTAAGTTGCACTTCTCAGATCGGTAAAACAGCCAAATTTTGGAACATCCAGATATTCTTTGAGTGTCGAGTCATGCCTACTGCTGATGAAACTGTCCTTCCAGCTGGAGCTGATCTCATTGGATTGGATCTTTGCCAAGGTTCTCTTTAATGCTTCAACGTAAGAAAAAGGTGTTATTCCTGTTATCTGTTTTATTTCAGCTAAGCTTTCCGGCTTACAAATGACTTCAATTTTCATGCTCCCAACCAAAGATGACGCTAAATTATAGGAAGTAGAAGTGATGAAATACAGCCAGTAAGAAGACAATTTTGGGGTCATGACAGGTAGCGTAAAGATCTTTCTTTTCAGACCTCTGACCTTGGCATATCCTAGAAGAATCTCTTTGTAAGTGAGAACATCATCACATCCTATGTCAAAACTTTTGTGATAGGCTTCTTTTTTAAATAAGGTGAAAATCAGAAAATCTAGAACGTTAGCTATACCGATCGGCTGACATTTGGTATCCAGCCATTTTGGAGTCACCATCACAGGTAGCTTCTCTACAAGGTCACGGATGATCTCAAAAGATGCACTACCTGAACCAATGATGATTCCTGCCCGCAAAACTGTCGTAGCGATTTGACTTTCCATTAATATCTGCTCTACCTGATATCTGGAATTCAAATGCTTCGATAGCTCGGTTTGATTGACCAAGCCTGACAAGTAGATGATGTGCTCACACTGTGTTTTTTCAATCTCAGAAACAAAATTGCGTGCACATTCTTTTTCCACATCTTCATAATCCTCGGTATTGCTCATAGAATGCATGAGATAATAAGCACCAGAAATGTCCTCAGGAATGTTTTTCAAGGTGTCTGGCTTCAGAAAATCGATTTCTATGACATCGATCAAAGAACTGTCTATCCCTGACGGTTTTGAAAATCGATCTTTATCCCGACAACAACAAACCACTTTGTAACCTTGTGCCGTGATCACGCTGATCATTCTTTTGCCAATATAACCTGTTGCACCCGTGAGTAGTATCTTTTTCATGAGATCTTCTTTAATTGTTCAATGCCCGAGAATATTCTGTTAAAACCCTTTCTCTCGCAAATTTGTGTTCTACCATAGGTTTTGGATAATTTGGCGTATCAAATTCTTTCACCCATTTTCTAATGTAAGACAAATCTTTGTCAAACTTTTCTGTCTGAGTGGTCGGATTGAAAACCCGAAAATATGGTGCCGCATCACATCCGCAACCTGCTGCCCATTGCCAGTTCCCATTGTTTGCAGAGAGATCATAATCATTTAGTTTTATGGCAAAATAAGACTCGCCCCATCGCCAATCGATCAGCAGATGTTTGCAGAGAAAACTAGCGACGATCATCCGTACTCTGTTGTGCATATATCCTGTCTCATTAAGTTGTCGCATTCCTGCGTCTACAATGGGATACCCAGTTTTTCCTTCGCACCAAATCTTGAATTCTTTCTCATCATTTCGCCACTTGATGGCATCATATTTTTCTTTGAATGAATGATGGACCACTTTTGGAAAATGATAAAGGATCTGCATAAAAAATTCGCGCCAGATCAACTCTGAAAGCCATACTTGGTTATGTTTCAACGCAAAGGCAACACACTCCCGAATACTGACCGTTCCGAAACGAAGGGCAATCCCCAATTGCGTCGTACGCTGCAATGCCGGAAAATCACGGTATTTGCCATATTCTTTAATGATTTCGGGATCCAATTTTGGAACTATGAACTTGATGTCAGACTTTATAAAACCTATCTTTTCAAGCGATATAATATCTGAGTATTCCGATGGAAGGAGATTCTTGAGATTTAAATCGAAAATTTTATAATGCTGTGGCGTTAGACTTTCTCTCCACTTTTTCGAGAACGGTGTGTAGACCGTATAGGGAAGTCCATCTTTTTTAACGATCTCATTTTTATCAAATATCACTTGATCCTTAAAAGCTTTGAAAGGAACATTCTTATCCTGAAAATACTCATATAATTCCTTATCACGTTGGATGGCCTGCGGTTCATAATCCCGATTGCAAAACACACCTTGAATATCAAATTCTTCGGACAAAGACATTGATATTTCAAACGGTTTTCCATGAAATGTCCTCAATCTAGACTTATATTTCCGCAGTTCAGAATTGATATTTTCCAAAGCCTGATGGATGTAGTCTACTCTTTTATCTCTTTTGTCATCTAGATTTTCCAGAATATCAGTATCAAAAATAAAAATCGGAACAACAGGAAAACCTGATTCCAATGCATAATGCAAACCCGCATTATCTTTTATTCTAAGATCCCTTCTGAACCAAAATATCGAGACTTTAATTTTCATTAAATGATTATCTTTTTTAACAATTTATCTACTTTCAATTTTAAAGCCGTTTCTGCCAAAGTTTAAAAATAAAATTTCATTTTCATTATTTGATATTTTTTTGATTTTGTCCGAATCCATTTCAATGTTTTCATCTTGAGTATTTTTAAACAATAAAAATAAAATTTCATTTTCATTATTTGATATTTTTTTGATTTTGTCCGAATCCATTTCAATGTTTTCATCTTGAGTATTTTTAAACAAAAAACCTATACTCATTTTAAAAAATTAATCATAACGTAATTCTGATTTCATATGATGATCATTAGGATTTTCTATTTTCGATGGAAGAGGATTGGTCTAATATTTCCATAACTTGTACTTTATAAAAACGAGATCTTTCTCATGACAAATAAACAACTTAATTTTCAACAGGGTTTTACCTTCAGCAAACATATTCCGGAAGAAATATCACATTTTGACCGGGTTTTTGATGTGTTCAAAGACTTGCTCACCCACACTTCCGGCGATATTGAGGAAGCCTTTGACTGGCTCGATATGCTCGATAAAGAATACGATATTTTTACTGATGACTATACACTTGAAGATTTTGAAAAAGACTTGATCAAGCGAGGTTACATCAAAAAAGAAGACGATTCTGAAGATGGAAGTACGGGAACAGGCAAAGGCAAAAATATCCTCACCGCCAAACTGGAAGCGGCTCTGCGCGAATATGCATTAGACCAAATTTTCGGAAAACTCAAAAAAAGTGGTATCGGAAATCACAGAACCAACAGATCTGGTGTAGGTGACGAGCGTGACGGCGAAAACCGAAACTTCCAATACGGCGATGACCTTTCTACAGTCAACATGACCGAAAGTCTGAAAAATGCCCAGATCAACAACGGAATTGCTGATCTTCGAATGACAGAGGACGACCTCATCGTAGAAGAGACCAAGCACAAAGCCCAGATGAGCACCGTTTTGATGATCGACATCAGCCACTCGATGATCCTTTACGGCGAAGACAGGATCACACCAGCAAAAAAAGTGGCGATGGCTTTGGTAGAACTCATCAACAGAAAATATCCAAAAGACTCCATCGACATCATTGTTTTCGGAAATGAGGCTTGGCCGATTAAAATCAAGGACCTTCCCTATCTCCAAGTCGGTCCATATCACACGAATACGGTCGCAGGACTGGAATTGGCGATGGATATTCTCCGTAGAAAGAGAAATACCAACAAGCAGATCTTTATGATCACCGACGGAAAACCAAGTTGTGTGAAATTGCCGAACGGCGAATTTTATATGAACAGTGTCGGCTTGGATGAGATGATTGTCGGGCAATGCCTCAACAAAGCGGCACAGGCAAGAAAACTAAAAATCCCAATCACCACTTTTATGATCGCACAAGATCCTTATTTGAGAAGATTTGTGGAAGCATTCACAGCACAAAACAAAGGTAAAGCTTTTCTGACAGGACTTTCAGGATTAGGCCAAATGATCTTCGAAGATTACGAAAAAAATAGAATTAAAAGAATTTAAAAGATAGAAATGAAAAACGATATTACATTCAAAGAATTAAAACAATCAGGATATACTGATAAAACCATCAATCAAGAGATCCAGGCCAATCTGATTGCGAAAATAAAAGCGAAAGAACCAGTATTTGAAGGACTTTGGGGTTACGAAGATTCTGTAGTTCCGCAATTGAAAAAGGCGATTTTGGCTGGTCATCACATTAATTTATTGGGATTGAGAGGACAGGCAAAAACCCGAATCGCAAGAAGCATGGTCAATCTTTTGGACGAATATATGCCGATTGTAAAAGGTTCCGAGATCAATGACAGTCCGTTCCAGCCGATTTCAAAATTCGCAAGAGATCTAATTACAGAATTAGGTGACGAAACTCCAATTTCTTGGATTCACCGTTCCAATCGTTTCTTTGAAAAACTAGCAACGCCCGACGTGAATGTTGCCGATCTAATTGGCGACATAGATCCCATAAAAGCGGCCACTTTGAAACTTCCCTACTCCGACGAGCGCGTTTTGCATTACGGGATGATCCCGAGAGCGAACCGTTCGATTTTTGTGTTGAATGAATTGCCCGATCTACAGGCGAGAATTCAGGTTTCTTTGTTTAATATCTTACAGGAAGGCGATATTCAGATCCGTGGATTTCAGTTGAGAATGCCTTTGGATATTCAGTTTGTGTTTACAGCCAATCCGGAAGATTATACGAATCGTGGCAGTATCGTGACGCCATTGAAAGATCGAATAGGGTCGCAGATCTTCACGCATTACCCGAAAACGATTGAATTGGCAAAACATATTACCGAACAGGAAGCTCAGATTTCAGCGGAAGACAAATCACAGATTCAAATTCCTGATTTGGCAAAAAACCTTTTGGAAGAAGTTGCTTTTGCAGCCCGTGACAGCGAATATGTGGATGCAAAAAGTGGCGTGAGTGCAAGATTGACCATCAGCGCGA
Source organism: Chryseobacterium sp. FP211-J200 (assembly GCF_001643375.1). Classification (GTDB taxonomy): domain Bacteria; phylum Bacteroidota; class Bacteroidia; order Flavobacteriales; family Weeksellaceae; genus Epilithonimonas; species Epilithonimonas ginsengisoli. The sequence goes on from NZ_LSHB01000025.1 coordinate 92,716, forward strand.
TGGAAAATCTAATTGCTGCTGCAAAACTACGTTTGATTGAGAATGATTCTGAAAAAACCTCAGTTCGTTTGTTGGATTTTATGTCCATCATTCCGTCAATCACTGGAAAAATAGAATTGGTTTATGAAGGCGAACAGGAAGGCGCTGACTATGTTGCAAAGATCCTGATTGACAAAGCTGTGATGACGCAATTTGAAAGTATTTTTCCACGCATTTCAAAATTAGAAAAAGAAGGCATCAAAACACCTTACACGGATTTGATCAAATGGTTCAACAAAAATCATTTGGAATTAAATTATACTGATACAGACGAAGAATTTTACACAAAACTCAACAGTATCAACCCATTGGTAACCATTGTTGAAGAAAATGCTTCTGAACTAAGTGCCGAAGACCAAAAATTCTGCAAAGAATTGGTTTTGTGGGCATTGACAATTAGCAAAAAATTAGACAAGTCCGAAAACTCCAGCACCTATACATTTGATTCCGCAGGAATTGGTCAGTTTTTCCGAGACTAAGTTCTGAAAAGGCTCAAATAATTATTAGAAGCAGCAATTTAAAGATTGTTGCTTTTTTTTTTTTAAAATATTCAATTAAAAAAAATTTTGAGAGTGGAATTCTTTGATCATAAAACTTTATTTTTGATATAAATAAATTCTGAATGAGAAGTTTAAAACTAGTTCTACTCTGCTCTATGATTTCAATTGGATTAAAATCTCAGGAGATCAAAGACTGGATCACAGACCCTGTAGAATATGTGAATCCGTTGATGGGAACACAATCTTCCTACGAATTGTCCAACGGTAATACTTATCCGATCATTGGCCTGCCTTGGGGAATGAATTACTGGACACCCTAGACAGGAAAAAATGGGAATGGTTGGCAATACACTTATACTTCCAATAAGATTCAAGGATTTAAACAAACACATCAACCTTCACCGTGGATGAATGATTACGGGCAGTTCTCGATTCTTCCGACGGTTGGCAAACCAGAAATAGACCAAGAGAAAAGAGCAAGTTGGTTTTCTCATAAAACAGAAGAGGTCAAACCATATTTCTATAAAGTTTATCTAGCAGATTACGACGTCTGGACAGAGATTGCACCCACACAACGAGCAGCAATTATGCGATTCACTTTTCCTGAGACCGATAAAGCGAATGTCATTCTCGATGCTTTTGACAAAGGTTCTTACGTGAAAATTATTCCTTCCGAGCGAAAAATAATTGGTTACTCCACGAGATATGCAAGGGGAAAAATGGAGAACTTCAAAAACTATTTTATTCTTCAATTTGATAAGGACTTTAATTCTCAAAATATCTGGAATGATAAAGAAATCTTAGCTTCAAATGTAGAGATCAAAGCTGATCACGTTGGTGCATTGGTCAGGTTCAATCATTTGAAAAAAGGCGAGCAGGTCACGGTCAAAGTTGCATCATCATTCATCAGCCAAGAACAAGCTGAGATCAATCTTAATGAAGTTAAAGACAAAAATTTTGACCAGGTAAAATCAGAAGCTAAAGAAATATGGAACAAGACTTTGAACAAAATTCAGATCAAAGGTGCAACTACGGATCAGGCGAAAACATTCTACAGTTGCCTCTATCGAAGCGTCCTGTTTCCTCAAAAACTATATGAAAAAGACAAAATGGGAAATATCCAACATTACAGTCCTTACAACGGCAAAGTTTTACCTGGATATTTATTCGCAGGAACAGGTTTTTGGGATACATTCCGTGCGCTCTACCCGCTTTTGAATCTGGTTTATCCATCCATCAATGTAGAAATGCAGAAAGGTTTGATCTCCGCTTATCAGGAAGGTGGATTTTTACCGGAATGGAGCAGTCCGGGTTATGCAGACATTATGATCGGCAACAATTCTGCCTCAGTTGTTTCAGAAGCTTACCTCAAAGGCTTGCGAGGTTATGATGCGGAAACGCTCTGGCAGGCTTTGAAACACGGTGCCAACAACGAAGGCCCTGTCAGTGCAGTCGGAAGAAAAGGCGTTGAGGATTATAATAAATTAGGCTATGTTCCAACGGATACAGGAATCGATGAAAGTGCTGCCAGAACTCTCGAATATGCTTATGATGATTACGCGATCTATGAATTTGGGAGAGCACTCAAAAAACCAGAAGCCGAACTTCAGCTTTACAAAACGCGGGCGATGAACTACAAAAAGCTCTTTGATCCAAAGTATAACTTGATGCGTGGAAAAAAGAAAAATGGGGAGTTTCAGGATAACTTTGACCCGTTCGAATGGGGAAATGCCTTTACAGAAGGCAACAGCTGGCATTACACCTGGAGCGTTTTTCAAGATATCAATGGACTCAAAGAATTAATGGGTGGCAAAAACAACTTCGTTAAAATGTTGGATTCTGTTTTTGTAATGCCTCCGACCTTCAACACCAATTATTATAAGGAAGTGATCCATGAGATGCGAGAAATGCAGATCGTAGGCATGGGACAATATGCGCACGGGAATCAACCGATACAACACATGCTCTATTTGTATAACTATGCGGGACAACCTTGGAAATCCCAATATTGGGTAAGACAAGTGATGGACAAGCTATACAAACCTACTCCAGACGGTTATTGTGGCGATGAGGACAATGGGCAAACATCCGCTTGGTATGTTTTCTCAGCGTTGGGTTTTTATCCTGTGACACCTGCTAGTACGCAATATGTTTTGGGCGCACCACTTTTCAAATCGATTAAAATTAATTTAGAGAATAACAATTCAATTACCATTGATGCTCCAAAAAATTCTGACAAAAACATTTATGTTGACCAGCTGAAGCTGAATGGGAAAGATCATTCAAAAAATTGGTTAGATCATTTTGAGCTGCTAAGAGGTGCAAAACTAAAGTTTGAAATGACAGAAAAACCCAATCTCAAAAGAGGAATATCGGATTCTGATGCGCCCTTCTCCATCAGCACTTATGAGAAATGACATATAAATTTATATCAATAAGAGATACGAAGTAATTTTTTTTTACTAATTTTAATTTATTATTAATCATTTGTTAATGAAACACTTTCTTTGGTGTTCCATCTGAACATAAAAAATAATTAAAAAAAAACAAATGAAAACACTTTTACTTGTGAGACATGCCAAGAGCGATTGGCCAGTGGATGTGGAGGATTTCGACCGTCCACTCAATGAGTTGGGATTGATCAACGCTCCTAAGATGGCACGTTTGTTAAAGGATAAATCGATTGTGATAGAAAATTTCATTTCCAGTCCGGCCAGACGGGCTTTGCATACTTGTGAATTGTTTTCGGAGGTTTTTGAAAGACCATATTCGACAGACGCTGGCTTGTACAATCCAAGAGAACGCAACTTCGAGAATCTTATTTTCGGGTTGGATAACGCTATCAATTCTGTTGCTCTATTTTCCCATAACAATGGAATCTCCAATTTTGCAAACTCATTGACAGACGAAATTGTTAACTTACCAACGTCAGGCGTTGTAGGGTACGAAATAGACTGTGATAATTGGAGTGATTTTGCCACAGCAAACAAGAAGTTTCTATATTTCTATTCCCCAAAAAATTTTGCTAAATAGATTTGCTATTTTAATTGAAAATGTAAAACCTCCCAGATATCTAGGAGGCTTTTTTTTATTGTGATCTTATTTTTTAATCTTAAACTCGCTTGCTCCTTCGTAAGGTTTTAGATAACCAAGATTCCAGTTAGATTGTAACAAAGATTCTATAAAAAGGTCATCCCTGAATTTGTGTGGATCATAAGGGGTTTTCAGACTGACATCCGCAATATTTCCTTTCACATTCCACCAAAAAGCGCTCCAGCCACCTCGCAATTCTTTGATGATCTCATAGACCGTCTTTCCGGTAGCACGACTCATCAGTTTTGCAAAGACCTGCCCTTCTGTTGTCGTAAGTTGACGAAGTTGCTTTTCGTAACTGGCAGCCAGCTCGGTCTGTCTCTGCTTCATGTATCGGCTTCTGTCAGCACCTTTCATGTTCGCACTTTCTTTTTGAATGTCACGATATTGTTCTAATGCATCTAAAAAAAGAGGATACACTCTGTTCAGTTTTTTATTAAGGAAAAAATAAAAATTTCTATCCAGCTGATTGTTAAAATGTGGATTGGCTCGCAAAGTCAACTCGTCCATCACGATGACCTGTTCACCATTGATCTTATAAATTTTGGCTTTTTGAGCTTCATCATAGAAATACTCGTTTCCAAATTCATCTTTTTGTAATTTGCTCTTAGGAATCTCATCGAAGGATTTTACCTGCAAAGTGTCTTGTTGCGAAAAACAAAATCCGCTTACAAACAGGAAAACAATCGGCACCAATTTATGAAAAATCATTACTTTTACGTCATCAAAATTAACAAAGATTAATATCAAAAATCATTCCCAATAGATATGAAATTCGAAAAGAAATCAATTAAGTTTTTAGAACAATATTTAAACACCGCTTCGCCAACAGGTTATGAACACAACGGACAAAAAGTCTGGATGGATTACATCAAACCTTATGTTGACAAAATCGAGGTCGATCACTATGGAACGGCTTACGGCATCATCAATCCAGAAGCTGACTTCAAAGTGGTGATAGAAGCTCACGCCGATGAGATCTCATGGTATGTCAACTATATTACAGATGATGGGTTGATCTACGTGATCAGAAACGGTGGATCAGACCAGACCATCGCGCCTTCCAAAGTGGTGAATATCCATGGTGAAAAAGGTATAATAAAAGGCGTATTCGGATGGCCGGCAATTCATACCAGAAGCGCCAATGCAAATGAACCAGTTCCAAAGATCGAAAATATCTTCATCGATTGTGGTGCAACTACCAAAAAGGAAGTTGAAGAATTGGGAATTTTCGTTGGCTGCATGATCACTTATCCAGACGAGTTTTTTGAACTGAATGACCGATATTTCGTTTGCCGCGCTTTGGACAACAGAATCGGTGGCTTTATGATTGCCGAAGTTGCAAGATTATTGAAAGAGAGCAAAAAGAAATTACCGTTTGGACTGTACATCACCAATTCTGTACAGGAAGAAGTGGGACTTTACGGTGCAGACATGATCGCTGACACCATCAAACCGAACATTGCCATTGTGACAGACGTGACCCACGACACCACAACACCAATGATCGAAAAGAAAAAAGAAGGCGATCAAAAATGCGGCGACGGACCAGTTGTTTTCTTTGCACCAAGCGTGCATCACACCATCCGTGAATTGATCATCGACACCGCTAAAACCAAAGAGATCCCTTTCCAAAGAGCAGCAGCCAGCAGAGCAACAGGAACTGACACAGATGCATTTGCGCATTCCAACGGTGGGGTTCCAAGTGCTTTGATCTCATTGCCTTTGAGATACATGCACACAACCGTAGAAATGGTTTCAAAAGAAGACGTGAGCAACGTCATCAAACTGATCTACGAAACCTTGCAAAAGATCAAACCAGATATGAAGCTTAAGTATCATTAAGATGGACAGTTTAATATATCATTTGACCCGCAAACCAACTTTCATATCCACTTCAACCGCATTATTTTTTATTTTTTTAATCGTTTTAAGTGTTTATAAATTAGTAATTCCGCCAAAGGTTGGTTCTGCAGATAATATGATCATTGAAATGCTGGCAATTTTCAGTATCGTTCCATTAGGATTACTTCTAATTGACAGATTATTAGTTAGACTGATAAACAATATAAAATTAACAATCCTAGAAGTGATAATATTTGGAAGCATATTCCTTTATTATTTCTTGGTTGCAGATCCATTCTAGAAATAAAAAGAAAAGTAAAAATGAAAACAAAACTTATTGCACCATCCCTACTTTCCGCAGATTTTGGAAATCTCCAGAGAGACATCGAGATGCTCAACAATTCCCAGGCAGACTGGCTTCACGTAGATGTGATGGACGGCAGATTTGTCCCAAACATCTCGTTCGGATTCCCGGTGATGAAAACCGTTCAGCAACATGCGAAGAAATTCGTAGATGTTCATTTGATGATTGTCGAACCGGAAAAATATGTCGAGGAATTCATCGATTTGGGAGCAGATCTCGTTTCCGTGCATTACGAAGCCTGCGTTCACCTTCACAGAACTATCAATCTGATCCAAAGCAAAGGCGCAAAAGCGGGCGTTGTCCTCAATCCTGCAACTCCGGTTTTGATGTTGGAAGACATTATTGCAGACGTAGATTTGGTTTTATTGATGAGCGTCAACCCAGGATTCGGCGGACAGAAATTCATCGAGAACACGTACAAAAAGATCAGCGAGACCAAAGATCTGATCCTAAGCAACAATTCCACCGCTTTGATCGAAGTTGATGGCGGCGTGAATCTTGACAATGCTTCCAAGTTATTTGACGCTGGCGCAGACGTTCTGGTTGCAGGAAATGCCGTTTTTTCTTCCCCAGATCCAGAAAGAACAATCGAGTTATTGAAGTTATAAAATTATTTGGAGCTTGATCCCGCTATCCGCTATATCTTTTTTTTCCAAGGCTTTTCCCTCAGCAAAAAAAAGGATGCCGCTACTATCGGGGCTATTGACAGTTTAGAAAATATTTGATACAGAAAATAACCCAATGGAAAATTACAACAAAACCATAAAAACCTACAATGAAGTGGCCCTGAACTACGAGAACAAGTTTATGGAAATGGATTTAATGATACGTACGATCTTTTCTGCTCATTATTGAACGCAAATAGCGAAGTTTTAGATATTGGTTGCAGACCAGGAAACATAACCAAATATTTTTTAAAGATCAGAAAGGATTTAAAAATAACAGGAATTGACTTAGCTCCCAATATGATAGAAAGAGCAAAGCTCAATGTTCCAAACGCACACTTCATCGTCAAAGATGCGCTGAAGATCGATGAACTTACAAATACATTCGACGGTGTAGTCATTGGGTTTTGTATGCCTTATTTGAACAGAGAAGACAGCTCAAAATTAATCAGATCATCAAGTGAAAAACTGAATAGCAACGGGATCATTTATATCAGTACAATGGAGGATGACTACAGCAAATCGGGTTATGAAACAACAAGCTTCAACGATGGAAAGGAAGTATATGTGTATTACCATCAGGAAGATCATATAAAGACTGAATTAATAAATAACGGATTTAAGATATTAAAAATTGACCGAAAAGATTATCCAGAACCTGACGGAACGTTTTTGACCGATATGATTTTTATTGCGAGAAAAAAATGAACGGTTCAAAATCCCGAAATCTATTATTTATACAAATAAAAATAGGCTATCAAAAGTGATAGCCTATTTTTTATTTAATTTTCAGAAGAAATTAGAAGATCTCTCTTCCAGAAAAATGGAATTGTGCTTCGATCAAGGCGTTCTCGTCTGAATCAGAACCGTGAACTGCATTTTCTCCGATACTTTTTGCGAAAAGCTTTCTGATAGTACCTTCAGCCGCTTCAGCAGGATTTGTAGCTCCAATTGTAGTTCTGAAATCTGCAACTGCATTATCTTTCTCCAAAACCGCAGCTACGATCGGACCAGAAGACATGAAGTCAACCAACTCTCCATAGAAAGGTCTTTCAGAATGTACTTCGTAGAATTTTTTGGCATCAGCAACAGTAAGTTGCGTCAATTTCAAAGCTTTGATTTTAAAACCAGCTTCACTGATCTTTCCAAGGATCGCCCCAATGTGTCCGTCTGCAACTGCATCTGGCTTGATCATGGTAAATGTGATTTTTCCTGACATTATTTTTAATTTTATTTTTAAAGAAGTGCAAATTTACAATATTTTTTTGTTACATTTGCTCTCGGAAATTCTTTTCTGGGAAAAGATATTTTTTGGCACACAGTTTGCTACTTAATATTCGATTCTCATGTTTAATTTGAGTTTTCATGGTTATTAGTTTTTACCCTGCTTCGGCAGGGTTTTTTGTTTTTGTACCTCAATATTTTGAAATAAAAAAACGGATCAAGATCAAAACC
>NZ_LSHB01000026.1 GCF_001643375.1 Chryseobacterium sp. FP211-J200
AAAGTCTTTAAAACATAAAAAATGTTCTGAATTTTCTTCCGACCATGACTAGGTTTTAGCCTTGCTTTTTTTATTTGTTATGCGATCACTTTGACAAGCGATTTGATACGGATCAATTTTTCCATCAGCTCTTCTCTGGATTCTGCTAGAACGTTGATATGTCCCATCTTCCGTCCAGGTTTTGTTTCTGTTTTTCCGTAGAGATGAACGTAGGTTTTGTGTAACTTGAGAACTTCCTCCAAACCTTGGTATTTAACTTTTCCAGAATAATTTTCTTCCCCGACCAGATTCAACATTCCAGAAAAGCCGCAAGCATCTGTGTCAGCCAATGGCGAGTTTGTCACCACTCTGTAAAATTGCTCGAACTGGGAATTGGCGTTCCCTTCTTGAGATTGATGTCCTGAATTATGAAGTCTTGGCGCCGTTTCATTCACCCAAACTTTCCCGTTTTTATCAAGGAACAATTCGATGGCGAAAAGACCTGGAGAATCTGCGCTGTTAATGAATTGCTTCCCTATATTATCAATTTGATCTTGGACATCTTTTGATATATCAGCCGGGCAAATATTGAAATCCAAAAGATTGAGTTTCGGGTCAGCAACCATTTGTGTCACCGGAAATGTTTTGGTTTCGCCGTTCTCGTTTTTGGCAACGATCAAGGATAATTCTTTATCAATGTCAACCAAGTCTTCCAAGACAGATTCCTGCGTCCAAAGATTTCTCCAATCTTGTGTTGTACGGATCAGTTGCACGCCTTTTCCATCGTAGCCGCCTGTATTGAGCTTTTGAACAAATGGCAATTGGATCTTGATCTCCTCTTCACTTCCATCCATGATTTCAAATTTCGGAGACAGAATTCTGTTTTCTTCATAGAATTTTTTCTGAAGAATCTTTTGCTGAATGATTTTGATGATATTAGAATTCGGAACGACTTTCACACCTTGGTTTTCCAGTTCTTCCAAAGCTTGCACATTCACATGTTCGATTTCAATCGTCACGACATCTTTGTCTCTTCCAAAGTCCAAAACGTCATCATAATTATTAAAATCACCTCTTGTATAATGTGAGATATGGGCGCAAGAACATTCTGGATTTGGATCTAGAACATAGAATTCATCATCATATTTCAATGCTTCCTGAATGAACATTCTTCCGAGTTGTCCGCCTCCTAAAATTCCGATTTTCATTTACTTTACTTTTATTTAGATTTTTTATTTCTTACAATTATCCTTTCGTCTTGTGTCAATGATGTACTGGATTTTCCATTCGTTATTGGATTTCACCAATTGAAAAGAATTGACTCCACAATGAGAGAATTTCCCTTGATAATAAAATTCATAAGGCGTCCAGACCGAAGCCAGATTTCCATCAATTAAAATATTGGAAAAGATGATTCTCTCCTCTAAGCTTCCTTTTTCAGCTTTTGAAATGCTAATAGCGAAATCTTTGATATTTTCATTTTTGACATTACCATTTTTTGTGATGGTCTGCAGAATTGCGGTTTTGGAAAAAGCCTTGTTAATTTTGGTAGAATCTGAAGTTTTCATCCCATCAAACAAGCCATTGATCGAGGCTTTGACCAAATCCTCTTCCGACGTTTGGGAGAAACCAAAAATGGGAAGTATACATAACAATAAAATTCCGATTTTCATCTGTTACAATTTATCTACAAAAATAGACATTTTTTGCAGGTGTCAAGCTTCCGTATCAAGATAAAATTGAGTGAAAACGAAGGCATTTCCTACAAATTTGGTAGAGATCATAGGAATCAAAAAACATTTAAATTTCTTTATTTTAGATATAAAATTCGTCCCAAACGTCATATATTTGCTGGATGTCAGAAATCATTATTCTATTTATTGGAGCTATCGCGGCCGGATTGATGGGATCTCTTACTGGACTCGGCGGCGGCGTCATTATCATTCCTCTACTCACACTTGGTTTTGGCGTTCCTATGCATTATGCGATCGGCGCTTCTCTTATTTCTGTGATCGGAACATCTTCTGGCGCAGCTGTTGCCTTTGTGAAAGAAGGTTTTACCAATATGCGGATCGGGATGTTTCTGGAAATCGCCACTACAGCAGGAGCCGTTTCTGGTGCATTGGTCTCAGGATTTCTGAATCCCAATACGATCGGAATCATCTTCGCAAGCATCCTGATTTTGACAGTTTTATTGAATCTCAAAGGAAAACCCGACCATCAGGAAGAATTGAGCAAAGGCAGCCTAGCAGACAAACTAAAACTTTACGGTACTTTTCCAGACAAAGATGGTCTAAAGCATTATGCTTCAAAAAACACCATTCCAGGATTTCTCATGATGATCTTCGCAGGTGCAATGTCCGGACTTCTGGGAATCGGTTCCGGCGCTTTGAAGGTCTTGGCAATGGACAACATGATGAAGTTACCCTTCAAAGTTTCTACTACCACGAGTAATTTTATGATTGGTGTAACAGCAGTTGCTGGCGCATTGATCTATTTTCAAAGGGGACAAATTATTCCTGTGATCGCAGCGCCTGTTTTGATTGGTGTGGTCGTGGGAAGTTTTATTGGATCAAAAACTTTGATGATCTCAAAAACAAAAAAACTAAAGGTATTCTTTGCAATTGTCATCACGATTTTGTCAATTTATATGATGTACAACGGTGTAACCAAAAATTTCCATTAAATGAGAACAAGACCATTTACAGACGTTGATTTGAATCGTTCCGTTGGGAATCTCTTGCGATTGGGCGTTCTACTTTCCGTTGTGACCTCTTTGGTTGGTTTTATCAAACTTTTTATGGAAGGTTTTGTAATGCCAAAAAAATATAAGCTTTTGGATATGGGAACAACGTCCGAAAAAGTTTGGGGACAATTTTGGAATTCGCTGATGAAAGGCGAAGGAATGGCAATTATCCAACTTGGAATTTTGTTTCTCATCTTAACGCCATTGGTTAGAATCATCTTTGCATTAATTGGTTATCTTAAAGAGAAAGATTACGTCTATGTAGCCATTTCGCTGATCGTTTTAGCGATTATGACCATTAGTTTTTTGACAGGTTACGCACATTGATTATAAATGATGAAAGATAACTGATAATTGATTTTTAATTCATCAATTAGTCTATCATCTATTTGTCTATTATCTCTCAGTCTAATTCTCATAAAATTCTAAAGGCAATCTGTCTGGGTCTTGCGTGAAAAAGAATTTCTTATCAGTAAATTCATCAATCCTGATGTCTTCACAATCCAAACCTTTTTCAATTAATTCATTTCGTTTTTCTTCGACGTTATCAACTGAAAAAGCAAGATGACGAAGGCCACAACTTTCCGGTCTTGACGGACGTTCTGGCGGATTTGGAAACGAAAATAGCTCGATGACATAATGTTCTCCGATGGCCAAATCTAGCTTGTAAGATCGTCTCGCTTCACGATAAACTTCACGAATAATATTAAGACCTAAAACTTCGGTGTAGAATTTTTTGGAAACTTCGTAATCTGAACAGATGATGGCGATGTGGTGGATTAGCATTTTGTTGTATTAAGTATGATGTAATAAGTAAAGAGTATTATATTATTTTTGAGATTCCTCTTTCACTTTTTCAGAATAAGCGGCTTCCAGATTTTTAAGTCTTATGAAATAACTCTCCTTATCCATAAATAGCTTCGGATCATAAGCGTCTCCTTCTTTTCGTTTTTTATGAATATCAAACTGACTGGCGTGAGAAGCCACCCAAATATCAAAATCCAGCTTTTTCATAGCATCTAAAGTATAGGCATAATCCTGCTGCATCGTCGGATAGGTTTTCACATCAGAAAATTTATGATCGATAATAATCGAAGGAAAATTGGCGATCAAGACTTTGTATTTTCTGTTTTCATCTTTCGTTTCGAAGATAAAACTGCACGAACCTTTTGTGTGTCCGGGATGATGAAGCAAAGTCAAAGTCGTGTTTCCCAATTTGATTTTATCATTATTTTTCAAAAGAAAATCAGGCGTTAGTGGTTTAAACGTGACGCCATATTTCCCCATTTCGTAATCGGATTTACCGCCGGATCTCAGTTCCGCCAATTCCGCTTCGTCCACATACAGTTTTGCACCTGTTTCCGATTTGATGTCGGCCATTGCGCCCATATGATCGTAATGCGCTTGGGTCAAAGTGAGTATTTTTGTGTCCTTATATTTGAATCCAAGTTTTTCTATATTCGTTTTGATTTGAGGATAGGAATCTGCCAATCCTGTATTGATAAGGATATTTCCCTTGTTCGTCACAATGAGATACGAAGCCAGATCGTAAGTCCCGACATAATACAAATTCCCAACAATTCTAAATGGTTTATACTTTTGCGACCAGTCTGCAGGGTGATTGGCTGGCTCTGTTACGGTTTGTGCATTTCCGAAGAAGGAGATGATTATTAAGAGTATTAGGGTAAGTTTTTTCATAATTGTTTTTTTTTAAAGTCGAAATTGTAAAGTATTAAGTACATTTTACGTTGTACATAATACATTTTACAAAAATTAAAACCTCATCACATCCTTCACAACACCACCTTTCTGCGTCAACGGAATCAATTCTGTGGTGATGAAATCTGTGATTCTGTCGTTGTCGATATCATTCGGGAAAAGCAAATGAACGTTTGCGCCAGCATCCAAAGTAAAGAACAAAGCCAAACCTGTGATTTTTCTGAATTCCCAAATTTTATTGATGACCTGCAATGTTCCGGTTTGCATCAGGATAAATGCAGGTTCGCTCATCATCATCATTGCGTGAAGCGTCAACGCTTCGTGTTCTACGAGTTTGATGAAACCTTCCATATCGCCGGTTGCAAGGATGGTTTTCAGTTTGGTGAAGTTTTCGTGCGCTTCCTGGAAACGTCTTTCGGCGTAAGGATTGGTATTCATCAAGCCGTGACCAACTGTAGATGAAACCGATTTCTGACCTTCGTGAATGAGCAAAACACAATCGTGAAAGTTTTTGAAGATTGGATGGATTTCATTGTTGTCATATGGAACTGCAAATAGGTCTGAACTCCCTTCCACTTCTTCCGTTTTCCCCCAAACTACCAGACCTTCGTAAAGACTTCTGGAAGCACTTCCGCTTCCTAATCTTGCCAGGAAACTTTCTTTTTTGGTTTTAAAATTGGAATCTGAATTTCCTGAAAAAACATCATCCAGATTCATCAGACATTTTGCAATCGCGCCGAAACCCGAAGCTGAACTAGCAATGCCGGAGCTGTGTGGAAAGGTATTTTCTGTTCTGATGATGTACTTCCCTTTCAGAATCCAAGGGAGATATTGCTCGATGTTTTTGAAATATTTTTCGATTTTCTCAGCGAATTTCTGTTCTTCATTGCCTGATAAGAAAGTATGAACTGAAAATTCTTCTCCTGCAAAAAACTCCATCGAGGTGTTGGTTCTGCAATGGTTCAATGTGTAGCTGATGCTGGGATTTGCCGGAATTTGGTTTTCGTATTTCCCCCAATATTTGATGAGGGCAATATTGGACGGACAGCTTGCGGAAACTGCTTGGTTTGATATGTTGAATTGGGAATTTCCCAAAAATTCTTGAGTCATAATGTGGCTTTTGGCAATCGGCTTTTAGCTGTTAGCTTTTGCGGATTGGTTTTGGTTTGCTAATTTAAGAATTAATAAAGCTTTGTCAAAGTTGATTTATCAAGAGTGTGATTACTGAATGAATCTATTGCAATCTGATTTGGGATTCTTGATTTGAATTACAAATGTTGGTGTGGTGTAATGGACGTTATTAACAGTTGGCTCCTACGGAGCATTGACAAGTTCTCGCTTGATTTTGACAAATAACAATGCGAGGACACTTTTTCAAGAGGTTAAAACTTGACAAAATACTTTATCAACTCCTAATAATAGAAGACTGAAGAAAACACACTTCCAAAAAGGATTGATTCATTACGAAACCTCATTGAACCATTACTTCTCCTCTCTGATTCATTACTTTATGCCAATGATTAACTTCGTTAGGTCGTTGATTCATTACGTTGCGCCGTTGATTCATTTAGTTGGGTCAGTGATCCATTTAGTTAAGGCGTTGATTCATTTAGTTGAGCCGTTGATTCACTTAGTTGAGACAGACGCATCGATTTTGTTATAAATCAATCAGTTATAGCACAAACCAATTTTATGAATCCTATTGCGAATTGGTATCTCTGAGGAATACTGACAAAGATCTTTTTGAGTCATTGGTAATCTTATATTTTACGAATTGAATGATAAAGAACAGTTGAATTACGAAGTATTTCTGTAACATTTTTGAGATTAATGAACTAATTTTGTAAGGTTTTAAAAAATCGTTGAAAGGAAAGACAAAACCTCAACATAGCCCCGATTGTAGTGGAAATCCTTTTTTGAAAAAAAAGATTGCAACGGAAAGCGGGTTGGACAAGTGAATCGATGACGAAATCGTCTTGCTCCTAAAAATTAAATTATTCATTTTTAATCACCAATGATCAATGCTGAGAGCTGAAAATATCAAAAAAACATACAACGCGGGGAAGAAAATTGCGCTTCAGGATTTTTCTATCGATGTTCCGACTGCCAGTATTTATGGGCTTTTGGGTCCGAATGGCGCTGGGAAAACGTCGTTTATCCGGATTATCAATCAAATTACGCAAGCTGACGAAGGCAAGGTTTGGATCGACGGCAAGGAACTGAATCCGGAGCACATCAGAAACATCGGCTATATGCCGGAGGAACGCGGACTTTACAAGAATATGACGGTGGGCGACCAGCTTCTGTACTTTGGCGAGTTGAAAGGAATGTCTCGCGCAGAGGCACTTTCGCAGGCTAAATTTTGGTTTGAGCAACTGAACATCGACCAATGGTGGAAGAAAAAACTGAGCGAACTTTCAAAAGGGATGGCGCAGAAAATCCAGTTTGTGGTGACGGTTTTGCACCGCCCGAAATTGTTGATTCTGGATGAGCCTTTTTCGGGTTTTGACCCTGTGAATGCGAACCTCATCAAAGACCAAATCATCCGATTGAAAAATGAGGGAACGACCATCATTTTATCCACGCACCGAATGGAAAGTGTGGAGGAAATGTGTGATTTTGTGGCCTTGATTAACAATTCTAAGAAGGTTTTGGATGGGAAAGTTTTTGATGTTCGCGAACAGTTCAAACAAAATGTTTTTTCTGTGGTTTTGGCGGACACGAATGCTGAAAATCTGGAGGAACTGACGAGAAAATATCAGATTGAAAATATGACGACCAACAATGGTTTGTTTCATTTTGAACTGAAGAATTCTGAAAATCAAAACATCCTGCTTCAGGACTTACTGAAAACAGGAACGATACGGACCTTCAACGAGAAGATTCCTAGTATGAATGAGGTTTTCATTAATGCGGTGAAGGAATAATTGATGAATGATAATTGATAAATGATTCTACTTACTACATTTTACTTTTTACAATAAATGAAAAATATATATTTAATTACCAAGAGAGAATTTCTGACGCAGGTCAAGAAGAAATCTTTTATTATTCTGACCATTCTTGCGCCACTTTTGATGGTTGGTTTTGGGGTTTTGATTGGTTTTATGTTCAAGGCGAACGAAGCGGAATATCATTTTGATGTGGTGGACAAAAGCGGACTTTTCGCAGGACAATTGAAATCGACGAAAGAGATCACTTATACTTTTGTGCCTCAAAATACGGAAAATGCGCTGGTTAAAAACCTAAAAGAATTGAAAGGAACAGATGGTTTGCTCATCATCCCGGAATTGAAAGACACCAATTTTGATGCTTTGGAAAGCGGAACAAAACTGTTGACGAATAAGAAAGTCGGGATGGATACGAAAATGGCTGTTTCTGCTGATTTGAGTAATATTCTGAAGAAAGAAAAAATCAAACAACTCGGAATTAAAGAAGACAGAATTGTGAATCTGGATAAGAATTTCAAACTGATTTCTCAAAATGTGACGGAAAGTGACAAGCCAGAAAGTGACCTTGCTTTCGGCATCAAAACCGCTCTGAGTATGGGATTGATGTATGTGGTGTTTATGTTCATCATTATTTACGGCGTTCGTGTGATGCGAAGCGTTTTGGAGGAGAAAAATAACCGTGTGGTGGAGATTATCATTTCATCTGTGAAACCATTTGAGTTGATGATGGGGAAAATATTGGGCGTGACCTTGGTGGCATTGACGCAGTTTACCGTTTGGATTGCAATGACCGTGACGGCGGCGATTTTCCTGAATACAGGATTCTCGGCGATGCAGAAAAACATTCCGGCTGGCGAAGAAAATATGATGAAAAATCTGGATATTCAGCAGATTGCGACGGAAGTTTCGCACATTCTTTTGGATATGAATTATGTTGGAATTATCGGCGTTTTTGTGTTCTTCTTTTTGTTTGGCTACATCTTTTACAGTTCGATGTACGCCGCAATAGGAAGTGCGGTGGATAACGAAACTGAAACGCAGCAATTTACTTTGTTTGCTGTGGTTCCGCTGATGTTGGGACTTTACGGAAGCTTCACGATTATGAATAATCCGGATGGACCGATGGCTTTTTGGCTATCGATTATTCCGTTCACGTCGCCGGTTGCGATGATTGCAAGGATTCCGTTTGGTGTTCCGCTTTGGGAAATTTTGTTGTCGATATTTTTGTTGATAGCTTCAACGCTTTTGATGGTTTTTATTGCTTCGAAAATCTACAGGGTTGGGATTTTGATGTATGGGAACAAGGCGACTTTGAAGGAGATTTGGAAGTGGATCAGGAGTTGATTTTCTTTATTAATGAATTTTCATTTTATTTGTAGAAAATTAATACTTTGAAAAAACTAATTCTAATTGCTTTGGCTTCGTTATCTATTATTTCTTGTCGGAAAGATGATGACAACTATAATAGCAAATCTCCCTTCGAGGGAACTTGGACTTTAAGTAAAAATCAAATACTAGATGGGAAGGATGACCAGATTTTATTTTCTAATAATCAATTAGAGTGCTCTTACAAAAGAACTTGTGTCTTTGTTGGTGAAACAATTGCTATTACTCATTTCAAAAGCGAATACTCTGGGTTGCCTTGTGTGATAAACAATATTGAAAACGGTAAATTTTCTTACGATGATGCTTCAAAAAAAATTACTTTTAAATTTGATAATCAATTTGGACAGTACTCCGAGTCTCATTATATTAAGCTTCTCTCAAACAATGAAATGCAATTAATCGATTCTAATTACCAATACGATTACAACAATGATGGTATTGCGGATAAATACATTATGATTTTTAATAAATAAAACTAAAACTCCCCAGAAAATTCTGAGGAGTTTTAGTTTTATTTCTTTCTCTTCGCAATAGACTTTGCTTTTTGCTGAGCTCTGTTTGCCCCGAACTTCTTCGGTTCTTTTCTCTTGCTTGGTCCACCCATATTGGTTTTCTTGTTCTTCGCTTTTTTCTCGTGGAAAGCAGAATCACCTTCGTTGAGTTTGGCTGTGGTTAAGAATTTCATCTTCACTTCTTCCTGTTCTGAAGCGATTTTTACTTTCGAAATTGTCACAGCTTCCGGGAATTCGGTTTTTTTGATTTCTCTGTCCATTAGAAGTTCGATGTCCAAAAGTTGCGCTTCTTCTTTTTTGGTGAAGAAAGTGATGGAAATCCCTTCTTTGTCCGCACGACCCGTCCTACCGATCCTATGAATATATTGCTCTGGAACCTCAGGAACTTCGAAGTTGAAAACGTGCGAAATATCCGGAATATCCAGACCTCTCGCCATAATATCTGTGGTGATCACGCCTCGCAATTCTTCATTGGTGAATTCCTGCATCACTCTCAAACGGAAATTCTGAGATTTGTTGGAGTGGATCACACCAAACTGGTCTGGGAATTCCACATTCAGTTTTTCAAAGATAAGATCGGCGTGTTTTTTATTATTAGCGAAAATTAGAATTTTTTCTAGATCCGTTTCTGTTTTCAGAAGATGAATTAATAAATTCAGTTTCGTGTTAAAATTCTCAACAGGAACTGCAGATTGTGCAATCTTTTCCAAAGGCGTTCCCGACCTTGCCAATGAAATCTCGATTGGACCAGCAAAATATTCGTTCAGCAAAGCATCTACAGCATCGGTCATCGTCGCAGAAAAAAGAATATTCTGTCTTTTCTCTTTCATCATTTCGAAGATGTGTGTCAATTGTGGACGGAAACCGAGATTCAGCATTTCGTCAAACTCATCGATGATCAATTTGCCCACTTCTTTCAATGAAATCGCATTGTCAATCGCCAAATCCATTACTCTACCAGGCGTTCCCACCAAGATGTCGCAACCGTCATTGAACAATAATTTTTGTGTATTGATGTTTTTCCCACCGTAAATTCCGATCACTCTTGCGGTCAGATTTTCTGTCATTTTGGTGATCACTTCTGCCACCTGAACCACCAATTCTCTGGTTGGAACCAAAACCAAAACTGTTGGATTTCCTGTTTTGTTGTATTTCCAGGTTTTAAGGACTGGAAGTGTGTAAGCCAAAGTTTTACCGGTTCCCGTTTGGGCAATTCCCATCACGTCGCGTCCGGAAAGTATCGGTCCGATGCTTTTTTCCTGGATAGGCGTTGGTTCAAAAAGGTTGAGATCGGCTAGAACATCCAGAATCTTTTCCGGTAAATCGAAGTCTGCAAAAGTGGTTTTCATCTGAATCTAATTATTTTTTTCAAAGGTCAGATGGTGCATCCATAATCGCCTTCTTATCTGATACAGATATTTTGGAAGATGGATGGTTCATCTGGGAAAATTTATTTTAAAGTGGTAAAATGAAACTGAAAAAATTGAATTTCTTTTCGGTTTCAATCGGCAAAGATAGGGATTTTGAAATCAAGAGGAAAACTATTGATTTTTTGAGATAATTATAAAACTTATTTCTGCTCTTCCCTTAAAACAATCCTGAAAGTCGTTCCTTTCCCCACTTCGGAATTGGCAATTTTCACTTCACCTTTGTGATATTCTGTCACGACTCTTTTTGTTAAAGAAAGTCCCAATCCCCAACCTCGTTTTTTGGTGGAGAATCCCGGTTTGAAGGCATTTCGAACTTGTTGTTTTGTCATTCCGCTTCCGGTGTCGGTCACGTCGATGTAAACATTTTTGTTTTTCTTGTAGAGTGAAAGTTCCAATTTCCCTTCGCCTTTCATTGCATCGACAGCATTTTTAATTAAGTTTTCAATCACCCAACTCATCAAAATCCTACTGTGGGGAATCAGAACTGGCTCATAAGTTTTTCTCAAAGTGAAATCAACTTTGGTAGAAATTCTGGACTTCAAATAATCAAAATTCTGCTGAACGGTTTCGTTGATATCAAGGTCATTGAGTGCAGGAATAGAACCTATTTTCGAGAATCGTTCGGAGATGGTTTTCAGTCGTTCAACATCTTTTTCGAGTTCTTTCACGCCCAAACCATTTTCGTCTTCCAGCTTCATGATCTCGACCCAGCCAATCATTGAGGATAATGGCGTTCCGATTTGATGTGCTGTTTCCTTTGCCAAACCTGCCCAGACAAAACCTTCGTCGGTCTTCTTCAAAGTTCGCAGGAACCAAAAAGAAAATATTAGATAAGCTCCGATAAACAAAGCGATCACATAAGGATAAAACCTGAAATAATTCAGCAGGTCCGAGTTATCATAATAGATAAATTGGTTTTGACCAGATGGCAATTCCACGATGAATGGATCGTAAGAATTCTCCATATTTCGGATCAGATTTTTCAGTTTTGCAGGATCTTGCTCAATAAGCTCTGGAATATTTGCCTGAAAGATCGGCGTTTTACTTTTGTCTGTAACAACAATTGGAAGATTGGTATTATCCTGCATAACAGCAAGATACAACTCCTGTATTTTTGGGTCGGCCGAAATTTCGTCATCCGTGTAAGCTTTGAGAGCAGTAGCGATCAGCTCTACTTTTTTGATCTCCTGCTTCCGTAATTGATCGATCAAAATGAAAGACGATATAGCAATTCCAAAAACGATGGCCGTGAGTATAAAGTACACGACCCAACTGTTGATCCTTTTAAGAAAATTGAAACCTTTCATTATTGCTTATAAAACGGCAATTTAGGAATTTATTATATAAAATTAGAGGTTCAAATTTTGACTTTAGATTTTAGACCAAAAATCAAGATTAATTTAGATATTTGTAATCGATATATTAATGCAAAACAATTTTGGATGATAACAAAAATAGCTGCACTTCTTGTCTTTCTTACGATTGGCAATTTCAATTTAACATCAGAAAAAATAAGTCAAAATGAGGATTATGACCAATATTGTAATGTTCGTTTTGATTATTGTTTAGATTATCCCAAATTTTTGAATCCTCAACCAGAAAGCGCAAACGGCGACGGAAGGATTTTCAATAATGAAAAAGGTGAAGAAGTTCTAAGGGTTTTTGGAAGATTCAACCTCGATTCGGAAGGCGAAACCATCACTTTGGAAAGGCAATACAAAACTGATATTAAAGACAATTTAAAAAAGAAAAACAACATTACTTATAAAAAACTGGGGGAGACATTTTTTGTAATATCAGGTTTCAGAAATGGAAAGATCTTCTATCAAAAAACCATTTTTAAAAACGATGCCTTTTCGTTTGCCATTTTACAATATCCAACTAATGACAAAGAAATATACGACAAGGTTTCCACGGAAATTTTCAAATCATTCAAATAAAATTTTACAATATCAATTATGATCCAACTTCAGAATACAAAACTAAAGGCAAGCTTCAATGAACTTGGTGCTGAACTCGTGTCGCTCATCAATCTTGAAACCGGAAAAGAAATTATCTGGGAAGGAAATCCTGATTTTTGGGGCGGACAAAGTCCTGTTTTATTTCCGACGGTCGGCGCTTTGAAAGATGATTCTTATATTTTCGAAGGTGAAACTTACAAAATGCCAAGACACGGTTTTGCCAGAAGAAAGATCTTCGACGTGAAAAGTTCATCAGAAAATCAGGTTGTTTTTGAATTAAATTCTGATGATGAAACTTTGAAATTCTATCCTTTCGATTTCAGTTTAGAAATCAAATATACTTTGATTGAGAATAAATTGACTGTTTCTTACAATGTGAAAAATACATCGGACAAAGAACTATATTTTTCTTTGGGTGCGCATCCTGGGTTTGCAATTGATACCAAAAATGGATTGAAATATGATGATTACGAAATCGCTTTTTCTGATGATGAAAAACTGGAAATCCATCCTTTGATTGATAACCTGATCAGCAAAGAAACCAAAACCATCGAATTTGAAAATAAAACGCTTCCACTCACGCATGAACTCTTTTCAAAAGATGCTTTGGTAATGACGACGATGAAAAGCAGAGAATTGGTCTTGAGAAATAACCAAAACCATCACAAAGTGATTTTTACTTTTTCCAACTTTCCTTATTTCGGAATTTGGGCTGCGAAAAATGCTGATTTTGTTTGCTTGGAACCTTGGCAGGGAATTGCAGATATAGAAGACCACAATCAGGAATTAACTCAGAAATTCGGGATTTTGAAATTGGAAATTAATGAAGAGTGGAAAGCGGATTGGGCGGTTGAGATTGAGTAATTAAAACAAAAAAGTGTCAGAGATTCTCTGACACTTTTTTATTATCTGACAATTGATTTTTTCCATTCTTCAATTTGTTCTTCAGCACTTTTTGGTTTTTCTTTTGGAAGTTTAATTTTCTTTGGATCTAAGATAAGCGTTAAAGGAATTTTATAAATATTTGTGTGAAATTCCCCATTGGAATCCTTCACTTTCCATTTTGCGTCACGAAGATAATAGTTTTCATTATCAGGGAGTTTTACAAAATCCGCTCGTGTATTAAATAATTCTACATAGGAAAATGCTCTTAAATCCGTATCAATATTGATAAAATCTGCAGTCATTTCTACATCTGGCTTTTTAGCTTTAGCATTTTTGAATTTTTTCAAAATCATTCTTTTACCTCCAGGAATGTCTTCCAAAAAAGTATGTGTGTAAACTGGTGCTTTCTGTTCTTTTTCTAGACTCTGATTTGGAAGAAGATAACCTGAACTCACGTATATATATTTAGAACCGTCACTTGGAGAATCTGTTTTCGCAATTTGAAATGTATGCATCAAATTACTTTTGTAATCATAAACAATCAGATTATATGCCCGCTTATCGAGTGTTGGAGAAAAACTTCCATAATAAAATAATTCTTTAGAATTTACAAATTGGTCATTTGATTTCTCATAACCGTTCTTATGGTTAGCCATAGCATACTTGATAAGATAATCAAAATTATAAGTTTGTGAGAAAATATTATTTGAAATTAAAATAGCAATAACTATAATAAATATTTTTTTCATTTTGTAATATAAATTGTTTAACGTCTTACAAAGTTTCCTTCAGCCATTCAAAGAACTCTCTTTGCCAAACCAAACCGTTTTGCGGATGAAGCACCCAATGGTTTTCGTTCGGGAAATAAAGAAATTTGGTTTTAAGTCCTTTCAATTTTGCAGCCTGGAAGGCTTCTTGACCTTGCTCGTAAGGAACACGGAAATCGATTCCACCTTGAATGACCATAATTGGCTTATTCCATTTGTCTACAAAATTACTTGGATTGAATTCTGAATAGGCTTTCGGCGTTGGTTTTTGCCAGTAATTTCCACCTAAATCCCAATTGGCGAACCAAAGTTCCTCAGTCGTTCCGTACCAGGATTTCATATCGAATAATCCGTCGTGCGCAATAAAAGTTTTGAACCTGTTCTCATGAACGCCAGCCAACATAAACACGGAATATCCACCATAGCTTGCGCCAACAGCCGCTACTCTACTTCCGTCAACATAAGGTAAAGTTTTCGCAAAATCGGTTGCTGACAAATAATCTTTGATCGGTTGTCCGCCCCAATCACCGCTGATCTCTTCGTTCCATTCTACGCCCCAACCTGGCATTCCGCGACGGTTTGGCGCTACCACGATGTAGCCGTTTGCCGCCATCAAAGCGAAGTTCCATCTGGTAGAGAAAAACTGCGTCAATCCAGATTGTGGTCCACCTTGGCAGTAAATCAAAGTTGGATATTTCTTATTCGGGTCGAAGTTTGGTGGATAGTGGAACCACACACCCATCTCTTTTCCATCGGTCGTTTTTACCATTTTCAGTTCAGATTTTCCTTGAACCAATTTGGAATAATTATCTTTATTAATGTCTGTGATCTGTTTCAATGAACCTTTAGAATCCACTTCGAAAAGGTCTGCATTGTGATTGATGTCCGTTTTGGTGACCCAAAGTTTACCTTTATTTTCCAGCACGACCTCATTAATATCAAAATCGCCTTTCGTAATTTGTTTTACGGTTTTGTTTTTAACATCAACGGAGAATAGTTGTTTCGTGCCGCGAAAAGCTGACGTGAAATAAATTTGTTTCGCATCTGAACTCCAAGACACATCGCCAGTCACACTTTCGTCCCAGGCTTGTGTAAGATTTTCAGACTTCATCGCCTTCCAATCCATTACCATGATGTCATTTTTATCCGCTTCAAAACCTTCTCTTTTCATCGAGTTCCAAAGCAGGAATTTCCCATCTGGACTGAATTTCGGGTTTACGTCGTAACCCATCATTCCCTCTGTTATACTTTTGGTGACGCCACTTGCTAGATCATAGCAGTAGATATCTGTGTTCGTACTTTGTGCATATTCAGCGCCGCTTTTCTTTTTTGAGACATAAAGTAATTGCGAGGAATCTGGACTCCACACAAAATCTTCTGCACCACCAAATGGTTTCTGAGGCGAATCGAAAGCTTTGCCTTCCAAGAGATCCTTGGCTTTATCAACAGATTCTGATATATTAACCGTAAAAACGTGATTGTAAGAACCCTCGTTGAAAGCATCCCAATGCCTGTGATTCAAGTCTGTATAGATTTGAGCCGTGGTTTTTGGCAAATCTTTGTATTTGTCTTTTCCAAGAAGATCCTCGATATGAACGGCTTTGCTGAAAGCTACTTTTTTACCGTCAGGAGAAATCACAATGTTATCCACTTCGCCAACATTATAGAATTCTGTCCAGGTTTTACCGGAATCTTTTGACAAGAAAATTTGGTTGTTCTCTAACGCGTAAATTCCGTTTTTGTCCCATTGGATCAAGCTTTTCTTTCCTAAATCAATTTTGGTAGATTTTCCCGAAAGGTCTAACCAAAAAGCTTCGGAGTTTGATTTTTCGGTTTTGAGGTCTGTCTTGCTGACTTTGTAAATTAAGGATTGATGGTCTGGAGAAACGGACTGTACACCCAGACGATTGAGCGTCCACATGGTTTCCGGCGTCATAACCTGTTGTGCATTCATCATAAAAGGTGTTGCTGCAATTGCAGTGAGGATATGTTTAAATTTCATTTAAATTATTGTTAATTAATAATATTTACAGTCGAATTATTTGCAGCCCGGCTTGAGCGGAAATCCTTTTTTGTTGCTGGAAAAGCTTAGGCAAAAAAGATTGACTTCGTCGAACCACTTTGTTAGGTTTGGGAGCGGAAGACGGAAATTGCTGCCCAAAATTAATAAAAAAAGATTCTATACTGCCAAAAGCAATTATTAAAATGAACATTTGAATTTTTAGACTTGATTTCTATAAATACAAATCAAGCTACTAAATTATTATGTAAATTTGGGTTTAACTCTTTAAAACTAATGTTCCATGAAAAAAATTCTACTATTTTCTTTGATGATAATTGTTCAATTAGCATCTAGCCAAACTGCGAAAACAGCTTATTTCAAACCACCTTCCAATTGGATCTCTGCTTGTGTGTGGCCCATTGTGATAGATCCACCTTCCACGGTTGATTTTTTTACACCACCGGCAATGACAGCTACTTGCGAAGGCTGGTACAAGTACAGCACTATTTTTAACAAGGCTGAATTTACCTTTAACAATTGTTTGTATGTTTATGGAGCTCCTGCTCATCCGGATTATATCTCTGTTTCTATTATTACGGAAGACACGATCTTCTATGATTTTTCAGTAGGTCCAATTTCCAATCCGCCCGCATGCCTTTTAGCAGTGAATGATCCGGCAAAAAAAGTGGCAGTTGTCAAGATCTTTCCAAATCCGGTTCAGGATCATGTGAATATAGAATCTGATAAAAACTTCTTTGCGTATGAAGTTCTGGATGAATCCGGTAAATTGATTCTTAACAAAGACTTCAGTGGAAGTAAAATCGATATTAGCCATTTGAAAACTGGTGTTTATTTCATCAAATTGAAATCTCTAAGCAACGAAACCAATATTGTGAAATTTATTAAGAAATAAGTTTTATTATTGATTAAAATCCATATATTTGCGCTTCAAAATTTATTACTAAGACTATACTATGAGCACAATATTTACGCTGTTTATGATCTTGATCATCATTGCTAGCATCCTATTAGTTATCATCATCATGGCTCAAAATCCAAAAGGAGGCGGACTTTCCGGAACTTTCGGTGGCGCATCTGCTGCAAACTTTGGCGTTCAGAGAACCAATGACTTCATGGAAAAAGCAACATGGACCTTGGGAGCAACAATCGTTGTTTTGATCTTGCTAAGCATCGTTCTTACAGGAAAACCTTCGCAAGTAGCGCCAACTATGCCAACACCTGTGAAATCTGAAGCACCGGTACAGCAAGCTCCAGCTAGTACAGCTCCAGCAACGCAAGTTCCTGCAACTAAATAATAGAATACTTTCTAAACATAAAAAATCGCTTCCGTATATCGGAAGCGATTTTTGTTTGTAATTAACTTTTAGTTTCTGATGACCTTGTTATCATCCAAACATTTTTCCATTAATGTTTGGAAGCAATCGCCCATATCACCGGAAGCTCTGCAAATGGCCGTTTCCAGCATAGATCTCACCTGTTTCTCCGTAACGCCGGCTTCTGTCCAACTTTTTGCCGACGTGTGTGCGTTGAGGATGAACGGCATGATCCTATCGATGGCGCAAGCGAAGATCGCATCGGGTGTTTGCTCTTCCTCGAACTCGATCCAAAGGTTGTAGAATTCTGTTGACAGAGGTTCATCTAAAATTCCAAAGATCCTTTTTGCCGCAATTTTTTCACGCTCGAATTTGCCTTGCATTCCCACTTCATCAAACAGGAAAGTATCGCCGGCGTCAATCTCTACCAGATCGTGGATGGACAACATTCTGATGACTCGCAACAAATTGATGTTCTGATTATCCTTGGCATATGGATAAAGGATTTGTGCTAAGACAATGATCTGCCAGCTGTGTTCCGCTGTATTTTCTCGTCTGGAATCGTCGGCGTTGTAATTTCTTCTGTTGACATTCTTCAAAGCATCGATTGCTAAGATGAAATCTATTTCTTTTTGGATCTTCATTATTTAATCTTTATAATACTCGTCTAATTTATATTTTTTGGTTTTGATTACCCATTTGTTATTGATGAGATTTCGGGTGATCACTTTCACGAATTCGCCGCCACCCGTTGCGTCCTCTTCCATTTCGTAAACTTTTTGAAGTCCTTTTTTCGGGATTACAGCATATTCTGTGGTGATGTGCCAGCAACAGCCAGATTTTGCAAAGGTGATGATCCGTTTTCTATCGTGATCCGTCTGGAACATGCCGAGGTTATCGTAGGCCAGGCTTGTCAATTCATCACTTGGGACAAATTGTTTTTTGGTCGAATGGTAGACATAGATGTCATACGAAGGTCCGCCATAACCGCTGTTGTTCCCATTGCGAATTGCAAGATCTTCTGACCCGTCGAAGTTGAAATCATCAAAGATCAAGGGACTTTGCTCGTTGTACAACTGAATGACGTTTACTGTGGGCTTCTGATCTTTGTCCAAAAATAAACTAAGGTCATCGGATTCGAAGGTTTGGAAAAGTTGGTTTGTTTTTTTGTCGATCAACTTCACAATTCCTTTTTCATTGCAGCTTTCGTCTTCACAAGACTGGACTGTGATGTGTGCATCGAAGCGTTCTGACCCGTCTTTGATCACGTAATTGACTTGAGCAAAATAAAGCTGACTGATTGTCATTAATAAAAATCCAATGTCCTTTTTCATATCAATTAATTTCATAATTCGGTTCCGGGATCTACCTCGTAAGGATCTTTTCCTTTTTCGAATATTCTAGTGAGTTCTGTGCCTTCTGTTGTGACTCTGTTCCCAATTCTTCTGATCCAGTTGCCTTCTCTTAGCCCAACGACTTTGATGTCATTCTGGGTCAGGAATTCTTTGATCCTGGTTTCTCTTGTTTCTCCGTTGTGTTTGATCTCGGGATTTGGGTCGAGGTAATGTGGATTGATATTGAACGGAACCAGTTCCATGCAATCGAAGCTTGGTGGATAGACGATGGGCATATCGTTGGTGGTTTTCATATTGACGCCGCCAATGTTGCTGCCTGCACTGCAACCGAGATATGGTTTTTCAGATTCTATATTTTCCTTCAAAACTTTCATTAATCCTAATTCGTGTAAAGTCTTTACTAATAGAAAAGTGTTTCCACCGCCGGTGAAGAATCCTTGGGCAGAATTGACGGCTTCCACTTTATCCTCGAACTCGTGGAGGCCTTTGATGTTGATATTGATTGATGAAAAAAAGTCTTTTGCTTTCTGGGTATAATCTTCATGAGACATTCCGCCTGGTCTAGCGAATGGAATGAAAATGATCTCTGTGATACCTTCATAAAGTTTGATGAGTTCCGGTTTGAGGTATTCCAGATATTGTTCGCCGAAGAGTGTGGATGTGGATGCGAGGATGATGTTCATATTGATAGTTGATAGTTGATAGTTGATAGTTGATAGTTGATAGTTGATAGTTGATAGTTGATAGTTGATAGTTGATAGTTCAAATTTCGGGAAATGTTTTATTATGGCGGTAGAAAATACTTTGAAGTTTCTGTAATTTATCTTCCGGGTGCAAGAATATTGTTTCAGGATGCAATAATATAAGTTACGGATGGTCGAATATAAGTTACGGATACAAGAATATAAGTTACGGGTGCAAGAATATAACTTACAGGTGCTCGAATATAACTTACAGGTGCTCGAATATAAGTTACAGGTGCTCCAATATAAGTTACAGGTGCTCCAATATAACTTACAGGTGTGAGAATATTAATTGCAGTAGGTCTAATATCAATTGGGAACAAATTCCTGTTATTAACAGGTCGCACCTACGGTGCTTTGCATTTTTGCTTGGTATTTTCTATTGACAGTGCGCCGCTCTGCGGCTTTGCATTGCTAGAATATAGTGTAATTCAATTGCAGGGAAAATGCTACCTATCCAATTGTTTTGCTCGGCCATATTTTTTTAGCAGTCGCCAATCTGCTAATTTATGTTATGATCTGTTATAAGATTAAAAACAAAAAAAAGCCCGCAGTGAATTGCGGGCTCAAATAAATTTGATTTGATATGAAGAAAAAAGAAATTATAATCCTGCCCAGCCAGAAGCCCAAGTTGGTGTTGCTGTACCGTTTCCAGCACCATTAGCTGAAGAGTCTTCTGTAAATGTGTTTGCCAATAATGTAGCAGCAGCACTTCCAGCAGTTGCTTTAACAGATGCTTTTGTAGTTACATTATCAAATTTCACTTTGGTGATCTTGTTAGCTCCATTGAAGTAAGCAACAGACTGATCGTGCTCTACGTTGATACCTGTCTTCCAGCTAGACAATACAACATTATCAATAGTGGCGTGAGTACCTTCTCTTAATTTCAAAGCATCAGACTCTCCACTTTCTGCACCGATGAATGTTGCATTTTTGATGGTTGGGTTCGATCTTGGATTTGCATCTCTGTTGTTTGAGTTGTTATCTGCTTCGATACCTCTATTTCCAACACCGTTTGCTCTTCTTTTTGTGTAAACGTTTGTTGCAGTTCCGTTCCAACCTTCTGTCCAGTCAAAAGCATCATCTTCGTTTCCAAAAGACACGATGTTTGATACGTTCACTGTTCCTCCGAAGAATTCTATACCATCATCTGAACCGTTTACCATAGAAACGTTGTCTATTTTTGTACCGTTACCAACTCCGAAAAGAGAAAGTCCGTTGAATTCTTTTTCCCCTGTGAAGATAGCTCCAGCGTACTCGATCCTTACAAATGTCAATGATCCTGAGTTATCATTTGCAACAGTTCCACCGTAGGTCGCATTACCAACTTCTGAAGTTGCCGTAGTTCCTTTGTTGATAGGTGCTCTACCACAAAGTACTACACCACCCCAGCTTCCTGGAGTTGCAGCAGGAGATGTGAAAACTACTGGTGAAGTAGCTGTACCGTTTGCAAAGATCTGACCACCTTGCTCAACTACTACAAAAGCAGATGTACCACCAGAAGCTTCTAATTTTGTCCCAGCAGGGATCACCAATTTCCCACCATCACGTACGATAACAGAACCAGTGATCTTATAAACTTTAGTAGCGTCAAGTGTTACAGTTTCTCCAGATTTTACTTCACCTTTGAAATCGTTTGGATTGGAAGCGATACCTGTAGGAGATACAACAGGGATATCATCATCGTCGCTATCACTACAAGCTACAAATGTTACTGCTGTTGTTGAAATAATGAACGCTGCTGCTAATAATTTTAAATAAGACTTTTTCATTTTTTTTGATTTATTTATTATAATTTATTTTTTTTATTCTTTAAAATTCGTACGAGAAACCTACGCCGTAATTCATTCCTTTTTTGAAGCTTCTTACCGTCACATCACCGTTATCGTTGGCCTGGACTCTTTTATAATCTGGGTTTATGAGGTTTCTACCAGTAAATGATATTCCTAATCCGCTAGCAAACTTCAGTTTTAGGATGGCATCCAAAGTATTGATCGATTTGTCCACAATATTTCCTTTGGTCTGATATCCCAATGCATAGATGTTGTCTGAGATGTAGGAATAAGAAAGTACAAAATCGAATGCGTTCTTTTCGCCCCATTTTTGTTCCCAACCTAAGTTCACGTTAGCAAGGAAATCTGATGCACCCTGCATCTTGTCTTTATCTTTGATAAAATCTACAGAAACCCTTGAGTTTGGATTTTCCGCCACTACTTTATCATTGTTCAGATCCTGCTGAGAATTGATGTATGATGCATTAAGGAATGTATAGAATCGAGTATTGCTTACTTGATAAAGATCCTTTCTCACTTCTGCTTCTACTCCGAAAACCCTTCCGCTGTCTCCTGTATTAACGAAAGAAACCGAGTTGGATGAAGAGTTGACCGTTACTCTGGCAATCGGGTCGATGATATACTTCCCAAAAGCTGTTACAGAAATCACCTCACTCCTATTCGGGAACCATTCCCATTTAAGATCCACATTGTAATTGTCCGCAGGATTCAAATCCACGTTTCCGAAGCTTAATTCATCTATTTCTTCATATTCGTACGGAGCAAGCTCTATCAAAAGTGGTGTGGTGTATGTTTTGGAAGCAGAGAACCTTAGATTATTCTTATCGTTCACAGCATACTTTAGATTAAGTGATGGAAGTAGTTTTGAATAATTTTTATTGATGATCCCACCATTCGAGAAGATTGCAGTCATGTAGGTGATCTCCTGATCCAGGTTATCATAACGAAGACCTAACTGTCCTGTAAACTTATCATTAAACTTGTACTCTATGTTCGCATAACCTGCGTTGTTGAACAATTTGGACTGGTAATATTGTGGTTTTAAAGCCTGCTGAGGATCTTTGATATCACCCCAAAATGTTGAGATCTGAAAGAGATTTCCTGTAGTGTAATTATTCAAATTAAAGAATCCATCGTAGTTTTGCGGATCCAAATAGTAGTTCCCCTGCGGCTGAAGAATCCTGAAGTTGTACTGATACGCTCGGAAATCGCTGTCCTTCATTCTTCCGCTATAGCCTAAAGTCACTTTTAGGTCATCTGAAAAATTATAATCAGCATGAAGGTCACCCACGTAATCGTTTTCTATCAACTTATCGAAATATCTTTGGTTTGCACCAGGATTACTATTAGCGAAATAGTTATTTCCAGTTTCTGTATTGAACACAGAGATATTCTGCTGTCTATCTGGTCTTCTGCTGTCCAACCTGTTGTAACCAATATTCCAAACAATCTTCAAAGGATCAGACAATTTATGCTCACCACGAAGCTGATTGATGAAAAGGTCATTGGTCTTGTACAAAGCTCTTCTCAGATTTGCAACCTCGATCCTCTCTTGATTTTCATTCAGAAGTTCGTTTACATCACGGATGTATCCGCTGTAATTCCCAAGTTTCTGCTCGGTCGTGTGGATGTAATTAGAACTGTAATTGATGGAATGATTAGGATTGATCCTGTAGTTGACATTCAATAGACCAGTCGTATTTGTGAGGTATCTGTATTCTTGTCCGTAAAGGTCTTTCAGTGCAGAACCTGTGTTGTTGTAAGATGAACCAATGTTGCCTTCTACGAAAGAATAATCGTTATCAAAAGATCCGTATCCGAAGATACTTAGTCTGCCTTGACTTCCGATTTTAAAATTAGTTCCGAAATCAACTCCTAGATTAGAATTGATCGGCGTCAATCTTTCCTTGTTGTTCCAAGATGTAGAGAATGCATAACCTTGTGTTGCCACGCGAGCGTTGGAAGGTCTGTTGACCTGCTTGAATCCGAAATAATCCGGACCATCCTGAAGATAAAAATTATTTTTGCGGATTGCATTTGTATTGACAGAAGACCCTAAATTGACTTTAAAATATGGTTTTCCTGTATATACTTTGGTAACGATATCGACATTAGCTCCAGACATATCACCCCAAAGTTTTGGCTGATACACTTTTTCCAGACCTACAAAATCTATCATATCTGTTTTGATGATGGATAGGTCAAGATTCTTGTACATTGGATCGTTGGATGGGATGGGAAGACCGTTAATCGTTGTGGAGTTGTTTCGATCTCCAAGTCCACGGATGAAAATTTGTCCGCTACCTTCTTGTTTTTGAGAACCTGTTGCTTTCGTAACTGCTACAGAAACATCACCGATACCTTGCTTTTCGAGCTGCACAGAGCCGACTCTTTCAATGACTTCTACTGCTTTTTTCTGAGCGGTGATGATATTAGATTCACTACCTTTTTTCGTATTCCCGATGATCTTCACCTCATCGATCTTCTTCTCGCCTTTCAGCGTATCGGTTGTAGTTTGTGCCAACAACATGGTGGTTGACATACAAAGAAACAAAGCACTGATGCTTATTGTTTTTGCTTTCATTTTTTGATTTCCTTTTTTCTTCGTTGCCAAAGAAATGCTTTGAAAAGCAATCCGAATGTATAAGAATTAACAACTATTCTTTAACATCCTGTTACGAAAATCAAGATTATGTTAAATACAGGTTAACAGGTTAAGGCTATTTAAAAATCTGTTCATGTTTTATTAAATTAACAATAGGTAAATTTAACTGGTCAAATTCATTAAAACATTTAAGGTACTAAAAATCAGCGATTTGAATTTTTAAAAATGTGTTAACATGAGAATTTTACCAAAATGGAGACCTAAATCAGGTTTGTACAGGTTTCAAAAACTTCGCCTTCAGATAGAGCAGCTATTTTGAACTTAAGTTTTTGACTGTTTTGCAAACAAAAAAAGACACTTTTGAAAGTGCCTTTTTATAATTTTTGTACTAGATCTCTTTAGTAATCATATTTATGAGTGTAATCAGAAGTTGAAGTTACAGTGAAATTCTCATCATTAGTCACTACTTTTCCGTTGACCTCAGCTTTGAAACTTACCTTGAAAGACGGATTGTCTGCTCCTGGATTTAGACATTGCATACTTGTAGTTGCCAATCTCAATGGCGTTGTACTTTCTATGACATATGTTTTGGCACCTCCTATAAAATCATTTTCACCCAAAGAGATAGCGGTCTCATTATTCTGGGTCACACCGTTGATCTTCCAGACCGTATTGGAGTTGTTTTGATCGGCGCCCACAAATATAAAAGAAACATAATCTTGTTCTTCCGCACCATCTACGGTGACTGTGAATTTCATGTTCTTCTTATTCTGATCGCCATCATCATAATCGTCATCATCATTAGAACAAGAGAATACCAACGAAAGGGTTAGGACCGGTAACAATACCAACAGTAATTTTTTCAAATTTTTCATAATAATTTAGTTTGAATTAAAGTTCGAACAGCAACAATTTTTACACCAAAAATGACAAAAATGCTCATCATCATTGATTTTTTCGCATTATTATCAGATGATTGATTCATAATCAATAAATTAAAATTTCGTTTTTCTGATCAGCCATTTATTTTAAGTTCAACAGGAAGTCTATATATAGAGGGCTGTGATCTTTCTATTATTAGTAAATTTGCAGAAGATCAGAACTCATAAATTTACCTTCCAATGGATTTTACCAAACCTATAGAAATCTTAAAAAACGGTGGAACGATACTTTGCCCTACAGACACGATCTGGGGAATCGGTTGCGACGCTACCAATATAGAAGCCATCAAAAAGATCTTCGACATCAAGAAAAGAGAGGCCAACAAATCGCTCATTATATTAGTAGAGTCCGAGAAACGTTTGCAAGATCTGGTGGATGTTCCCGAAATGGCTTGGCAAATCATGGACGTCAGCGAAAAACCAGTGACCATCGTTTACGAAAACCCAAAGAATCTCCCGAAAGAACTGTTGGCGGAAGACGGAAGCATCGGAATACGATTGGTAAAAAACGATTTCTGCAAAAAACTCATTACAAAACTCAACAAACCTTTGGTCTCTACTTCTGCAAACTTGAGCGGACAAAGATCACCTTTGAAGTTTTCAGACATTTCTGATGAGATCAAAAACGCTGTAGATTATGTAGTAGAAGAATTTCACGACAAGGTTTCGGAATATCCGGGATCGTCTGTTATCAAGA
Source organism: Chryseobacterium sp. FP211-J200 (assembly GCF_001643375.1). Classification (GTDB taxonomy): domain Bacteria; phylum Bacteroidota; class Bacteroidia; order Flavobacteriales; family Weeksellaceae; genus Epilithonimonas; species Epilithonimonas ginsengisoli. The sequence continues at coordinate 25,807 of NZ_LSHB01000026.1, forward strand.
TCTGGAACAACAGCCAGATCAAAATCCTTCGCGAATAAAAAAACCGGCGGATGACCTTTTACAAGACCATCCGCCGGAAAAATAAACTATGAAAAAAAACTACTTTTTGTATTTACTCTTATCGCAAAAGAAATACCGAAAGATTTTTGCAGACAGAATTTCTTAATTTCAGTTGTCGACTCAAAATTTAAGGCCAAAAAGTCCTGACTACTAACAATTTGGGCGTATCTCCCTATTTTTCCCCAAGCTAAGGCCCGCGCAAAAAATAGGGAGACCGCGCTATCCGCTATTATCTTTCTTATGGGCTGGCAAGCCCACAAGAAAGGATAACCGCTACTATCGCTTACGCAGCTTCGCATAGTACAAACTTTTCCCAAAAGATTTATCTTTGCCAACATAATTTGACTTGTCCTATTATTAAAGAATTTTTTAATCTTTGAAATTATTTAATGTTAATCAACTTAGCTCAGAATAAAAACCTCAAACTTTTCAAGGTCATTTCTGAAGTCGCTTCCAGAAACGGACAAACCGTTTATGCCGTTGGCGGATTCGTTCGCGACCTCATTATGAAAAGAAAGGTATCTACAGATATAGATTTCGTCACAGAATCCAGCGGAATCGAATTGGCAGAAAGCATCGCCAAAGAAATCGACCCAAAAACGAAAGTCGCGGTTTTCAAAACCTATGGAACCGCGATGTTCAGATACAAAGATCTGGAACTGGAATTTGTTGGCGCGAGAAAAGAAAGCTACAGCGAAGATTCCAGAAAACCATCTGTGGAAATTGGAACGATTGAGGATGACCAAAAACGCAGAGATTTTACCATCAACGCAATGGCGATTTCATTAAACAAAGAAAATTTCGGCGAACTCATCGACCCTTTTGACGGTCTTCAAGATTTGAACAAGAAAATCCTGAGAACGCCACTTGAACCTCATCAAACTTATTCGGATGATCCACTCAGAATGATGCGAGCCATCCGTTTTGCTACGACTTTGGATTTCAAGATCGAAGAAAATTCTCTGAAAGCCATCAAAGACGAAGCGGAAAGAATGAAAATCGTCTCGATGGAAAGAATCATGGTGGAATTTAATAAAATAATGCTTTCTGACAGGCCTTCAAAAGGTTTAAAATTACTGGAAGAAACCACATTGTTACAATATATTCTCCCAGAACTCACCGCATTAAAAGGTATCGAAGATATTGACGGACAAACGCACAAAGATAATTTCTACCACACTTTGGCAGTAGTCGATAATATTTCTGAAAGCACCGATAAACTTTGGTTGCGATGGTCAGCACTACTCCACGACATCGGAAAAGCACCTACGAAAAAGTTTGTTGAAGGCATCGGCTGGACTTTCCACGGTCACGAATTTCTCGGTTCTAAAATGATAAAATCAATTTTCAAACGATTGAAACTTCCACTCGGACAAGAGCAAAAATACGTGGAAAAACTCGTGAGAATGCATGCTAGACCAATTGCCTTGATTACGGATGACGCTTCGGATTCTGCGTTGCGACGCTTACTTTTTGATTCGGGAGAAAATCTGGAAGACCTATTTACACTTTGCAAATCCGACATCACGACCAAGAATTATTCTAAGCAAGCCAAATTCAAAAAGAATTTTGAATACGTTGCGACGAAAATAAAAGAAGTTGAGGAAAAAGACCAGGTCAGGAATTTCCAACCGCCAATTTCCGGTGAAGAAATCATGGAACTTTTCGGATTAGATCCTGGCAGAGAAATCGGAATCTTGAAAGAAAAAGTGAAGGAAGCGATTCTGGAAGGCGAGATTCAAAATGATAAGATTGAAGCGAGAGAATTTGTAATCAATGAAGCGGAGAAATTGGGATTGACTTTGGTAATTAAAAATGAATAAAGAAGAATTAATAACAATCATAAGGCAAAAACTCTCCGAAAAAATCGAAAATTTCGAAAAACTGATTGCAGAAACCCGCGCATCCAGCAACGATACCAAAAGTTCGATGGGTGACAAATACGAAACGGGAAGAGAAATGCTTCAACAGGAAATCAACAATCTTCAAGTTCAGCTGAATGAGATTTTGAAACAAAGAGATCTTCTCAAAACTATTTTACCAAAACTAAATGATAAAGCTGAAAAAGGCGCAATCGTGACAACGGAAAAAGGTTTGTTTTTCATTTCTGTTTCTTTAGGTGAAATCAAAATTGAGAATCAGAAGATCATTTGCATTTCGCCGGAATCTCCATTGGCAAAAGCGATGAATCGGAAACAGAGAGGTGATGTTTTTTCTTTGAATACAATGGTTCAGAAAATTTTGGATATCCAATAACCTTATTTTCGAAATATCTCCTACCGTTCATTGTTTCACATAGAAACATTTATGAAAGAATTAACTTTTAAGAGTCTCACTTTGCATATTTATTGTTGCTGTTATTCATAATTAAACAATCCAATTTTTATGAAAATTCTTGACAATAAAGTAGCTTTGGTTACAGGTGCAGGTTCCGGAATCGGACTTGCCATTGCAAAATTATACGCAAAAGAAGGTGCAAAAGTTGTAGTTTCTGATATTAATGAAGAACATGGAAAATCAGCCGTTGCAGAAATAAAATCAGCGGGCGGAGAAGCCACTTTCGTAAAAGCAGACACATCAAATCCTGAACAAGTTGAAGCGTTAATAAAAGCAACAGTTGAAGCTTACGGTAGATTGGACATCGCTTGCAACAATGCTGGAATTGGTGGTGAACAGGCAACCACAGGAGATTATAGCATTGACAGTTGGAAAAAAGTTCTCAACGTGAATTTAGATGGTGTTTTCTATGGTTGCAAATACGAACTGAATCAAATGGAAAAAAATGGTGGCGGTGTCATCGTCAATATTGCTTCTATCCACGGTACAGTTGCTGCTCCCCTCTCCTCAGCTTATACAACTTCTAAACACGCAGTTGTCGGCCTCACCAAAAACATCGGTGTAGAGTATGGACAGAAAAACATCCGTTGTAATGCAGTAGGACCTGCTTATATCGAGACGCCACTTTTGGAAAGTGCGAGCGGTGATATGAAAGAAGCTTTGACAGCCAAACATCCAATGGGAAGATTGGGTAAATCCGAAGAAGTTGCAGAATTGGTCCTTTTCCTAAGCTCAGAAAAATCTTCTTTTATGACCGGCGGTTATTATCTTGTAGATGGTGGTTATACTGCGATCTAAGATTCAGAGAAATAAAATTATCAAGGCATTCACATTCTGTGGATACTTTTTTCTATTACTAATATTTGTGTTTTTGACTGATTTTTAAATATAAAATTCTTTATTTTGTACTCACAATTATTAGCTTTCAAAATGCAAAACTACCTCGATCTACTTCAGCATATTATAGATAACGGCACAGATAAAACCGACAGAACCGGAACTGGAACCCGAAGCGTTTTCGGTTACCAATTGCGTTATGATTTGTCCAAAGGTTTTCCTTTGGTAACAACAAAAAAGGTTCATTTGAAGTCTATCATTTATGAATTGCTTTGGTTTATCAAAGGAGACACAAATACGAAATATCTCACTGATAACGGCGTTTCCATCTGGAACGAATGGGCAGATGAAAACGGAGACCTAGGTCCTGTTTATGGTGCACAATGGAGAAGCTGGACAGGTGCTAATGGAAAAGTGGTTGACCAATTCTCAGAAGTCATTGAACAAATTAAAAAAAATCCGGATTCCCGTAGATTGATAGTTTCCGCCTGGAATGCTGCTGAGATCCCGAATATGGTTTTGGCACCATGTCACGCTTTGTTTCAGTTTTATGTGGCAGATGGAAAATTATCCCTTCAATTGTACCAAAGAAGTGCGGATGTTTTCTTAGGCGTTCCGTTCAACATTGCTAGTTATGCACTTTTATTGATGATGGTTGCGCAGGTTTGCGACTTGGAAGTTGGCGATTACGTTCACACTTTCGGTGATGTTCATATTTATAACAATCATTTTGAGCAAGTCAACAGACAGCTTTCCCGAGAAACAAGACCTTTACCAACAATGAAATTAAATCCTGAAATCAAAGATATTTTCGATTTTGATTTTGAGGATTTCACTTTGGAAAATTATGACCCGCATCCGGGAATTAAAGCTCCGGTGGCGATATAATTTTTGCAAGTTGAGGATCTCTTTAATTTTTTTATTACTACTATTCATTTTCTTTAATTGTAAAAAAGAAGACAGAAAAAGTGATTTATACTCCACCGAGCTGGTTGAAGTTTTAGGTCCAAAAGAAAAAGGTCTTTATGACTCTTTAAATGTTCCTGCAAATCTGAGAGATGAGGTAAAGAAGATTTCATCATTTAATTATTTTGATACAGGCGTCCTCGGACATCAAAATCCAAATATTGAATATGCAACTCCTTTTTCTGAATTTGAAAAATTAAAGAAGAAAGCTACAATTAAGGAAATCTATCAATTAACTTTTAATAAAAACCCTGTAGTTACTCTCTACTCATACATTGAAGTTGCAGATCGTATTCCTAAGCTTACACCACTATTTTATTCACGCCTTCTAAATCTAAAAAAGGAAATATACTCCCAAAATGGTTGTATTATAGGTGATCTACCTCCCTCACAAATATTCTATGACGAATATTTGAAAAATGTAAATGAAGATAAACAAGCAAAAGATTTGATTCTGCGAAAACTTGACAGTATTTCTATTTACGGCAATAATACGACCAACTATGTTTTGAATCAAGCTTTAAGACATAGAGTTTATCCTGAATATTTCCATAATAGACTGGAAGAATTAGCATTCGCAAAACAAAACCCTTACGTCCTTTTATATCTTACCAAACATTTTAGAGAACAATACAAAGACAGACTTCAGAAAAGTATTATTTCTTATCTTGAAAAGACTAACGATGACAGTTATGAGGATTTCAGTAAAAACACATTAATATTGGAACTGATGAAATTCAAAAATCCTGACAATAAAAAACTTCTAGAAAAACTATTAGAAAACAACTTCATTTTAAAGGATGACCACGAAGTTAATCTATTGAAAAAAGGAAATGGAATCACAAAATAATCAGCGATTCGTAACTTTAATTAATTATAACAGACTTATCTAATAAATCTATCAAAAATAACAACAATATAAAATGAAGAAGATATTCATTGCTGCACTTTTTCTGGGTGCTATATTTAATTCAAATACGATCTTTGCTCAAACGGAAACTTCCGGAAGAAATCCGGTCTACAGAGCAACACATACCAAAGTTACAGAGCTAAAACATACCAAACTGAAAGTCAGCTTCGATTATCAGAAAGAACAGATGACTGGTGAGGAATGGCTGACCGCAAGTCCTTATTTCTACGCGACAAACGAGTTGGTTTTGGATGCCAAAGGAATGCTGATCCACGAAGTGGCTTTGGACAAAAACGGTTCGAAATTACCTCTTAAATTCGATTATAAGAATGATGTTCTGAAAATTACACTTGATAAAACTTATCAAAAGAATCAGGATTACACCGTTTACATCAAATATACAGCGCGTCCAAATGAAGTAAAGCAGGAAGGAAGTGCGGCTATCAATGATGCGAAAGGTCTTTATTTCATCAATGCTCAAGGCAAGGACAAAGATAAACCGACTCAGATTTGGACGCAAGGTGAAACCGAATCTTCATCTGCCTGGTTCCCAACAATAGACAAATCCAACCAAAAGACCACTCAGGAGATCTACATGACCGTTCCTGACAAATATGTGACGCTTTCCAACGGACTTCTTAAAGATTCAAAAAAAGAATCCGGAGACCTGAGAACAGACCATTGGGTGATGGACAAGAGACATTCCACTTACCTTTTCTTTATGGGCGTGGGAGACTTTGCTGTGGTAAAGGATAAATGGAGAAACATCGACGTAGATTATTACGTAGAGAAGGAATATGAGCCTTACGCGAAACAGATCTTTGGCCTTACGCCGGAGATGATGGAGTTCTATTCCAAAAGATTGGGCTATGACTATCCTTGGTCCAAATATGCACAGATCACAGGTAGAGATTATGTTTCTGGCGCTATGGAAAACACAACCGCTACTCTACACCAGGAGTCTGCACAGCAAAAACCAGGCGACCTGATCGACCAGAACAAATGGGAAAATACCATCGCTCACGAACTTTTCCACCACTGGTTTGGCGATCTGGTTACTGCTGAGAGTTGGAGCAACCTGACGGTAAACGAATCTTTCGCCAACTATTCAGAATATCTATGGCTGGAGCATAAGTATGGAAAAGACGATGCCGATTATCATTTGAGAGAGGACCTTTCTGGGTACATTCACAATCCGGCTCTGTTCAACAAGGACCTAGTTAGATTTGATTACGCCTCCCGTGAAGATGTTTTCGATGCGATCACTTACAACAAAGGTGGCGGCATCCTTCATATGTTGAGAAATTATCTTGGAGACGATGCATTCTTTGCTAGCTTGACAGATTATCTTAAAACCAACGAATATCAAAACGGAGAAGCACATCAGCTGAGATTATCTTTCGAGAAAGTGTCCGGGAAAGACCTCAACTGGTTCTTCAACCAATGGTATTTCGGAAGCGGAAATCCGAAGCTGAGCTACACGACCACTTATGAGCCTGTGAAAAAACAGGTAACCGTAGTGATCAATCAATCTCAGGACAAACCTTTTGAATTCCCTCTAGCCATCGATGTATACGACAATGGGAAACCAAAACGCACGAATGTTTGGGTAGATGCAAAGGCGAAGAATACATTCACATTCGATTCTTCCAAGACACCTGACCTGATCAACTTCAATGCAGACGGGATCTTGCTTTCCGAGATCACAGAAACCAAAACGCCTGAGCAGAACTTATTACAATTCACCAATTCCAAAGAGTTCCTAAGCAGATACAGAGCATTGGCATCCATCAAAGAAGCGGATGCTAAGAATCCGGCTGTCATCAAATTGTTGGCGGCGGCGCTTAAAGACCCTTTCTTCAGAATCAGAGAGCAGGCATTGGAACAGATCGACCTGTCTAATGCCGATCAGGCAAAAGCTTTGACAGCAGACGTTGAGAAATTGGCTTCCAATGACCCGAAGACTTTGGTTCAGGCAGCCGCTATTTCGGCTTTGACCAAAACCAAGAATGCAAAATATACTTCACTCTATGAGAAGGGAATCAATGCGGTTTCTAATTCCGTCAAAGGTGCTTCGTTAGCTGGAATTGCCGACCTTGACCCTTCGAAAGTGGCAGGTTTGGCAGACAAGATCGACTTGGACAACGCGTCCGAAGACCTGATCACCAAACTTCTTCCGATCATCGTAAAGAACAAGATCGAGAAGCAGATGCCTGCCATCGGGCAAGCGGTAGCCTTCTACCCTTTTATCAAGTTCCAGGATCCTGTGCTTGGGAAAACGGCTGAGGAAGGTTACAACTGGATCATGAGCTCTGACAACCTGAAAGCCACGGAGAAAGTGACCAAAGTATTGGTTCAGGCCAAATCTCAGATCCCAGACAATCCGCAAGTGAAGATGATGATCGTGCAAATGCTGAAAGATGGACTTACCAAGAAAATGGAAGTCCTGAAAGCAAACCCCAACAGCCCTACCATCCACCAGCAGGTAGATGCGATCAACAAAGCTTTGGAAGCTTACAAATAGAAGTTTGAGATTAGAATTGAGAGGTTAGATGATACCATCACCTCTACTAAATGATCTATGACCTATCAAAACAATATAGCCACCTCGATCTAGGTGGCTCTCTTGTTTTGCTGTCTTAAAAATAAAAAAACTCGCAG
>NZ_LSHB01000027.1 GCF_001643375.1 Chryseobacterium sp. FP211-J200
TATAATGCACTACGGGTTAAGTATTAATTTGACATTATCAAACCTCATCTTCCAAATGCAAAATTTGAAATCCTATTTTTAGACGCTCCTAAATCCTGTTGGGATAAGACTTCTTGCTATTATTCATACAAACATTCCGGTTTAGTTAAAAAGATTTAATTTTTTAAAGAAGTAATGTAAAACGATAATTTAGTTAGACTAAAATTGCTCAAAAGTTTACTCAATTAAAAAACTAAATATTTACAATTAGTCGATAAATCGCTAATAATGTCTTAAATTATTGTGGGATCCTAAACAACTGCAAATTGCAATTTCTTCCTATGGTCGAAAACGCTTTTTTGCCAAGGCGGAGCAAGCACATTTCAAAATCATTGCCTTGTCAATTCCGTGTCTGTTTTTGAAAAGAGCTTGCGGATTTATTTTTTTATTGGTCTTTTTAATTTCAAAATATTATTAAGAAATTCCTATCACAGAATTGCTTCGTTGTTTTAAGGAATATGACCTTATTTATAAACAGAACAATTTCTACATCATCGATCAAAACCTGTGTAAATCTACCGTATTAATTTGCTAAGGTGTGTAAAATAACTACAAGTAATCATAAAACCTGTGGAAAATGAATACAAGTTATGATGATATATAGAATGCTACTATATTCTAAAGGATGAGTAAAATAGCTACAGGTCGATGGATGCAACTGTGCAAGATATTACACGTATCATTTTAACCTGTGTAAAATAGATACAGCTACGAGAATTTGTTCGACTGTTTTGCTTTTTATCTTTTAAAGCATCTTTTTTTATGTAATAAATGTTACTCCATCGGCATTTTTAAACCTGTGAAATTTGCATACTTTATTTTGCAAGATGTGTCTTTGTATATACAAACTTTTCAAGTTTTATATCCAAAGACGATCTTGCCTTTTTTTCAAAAAGGGGAAAAAACTGCGGAACTTGTTTTTTTGTTTTTCATTAAATTTTGGTATAAGAATCCAAATTAATTCATATTATTCTTTTTTAATCCCCGGTAGTTTCTAGACTAATCCAAATTACTTCTATTCAGCCTAAACCCCTTGAATACTATTGTTTTAGAAGGTTTTAACACCCAATTTTGTCACAGAATTTTTAATCAAAATACTAATGAAAAAATTGAGTCATCTTCTACTAGCATTAATAGTAGTATCAATCCAAGGGCAGGTCGGTATCAATACCCAAAATCCGGAAGCGACTTTAGAAGTGGTAGGAAAACCAAATGATGCCAATCATTATGACGGAATTATTCCTCCACGAATTACAGGAAACCAACTCGCTGCAAAAACATATTCATCTGCAAAAAAAGGAGCTGTCGTCTTTGTAACATCTCCGGCCACTAATTTATCAGCCCAGGTAGTTAATATCACAAAATCCGGATTGTATTATTTTGATGGTGATCTATGGAAGTCCTTCTTACAAGAAGACACGTTAAATACAGTCGCACTCAGGGGCCACACTTCTACAACTGAACTTGTTGTCAAGAACAATCTGCATCTTAATTTTGATGAGAAAGAAAATTACATATTAGGAAGTTCTAGGAGTCCGATCACCGGTGACTACAATTCTATTAATGCTTCAGATTCAAATATAACGTCGGGAAAGGGAAATTCAGCAAATTCCTATGCAATGTCTCAAGGGGAAGTTACAGGTAAACTTAACTACGGTGCAGGCGTTTCGGCATTGAATGGTATTGCAAACGGAATAATCTCAGGAAGTAGAAATGTTGGAATTGGACCGGGTGCTATGTCCTACATCACTTCAGGAAACGACAATATATCAATTGGCTATCTATCAGGTACGGGAAATCGTACAGGATCTAACAATATTTTTATTGGTATTGGTGCAGGCAGTCCAGCCACAGGAAACAGAAGTGTAAGTAATAAACTTGCTATACATTCAACCCCCGTTACAACAAGTTCAACCAGCTTTTGGGATAGTATCACGAACAATTATACGGATTACAGATTTGCTTTGATTTCGGGGGATTTTTCTGAGAGATGGTTAAATATCAATGGCAAGCTAAGCGTTACACCTTCCCAAATGCCCAATGCAGACGGAGATTCATCCTATACAAAAAAAGTAGTTACCAAAGCTGATGGCTCATTTGGTTTTGCAACAGAGACAGTTCCTAACCCTCCCTCGACCGGAACGTATATTCTGAAAAGTGTGAATGGAGTAGCGAGTTGGGTAATACCGTAAGATCAATGTAATAAAAGACTTCTACCAAGCATTTCATAATCTAAAAAAACAGAACAATGACAATCTATTTCAAACTCATTATCCTGGTTATTTGTATGTCTCTCTCATCCTGTAAATCTATTATTGCCAATCCGGGCAAGCCATTAGAAGATAATTCTTTAGAATTAAATCAGAAATACGAAATTCAAGATTTCACTGCAAAAATTAATAAAATAAAAATTACATCAGTTGATGGTAAAAATATTTATGGCATTTCCAAAAAAGGAGATTTTATATCAATTGATAAACAACAAATCAGGGAAGTGAAAAAAGTAAAAGTCGTCAGTTCCATTGTTGTGGGTATTATGGCAATTGCAGCGGTCATATTTGTTCCAATATAAAAAACAACATTTAGAAAATCAAATTTGAATTTGAAAGATGAATACTGATGAAGCAAAAGATGAAGTGATTTTGTTCAGGATCAAGAGTCAAAAAAAGAAATATTGGAAAATGATATGTTCCAAAAAACGAATTTCATTGACCAGTTTAATAATCGATTCTGTTGAGAACAGGATTTTAAATGATGAGAGGAGAGAAATATTGGAGTTCATGGAAAAGCAGGATAACATCTTTGGGAAAATTGAAAATAATATCAATCAGGTTGCAAAAATAGCAAATGGTCAGAAGTTTATCAGCGAAAGTGAACTCAGCAATTTTTCAGATAAGTTATCAGAGATCATCATTCTGAAAAAAGAACAGAACGAAATCTTTACAAAAATCTATGCAAGGCTATCAAGATGATTGTTAAGATTATGAATCCGGCAGGTGTCAGTTTTCACGCAGTTAATTATAACGACAAGAAAATAGATTACGGAACCGGAGAATTAATGCTGATGAAAAATTTTCCTTCATTTATCAACGAATCAAGCAGTAAAGTAGAAGTAAAAAATTATTTGAGAGCTATTTCGATCGGGAATAAAAAAATATTGAAGCCTCAATTTCACGCGATGCTCTCTACAAAATTTCAAGGACATTCGAAGGAAGAACTGACTAAGATTGCGGATAGTTTTATGGACAAGATGAAATATGGCGAACAGCCATTCATTGTGGTTTTTCATAAGGATACAGATAATAATCACGTACACATAGTTTCTACCAGGGTTGATAAACAGACAGGCAAGAAGATCAATGACAGTTATGAAAAGCTTAAAGCACAAAAAGCATTAAGCGTAACAATGGAAAAATTGTATGGCCAGAAACCGGAAGAAGAACTGGAAAGACTGCTGAACTACAAAATAAGTTCGCTCAGTCAGTTGGAAACTTTACTAGGCAGAAATGGTTACAAGATAGGCAAAAACACAAGTGATGAAAATTTTTTAAACATTTTAAAAAACGGAGTACCCCAAAAATCTATTAGAGGGGATCAGATTGTTTTTGATAACAGCAAAAATGATAAAAGGGCAAAACAGATCAAAGCAATAATAAGCAAATACAAAGAATTGTATTCTTCCAAGGTTTTTAAAGTTGTAGATGATAGAAAAAATGAATCAATGCTTCCAAAAGAAAAATCGGAAAGAAAAAGAGGTAAGGATTCTGAAGTAAAAATCACCTATGAAAGTGAAATTCAAAAAAAGCTGAGGGATGTTTTCGGGATCGATATGGTTTTTCATCATAAAGAAGATAAAAATCCTTTTGGGTACACTTTAATCGACCACAAAACAGGAAAAGTATATAAAGGAAGTGACATTCTGAAAATGAATGAAGTATTTGAATTTACTTCTTACAAGCTAGATAAGAAGACTTTTGAAATACTCAAGGATTATAATATTCGCAGCCAAGAAACAAAAAAGCTCCTGATTGAATTTTTTAATAAGAATAATCCGGAAACAAAAATCAAGGACTTTATGCTTTTTGAAAACAGAGGGAAGAAAGATTTGGAAACCTATCGAAAAGTTCAGTTTGAAGTCAAGGATTTCATTAAAAATAAAAAAAACACAAATGATGAAAAAAATATTTCAATTACCAAAGGCGAGGACAGAAAGCTGTATGCGGTTCATACGCGGTTCCATTATATCGGAGAGCTACAATCATTAATTGGAGAAAAGGAATATCAAAAATTGCAGAATCCGATACAAGCAAATGAAAACCGAACTGAAAATAATGAAAGGAACGAACTAAGCAAAGCTGTAAACGAACTGTTATTTGAATTATTGAAAAGTTCAGGAACGGCAAAAGACCCTGCCGAAAATGAACTCAAGAAAAGACGCAAAAAAAGACGATAATATTGATGGTTGCCGGTTGATGGAAAAATCATCTTCAGTCCAACAACAATCAGATAAAAAAATCAACTAAGCCCAATGATCATAACGTTTGCCACACAAAAAGGAGGAACCGGAAAAACGACATTAGCCATCGCTTTTGCCAATTACATTTCGGCAATTTCGGAAAGAAAACTGAATGTTTTCGATTTTGATTATCAGAAATCATTTTACTACAAATGGAAAGATGATGAATTATCGGAAAGTCCGAAGTTGTATGAGGTAGAAATTATTGGCGATGATGACCAACAGCCATTTGCAGACTTTGAGACACTCATTAATTTAAAAGATAGCGATGAGATAAACCTGTTCGACTTGGCGGGAACACTCGATGCAAAATACAGCGATCTGTTAATATACAGCGATTTTATCGTGATCCCGTTTGAATATTCAGATGTTTCAGTCAAGTCCACCTTGGTCTTTATCAATATGCTGGGACTATTGGAAAGTGAGGCTGAAAGAGTATTTATCCGTTCCAAATATGATAAAGGCTACAAGTATCTGAATCAGGAAGGAATGGACGTTGAGCTGAAAAAATTCGGAATGCTATTGGAAAATCCGGTATTCAAAAAGAATTGCCTGCAAAAGATTGATACCAGAAAGCTGACCTATGAACAAAAATACGGGGTAAGAAGATCTTTCGATGAATTTATAGAATATATTAATCAAACATTGAGGATTACCCTTTGAAATAAAAAATAGACCTAAGTATTAATCTCTATAATTTCTGAAAATATGATAAAAATATCACTTTGCATACTGGCTGTTTATCTGATTTATTATGCAGGTAATATCTTATATGACCTGTTTCTCAAAAAAGAAAGAGAAACTTATAAAGAAGAGACGGAGGAATTTTCATTGTCCGAAATTTCCGAACAGTATGAAGCTTCTGCTATGAATATTGGGATTGAAGATGTAGAAAATCTCAACACTCCCAAATCCTTTAATAAAAATCCAATTCGTTTCGATAAAATTGAAGGAAAAAATGAAAGACCAGATTTGGAGTATCTAAGGGAAAAATTTGAATCTGAGCAAGATCTGGATGAACCTGTGGAAAATAAAACTGAAAATACAAAAGATTTTCCTTCAAAGAACGAAGATATTCAAAGTTCTGTTCAAATGGAATCTGCTTCCTCCATTCAGAAATCAAATAAAGACAAATGGCATCAAATGCTTAATCTGGCAGAAACCAGTGTGCAGCTCATTGCCAACAATGATGGATACAAAACGTACCAATCCACTATGTAGTCCTAAATTACTGAAATAATTTAATGTACTTATAAACAACGATTTAAAATTTCGATACAGCCTAAGCTATGTCTAAAATTCAACAACCAATCCATTTTTTCACCTATTAAAATCTCTTTATTTATGAATCAAAAATTCAAAAAACAACGTGTGATGAAAAAAGCTATAACTGCTTTTCTCATAGTCCTGGCAGTAACTCCTGCTTTTGCCCAGGGAGGTGCCACAGCAATCTCCAACGCAGCAAGTGATATCACGGATTATTGGGATCCGGTCAAGCTGATCCTGAAAGCAGTGGGAGGATTGGTAGGTTTCATTGGAGGTCTTCGAGTGTATAACAAATGGACGAATGGCGACCAGGATGTCAATAAAGAGATTCTTGGTTATGGAGGTGCAATGATCTTCCTGCTTGTAGTTCCGGAATTCGTAACAGCATTCTTTGCCTAATATGGGATTTTATCTTTACAAGGGGCTTAAAAAACCCCTTGTGTTTTTCGGACTAAAAGGGAAATACATCTTGTACGCCGTCGGAGTCATCGGAGGTGGAGTCATTGCATCATTAATACTTTCAAAGTTCGGTCTCTTAGGTTCTTTACTAGGTCTTGCAATCACTGCGGGAGGTGTTTATTTCATCTTCAAAAGACAGGACAAATATGGTCTGTATGACAAAACCAAAAACTTCGATCAGATTTTAATTTTTCCAAAAAGGTTAGACAGTAATAAACTTTTAAAGAATGGCAACAACAAAGAAACAGGCATTTAGCATTCCTTTTATCGGCTATGATTATGGAAAGGATTTCAATTGGGATTTTGATGTTCTTTTCGGACAGTATGGGAATCCTATTATCGGGATCAAGATAAAAAATATTGTAGAACAGTATTCTGCAGACCCGGATAGCTATCTCAACTTCCACACGGTTTTAAATCAGGTGGTATCGATAATTGGAGAGGGGAGAATTGTTCAGAAGCTTGATATTTTCTCCAAGAAAAAATACAGTGCAGAGCAATCCAACCAGTTTCTGCAACAGAAATATTCGGAACATTTTGACGGCAGGCTTTTCAAAACCATTGAAACAGTTCTGTTTTTTACCGATATCATCGATGATAAGCTGAAAAGGAAAATGAAGCATTATCATTTTTCGGATAAAAGCTATAAGGAATTAAGGGACAAATGCCAGAAAGTATTGATGCTTTTGAAACAGAATAATTTTGAACCTGAGTTTTTATTTGAGAAAGATTTCGAATACTACATTTCCGGAGTTTTGTCGATGCAGTTTACCGAATCTCCAACATTTGATAATATAAAAAGCAACAACGAATTTTTGCAAATAGGAAACAGGTTTGTTAAAAACATCTCTTACGTGGATGTAGAAAACATTGATCTGCCTTCAGAAATAGAACCGTATTCCTTTCTGGGAGGTAATGGTGCAGCTGCTGAAACAGCAGTAGACAATTTTAGTTTTATCAATGAACTGGAAGACTACGAAACTATTGTCTACAATCAGATCATTTCCATTCCGCTTCAGGCACAACAGCAAAGGGAACTTGACAAAAAAAAGAAGAAACACGAAGGTGCAGCTAATAATTCTCCGTCCAACGCCATTATAGCAGATGAAATTCAGACACTGCTTCACAACATTGCAACCGATGGACAGCTCGTCGTCAATGCTCATTTTTCCATCCTTTTTTCAGCAGAAACTCTGGAGAAAATGGAAAATATTCAGTCGATGATAGAAAATAAACTGTTCACAAAAGGAATCATTGTTTCTAAAAATGCCTACAACCAATTGGAACTTTGGCGATCAGCCATTCCTGGAAATGGAACAGAACTCAGGGAATACGATTTATTTATGACGACAAGCGAAGCGGCCTTGTGTTTTTTTTTTAAAGAAAGTTACCCCGTCAATGAAGAATCCAATTTCTACCTGAGATTTACGGATAGACAAGGCGTTCCGCTAAAAGTAGATCCTTCGGATTTACCGATGAAAACAGGAAGAATTAATAACAGAAATAAGTTTGTTTTAGGACCCAGCGGATCAGGCAAGTCATTCCTGATGAACAATATTATCGAGCAGTATTTGACTTACAATTATGATGTAGTGATTGTTGATACCGGGGATTCCTACTCAGGAACGTGCAAATATAAGGAAGGAAGATACATCCAATACACAGAAGAGAAACCAATCACGATGAATCCCTTTTTGATGGATAAGAAAGAATTTAATATTGAAAAAATAGAATTTTTAACCAACCTGATTTTCCTGATCTGGCAAGGTCCGGATTCTTCAATGTCTTCCGCACAAAAATCCATTTTAGATAATGTGTTGATGTCATATTACCATCAGTATTTCAACTCGGGAAAGCCGTGGTACGAAAATAAAACTTCTGAAGAACTCATTTTATATCTGGGTAAGTATAACATTCACGAAGATGATCTTTTTTCTGAATATGAAAACGAAGCCAAAGGACAGCATACTTACTATGATATTTTGGGAATTACTTTCGATGCCAGTTCCGATGAAATAAAAGAAGCGGGAAGAAAATTGTTGAAATTTTATCATCCCGATAAGAATATCAATAATCCGGAATATGAAAGTGAGAATTTCTATAAAGTGTATGAAGCGTATGACACGCTGAACGATGAAGAAAGAAGAAAAATATACAATGAGACACAGGTGATTCTTATAAAATCCAATGACATCATCAGGCAACCAAGATCAGCTGCAGACTGGAATGAATCCTTTAGAAAAGCCATTATCAGAAAAATAAAAGAACTAGAAGAAAAGCTGGTGGTAACAGAACTTTCGTTCAATGGCTTTTATGATTATTGCGATCAATTTCTTCCGATTTACCTGAATAATAAAAAACACAATATCAAAGAAAAGGAATTCAATCTGCGTACTTTTTTGTTTGTCCTGAAAGATTTTTACAAAGGCGGAAGGTACGGAACGACTTTAAATGAAAGCGCAGACAATACGCTATTCGACGAATCATTCATCGTCTTTGAAATTGATAATGTAAAGGACAATCCGAAACTGTTTCCGATTGTCACACTCATTATTATGGACACTTTTATTCAGAAAATGCGCCTTAGAAAAGACCGTAGAAAAGCCTTAATAATTGAAGAGGCTTGGAAGGCTATCGCAAGTAAACTGATGGGAGGCTACATCCTTTATTTATATAAAACGGTGAGGAAATTTTGGGGAGAAGCAGTAGTGGTAACGCAGGAACTGGATGATATTATTGGCAATGCTGTCGTAAAAGACAGTATCATCAACAACTCGGATACATTCATTTTGCTTGACCAAACCAAATTCAAAGACAACTTTGATAAAATCGCATCATTGCTTTCTCTCAATAAAGTAGAGCAAAACAAGATTTTTACCATCAACAATCTCAACAACAAATTCGGGCGCAGCCGATTCAAAGAATTTTACTTAAAACGAGGTTCAAAAGGAGAGGTGTATGGAAATGAGGTTTCATTGGAGCAATATCTAACCTATACCACAGAAAAACCAGAAAAGTCAGCAGTGGAGTATTACGTACATCAATATGGCGACTATGATGAAGCATTGCGCAGAATAGTTGGTGATCTCAAAACCTTCGGAGACAGTCTGGAAAACTTGGTATCACTGGTGAACCTATATCAAAATCCATTGGATGATAAAATCAATTCTTTCTACAGAAGAATGAAAAAAGAACACAAAGGGAAGAATGTTTTTAAAATCATCTCACAGGAATTAGAAGACCGAAATATCAGTTTTTCAGAATTAATCAATAAGCAACAATATGAAAAAGTATAGCATTTTATTTTTATTTTTTGGAAGTTTTCTTTATTCGCAAAACACTTACATTGATCCAACGGTAACGGCTGCGATGATTTTTTATTCTGAAAATCTAAAAGCTAAACAGAATGAAGTCATTGAGGAAACTTCAAAATTAAAGGACGCACAGACCTGGGTGGGAACTCAAATGGTAGCAGCCAATGACATCCAAAATAAAATTCTGAAGGGTTTAAAAGAGGTTTCCGGCACATTGCAAAATGGAATTCAGGCACAGGAGATCTACACTGAACTTAATAAATGCTACAATTATTCATCACAAGTGGTACAACTAGCATCAGAACATCCTGAGTATGCCATTTTTGGGGTGAAAGCTTCACAAAAAACGTATGAGCAAAGTCTGAAAATAGTGACCGACGTTTCTGATATTCTAGCCTCCGGAGAGCTGAATCTGGCTACTGCAGGAGACCGATATAAAATTTTGCATAATATTTCCGGTAATGTGAAAAATCTGAAGCTTTGGCTTTTAGCAATCAAACTGCGATTAGAAAAAGCAAACCGATTAGGATTCTGGAATTCTATTAATCCATTTGCAGGGTACATCAATACCGATAAAGGGATTGTTGAAAACATAATGAACAGGTACAAACGGAATTTTTAATTTTTTCTATTATGAAAAAAAGAATTCTTTTCAGCCTATTTATTCCCGCTGTTTATTTTGTGTTGACATCCTCCGGTGGTGGCTCTACACCAGCTTGGCAACAGGAAAATGTTTCCTTTCCGATGATGGATATAGAGATCAATGCCACGATGAAAGAACACGACAGGCAAAAAGAAATGCGACAAAAACAAACAGCAAATGCTACCGTAGAAACTGCCAACAGAGCCCAATGGAACCAGTTCAAAGATAAGATTACCAAAGTTCAGGACAGATTGCGAATTGTTTCATTTGCCATTCAAGCTATACCAACCGGAATTACAATGAGCAGGGAAATAACGAAGATAACAAACAATCAGACCGCCACTATCAATGAGATAAACGATGCTCCTTATTCCATTATAGCTGTTTTGCCTTCTCAGGTTCAGTTTGTTGATGATCTGCAAATGGTAACACGGCTTGTAACCGGGATCATTTTGTCTTACGGAGCCATTAACCAAATGGAAAAATCAGAACGTAAAGTGTTATTAGAATATGCTTTGGGCGAAGTAAAAACATTGAGCAGGAATTCCACGCATATGCTTTTGAAGATAAGGGATATTAAAGCCAAGATAAAACGCAACAAAAGAGCCTTTCAATATTATGTCAACAGAGATAAGCAAGTGGTTGAGAACATAATGAGTCACATCAAATCCTTTTAGAAATGAAGAAATTAATGACCATTGGAATTGTGGTATTTTCAGGAATCACTGTTAATAGCCAGCAAATAGTTATCAACGACAAACTTCTGTCACAAATTACCGTAAACCACGGCGTCCGATTAGGAAGTGAGCAAACTTTTCTGGATTCATATAAAAAGCAAAAAGAACTGTATGATGATGTCAACAATAAAATTACGCAGATCATAGCCATCCAGGAGTATATCTATCAGCAGTTGAAGAATGTGAATTCAGCCCTGACCCAGAGTAAAAAACTCATTTATCTCTATCAGTATTTGGGTAAAATAGTGACGAACTCCAATAAGATGCTGGATCTATCCACACAGCATCCTGAATATTCTGTACTCATTTCAAAATATTATGTTGAAATCGGGAAGCAGACGATGAAGCTTCAACAAGAAGTTACCCAGGACATTCTCAATGAAGACAAAGATTTTTTGATGGATGCAATGGATAGGGAAATGCTTATTGAAAAGATATTTACCCGTGTCAGAAACATCAACGGAAATATTCTGTACATCAATCTACGATTGGAGAATGCCAAGAAAATCCCTTATCTGTATCAGGTTCCGGTTCTCCGTAATTACATCAATATTGACAGAGCCATTGTCGGAGACATTATCACAAAATACCACTACATCTTTAATTAAAAATTATGGAAAATCTACTGAGGAAAATAAGCTTATTTCAGTTCCTCTTGCTTGCAACCACTGTGTTTGGACAATTAAGTGTAAAGAGATTGAATGACCCTTCCATTGTTGCCCAGCATAAAAGAATGGTCTTTCAAGATTGGGGAGATTGGAGACCCTACCCAAAATATTTTTTAGGCATTCAAACCAATTTCGCCTACGCTACGGTTTGGGGAATGTGGGCTCCGAAAATTAACAGGGATTATAAAGATGGCGAAGACATCAGACCATTAAAACCTTCAGGCGTGCAAAATCAAAGATTCGCTCAATTAAAATTTCAGGAGGAAGAAGCTAAAAAAATAAAAGCAGCTTCAGACACTATTCATAAAAGAAGTGTTCAGGATTTTGCCCATTGGACTTCTGCTACTGTTGATGCAGACCCTCTATGGTTATTGTATTACAAACGAATGCTAAAACCAATTACCGAATTCTCCGATACACCTCAAAATTTTCAAGAATGGCGACTGAAAGACCAACAAACGTTTGAAACACTCAGCTCAACAGGCACCATAAGAAGACTTCAGGAAGAATTGGATCTCATCAAAGAAAAATATTCAATGTCGAGAAGTATGGATATGCCAAGGGGAAAACGATTCATTATGTACCACGAAACCCTTATCAAATGGAGAAAATTTGTAACGGAATTAAGGAAGCACAATAATAAGACAACACTTCTTACAGATTATAAAAATATTTTGAAAAACCATTCAAATTATGCCTTACCACCGGGATGGATACCTGCTTCAGACCAGCAGATCGTTCACAATGTGATGAGCCAATATAAACACCGATATTAAAAATGAATAAAACGATAACCGTAACTTTTTGCGTATTCGCAATTCTACTGCCTGTCATGGGTTTCGCCCAAACAGACGACGATTACAGTAATCTACTCCAATTTTTAAAAGGAGATGGCGCCTTTGAAAAATGGTTTATGGAGGTTTTTACCAAATTAGATAATAGTGTACAAGATAGCGCAGCAGGATCTGCTTTGATAGGAAAAGCGATAGGCGGATTAGGCGCTCTTATGTACCTCGGATATATGGGTTGGCAAATGGCAGCAGGAGATAGAGAATGGGAAATCACCCCAATGCTGAAACCAATTCTTATCGGATTTACACTTGTTTATTGGAGCGGATTTGTCAATATGATTCAAGCGCCATTTGAGGCGATTGCCGAACCCGGAATATCAATTTTCAGTGAGATCGAATCAGAAGTCAATGATTTGCGGGTCGAGAGATTTAAAAAGCAACAGCAATTATTAGATGCCGTTATAAAGCTGAAAGCGGAAGAAGATGCCAAACAGGAAGTTATTGAAAATACTACTGAAGATGCAGATGATTCATGGTTTGATATCAGTGAGGGATTGGATAAACTCATTCAGCCCATAAAAGAATGGCAGATAAGAATGGAATTCCAAATGCAGAAATTAGTGGCAGAACTCATTGAGTTTGTTTGTCTTTCCGTTCTGAGGATTTGTGTTTATCTCATTTTCTTCATTCAAAAAATATGGGCTTACATCCTGATTATTTTAGGCCCGATAGCCGTTGGGATGGCTCTTGTACCTGGATTTGAAAGCTCTTTATATAGCTGGGTGTCTAAGTTCATCAATATTAACTTGTACACTTTTGTTGCCTACACCATCATCAACATTGGTCAGCAATTAATTGCTTCAGGGTATACAATGGAGATAGAAAGGTACGATACGCTTTTATCCAACGGAACCATTACCAACTTAGACGCTTTGATGGTCTATGTGAGTAATTCGGGAATGATCTACAATCAGCTGTTTACGTGTGTTGCCTATGTGGTTACAGGAATCGGAGTTTTAATGACTCCAACTATTGCAGACAGTATTGTTTCTGCGGGAGGAGCAGGATCAATGACCAAAATGAAAAATGCAGCAGGAAAAATAGCAAGCAGTGCCAAAACAGCAATATTGGCGGCTAAAACAGGAGGAGCTTCTGTCGCAGCGAGTGCAGCAGCAGGCTCAGCTTCGGGAAGAGTTAAGGAAGCGATGAAAAACGGAAAATAATCTCAAAAATTACCATAAATGCTTATTAAAAACATAGAACAAAGAATTAAAATCAACAAGGTCATTTCAATCTCAACCATTGCCTTTGCTGTTTTCATTGTCATTGCAGGATTTTTCTTTGCGTACAGAATGATCGAGGATTCCAGAAGATCCATTTACATTTTAGATAATGGGGTTCCGGTTCTTGCCAAGCAAACGGACGTACTTCTCAACCGACCTGTTGAATACAAAGCGCAGATAGAACTTTTCCACAGACTGTTTTTCACACTCGCTCCAGATGATACCTATATCAAGGATAATATTCAAAAGTCATTATATCTCATTGATGACAGCGGGAAAAAAGAATATACCAACTTAAAGGAAAAAGGTTTTTACAATCAGATCATCGCGTCCAGTTCGATGGTCAGTATCCATACCGATTCTATTGCACTCAATATGGAACAGAAGAAATTTAGCTTTTTCGGAAAACAGATGATCACAAGAAAATCTTCTGTCATTACCAGAATGCTCATCACCGAAGGTTTCTTTGAAGACATCATTCGGAGCCCTAATAATCCTCACGGCGTGATTCTTAAAAACTGGCGAATCATCAATAACGAAGAACTATCCAATCAAAATAAAAACTCTTACTAAAAATGGAAACTACATTTAAAAAAAAAGGTCAGAAATGGCTGCAGTGGGCAGTTCAAAATCCGAAGAAATTCTTCACGTATTCAATGATTCTACTGTCGGTTTCATTTATAGGGTCTCTCATTCAAGGTATCTTTTTCCCTTCCGAAACGGCTTTCAAAATAAGGCCTCCGGTTCTCTATTCTAAGAGTAAGATGAGTCAAAATCCACCTGTGAACAATGATAAAGAGATGGAGAAAATTGTGAACGAACTGAAAACTTTAAAAGAAAAAAGAGACCAAAACGCTCTTGAAAAAGAAGACAGCTTACGAATTGACTATCTGTTCAACCAATACCAAAAATTAAAAAATGGCCGGTAGCACCGGAGGCAGTTTATACAAAAATCAAAAATAAATGAAAAAAATAAATTTTAAAGAAAAAAAATATGTTTTGCCACTATTGGCTTTGCCATTTCTTTTTCTTTTCGGCTATGTAGGAGCGCAGTTTGTCAAAGAGGACACTTCTGAAAAAGACAAGCCAAAAGAATTATCTCTTTCACTGGGTGATACGCAGGATTCTATTATGAGCAAAAATGATGCTTATGATGCTTTCTTCAAAAAAGAGGATAACAGAACAATGCTCGGTGGATTGGACAAAGAAGAGGATAGTTTATTGAACTATGATGACCAGTTGTCATTAGCGCAAAAAAGAAAAATAGATTCACTAAAAGCAGTCAATAGCAGACAAAACGGATACCAGGCAAAAGGAAATCAATCCTCCTATTACAAACCAAATCAATCACAAAGGGACGATAAAGATTACAACAGGTCTTCGGAAATCATCAAAATGCTAAATGACAAATCCTACGGAAACCAGGAAGATAAATACGCTGATACACCTAAAGAAAAGACACAAAGTGTCCAACCAGACCCTGTAAAATATCTGAAAGAACAAATGCTCGTGATGGATTCTTTAGAAAAATCCCGTGATCCTGAGTACCAAAGTAAACTCGCAGCAGAACAAAAACTGAAGTCCAATAAAGAGAAAATGGAAGATTTTCTTAATTCAACTTTCAATGTGAGCAAATCCGGAATCAATAGTGGTTTCAATGCTTTCTATAAGGAGAAAGAAAACAGCTTTATCAAAGCGGTCATTGACGAAAACAACAAAGGCTTTCTTGGAAGCAGGATCAGATTTCGATTGTTGGAAGACATCTTTGTTGGAAACAAAAAGATTGGCAAAGGTTCTATACTATATGGTCAAATTTCGGGATTTTCAATGCAAAGAGTCAATCTCAATATTGTTTCGGTCTTTACAAAAGGAGAGATCTATCCGGTCAATCTATCCATTTACGATGTTGACGGGATGAAAGGATTGTACGTTCCACAAAGTGTTTTTAGAGATATGATGCGGGAAATGGGTAGCAACTCAGTTCAAGGAACACAGATGGATATGGGCGGAAAAGGATTTTTTTCAAGTATTGGAAGCAGCCTTTTTACATCAACATCTAAATCAATCGCCAACCTGATCAAAGAGAACAAAGCAAAATTGAAGTACAATTCTTATGTCTTTTTAATCGACGAAAAACAACTGAAAGATGCAAAAAACCAACAAAAAAAATAAAACAATGAGAACTTTATTATACACCCTTTTACTTTTCGCAGCAAACTTACTGATTGCACAAACGGCAACCAAAGAACAGATTATTTCCGATTTACCGGAGATTGAAATTACGGACGGGATCAACCTGCATATTATCTCACCGGAGCCCATTCAATACGTCGATTTATCAACCGAACAATTAACCGGGGATTTACCGGCTACCAATATTGCCAGGATAAAAATAACCGACCATCCTGATTCTGACGAGAAGGGAAAAATAAAAATACCATCGGTTCTTTTTAATGGAGATAAAATCGGAGTGATAACCGTTGTTGCTCAATCTTTCGTCGCACAGTACAAAGTTGTGTACAAAAACCAGGACAACTTAAATATAATTACCAATATCCATATTCAACCCGAAGCGATGCAACCTGTAGAGTTTGAAAAAATGACATTTTCAAATCTTGAGTTGAGAAAATTTGCAATGGATATTATTCAAAAAAAATCTGAGAAAAATCCAATAAGGGAAGAGAAGAATCTAAAACTCAGTTTTCAGCTGAACAATGTATATGTCATCAGTGACTACATCTTTCTTGATATGACGATTAAAAATAATTCTAATCTAAGCTACGATATTGAGGATTTGAAATTTTCCTTAGAAGACAAGAAAATCCATAAGGCCACCAACAACCAAAGTGTAGATATGACCCCGCTTTTTCAACTGAATCCTCAAACACATTTCAGGAAAAATTTCAGAAATATTTATGTTTTCAAAAAATTCACTTATCCAAGCAGCAAAGTAATGATGATTCGTCTCATTGAAGAACAACTTTCTGGACGAACCATCGAAATGAAAGTCAATTATTCAGATATTCTGAAAGCAGATACTTTCTAAGCCGAAATCCGGCCTTCATCTTAAATAAAAATCAGAACAAAATGCAAGAACAACAACATCAAATCAAGATCTACGGCTTTCTACAAAAAGCTGTATATGCAATCGTCGCATTGGACTGTGCTTCGCTTTTTTATCTGAATGCTGATGTTCCGGTGGTTTCCAATTTGCTAAAAAATTTTTCAAAGCTGAGTTTTATCTATCCACCTATCAATGCCAAATTTGCAACCTTGATTTTGATAGGATTAGTTGCGATTGGAACAAAAGCCAAGAAAAAGAAAGACCTCAATATTGCCACAGAAATTGTTATCCCAATAATTTTAGGATTACTGATGATTTTTTCATCGTTGGTTTGGCAAAATGAAGCAGGAAATACAAAGCTTCCAAAAGTATTTCCCGGTCTTAATCTCTATCAAGTAATTTATGCCGTACTATCTTTCTTAGGAGCCGTAATTCTACAAATAGGAGCAGACAGCATTTCAAAACTGATGCAGCAGAAAATGGGAAAAGACCGATGGAATGTAGAGGAAGAATCTTTCGATCAAAATCAAGAACTGATAACTTCAGACGTCACAATCAACATCCCATACCTGTTCCGTTTCAAAAACAAAAGCAATAAAGGTTGGATGAACATCAATCCTTTTAGAGGAACGATGGTCATCGGAACACCGGGCAGTGGAAAATCGTTCGGAGTCATCAATCCTGCCATAAGACAAATGATTGCAAAAGGTTTCTGTCTCTGCATCTACGATTTTAAATTCCCCGACTTAGCGCAGATTGCATACTATCATTATTTGTTGAAAAAAAGTAAAGAATCTGACTACGATTACGATTTTCACGTCATCAACCTGAATGAAGTTGAAAAATCAAAACGAGTAAATCCGTTTCATAAAAAGTACATCCAAACTTTGGCAGAAGCCCAGGAAATGGCAGAATCAATGGTATCCTCTTTACAAAAAGGAGGTTCAAGTTCAGGAGGAGGCTCTGAAGCTTTCTTTACCCAATCTGCCATCAATTTCCTTTCGTCCTGCATTTACTTTTTTGCAACATTCGAAAATGGTAAATATTCTGATCTGCCACACATTCTTTCCTTCATGAACCGCAGCTACAAAGAGATTTTCGATATTCTTTTTACAAATGAAGAAATTTTCTCTTTGCTTTCGCCCTTCAAAACAGCTTATGATAACAAAGCTTTTGATCAGCTGGAAGGACAGATTGGAACTTTAAAAATATTCCTTTCCCGATTGGCAACTAAAGAAAGTTTTTGGGTGTTTTCGGGAGACGAAGTGGAATTAAAGATAACCGACAGAGATAATCCTTCCATTATTGTTCTGGCTTCAGACCCGGGAACACAGGATATTAATTCTGCATTGTATTCTTCGGTATTAAACAGGACTTTAAGATTGATCAATTCCAAACACAATTTACCGGGAGGAATTATTGCAGACGAATTTCCTACGATTTATATTCATAAAATTGATAACATCGTAGCAACTGCAAGGAGCAATAGGATTGCTGTTTTATTGGGGCTTCAGGAACTTCCACAACTTCGACAATTTTATAAAAAAGAAGTGGCGGACACCATTTCTGCAATTGTTGGAAATATTCTTTCCGGTTCTGCTAGAGACAAAAATACGCTCGATTGGTTAGAGAAACTATTCGGAAAAATCAAACAAAAATCATACTCCCAATCTATTTCACAGCAGGGAACGACCACAAGTATCAATGAAAAAATGGATAATATGATTCCTGCAGGAAAAATTGCGGCTCTGAAAACAGGAGAAATGGTGGGAATGATTGCGCAAGGAGAAGAAAATGATGCTGAGGAATATAAAACGTCCGCAGTCAACGGTAAGATAAATTTAGATATGAAAGCCATTCAGGAAGAAGAGAAAAATTATGTAAAAATACCTTCGTATTACTCTTTTGTAGACAAAAAAGGAAACAACCGCAAAGAAGAAGTACTGATGACCAACTTTAGGAAAATCAATAAAGAAGTAGAACTCATTGTGAACGAAAATATAAAAACTGCATAAAATGAAAAAACGAAGATACACAGTTACTTTGATAGTGCTGTTTTACAGTTGCTTATCATTTGCACAATTCAATACACTTAGAGCAACAGTACCGAAAAAGTCTGAAAATCCAAAAGTATCAGAAAAATCCACTATGGTAGAAGGGATAAAACAAAAAAAGAATAAAAGATCTTGGAAAGAGGTTTTAAACATCACCACAAAATCAGATTTAAAAAATGAAACAGAGGGTTCGACGAAGTGGTTAACGAGTCAGATCGATTCTTTGAAAATGTTGATTAAAGAATATAGCAGTGTAAAAGAATTACGAAGAAATGAGTTTGAAAAACTGAAAGATTCTTTGATGCTTCAAGCAGAGAATAGAGTAGAAGTCACAAAGCAAACATCAAAAAAACAGGAACTTTCTACAACGTATGATTTTGTAGATGAACCGAAAGATTTTTTTTCAAAAATTGTAATGCCGGTTAAAAACAAAATTACAGTTACATCTTCCTATGGGACTAGAACGCATCCTATTTTCGGAACGAGAAAAACACACAATGGTATCGATTTAAAAGCCAGCTTCGAAAATGTGTATTCCGTTTTGGACGGAATTGTTACTGCAACAGGTTGGGACTCAAAGGGGGGTGGAAACTTTATAAAAGTAAAACATTTTGACCGTTTCGAAACCTCGTACCTACATCTCTCAGAGATATATTATCGGGCAGGAGAAAAAGTAAAAGCAGGCTTTATCATTGGGAAAAGCGGAAATTCAGGAAACTCTACAGGTCCACATCTGCATTTTTCTGTAAAAGAATTTGGACAAAACATCAATCCATCTCATTTTTTAAATGACCTCATAAAAGTAAACAATTTAATAGCAAACCATTATGAACACTAATACTTTACCAACAGACGAACTGAAAAAATACGGAATTATCAATGAAGATCTGTCATTCTCTAAGAAACTTAATGCAGATGATATTCAGAAATTTCTGAAGGGATACACCATCGTCGCGGACAACGACAAAAACAGAGCCACTTTTCAGCTTACGGATAATAACACCCAACTGAAGGTCATCTTTTTGGAACGGGATAAAAACCTATCGGAAATAATTAAAAACAGTATGGTCAGAGTTGAGTATGCCAATGTTCAAAAGCTTTTACACAAGCTGTTACCGGTTTTTTCGACTCTTGAAAAGAAAGCTTTCATTTTCGACAAAGAAACCAGCAAAGTTGTTGAGTTTGACTTCATTAAAAATGCAAAGGAAATCACCGCAATTATTGCTGATAAAAAGGATACGGAAGAACTGAATCGTTACAGAACTGAATTGCTAAAAATGAAAAGTTTTCTTTTGGACATGATAAACCAGTATCCTGAAGCAGACAAAGTGATAACGAAAAATCTCACCATCGTTTCCAGAGAGATCAATACCGTGGACAGCATAGCTACGAACCAAAAACAAATTTTCAAAGCAGGTGATTCCGATATTCAGCTGAATGGGAATGCCCCGGACTTGTATCAGAATGCCAATCAAAGAAGAGACGATGACCTGGAGCAAGATGAAGAAGTGGATAAATTAAGAAATTTTAGAAGGTAAATGAAATGTATTATAATCTCACCTGGTTTGATAAGAATATAGTTCCTAGGACTAAGGGTTATAAAGATTTTGTAAACGAAATGAAAAATAGTTCATCTGAACATTTTTTCAGAGATGGTGAAAGAATTTTCACAGACAAAGAAAATTATTACATGAGGATTCTTGAGCACAGAAATTATAAAAGCAAAATAAATACTTCCGTACTGAACATAGAAAAATCCACGGAAAGCGAGATTAATCAAGAACAGTTGAATGATGTTAAAAAACTGATTTCTGAAAAAGAATTATCTGTTGCCGGTGGCAATCGTCATATTGAAACCACAATTGAGGGTTATAGTGCAAAGGAATTAATAAACTTATCGACTGAGGGATTAAAACATTTATTAAACCTAAAGAAAGAAGAGCTTCAAATCCAAAAAGAAAATGATGATCTGAGTAAGATGAGTTTCATTTTTAATGAAATAAAAGAACTTGAATCTATCATTCAAAATAAATCAATTATAAACAATAAAAATCCACAAATTATGGAAAACAACAAAACATTTGACCAAGTAGAATACTTGAAAAACCAATTAAAATATCTTGGTTTTGGTGAAGCGGAAAAACTTCACAATGATTTAGAAAAAGGTATTAATTCCAAAAGACAACAATTCGAAATTAAAACAACCTCAGACAAAACTTTACCAGAAAACAAAGTAGATTTTACCTTGAAATTCAATAAATCTGAAGGCGGTGGTGTTTTTCTCAATTCTTACAACGCAAATTTGACTAGTGAAAAGAATGAAGAAATTTCACATAATTTTCCTATCAGTAAAGAAAACACTTTTACTGCAAAAGAAGCAGTGAATCTTTTGGAAGGCAGAACGGTAAAAATAGAATTTAATAATCCGAAAACCGAACAGCTGGAACCCGCTTTTGTCAAACTCAATTTCGACGAGCCAAAAACCGAAAAAGGAAATTACAACTTCCAGAATTTCTACAAAAATTATGGAGTGGACGCAGCTCAAATTGTAGAAAAATCGAATCTGATCTTTGATAAACCTGAATGGAAGGAAAACACCATAAAATCTTTGGAAAAAGGAAATATTGTCAAGGTGAAATTTGAATTGGATGATAAAGTGATAGAAGGTAAAGCGGTGCTAAATCCTCAGTATAAAAATCTAAGTCTTTACGATCAGGATATGAACAGAATCAATACCAATAAACCTTTGGAAGGCTTGGAACAGGATAACAAGCAAGAAAAAAATAATGTCAAAGAACAGAGCATTAAAAGATAGATAAGACTTACAACCAATCATTTATTTCCTAGCGGCAAGTCAAATTAATAAGGCTGCCGCTTTTTTTTAAATCTCCCAAAATGAAAAAACTTATAATACTTCCTTGTTTATTTTTACTATTTGTCATTATTTCGTGCCACAAAGAGATTAAGTCGGAGAAAGGCGGAATCGATATTATCTCCAATGTTTACTTTGACGCATCCAAAGGACTGGATAAGATGCAGAATTTCCATTTGTCAAAGATGAATTATTCAGGAAATCAGCTGTTAGAATTAGTTCCCGATCTTGCATTTCCCGAAATCAATAAGCAGCTCTATTATATTAAAGATTCACTCTGCTATTCATTAGATTCAGAGAGCAGCAACATCATCCTTTCCGATATTTTTGCTAAGCAAAATCCTTTATCGATCTGGAGTAAAAAAGAAGGTGCGATTTTTTCAAAAGAATGGATTCCGAACTATAAAAACAGGAAAAACTTATCAGACACCATTTTATTCAATAAAAAATACAAACGATTTGAGATCAATTCCCCTTGGCATTATAGCCGATTTTACATTTATCCGTCGGATACCATCTTGCCGTATTCTCTTTATAGACACGCGGAAAAAGACTATCACGGAAGGCTTGAAAGGATTGATTCGTACAATAAAAAGAATGACATATTTGTTACACTCCAACTAATACCGAGAAAAAATTGGGACAGTGAAGCTCAAGAGATTTTTGAATATAATCACTTCATAAAAAAAAGAAAAAAGTGAACGATCAAGAATTTTTTAATGAAATAATTGATGACATTTCTGTAACTGAGGGAAATAAGAAAGAACTAATTGTTTTCGCAGACAGTAATGATCAATTTTCATTTTTGGAGCTTCTTCAATTGAATAAGCAAATCAATAATAGAACACTTGTTACACTTAATTCCGTTTCAAATACTAAAAAGTTCCTCAATAGATACCAGAATTATGATGGCAAAATGTTTCTTTGTCTGAGCGGTGACAGGACAGGAAATGAGATAACCAGGAAAATTCTTACGGAATTTGATGGTAAAAACATCAAAGACGTTCGACCTTTGTATGAAATTTCTGAAAGCAAGAATCAAAACCTGAGCGAATATTTAGAGAACAAATTAAATCGTCAAAATCAAAATACTAATTTAGTTGAACCAAAAATTTCTGAAAATGAAAACGATGCAATTGAATCCGGAAGAACATCCAATTCTCAGCAATTGGGAAAAGGAACACCTGAAGAAAACACTGGAGAACTTGGTTCAAAAATCAAATCCGAACAAAACGGAAATTACGGAAGCGGACAAACAGTGGGCAGCAACAATGCTGGAAATGGACTTGCAGGCACAGAGCGGAGTAATTTGGGAAACCGATACCGAGGAAGAGGATCCTATGACGACTCACAACAGAATAATGTTGGAGAGACTCAAGGACGCTCCGTGGGCGGAATCGTACCCGGGAGAACTGTATCCGATAGAAGAAGACCTGATGGAGGACTTTCCGAGATAAGTGAGGAGTCAACAAATAATTTAGAGTTAGATGCTCTTATTTCAAAATATAAAGGGCAAAAACTGAATAGTGATCAAGTTGCGGAAGTAGTTTCTGCGGCTTGTTTTGTTTCCGAGAATCACAAGGTTATTCTCAAAGAAAATCTGAAAGTCACGGATGATTTAAAAGAAATCTGCAATCAATTCCAAAGTGGCGGAACCTCAAAAGAAGGCAGAGGAATTTTAGACGAATATTACACACACGATAAAATTGTCGATGCAGTCCGTAATTTAATCAAAGACCATTTCAAAACTCAAAAAGAAATTTCGGTTTTAGAACCAAGTGTTGGAACTGGAAATTTCATTTATGCTACTCACGAATTATCTGTAAATTCTAAAATTACAGGATTTGAAATCAACGAGACCACCGCGAAAATTGCCAAAATTCTGCATCCCGAAGCTGACATCAATCTTCGTTCGTTTGAAACTGAATTCATCGACGAGAAAGGCAACAAAAAAGGCTTTTCACAGCAATACAATTTGGTCATCGGGAATCCACCTTATGGTGAACATCGTGGGCTTTATAAAGGATTGGGAGAAGAACCAAAAATTTCTAAATATGAAGATTATTTTGTAAAAAGGTCTTTAGATTCCTTAAAAACCGACGGCGTTTTGGCGATGGTTCTTCCATCAGCTTGGCTGAGCAGGCAAAAAAAATTGCAAAACGCCAATATTTTGGATGGATTTCGTTTGCCCAACGGAGCTTTTGCAGGAACACAGATCGGAACCGATATTATCATTCTAAGAAAAAATAATCAAAATATTTCAAAGGATATTTCCCATTATTTTGAAAATAATCCAACAAGAATTTTGGGAGAAACCCGCGAAAAAACCAACCGTTTTGGTCGATTAGAAAAATATATTTACGGAAATTTAGATGAAGCTTTATTTAAGATTGAACAGTTTAAAAATAGGAAAGAAACCCAACGGATCGGAAATCTGTTTGAAGATTTGTTTTTAGAGGAAGAACCTAAAGTTGAAAATAAAGTTCCTGTACTAAAAAAAGGAAGTGCAGAAATCGAAGATTCTGCGAGGATTGAAAGTCAAAATAAAAATGAAGTAAATATAACAGAAACTCAAGAAAAAATTGAATTGGTACTTTCTAAGCTCAATAACATCAAGTTTAAATCTCCGACAATTACGACTGAAATAAGCAAGTACGAAAAACTGCACGAAGATCTGATCACAAAGCCGACATCGTTTTCTGATGAAAAATTAAAAGACCTTATTGAAAAAAGTGATAGAATAATTTCTATTCACAATACGAGAGCCGAGAAGGAATATCAACTTCAAACGAAACCGGTAATAAAAAAAGGTGTTTTAAAATATCAATTCTCCAAACAGGATGAAATTGTAAATGCTTCCTTGCAAAATAGTTCTGAGATTACCAAAGAACAAATTGAAGCATTCAGGGATACGTCTTATGACGGCACGCTCAACAATCACGAAAAACATTCCGAATTTTCAAATTATTCTGATGGAGTTTGGATTCACGATTTTTATTACACTGAAGGAAATATTTACGCAAAACTGGAACAATTGGAACGAGATTTTAGCCGAAGTTCGGCTTCCAATTTTTCAATTAAAGATAACATTGGCGCCGGCAATGCCGGTCAATACGAAAAACAAAAAGCATTATTAGAAAATGCATTACCAAAAACAAAATCGCTAGATGAGATTTATGTCAGTCCGAACCACGAGTTCGTACACAAGTTTGAGTTAGGTCAAACAGAAAAAGACCAATATAATCATATTACAAAGCGTACCGAATCTGTCATAATAGATTACAACCTTGCTGAAAAGTTCAAAGATTTTGTAGGCACTTTACCCAGTGATGCCTTCGCTGGCTCTTCATCTTGGGAAGTCAAAAGTTTTGTAGACAATGAAACTGTGACAGGAAGCGATAAAGAAAGAAATGCATTAGTCCGTGAAAGACGAAAAGCTGCAGCTAATGATCTCTTTTACAAATTTGTCCGTGAAGAATTATCAGAAGATCTACGAGAAAGATTTGTAAAAGAATTTAATCGCAATTACAATAACATCAACGTTCCGGACTATTCTAAATTCCCTTTGTTTTCGAGGATCTACCTGCATTTTAAAGGTCAGGAATTGCGTTTGACCGAAGTTCAGAAAGCTGGAATCGGAAGACAGACCACAAAAGGGGTAGGGCTATTAGCGCACGAGGTCGGTTTTGGAAAAACGCTTTCCGGAATCCTTTCTATGCACGAAGCAATGGAAAGGGGAAATGCTAAAAGACCAATAATCGTTGTTCCGAATGACAGTATTCTGAAACAGTGGGTGGAAACCATTTTTGAAACCGTTCCCAATGCTAAAGTTAATGTTTTAGGGAATTTGGGGAAAGATTATGATCTCTCAAAATTTGACAACAAAGACGGAGAAATTACGATCGTTACTTATGAAGGTTTTAATAATATCGGGTTTTCATCAGAAATAACCGAAGAACTTTCTTCAAAATTCAGCTACATCTCTACAAGCGAACTGAAAGGTGTTACCAATACGGAAAGGGACATCCAAATTGAACTTCAGAAAGAAAAGGAGATTGAGGGAAAAATGAAGCGTGGAAAGATCTATGATTGGGAAGATTTTGGATTCGACCATTTGACTTACGATGAAGTTCACAATGCGAATCATATAGTAGGAAAAGTAAAAATTGAAGATCGCAGATTTGCTTCCGATTTTAGAAGTCAAAACCAACAGACTTCCAAATTGGGAATTAATACCTGGATGGCTGCGCAATATATTCAAGACAAAAATGACGGAAGAAATGTTACTTTGCTTTCTGCGACTCCTTTTACCAACAAACCCTTAGAATATTATTCGATTTTATCTCTGATTGCGAATAAACGGTTGGAAGAATCGGGATATTTCAACGTCAATACATTCTTCGAGACCTTTATGGAAGCGGATAATGATATGGAAATTGATGCAAAGGGCGATGTGAAGTTTAAAGCCAATGTTCGGAGATTTAAAAACAATTCGCTTTTTCAGCAGTTACTTTCGGAATTCATTGATATAAAAGGAGAGGAGGATAACCCTGAATTGATCCGTCCGAATAAAATCAACAAAGAGTATAAAATTGAGCAGAATGATCTCACAAAAGAACAATATGACTTGCTCAATGAAAATTTCAGCGAAACTGAAAAGGGTGCAATTCTTACTCATATTCTCAATGCCCGACTGATTGCGATTTCGCCGTATTTATCTCCTTATTTTGAAGGTGACGAACCTTCTGTAAAAGAATTTGTCGAAAATTCTCCAAAGTTGAAACAAACAATGGATTTAATTCAACAAAATAAAAATGACATTCCGGAATCGGGACAAATTATTTATTCTGAATTGGCGGTTGCTCAATTTCCTAAACTAAAAGAATATCTCATTAAAGAAATCGGTTACAAACCCGAAGAAATCGGCATTATTACCGGAGCGACCAATAAAAATCAAAGAATTTCTATTCAAAATGATTTTAATGAAGGAAAAATAAAAGTAGTTATTGGTAGTGAAGCCATTCAGGAAGGAATGAACCTTCAGGAAAACACAACCGATGTTTATATGCTTACTTTGCCCTATAATTTTACTTCACTTCGACAAGTGGAAGGACGAGCGTGGAGGCAAGGAAATAAAAACGAAAATGTGAGAATCAATTTTATGTTGACCAAT
Source organism: Chryseobacterium sp. FP211-J200 (assembly GCF_001643375.1). Lineage (GTDB taxonomy): Bacteria > Bacteroidota > Bacteroidia > Flavobacteriales > Weeksellaceae > Epilithonimonas > Epilithonimonas ginsengisoli. The sequence goes on from NZ_LSHB01000027.1 coordinate 26,880, forward strand.
GACAGTATTGATGTTTTTATGCTTCAAAAATTGCAATCCAAACAGGCAAGATATTTAGAAGCGATGAAAAAAGGAGCCGATGTTTTGGATATTTCGGACATAAGTACACAAGAGCTTAAAACATCCATCATTACCAATCCCGAAACCAGAGCCAACATTGAAATTGAATTGATGAAAAAAAGGATTGAAAGTGAGAAAAATAAGCATCTCGCAGATAGTGCTTTTGTCTTGAGAAAATACGAAGATGTTTTGAAAGTTCAAGAATTAGTAACCAAAGCTGAGCATTCATATAATAGAATTGAAGGCTATTCAAAAAATGGAGATGGAAATTCTGAATATTGGGCAACCCAATTGCCATCTTATCAAAAAACAATCGACCTACATAAGGCTCAAGTACAAGAAGTAATTGAAAATTTAGCTCAGAAAGGAATAGATGGTACTCAAATTGAATATCAAACCAAAACCACTGAAGCAAAGATTGCAGAACTTGATAAAAAATTGGAAGAACTTCCTGAAATCAAAGTCGATTTAATAATACAATATAAAATAGAGAAGGCAGAACAGATTAAAGCTAATGAAAATAGGGATTACATAACAGAAAGAAAAGAAGAAAATCAGTATCTTTTTGAGGAAGATAAAAATAATTTTTTGGGAAAAATTAATGACTCTGTGCACATGTTTCAGAAAATGGATGGAAATCGAGAGCAGGGAAGCTACTTCGAAAGAAGAAGGTAATTTAGAAGTATGATATAATGGAAATTTGCTTTTAGTAAATTTCCAACTTATTTTATCTTTACTGCCCCCGCCAACTCTGACTTCACATATTTTTGAGATAAGCATTCAAAAATTTACAATTATGATTAGATTTATTATAAAATGGTGATTTGATCCTCAGTTTAAATAATTATTTTTGTAATAAAACTGATATCAATGGATAATGAAATGATTTCCGCAAAAGGAGAAAGAGCTGCTATAGGAGGATATTTACCTCAATTTGACGAATTTGCGTGGTTTGTTTATCTTAATTTAATAAATAAAAGTCTTTCTTGGATAAAAGTTGCAGATCCGGAAGCAGAAAAGCTCGATGACATCCAATATTCTACATCTTCGGAAGTTCATGCATATCAAGTTAAATGGACAATTTCGGAGGCAAATATATCATACACTAATTTTATTAGCCTTCTACCGGTAATTCTATCAAGTTGGCAAAATTTGAAAAGAATTAATGTAAGTAAAAAGGTTATCCCACATTTGATTACAAATAAAAAATTATCAACGAATGACACTATAAAAATCGGAAACGATAAAATAGGAAGCTTTCATGATTTTATAAATGAGGTTTGGAAAAAGCTACGTAATAAAAATGCAATTAATGATAAGTGGAATCCTGTCATTGAAGATTTAAAAAAAACACTTAATGTAGAAGAGGAAGAATTTAACGAATTTGTTGAATGTTTTGATTTTCACCATGCCTACAAACAAAGAGAATTTAGTGTTACAAACTCGAAGTACTTAAGAGAGGATAATGATCTACAAGACTTGAGCAGATTTATTATAGAAAAAGTAGCAAGTCCAATGCGACTCGTAGAATTCTCACGACTTCAGATAATCCAAGAACTAGGCTGGGAAAACCGCTTTAAAACAACATTCAATCACGATATAGTAATTGATAGGAAGAAGTATCAGCCTATAACAAGTAGTTTAGACTTATTAAGTTCTAAGGTTAATCATCTAGAATCAGGCTATATTTTTCTTTCGGGAGGACCGGGCTCAGGTAAATCTACCTTGCTGAACCAATGGTCTAAAGCATCCACTGAAAGAATTATTAAATATTATGCTTTTGACTTTGCAAATCCATCATCACATTTAAATTATCATGAAAGAGGGAATGCAATTCATTTATTTTTTGATTTAGTTTTCCAAATTAAAGAAGAAGGTATATATAAAAGAGATATTTTACCTTATAAGGATCTTGTTTTTTTAAAAGATGTATTTTACGAACAAATAAAATACATAGGTGAAGAATATAATGAGTCTCAACAAAAAACTATAATCATTATTGACGGGTTAGACCATGTTCCGAGAGAATATAAATCAGCTTCAACCAGTTTTCTTAGAGAACTTCCATTACCTGCAACATTACCAAGTGGTGTTATTATTATTTTAGGTAGTCAGTCTTACGATTTAAGCGACATTCCACAAGAAGTTAAAAGTGAACACCAGAATTCCGAAAGAACTATAAAAATTGATTCTTTAAGAAAAGAAGACGTTTATAATTATATAGATAACGTAGATTTCATTGCCGAAGTAACTCTTGGTATAAAATCAAAAATATATGAAAAGTCGCAAGGGCATCCCTTATATTTATCATATTTGGTGGAAAAATTATCAGGAATAGAGAGCTTAGAGGAAGCGATTGACTCCCTTCCAACAATTGAAGGAGACATAGATAACTATTATAAAAAGATTTGGGAACCGATTAATCAAGACGAAAACTTAGTTAGTTTTTTAGGCTTGATTGCTAGAATAAAAGGCTTAATAAATATCGATTTTTTACAAGAATGGTCTTTTGAAAGGGCAACACACAAATCATTTAATGAGAAAGCAAAAATTTTATTTAATGAAGAGAATAAAGCATTGTCTTTTTTTCATAATTCATTCAAGCAATTTTTGTTAACCCAAACAGCCATAAATTATTTAAATAACGATTTTGATTTCATTTTGCATCGTAACTATCACAAACAGTTAGCGGAATATTATGAGAAATCTACTATCGAGCAAAGATGGAATCAGAACTATCATTTGTTCGAATCTGAAGATTTTGACACATTTTTAACTGTAGCAACTCCAGAAAATTTCACTAATCAGCTATTAAATTTTAGACCTGCGGACGAAATTAAAAAAGATATAAATTTAGGTATTGAAATTAGTAGAAAGCAAAATAGTTTAATTTTTCTTCTAAAATATTTGTTTTGTTCCGCTGAGATTGAAAGAAGGTTATTTAATATTAATCCTGCATCTCTTACAGAAGAACTTTTACAAATAAATAAATTTAGTGAAGCTGTAGGATACTTAAGATCAGGAAATGTACTGCATTGTTCAGAATCTTATGCCTTAAAAGCCTCTAGGATTTTTTTTAATTCTGGATACAAATCAGAAGCTGAGTTATTTTACAATTTAGCTTATCCTGAAATCATTACTAATCAGAAGATATTAATTGAGAATTCACATAATTACAGGGAGACAAAAGATTCCTTGAAAGAATGGGCAGCGACTGCTGCATATTTTGAATTGATAGACAACATTTTATTAGTTATTAATAGTATTAAATTTTCTAATGACTCTGAGAATAATAGATTTGAAGAAAAAGAATCAGATTTACGTATTCAAATATTAGAAAGTCTGGGTTATAGTATTATTCAGCAGAATAAATGGGATGATTTCGCCAAAATTTTATATAACATCAATACTAAGACAAAAAAAGGTAAAAATGCAATATTTCATCTTTTCCAAAATGCAATTGAAGAATGTATAGATACAAATGATAATAATCGAGCAATTGAATTTATATCTTCTTTAAAAGGATATTTTACAATAGAGAATACGTCACCAATTGGAAGAATATTTATTGCCGATTTAATTTTCAAAGTCACTCAGGATACCACTGAAGTTTGGGAGTGGATTGAGAATATTAAACACCCTTCAAAAGCCGCAACAAAAGAAATAGATTTGGGATATAGTGATTCTTTGGATCCATTTATTCCATTAATAAAGTTTAATAAATTACTTAATCTTTGCAATAAAGGACTACCTATTACTGCTGCTATCCCTTCTGCTGCTTCTGGAAGTGATGAAGAAGTATTAGTTGAGTTTGAAAGAATGTTATGTTTAATTTCTCAGGTACTAAGTGAGGGAATAATGGGAAGTTTCTCGGGAGAAATTACTCAAAGGATGATTCCGGTTGTCAAATTTTATTATAAAGAAATTTCTCCGCGCAATAGTTATTGGTATAAAATACAACAGTGCAAGGAGGAATATTTTAATCTCCTAATTTACGCTGTATCATTGACCGGAAAAGAAAATATAAATAAAATAGCTCATCTGCTTTCTTTAGAATTTGATAGCAATAAAAAATACTGGAATAGTAAAACTCAACGACATATAGTTACATCTCTTATTGAAGAAGACTATTCAAAAGATATTTGTGTAGAACGATTGCAAATAATTGAAAGTTTCATGTTGGATAATCATGATATTGATGGGCGTGTAAGAGAATGTATTGATCAGGCAAACATTTACTTTCAAATTAATGAGATTAATGAAAGTGAAAAATGGTTAAAACAAGCAATACAAGAGTCAATAGGAATAGGCTATCGTAAAGACTATCAGTTTAATACATGGATAAGGTGGTTGCGAGAAATAAATAAAGTAAATCCCACGGGTGCTTCTGACAGAATTGTATGGTTCTTATCACACCTTAATCATATTAAAGAGACTACAGAGGGAAGAGCATATTGGGATGCTTCAGAAGATTTACTAGAGGTAGGTTTTGAAAACAATTTAAATGATGGAGTGCAACAGTCTAATTGGCAAATAAAAAATGGGCTTATAGACTTTAATGAGGCTTTGGCCCTTTTTATAAAGTATTTTACTAAACAGATAAATACGGAACAAAACTATAATAATGCTATTAACCTATACTGTGATTTGTATTTACTCTTATCAGAGTCTACTAGTATAAAAGTACTTAAAGAAATTCTTAAAAAGGGATATGAAATATGTGGTGAAAATTTTTTCAAAAACCAGCTTCCATATATTTTAAACAGTATAAATATAAATTCATTTGAGGCAGACAGGGTATATCTTTTAAAAGAGGTAGACAATTTTTTTGTAACCCAAGATTTAAATACGATAGATTATTTTCCAGACTTTATTCTTCCAAAAGATTATAAAAATAATGATTCATCCTCAAATGAATTAGTTCTAAAACCAGATTATAAAAGATTATCTGAAAATCAAGTTCTTGAACAAATAAAGAGTTATGATGATTTTAAAGAAATGTTACAAAATGAGGATAAGGGTAACTCATATTTTAACTGGTCAAAAGTCATAGATAAATTAGAACCTATAATATCTCTTGATAATATCAAAGATATTAACAGCTTTGCAAAAATCACAAAAAGAGAATCAATATTTTATTCGAAAATGAGTGGAATAGCTTTGAATAAAGGAGATTCTGATTTAGCAAAAGATTTGGCTGAGAAAAGTATTGAATTGTCGAGCGAATCGGGATGGGTAAAACATTACGATGGAGGCTCAAGAATAGAAGCATTTAATGCTCTAAAAAAAGTTGATTCCTCAAAAGCGACAAAAAAGGCTTTTGAAGTTTTCTCATACAATGTAATTGAGACAGGCTATCCTAGTTCATATTTTTATGATTTAAGAGACATAATGGGATTATTAACAGAAAGCTTTCCAGAAGTAGAAATCTGGAATGAAGTTTTTGAATATCTCCAAAGACTAATGTCTAATAGTAAGCCTTTAGCAGATTTACCTTTACTAGAATCACTAGATACCCCGTCTGAAAAGGTATATATTGACTATTTGGTTGAGCTTTTAAAATCCCCTGTTAACATAGTAAGAGAAAAAGCAATAATACTATTTGCAAAGTGTATTGACGCTAATAATAGGTATGCAAGCAATTATCTTATAGAGAGAAAGCTTAATGATTACTCTATTATTGAAATTGTAGTTTTTTTATTTCATCTCAGCCCAGAAAAGACGGTTGAGTTTGTTCCAATACTCGAAGAATATGCAATATCTAAAGATTTTGAGATTAGGAATGATGCTATTGAAATCCTTGAATTTTTTGGAAAAGATATTCCGCAGAGTAAATTTAATGCACTACCTGCTATTTACTCCTTAGAAATTCCAGAAATAAAATCGCTAAAATTGGGAAGAAAAAATGATTCATATATTCCCATATTAGATGTTAATAATCCTAATGATTTAATAAGTCCATTTGGTAATATAATTAACTATATATCAATAATTTCAGAAGTAGATAAGTCTATTTTACTGATAAGGACACAATCTTTGATGAAAGAGTTAGGCAATGAGAATGAATGGACTGTTGAGTTTGAAAAAGAAATAAGAGGTCACCTAGAAGAAATTAACTTAAAATATTCATTTCATAGACCCCGAGTTATCACGGCATTAAGGGCAATTATGCAATTAGCCACTGAATTGATTGACTCTCAAACATGTTACAATGAGGAACTTAGAGATGTGCTAATCTCTAAAGATAAAAGTGTTCCATTTTTTCACACAATAAAAAAGCCAAGCTTCATTCCAAAAATAGAAAAAGAGAAGTTTGTAAGAAAAGATTGGATTGATAAAATTGATGATAATGTAAGATTGCAGGAAAATTCTCTTATTAATTATGATAATGGTTTTAAAATTATAGGAGAATATAATGTTATTAAAAATTTAGATTGGGGAAGTCCATCTGAAGAGTTTTCATCACAAGTTACGGTCTCAGATAGTATAGACGATTCTGAACCTTATATCTTTGGTTCAGTTTTTCATGAGCTTAGTGATAATTACCACAATTTAAATGGAGGCGGTCATTTTATAATTGTTCATAGAGACCATAGATTTAGTCAGTTTGATATAAAATCAAGATGGATAGCAATAAATCCTGTTCTAGCAAGACACCTTGATTGGATTCCAGAGCCTACAAAATTATTTGCATGGAGAAATGAATCAGGAGAATTGATGGTTGAGTCTATTTATTGGGCAAGTGGTAATATGAATATGACTCCTAGGAAAGATGGGGAAATTGGAGAAGGGTGGTTTGTTATTGCTTCTGATAAGGCTATAGTAGAAATTCAAACCTTTGAAGAAAAACTGTTTTTTCAAAAAAAGTTGGTTAAATCAATATATGAAGATAATAAGTTGATTGATAATAGTATGATTGTGACTTTAGAGATATGAAATTAAAAACCTTCAAAGATAATTTTAATAAAAATTTTTCTAAAGTCTTTGAAAGTCTGTATTTTAGACATGTTAATGATGAAAAGTGGGCTTGTTTCTTTGTGAAAATAAAAAATATATTTGCACCAGTAAAAACGACGCTCTAAATTGTTTAGAAAAGTGACCTTTTTTCGGTGACCTGCTAAATAAGAGAACAATATAACGCTTATAGAAAGTGCTTTTTTGAAAAAATAACAAGTCCCATCCGAACATAATGCCTAATACTTTTTAAAGATTTTCTATTTATCTTTTACTCAATTCTAATTACATTGATTGACTTTGAACTTCTTGTGGTTAGCATTTTCTTTAATATTTTCATATCGTTGCATATTGTAGTTTACATGAATTCTAATTATACTGAATTGATATCAATAATTTTTTTTCCGCTTTCTAAATGTTCTGGTATGATTTTAATAGAAAAACCTTTAAATAAAAGTATTTAAAGGTTTTTCTATTAATAGTAAGCAAATTAAGATTGAAAATAATAATGTATTATAAAATGTTGCAAACTCTCTAAAAAGCTTGGATGAATTTTTTGAAATACCTTCTGTTTACAAAATTTATATGTATCAAGGGTTAGTACGTTATTTCTTTGTCAGTTTTTTTTTCTTCTATTTTAGAATTTTTAAAGAACCTAAAACTTTAAATTTTGTATAGTTCATCGAAAATAATCTTTTTTATCCCAAAGTCATCTAGCTTGGAATCTTTTTATTCCAGACTAACTTTAATTAGACTTCCAGCTATCTATACAACTCTTTTTTACACAATTATTGCCGATTTTTACTGAGTATTAAATCGGAACTTTTATCTATTATTTTTAAGTCAGTATCTTATTTTAGGTGACAAAAAATAGATAATTCTCCTTCTAATTGATCTTTTCTATAGTGCCTACAAGTAAAAAAAAGAAAAATTCCATTATTGATAGTTCATATAAATTTGAGCCAGGGTCGATGATGAATTTTCAAGAAATTAAATTAGATGTAGCAATAAGAATACTCAAAAATTCAGGTTTAAATGTTTCAGAGGAAGAGGCTTCTGAAATTTTAGCACTAGCACATACGTTCGCTAAAATTACCATCAAAGATTTTATTTTAAATCAAGATTGATTCATATCTTATTGCTTCAAATGCATTATAAAAATTTATAAAATTGCTAATTAATGTATTTGCCAGCAAGTCTTATAATGAACTTCAACTTTCATCTAATTAATCTCTATATTTCAATCTGATATGAAGTAACCCGAAATGGAATTATATATAGTAGATAATGTTTTATGGGATAATAAATGATGAGAGTTTTGCAAGTTTATCCAAATCTTCTACAAAAGTGTTCGAAAATTGCACCTCTGCGGTCACAAATACCCCAAATGGCTCCAATTTAATCTAAATTGAGCCATTTTTTTTGTTTTTGATTCTAGAATAATCCAGATTAATCTTTTTAATGTTTTAGTAAATCTAGATGTGAAACATTAAAAAAAAAATATTTTTTGTAAATGATACCTCATAAATTACTGAGATTCTCTTGGTACATTAAAGTATATAGTTGCCTTTAAATTGGTAATAATGGCCGGAAATGCACATACACTTTTTTCTCTCGGATATAATAACAGACAAGCAAAAACAGAATCGCCATAGAAAACCAAATCATCAGAGAATAATAATCCATAATAGACCTTAGTAAAATTTGATTATCGAGTTGTGTCTTAAACACTTTCTGTGTCACAAGCGGAACGGTTTTCTCCTCCAAACCATTATTTCCGAGATAAGTCTTAATCTGATTGATTTTATCCAGATAATATTGATTGTTATAATTGATGTAATCTAGGAATCTGTTGTAATGCAGATTGTAATGATAGACGCTGAAGTATTTAGTCAAAAAAGTACTGGTTGTGTATCCTAAAAATCTTATAATCAATCCAAATGCAGCTGCAGAAGGTGCCAAATAGTAAGGAACAATACTGATGATAAACAAAATCGTAGGAACCATTATAAGTCCAACACCTAATCCGTGTGCAAACAGCGGAATACAGTAGTAGCTTTCATTACCTGCATTAGCAAGCATCTGTGTCATACAAATGTGATAAATCATCAATGAGACAAAACCGCACATCCAGAGCCAGATGACATTCGATTGTTTAATTTGATGCCAAGCTGCCAAAGCTACACCAGCAATTATCCCGATTAGATTAAACACAAACATATACGAGATATGCCTCGGGTCCATATGAAGGACACTTTTGTAAAAACTCCCGACATAGGTAAACGAGAATCGCTCAATGTACATAAAGAACAAGAGCATTGCGCCCCACAGATATTGTTTTTGTTTAAAGATAGAAAAATCAATGTAAGGTCTTTTCAAGGTTAGCTGACGAATTGCAAATAATAATGTCGCCAAACCAACCATTATCGAAACCTGAATAATCTTAACACTATCAAACCAATAATATTGTTGTCCATAGACACTCAAATAACCCAATCCAATTAAAATAACAGCCAGCAAAATAAAACTGCTCATATCCAACTGAATCAGCGTGTGCCGATGAAATACTTTGGCAGAAGAGATACAAACCAAAACAATAATCACGCTTACGGCAAACATCACCATCGATAGTTTATAGACAATGTCAAAATTATATTGGTCGATGAGGTCTGCTGTAATCAGGTTGTTAAAAGATGTTGTACAAAGCAACATTCCGAAAAACAAACTGTATGTGACTTCCTTTGCTCTGTAAGATTTCATAAATCTGATAGCCATCGACATATAGAGATTCACGGCACTGGCAAAAAGCATTCCTTGAACAAACCTTACAATAAAAACAATCAGCAGAATCTGAGAGGAGAACAGCAGATAACAACACAATAGTTGGAACAACTGAAACTGTATAAAGTATTGCTTAGAAGTAAAGTAATTATAAAATCTCCTTTCCAAACAGTAGAATGATGCAAACCCTGCATAGTAAAGAGAAATCGTAAACTGAATGTCATTCGGTTCTATGCCGTAATAGCCTGCAGCTACGTCTTCATTCGCCATTGGCAGAAAAAACATAATCATATTGGGCAATAGCAATGTGAAAAGAATCGTTTTTGCCAGCCAGTTCGGAACCCATTCTTTGAATAATGTCATTTTTTATGTTGGATTAATGATGAGGAATTGTGACAGTAACATTCATCCCGGAAAGTATTTTGGAACGCCATTCTTTGTTGAGGTTAATGATTTCTATCTTAACAGGAATACGCTGAACTATCTTCACAAAGTTCCCAGTAGCATTATCCGGAGGAAGCAGAGAAAAACTAGAACCTGTTGCGGGAGAGAATGCCAATATCTTTCCTTCGAATTTTTTATCAGGGTAAGCGTCTATCGTGATAGAAACTTGGTCACCAATTCCAAAATGTGAAATCTGAGTTTCTTTAAAATTAGCCATAATCCATTTAGGGTTTTCATCATTCACAATGTAGCAGAGATGTTCTTCATCGTCAATCATTTGTCCTTTTTCAATTTTACGTTTCCCGAGTCGTCCGTTGTACGGAGCAGTAATGACAGTATAGCTTACATCTAGATTTTTACGTTGTTTAACCTCATTCAACCGTGATTTTTCGGCACCTATGATGGCTTTTTCCTGATTCAGGTCTTCCGCTTTTTCTTTTGCGACTCTGTAGTGTTGTTCTGCCTGAGACAGGTCACTTTTATAGATGTTAAGACTAGCTTCTATCTGCTCCAGTTTTTGTGCGGTGGCAGATTTTTCTTTGTACAGTTGCTTGTATCTCTCATATTCCAAATTTTCTTTCCATACTTTTATTTTGGCGGCTTCTATAGCTTGGTAGGCTTCTTTTGCTTCAGCTTCCAGCGTTTGTCTTTGTTGGTTCAGGACTTGGGTGTTGGCATTTTGTTTCTGGAGTTCTGCGCCTACTTGGTTGGCATCTAGTTTATATTCTTGATTGTCGATGATGAATAATGTGTCGCCTGCTTTCACGTTGTCATAATCATTGAATCGCACTTCTCTTACATAACCACTCACTCTTGCAATCACAGGGTTGATGTATTCCACCACCTGAGCATCATTGGTAGTTTCATTATGCAAGAAATGATATATGGAGATGGCGGCTTTTATCATAACAAAAAGCACAAAAATCCACGCCACAGCAGAGGTGAATTTGACTAGGGTTTTACGATGAGATACTTTCATTTTATAGGGTTCCGGTTTCGTATTTTAGAGAGTAGTAGCTTTTCAGGATATTCATTTTGGATTGTTCCAGTTCAAATTGAGCTTGTACCTGCAATAGATTGGCATCCAAAAGGTCTGTGATGAGAGCAGTCTGATTGAAATAAGCATTTTTCAAAATCCTCGCATTTTCATTGGCATATTGCAGGTTTTGTTCAAAGACTTTTTCGTGTTTCAGAGATTCATCATATTCGTAATAAGCTTTGTAGATTCGGGTTCGGATGTTATCATTGGTGAATTGATGATGCAGTTGGGCAGAACTCAATTCTATTTTAGCTTCCTGCACTTGATGCTTGTTGTGGTAGATGCTGCTGATGTCATAAGACGCTTGCAGACCTACGAGCCCCAAACTGTACCAATTGGGGTTGTAGTTATAAAGGAACACTTGCGGATTGGCAAATTGGAAAGAACCTATCAGCCCTATTTTAGGATAGTAATTGCCTTTGTCTAGTTTTAATTTGGTTTCCGCCACTTGGGTGTGTTGTTCAGATAATTCTGCATCGTAGCCTTTTTCCAGAGCTATTTCGATGTAGTCATCTACTGATAAAGCTGTTGTTTCTTCTTCAATAGACGCTATTTCTGGTTCAATGATGGTTTTGTCATCTTCACCGGTTAAGACATTGATCTGTTGTTGTAAAACGATGATGCTGTTCTCAATCTCTGTGAGCGTCATTTTCCTTTTACTAAGTTCCAGCTCGGTGCGCAGAACATCACTTTCCAGGATGATTCCGGCTTTGTAGATGTTTTTGATTTCAAGTAATTGATGCTCTTTTTCTGCAATATCGTTTTGCATTGTGGTTTTCCATTGGTATTGCAAATGCAGGTCTATAAAAAGATTGGTGGCTTTCAGCTTGGTAAGGCTGATGAGTTTTTCTTTATTAGTTACCGAGATATCAGAAAGAATCTTAGCCAGTTTGATTTCATTTTTTAGTTTGAAACCATCAAAGAGATTCATATACAGATTGGTCTCTGTGTTGTAAAGGGTGTGGATGATGTCGTGCTGAGCAGGTTTGTGAAGAATACCATTCACATAGACAGGCATATTGGTGGCGTGTCTTATAGAACCTGTGATACTTAAGGTTGGAAGTTGGTTAGATTGAGCTTGTTTAATTTTGGTTTCAGCCAATTGTAGTTTCAGTTGTTCCAAAGCAATTTCCTTGCTGTGGGTTTCCACTTTGCTAAAGAGCTGAGGAAGCGTTAGTTGTTGTTCTTGGGCTTTCAGGAAAGGCTGACACAAACAGGTAAATAGGGCTAGTATAATCCCGTTTTTTTTACAAAACATTTTGCGTTTAATTTTAAAGTGCAAAACTAAAGGCTTTTATGTGATGTAATTTTATATAAAATAGACTAATTTTTGTTGATTCCGGCCATTTTTATTTACCTTTGAGTATGAAATTATTGGATATCCTTCAAGAGATAGATGACTCACCCAAAGATGTCTATCTGGTGCACGAGCGTTTTGAGCGGCATTATGATATGCATACCCACAAGCGTGACCAACTGAGTTTTGTAGAAGGTGGTGTAGCTTATGTTACCATTGAAAATGAATATCTTGTGGTTCCTGCAATGCATTTTTTATGGATTCCTGCTGGGGTGCCTCATAAGCTGGATGTGTCACATCACGCGACTCAGTTGCATTCTTTTTATTTCAAAAGTTCAGGGAAAGCCTTTTACAAGGATTTGGGAATCTATCCTGCCAATCGGCTGATTATCGAACTTATCAATTTTTCTCAACGCTGGTCTCATCAGTTTGTGGATTATCAGGAGCCTTACGCTGCTACACTTTTTTCTTTGTATGATGTTCTTTCTTTGATGGCGGAGCAGCAAATCAAGCTACAGCTCCCTACCTCCGAACATCCCAAGATAGAGCAGGTTTTGCAGTATATCCATCAGAACTTCCATACGCCACTGACCTTGAGTGAAATGACTGAGCAGTTCTATATGAGTGAGAGGAGCTTTTGCAGATTATTCAAAAAAGAGCTTCATATTTCTTTTATTCAGTATCTCAAGACTTATCGCATTATTCAGTCGATTAGCCTTTTACAGAAGCAGAAAGATAGTTCTATCGAGGAGATTGCCAATGCAACGGGTTATGAATCTCTTGCGGCTTTCAGCAATGTTTTTTATGAATATATGGGGATGAGGCCATCACAGATGCGGAAGATCATTACCTGATTTGTATTAATTAACTTTAGAAGGTGTTAAAAATAAAACTACACTTTATATTTATGGCATCTACCTACAATTTGACAATAAATTAAAATTCTATTATAAATTATGTCCTAAGAACATATTAAAACAAAACAAAAACTTATAGAGTATTTGGATGCAAATACTGAATTTAGAAATCAACCAAAAGATTGGGAGACTTATTTATATAGTTATTATTTTCGCGTTGCTACTAGTGGTCTCAATTTAGTGAATGAATTTTTTGGATCCATTAATTTTCAACTATTATGAAACTGACAAACCGGTTACTGATGCATTTGAAGCTATGAATGATAAAGTTCGCAAATGTGTGTTAGGAGCAAAAGAGAGAAAGAAAAAAATTAAAAATTAATGGTGTCAAATTGTTTTTATATGACCGACTTAAATTATGCGTGATTTTTTAAAAAATTTGCTATTACATTTATACCGTAAAAAATACATAATAATGAGGATGATATAATTAGTATCCGCAGAGCTTTTTTTGATTTTAATAAGTTTTTTGTATAGGGAATACTAAACAAATATGATGCGAGAAACATTCCGATAATTGATCCTAGTCCAAAAATAATAAGGTAAATAAAGCTATCAACAGGAGATTTTATTTGAGTAATTACCATAATCACCAAAGCGCCACTTCCTGCTAATCCATGAATGGAGCCTACTCCAAATGCGGCGCGATGCAAAGTGTGGGAATGCTGGGAAGTCAATCTGATATTAGGATAGAACATTTTCAATATTCGGAAGACTCCCAAGGTAATTAACATCAATCCTACAAAAGCTTCAAAATTCCGAAAGACATCTTCACCAATATTCATCTTGAATATAATCATTATGATACCAACGAAAAATATGGTGGTTGTATGACCAATTCCCCAGTAGATTCCATCTTTTAATGATTGTTTTAAGTTGTCTCGTTCAGACACCAATGTGTTCACGGCAACCAAATGATCTGGCTCAAAAGCATGTTCCAGACCTGCATATATTGTAAGTAGTAATTTTATCATTTTTCCTTTTTATTTATCTTGAATAATGGTAATAAGCAGCACAAGCACCTTCCGATGAGACCATTGGAGCACCATGGGGATGGGTTGGGTTACAGCCTTTGGCAAATTCGGGACATTCAAAAGGTTTTTTCAGACCTCGGAGAATCTCGCCTACGATGCAATTACTTTGCAGTTTGGGTTGTGAGGTTTCAATATCAAATTTTCTGGAAGCATCAAACATCCAGAATTGTTCTTTCATTACCATTCCACTATTTGGGATTATGCCCATACCTCTCCATTCTTGGTCACCAATCTCAAAAATGTGATTTACGACTTCTTTTGCCCTGGTATTTCCTTCTTCTTTAACCAATCTTTCGTAGCAGTTTTCTACTTTGTATTCTCCTTTTTCCAGTTGAGAAACAGTGTGATATATTGCACGTAAAAGGTCTACTGGTTCAAATCCTGCAATGACAATCGGAATTTGATATTGTTCAGCAAGTGGGCGATAATCTATTAATCCCATTATTGTACAGACGTGTCCTGGCCCAAGAAAAGCTTGTATGTTGCAAAGCTCATCATCTAAAATAGATTCCATTGCAGGGATTGCCAGAACGTGAGATACCAGTAATGAGAAATTTTTGAGACCTAATTTTTGAGCATGAACAACACTCAGAGCATTACTAGGAGCGGTAGTTTCAAAACCAACAGCAAAAAAGACAACTTCTTTATCTGGATTTTGTTCAGCTATTTTTACAGCTTCCAGAGGAGAGTATAATATTCTAAGGTCGCCACCTTCTGCTTTAGCATCTAAAAGAGATTTTGTACTTCCTGGCACGCGTACCATATCGCCAAAAGAACACATGATGATACCTTTTTCCATTAGAGATACGGCTTTGTCTATCAGTGAAATAGGTGTTACACATACAGGGCAACCGGGACCGTGTATCATTCTCACATTTTTTGGGAGTAATCCCAGAAGTCCATTTTTTACAAGAGAATGGGTTTGCCCTCCACACATTTCCATGATGTTCCAAGGTTTTGTGGCTGTTTTTTCGATTTCGTCCAAGTAGTGGATAGCCAATTCTCTCTTAAAATAGTTAGCTAACTAGTCTTTCCTCATACATCTTGTCAAAATAATTACTCAAAGATAGGATACGATCATTATCTATAGGATTAATGTACCTCAAAAATATTTGTTCCGTGCTGTGTCCGGTAGCCTCCATCAAAAGCGGTGTCGGGATCTTTCCATAGAAATTAGAAGCAAAACTACGTCTTCCTATATGGCTGGAAAGTATTTCCCATTTTTCTGCATCTACATCTTTGGTACGATAACCGATCCGCATGCTGGCTTTGATGAGATTGTTGAGGCTGGCAAGTTTTGCGATGTGTTTGATCTGTTGGTTATAGTTCTGTATATCCATTATTGGATAAAGAGAACTTATCGGTATTGGATATCATCGAGCTCAATAAAAAAGATCTTCGGCTTAGCTGATAAGCAGATCAATGATTTTAACCAGGGACATAGTTCTTCTAGCAGATCTGATATCTTACAAATTCTGGATTATCAAAAAAAATACAAACCTGAGTTCGATTGTTATTACTTTAATAACTAATTGATTATAAGTTAAATGTGATTTAATCAATTGCGTCGGGCTTTAGCCCGATGATAAAATGAATCAAATAATTGGCTTTAGCCAAAATTTAAAGTAAGTTTTGGCTAAAACCAATTTGAAATCTTCATCATTAGACGGGCTAAAGCCCGCCTCTATTGATGTTTTTACAGTAATTTATAAATCGAACTCAGGTTACAAATTAAATAATACCCAGCTCGCAAACCATTTCCATGTGAGTAGAAATACCGTAACTAAATGGAAGAGGATGTATTTGATGCAATGTGAATTGTGAATAAGGTCTTGTTATTGTATGAATTTTCCAAAGGTTAAAGTGTATTATTTCATTTCCCACAATGGATAAAACTCTATATCCTGTGATCAGTTTTAGCCCCAACTATGAGCAAAGGAAAACAACATCGAATTTCTTTTCAATCAATATGTATATTTATTCTGCATTGTAAATTGAATTTGCATTTTTACGGATTTTTTCAAAAAAAGAATCCTTATAAGTGTTACCTATTGGAAGTTCCTTGTCGCCTATCATTACTGATAAATTATCGATATTGCTGATCTGTTTTAGAGATACAATATGAGATTTATGTATCTGCAAAAAATCTTCTGGTAATGCAGACAGAATGTTTTTAAGTGAGGTGTAGGTGATTATTTTTTTATGATGAGTGTGCAGACATATGTAGTTCTGCAAAGATGTGATATACAGGATGTCATCCACATTGACCTTGACATACTTATTTTTCCCTTGTGTTTTAATGAATAGGAAATCCAAGTGATCCTTTTTCTCTTCAGATATTGGAGGTGGTGCCAATTTTGAAATTGCCTGGCAAAATCTTTCAAAAGCAATTGGCTTTAGTAAATAATCTTTTGCGTTCAGTTCAAATCCTTCAAGTGCAAAATTAGGATAGGCAGTAGTAAAGATAATATTGATATTCTTGGAAATAATTCTTGAGAGCTGTATCCCTGTAAGTTGTGGCATCTGAATATCCAGAAAAACAACATCTACAATATTGCTGTTTAGAAATTCAAGTGCCTTGAGTGAGTCTGTGAAAACAGCAGTTCTTTCCAATGTATCTGTCTTTGCAATATAGCCTTCTAAAATACGGATAGCAGGTGGTTCGTCATCAACGATAATGCATTTTAAGGCCATGGCTTATTATCTAGAGTGATTTTTAAAACAGTTGTAAATATATCATTTTTAACATCGTGATCGAAAGTGAAATTCTCTTTATAGGCATAGTCAAGCCGTTTTTTAAGATTCTTAAATCCTGTCCCTGTTGAATAATAGTTTTCACCATTTACTATCAAATTAGAGGTAACCATTGTTAAAGAGTCATCATTTATTGTAATATTTATCATAGCCCTGTTGGTAGGGTCATTAAGCTTCCCATATTTAAATAAATTTTCTGTCAATTGAATGAGTGTAGAGGGAAGAATGGTGTGGTCACTACAGTTTCCGGTAACTAAAAAATCAATGAAAAGCTGATCTTCAAATCTTTTCTTCTGCAGCTTTACGTAGTTCTTCAAAAAATCCAGCTCATCAGAAAGCATAACATATTCTTTATCATTTTCGGTGATCACATATCTAAGTAAATTGGTCAGTGTAAGCAGGTCTGCTGCTGTTTTTTGATCCTTTTCTATCCAATCACTATAAAAAGAATTCAATGTGTTAAAAAGAAAATGAGGACTGACTTGTGATCTAAGCATATCAAACTGTGCTTTTTGATTTTCCAGTTGTAACTGTTGGTAATGACGCTGATAGGCCAGAAACTGCCATAACAAAAAATAAAGTGTGCTTAAAATTACAGCCGGTAATCCAAATAAAAAATTGTCTGTAACATAGTATCGGATGTTCAGTAATTTAGCAGAATAATTATGTATTCCGCTGATATTGTAAATGATAACTTCTTCAAGCAAATACCGGCTACAAACAAAGAACAAGAGACTTACCGGTATTGATACCATATAAAGCAAATATTTTCTTCTATACAGTAAATTGGAAAATACATAAAAGCCAAAGCAGTAAGTCAGAAATATACTGACTATATAGCTTGTGGAGAACCAAATGATGGGTGAGGAAAAGTTGACAGTGAGGCTGGTTTGTCTGATTCCGGTATTCCATAGTACAAAAACAAAAATCAGACCCGCAAAAAGAAAAAGATGATAATAAAACGGAGGCATTGTTTTCATAAGCAGAAGTAAAAATACAATTCCAAAATAGAAGTATTGCAAAAATTATATGAATTGGTAGTTTTAAAAGGTAAAAGCAGCAATTATCATATACGAAAACTCTGTATGGCTGATCTATACTGTTCATATATCAAATAACAGCGTTGGTCAAATTTTATTTTCCGTTAATTGAGGCCAGTCTATCTTAGCCGAAATTTTATTATTTATGAGAACCTTATTATTGATGCTGCTTTGTGCCTGTTTAAATCCTGTATTTTCACAAACAAAAAAGAAACAGATTTTAGTTATCGGAACTTTTCATTTTAGAAATCCAGGACTTGACGTTGCTAAAGTAAATACATTTAATGTGATGTCTGACAAAAGCCAACAAGAATTGGAAAGTATCAGCAACAGCATCGCTAAGTTCGCTCCTGCCAAGATTTTTGTTGAGTGGGACTATAGAAAACAAGATAAGTTGGATGATCTTTATTGTAAAAATTTGGACAGTTTGATGAAAAAAGACGCAAATGAACTGGTACAAATTGCGCTGAGAAGTGCTAAAAAGTTAAAACATCCTAAATTATATGGTGTTGATTATAAAGAAACAAGTTTTCCTTATGACAGCCTGATTACCCAAATGAAAATTGCTGGTCAGGTGGGTTTGGTCGAAGAAGGGGTAACTACGATGAAAGCTTATGAAAGTGCTCAGAATAAAAAGATGGCAGCTTTATCTTTAAGAGAATTGTTGCTGGATTTTAATACAAAACGATCTAATGATTTTAGTATGCAATGGTATTTTGGCAATGCCAGCAGAGGTGGCAAAAAAGATAATTTTGCGGGAGCCTTTTTAGTGTCCGAATGGTACAGAAGAAATCTGTATATGTATGCATTAGTCCAAAAGTTAACAGAAGTCAAAGATGATAAAGTAATGGTAATTCTTGGCGCAGGTCATATTGCGATGTTACGTGAATTTATCAAGTTTGATCCTGAATTTGAAATTGTAGAATTGAAAGACATACTTTAATTTACTGATGTTATGTTCAAGAAATTAATAAATTTGAAAACTCATTTTGGGGATTGAGTAAGTTGTTCAAAGAATTTAGAAAAATTTCTGTTGAAGAATCAAAAAATAAATCCGCTTCTGAAAGCAAAAATGGGAAAAACCTGCTTTTAGCGGCGATTTTTTATAGATTTATAACCCAAATAAATCTCTTGGCTTCTGATCAACCTGACTATCGATAATGAAGTTTAATTAATTTTTCAAGATTACCATAATAGTCTTTGTATTATTTTCTCTATTTCCTCCAATTTAAAAGTTATTTTTATGACATTTGCTGACCTATACATTCGTATGTAACGGATAAGGAAACAAATAATGTCTTTTCCTAATGTATTTATACTGACTTATAAGCCAGCACTGCGTGTCTCTGAGTCTAATTTTCGATTTAATTTCTATCTAATTATTATAATGATGCAAGACTTGATAAAATTTCCAAATCCTTGATAAAAGTATTCGAAAATTGCACCTCTGCGCACTTAAGGAGACAACTATTTATTAGTTGTCTCCTTTTTTTACACATAAATGCTTATTTTTCAAATCTTTATAATCTGATGTTTTGTGTTCGATATTTTAAACGTAAAAAGCTTAGTCTGTTTGAAATAAACAGTCTGAAAGTGCCACAATAGGCTTCTAATCTACAATCATTAAGAGTTCGAAATCTCCTTAAGGTTAGAGCTTTTTTTCTCTTTTGACTTATTGTAGGTTTTTGCTACTAAATATAGCAATTCTAATATATCCTTAGCTTCTTTCTCATTTACCTGAATACCATTCTTGGCCAGAATAATAATCGCTTGTTCTACTGAAACATTTCTATCAATGAAATTCATTTTTCCTATTGTTTTTTCGATTACTTTTTTTTGATAATATTTTTGAAAATGCTGGCTTAAGTTCTAATGAAAGGTCTCCAGTTTTATAATCAATATCAACAGGAGGAATAAGATTCACAAGATGCTTTTTATCTGAAGTATCAAACTCGACAAATTTTTGGAAAATCTCACGAAATGTCTTATTTTCCATTTGATTCATTTTATCGATTACTCTTAAATTAATAGTAATGTCACGCTCTTCTTTCTTCAGATTTTTTGTGTTGATTTGACTTTCTTGTTTTAATTCATTGTAATCATCGATTTTTAATATTCCTGCTATAAATAATTTCCTGCCTCGAGAAAGCGTTAATTTTTCCTCTTTTATCTTTCTGTCCACTAATTGTTGAGCATAGAAATAACTCGCTTTCTGAGTCTTTATATTCTGATCTTCCAAAATATTCTTAAACAACTCCATCGCGTTATCTGCTAGTATTAATTCTTGAAGTTTATTTTGATAACAGTTATTAAGTAAAACTGCACCAATTCTAATTTTACAACGATTATGGCAATGGTAATAGGGATATCTATTCTGCTTACCTTTTGAAAAACTCCCGGTAAGTTTTCGACCACAAACAGGACAAGTTAAAAAGCCTCGAAGAAAAAACATTTCTTTTAAATCATCTCTTTTAGCTGTCGTTTTTCGTTTTGTATTAATCACAGACTGAACTTGATCAAATAAAGACTCAGATATTAGTGGTTCATGTAATCCCCTTACTATCTGTCTTTCATTAGAATTAAGTTTGACGGATATGAGTCCACAATAAATTGGATTGCGCAAAATCCGGAAAAAGTGTGATTGTGACCGTTGTTATATCTATTAATAAAAATTTTTAACTTGATTTTTAAGAAATTATTTTAATAATTGATTGATGATAGTTTAGCAAGCTTATTCAAATCTTCCACAAAAGTGTTCGGGAAATGCACCGCTGAGGTCACTCTAAGGGAAAAGTCACTTTTAGGAGTGGTTTTTCCTTTTTTCACCCTGTAAGATATTGTTAATGTGTACTATAGATGATAGGACAATCTATCTTTGTAGAGAGTTCTCTTTTCTGAGATTTGTGATTTTGTTCAATATTTTAAAATTGCTTGTAAGAATTTCTTTTATTAATTCACGGTATACATCACGCATTCATATTTTTTAAAATCTCTTTCAAACGCTTGATTAACTAAATGAGAACTTTGTCTATAACCGCATTTAGAATTACAGTGATAATAATACACATTTTCTTTCCTCTCGATCCGCTACCGGTAATGTGACCTCCGCATTTGGGACATTTCAAAAAACCTCTTAATGGAAAATGGTTATGGGAAATTATTTTTCCATGTGGTCTTTCTTCCCAAGTTTTTCCGCTGATTACTTTCTGGACTTTATTAAATAACCTGAGTTCGGTT
>NZ_LSHB01000028.1 GCF_001643375.1 Chryseobacterium sp. FP211-J200
CCAGGTTTTGAAACTGATCCGTGTTTTTCGAAACTTTACCATCAAGCCTTTGAATAGCTTCATTAAAAGCAATTGTGATGGTTGTAGGCTTGATAAGATCTTTACCAACATTAGGAATCCAGCCAGACTTTAATTTAATCATTAATGCCTTCTGTAGATCTTGTGCAGCATAAAGCCGTTCTTCCGGATCTGGATCAACATTAATTCCTTTGTAATACTTTTGGATTATTTTATGACTAGAACTGTCATAGATGTAAACGTAATATCCGCCATCCCTTTTTTTAGGAATGTGAATTTTAGCTTCTAAATTTTCCATTTTCTGTCTGTAATGCTTCGCAGGCGTTGAGGACAAGAAAAAGACTAATTTTTACTATTTTGCTATTTAAAATTTCGTAAAGTGTTCTTTTTAAACACCTTATGAAAAATTGCGGAGAGAGAGGGATTCGAACCCCCGGACCTGTTACAGTCAATAGTTTTCAAGACTATCGCAATCGACCACTCTGCCATCTCTCCAAAAACTCCGATACTATCGTTGTTTTCAGTGGTGCAAATATAAAACGCTTTTACTTTATGACCAAATTATTTTTGAGAAAAAGTTTTAATTCTTTCGTTATCAAAGGGAAAAATTAATCCTTGACCAATTGGAAGCCCAAGAAAACCATCAATAATCCCACAATCAGACTTAGAAAAACATATAAAATTAAAATAGGATAGTTGCCATTTTGCCAAAGCGAGAAGTTCTCAGCTGAAAATGTGGAGAAAGTGGTGTAGCCTCCACACAAACCAGTGATCAAAAGATATTTTAATGAGTTGTCGACCTTCAGAAAGTAGGCTGACAAAATCCCAATTAGAAAACAACCAGTGATATTGACGACAAACGTTCCCATCGGAAAGTCATTGATCTTCCATAGTTTTTGAGTGTTACTGGAAATCATAAAACGCAACACACTTCCAAAACCACCACCAAGAAATATATAAACAAGGTCTCTCATGAGGCTAAATTATGAAAAATGGAAGAACTGTAAATTCATTGGTACTCAAAATTCTCTATTTCATTCAAAAAAAATAACTCCAGTTGATCTGAAGTTATTTTTTATTCTTTAAAGTGCTTTGGAATTTAAATTTGTGTCGGCAATACTTGAGAGTAGTTCGTCACAATTTTTTTCTTCTTCTAATGTCGATAGCAAATTTTTTAGGCATTTCTTTTCTTTCAAAACCTTTGCGAATGCTGCCAACGTGCCATAGGTCGCAATTTCGTAATGCTCAACTTTTTGTGATGCGGCGATGATTCCTGCATCTCTTACTGGACCAGGTTTTGTCTCTTCCACAATACTGGTTCCTTCGTCCAATAATCCCTGCATTGCGTCGCATTTTTTAGCTTGAGCCTTTTTTCCAAGTGCCGCAAAACAATCTTCTAGGCGTTTTACGTGGGTCTGGGTCTCTGCTAAATGGTCACTTATTGCTTTTTTCAGTTTTGCATCTGTGGCATTTTTATGCATTTTCGGTAATGCTTTTACCAATGCCTTTTCAGCCCAATAGATATCTTTCAAGCTATCTTCAAAGAGATCTTTGAGTTCTTTGGCTGCATCTTTTTTAGCAGGTGTCTTTGTTTTCGAAACCGTTTTTGAAGTGGTGGTTTTTGCAGGTTTACTCTTCGTAGTTGTACTTCGTTTTGTAGTTGTTGCTTTTGTTGCCATAATAATTTTTTAGTTTGGTATGACAAGTTACTTCCAAGTTATATGCCAATGTTTTTTTTTATTAAATATTTGAATTTTAAATATTTGCGAAAATCAATTGGTCTGTTTTTTGACCTTATCAATTTAATTGGATCATTGGTAAATGTATTATTTTAATTAAAATAACTTTATGATCATCAATTGTTAAAGATATGATAGTTAAACTGACGTACGTTTACCAAAATAGTATGAACCAATAAATTATCTTACCTTTGTGTTATTATTTATAATTGTGAAGCTGCTGAATTATCGTCATGATTCATTTGCCATTCGCTTTACATGATTTTTTTGCTGTGAATGATGGCGCACAGCGTTTTATCTCTCAAACTATATGAATGCACTAGCATTGGATTTACCTACCGATTCCTACACGGAGTTTCTAGACCGTTTCAAAACTTCTATTTCATCACTTTTTCAAAAAGAAAATATTGATCAGCTTAGCCTCTCGCGAGGTTTGCCACCCAATGTTTGGAAAGAGATCTTCAATTTGAAACCATTATCCGTAGCTATTCCAAAAGAATTTGGTGGGAGAGGCGTGAAGGTAAAAGAATGCCTTGGACTTCTTTCCGCGGCTTCGTACGAGTCTTTACCGTTGTCTTTGACATTCGGGATCAACATTGCACTTTTCCTGGAGCCTTTGGCAAAATACGGGAATGAGATAATCAAAGGTGATATCTTCAAGCATTTCTTGGATTACGGCGCAATGGGTGGTTTGATGATCACCGAGCCGGATTACGGAAGTGATGCATTGAGTATGAGAACTCAGAATCAATTGATCGATAACGAATATCACGTGAAAGGTACAAAGCATTGGCAAGGCCTTACAGGATTGGCGAATTACTGGTTGATCACTTCCAGAAATGCCAATGCAGAAGGCAACCTTGGAAGAGATGTAGATTTCTTCATAGCAGACACCCACAAACCCAATCAAAATATAGAAGTTTTAGAATATTACGACAACGCGGGATTGTATATGATTCCTTACGGTCTTAATAAAGTGGATGTCAAACTTCCTCAGGAAAATAAATTGATCCCAGAATCTACTGGACTGAAATTAATGCTGGACGTTCTTCACAGAAGCAGATTCCAGTTTCCAGGAATGGGAATGGGATTCCTGAAAAGAATGATGGACGAGGCAACAACACACTGCAAGGAGAGAATCGTTGGAACATCCAATCTTTTCTCTTTGGACCAGGTTCAGTTCCAGTTGGCCAAAATGCAGTCGTATTTCACGCTTTGTTCAGCAATGTGTGCCAAGAGTTGTAAGGTAAGCGGGATTGATAATGATGTTTCCGGAAGCGGTGTTCACGCCAACAGTATGAAAGCTTTGGTAACAGATATGATGCAGGATTCTGCACAGATGTTGGTTCAGCTTTCTGGCGGAAAAGGTTACAGATTGAGCCATATCGGTGGACGTGGCATTATGGACAGCCGTCCATTCCAGATCTTTGAAGGTTCCAATGAAATGCTTTACACGCAGATCTCAGAAGGCATCTTGAAGGATATGAAGAAGAAAAAAACAGAAAATCTTGGAGAATATCTTGCAATCAATGAATTGACAAGCAACGCTTCAAAACTTTATAAAAAGGAATTTGATTTCAATATTGGAAGTCCAATCTCTCAAAGGAAAATGATTGACCTTGGTAAGATAATCGCAAGAGTTGTCACAGTCAATGACCTTTTGGAATTGAATAACGAAGGCTTCAGTCAGCAATTGACAGACAACTCAGTTGAAATGGTAAGACAGGAAATTATAATGTTGTTGGCATCTTTGCAACATCATCAAAACATCTCTGCTTTAGAGGATTTAGGAAATAGTGATTGGATGGCATTCGCGTAATTTCAATAATAAAAATATAATGACCTCAAGGCTAAACGTTTTGAGGTCATTTTTTTATTAATAGATTCTCAATTATCTTTGAATTTAATATTAATTTGAAAATCAATTAATTAAAATAGTGTTTGTATCATATTAATGTTGTATATTTGCATTATAATTTACAAACAGAGGTGTCTGCCTTGCTTTTTCTGTCACAGTTTAGAATACCAATTTTACTCCCTCCCAGTTTTCGCTTACAGTACCAAACTTCAAATTTTAATTATAAAATTGAATATGTTGTTGACCTCGATTTTTTAAATTATAAAAAAACCATAGCTCTCGTGGAAAGGAGTTATCATCACAACAAAAATATTAATATAACACTAGAATAATTTATGGCAGATTCTTTCTCCAAAAAAGAAAATTTTAAGAAAAAAATCGCAAAACAAAAAGAAAAGGCAATACGTCGTGAAGACCGTAAAAACAACAATGACAAAGGAAAAGAGTCAGAGTTTATGTACGTAGATGCTTATGGCAGACTTACTTCTACACCTCCAGAGGAAAGATTAGAAGTTAATTTGGATGACATCCAGCTAGGTGCAGCGCCTATCGAAGCCGAAGAAGCTGTGAAGACAGGAATTGTAACATTCTTTAGCGAGAAAGGTTACGGTTTTATCACAGAGGATGGTAACAAAGAAAACGTTTTCTTCCATAGCAACAATTGTGTGCACTTGGTGAAAAAAGGAAACAAGGTCTCTTTCGAAAAAGAGAGATCACCAAAAGGTTACTCCGCTATCAACATTCAACTTATCAAATAGATAATTTATAACAACAATTTTTTAATACCATTACAATGCAAGAAGGCACAGTAAAATTTTTCAACGAAACAAAAGGTTTCGGATTCATTTCTCCATCAGCTGGAGGAGACGACATCTTTGTACATTCATCAGGTCTAGTTAGCAGAAACATTCGTGAGAATGATAAAGTAACTTTTGAAGTACAAAAAGGACAAAAAGGATTAAACGCAGTTAATGTAAAACTTGCGTAAGCATAAAAAGTTTTTTCCATTGAAAATGATAAGCTCTAATTTATTTTAGAGCTTATTTTTTTGGCTTTATTTTGGATTGTTGACAATTATGGACGAAAATTTACTAGGAATAATAGCTGGGGTTTTGACATCAGTCGCAATGATGCCGCAACTCATCAAGGTCATCAGAGAAAAAAACGTGGAAGATATTTCTGTCGTGATGCTTTTGGTTTTGATTTCGGGACTATCACTTTGGGTCTGGTACGGAATCCTAAAAGACGAATTACCGATTATTTTATCTAATGGATTTTCAGTTTTGGTCAATTTGACTTTGCTGACTTGCTGTTTTATCTTCAAAAAGAAAAGTTAAATCTCGTAAATTTCAGAATCGGTAAAGACAAAGTAAGTTCCTTTCTTGGGAATGTTTTTCGTGTCCAATCCTGTGAATTCGCTGAACGCCGGCAACAATAATTGCTTTGTAGTGCGAGCAAAACAAGGTAATTTAATTTTCTTAACAGGAGAATTAATGACAAATCCAGGATGAATGTGTCCTGTGATCTGAAATTTCGGATTAGAACAATCAAAGTCGTGAACGAAAGCAATGTCATCAATTTCTAACGATGCACTTCTTGAATCCAAACACAATTTCTTTTCCAAAGTTTTCGAAATTCTGTCGTGGTTCCCTTCTATCAAAATAAATTTAATATCGGGAAATTGTTTTTGCCAAGCGCAAAATTCATCTACATCTGAATTATTTCCGGCGTGCAATAAATCGCCAACTATAATGAATTTTTCAGGCTGAAAATTCTCAATTAAGATAGATAGACGTTCTAAATCATTTTTCATAATATGATTCGCCAAAGCAATTCCGTTTTTACGAAAATGAGCGGTTTTACCGATGTGTAAATCTGAAAAAATCAACGCTTTTTCCTTTTTCCAAAATAACGCTCGTTGATTAGTGAGGGTGAAAATTTCGTTTTGTATCGTAATATTTTTGGTGGCGATGTTCATTGTAAGTCGAAAATTGATTTTAATTGATAAGATTACAAATCAATTTTATCATCAGTTCTTTTTCGTTAGGATTACTTTGAGCGACAAGCAAAGCCAAAGCAGTTAATGCATTGTCATTGATTTTAATTTCGCCACTGTTTTTCAGAAGGTGTTTGTTCTTCTCAAGAAACCAAACGAAAAGAAATGCCCCAATGCGCTTGTTGCCATCAGAAAATGGATGATTTTTAATGACAAAATAGAGTAGGTGCGAGGCTTGTTCTTCAATCGTTGGATAGAGATAAATACCATCAAAAGTTTGAATCACCGACTGCAAAATTCCTGAAAATGTCCGGTCTTTTTGATTTCCAAATAATTCAGTAGCTTCCTTTTTTTGAATTAATTGACTCTTTAATTCTTTGATAGCGAATAAGGCTTGACCATAATCAATTTCATAAGTGATGTTTTCTTCCAGATAGTTCAATTCCAGTCTATTACTGTCAAATTGATTGAGGAGAATAAAACTTTTGGTATAATTGGCTAGAATGTCTAGAAGAGCTTTTGCCTCATTGTTTTGGATTTCGTTTTTAGAGATAATTTCAATTAATTGATTGAGCTCTTCTAATCTTTTTTGATTTAAAGAATAGCCTTGAATCAAATACTCCTTCAAACGGGTAGTTGCCCAAATCCTGAATCGTGTTCCCTGAACGGAATTGACACGATAACCAATCGAGATGATAGCATCGAGATTATAGAATTCGATTTCCCTTTTGATAGTCCTCTTACCTTCTTTTTGAACTGTTGCATTTTTTGCAACAGTTGAATCCATTTCTAATTCACCTTCTTTATAAATATTTTTTAAGTGTCTGGAAATTACAGATTTGTCACGTCCAAAAAGTTCGGAGATTTGATTTAAAGAAAGCCAAACAGTTTCTGCATCAAATTTTACTTCGATTTGAGTTTCGCCGTTGGAAGATTGGTAAAGTTCAATGTTACTCACCTTTCAAAGATAGGGAAATTTGAAATCACATCTTACGTGACTGCTGAATCAATTTCTGAATTCTTGCATCCAGATTTTCACTTGTTAAAGTCTGTCTCAAACTGTCAACTTTAATAGGGAAACTCAAAGGTGTAAATTTATCGGAATATCTTAAAATAAACTTCGATTTTTCAATCCTTTTGAAAGCTTCTACTAAACGTTGTTCCTGAAGTTGCATATTAAAAACTTCGGTATAAGCCTGTCTTACGAGAAAATGATTCGGGTCGTAATCTTCCAGAACTTTAAAAATTAATCCGGCTGAACTCTGCAACGCTTTATTGGAACGTTGCTGTCCGGGAAAATTCTGTACAACCATTCCTGAAATCACCGCAATATCCCTGAATTTACGTCTTGCCATCTCTGCCGAATTGATGCTGGAAATCACATCAACCATCAGGTTGTCTCGAGTCAGAATTTTCTCCAAATTATGTTCATTCAGTGGAATTTCTTTATCGCTAAATAACTCAAACCCATAATCATTCATCGCCATCGAAAATGAAATCGGAGCCAGTTTTGAAATTCTATAAGCAATCAAAGCAGCCATCACTTCGTGGACCAACCGGCCTTCAAAAGGATACATAAACAAATGATAACCTTCCCGGTTTTTAATTAATTCAATCAAAAATTCATCATCTTTCGGTATGTGCGACCGTTTTTCCTGATTGGCTAACAATGGATGCAGAAATTTCAGTTCCTTCTCAGAAGCTTTCGGATTCAAGGCGCCTGACAATTTTTCTCTTAAAAAATGACCCAAGTTGGAACTTAAAGGCAATCTTCCTCCCAGATAACTTGGAGCCTGTGCCTTTCCTTTCGAAGCTCGAACGAAAACCGTCATATCTTTAATCATCGCCACTTCCAAAACCCGACCCGCCAATATAAATTTCTCTTCTTTCTTCAATCTTGAAATAAAATATTCCTCAACCATCCCGATATAACCGCCGGAAATAAATTTCACTTTCAGCATTGCATCGCTGACGATGGCACCCATATTCATTCGGTGGAGCATTGCAATTTTTCGGGAAGTTACTTTGTGCAGACCGTCTTCCATCACCACAACTTTGTGATATTCTTCGTAGCTTTTCAAGGCACTTCCGCCAATCGTGAGGAAATCTACCATCGCTTTCCATTCCTCATCTCTGATTTCCTGAAACGTATATATTTTTTTGATTCTTTCATAAACTTCCTGAGGGAAAAATCCATCTCCAACCGCCAAAGTCATCAGAAACTGCACCAGAACATCGAAACACAAAACCACAGGTTCGCGTGGCTCGATAACTTTTTGTTTTACAGCCTCTTTCAAAGCAGCAACTTCTATGAGTTCCAAAGAATGCGTGGGAACACAGAAAATTTTCGAGGTCTCAAAAGGGGAGTGGCCACTTCGTCCGGCACGCTGCAAAAATCTCGCAACACCTTTCGCAGAGCCAATTTGAATGACCGTATCCACAGGTTTAAAATCAATTCCCAAATCCAAAGATGATGTGGAAACGACGGCTTTCAGTTTTCCTGAACTTAAATTTTCTTCAATCCAGATTCTCAGATGCGCGTCAATCGAACTGTGATGAATGGCGATTTGTCCGGCAAAATCTGGATAGGCATTCAGCAAAAGCTGATACCACATTTCGCTCTGACTACGGGTATTCGTAAAAACAATAGTCGACTTTGATTCTAAAATAATTGGAACCACTTTATCAGCCAGTTTTTGTCCGAGATGTCCTGCCCAAGGCAAAAGTTCAACTTCGTCCGGAAAGACGGAAATGATATCGATTTTCTTGAGTTCTTTTGCTGTAATCTTTGTTTTTTTAACGTCATACGGAATCAAAACATCCTGCGCTTCATCAAGGTTTCCGATGGTTGCCGTAATTCCCCAGATTTTAAGTTTCGGAACGTAATGAAAGAGCTGTGAAATTCCCAACTCGACCATCACACCACGTTTTGAACCCAACAATTCGTGCCACTCATCTACGGCAACACAGTGCATACTGTTAAAAAATCGCTGATGATTTTTTTGAGCTAAAAGCAAGTGCAAACTTTCGGGCGTGACAACCAGAATTTCGGGCATATTTTTAACCTGTTGCTGACGAACTTTTGGGTCGGTGTCGCCATTTCTTACGCCAACTGCCCAATCCAGACCAATCTCGTCAATCGCTTCCTGCATTGCTTTGGCGATATCTTTTGAAAGTGAACGGAGTGGTGTAATCCAAATCATTTTCAGTCCTTTTTTGTATTTGTCGGGATAAGTCAGGAAATCTGAAACCAAAGCTAAAAATACCGAAAAAGTTTTCCCAAAACCCGTCGGCGCAACTACCATTCCGCTATAACCACTGCCGAATTTCTTCCAGGTGTCGACTTGAAATTTAAATGGCGAGTTGCCTTTCGCCATCATCCAGTTTTGAATGATTTTAAAGCCTTCGGTATTTTCGTAGGTGCTCAAATTGTTTTATTAAGTCTAATCTTAGATAGTATCAAACATTTAACCATTTTCAAAATAAAATTGCAGTTTTCTATTTTCATTTAATATATTTGAATAATTAAATTGTAAACTAAAATTGTGATATTTAAACTATGCAGATTGAAAATTTAGAAAACGAAGAGGGTGTAGTTAAAGAGCCACAATTGGAATTCTTGTACTATCAAAATTCGAAAAAAGAAACGCAAAAAGAAACCTTAAATGTCCTTTCATTATTCTCTGGTTGTGGAGGAATGGATTTAGGATTTGAGGGTGGCTTTTCTGTGTTACAAGAATCTGTAAATGAGGTTTTAACACCAGAATTTATTAATAGAAAATTAAAGAACGGATTTGTAGAATTAAAAAAAACAAAATTTAAAACCGTTTTTGCTAATGATATTTTATCTGATGCCAGAAATGCTTGGGTTAATTATTTTTCAAAACGAGGAAATAATGCAGAAGATTTTTTTCAAGAGAGTATTGTTGATTTAGTAAAAATGCATAAAAGCGGAATTCCTATTTTCCCAAATGAAATTGATATTGTAACTGGTGGATTTCCTTGTCAAGATTTTAGTTTATCAGGCAAAAGAAATGGATTTAATTCTCACAAAAATCATAAAGGCGAATTAATCGATGACACAACTGCTTCTATCGAAACAAGAGGTCAACTTTATATGTGGATGAAAGAGGTTATTGAGATTACACAACCAAAAATTTTCATTGCTGAAAATGTGAAAGGTTTAGTTAATCTCGATAATGTGAAAGAAATTATTCAAAATGATTTTTCTTCAGCTAATGGAAACGGATATATTGTTTTAGAACCACAGGTTTTACACTCAGCAAATTATGGGGTTCCTCAATCTAGAGAACGAGTGATTTTTATTGGAATTAAGAAATCTGCACTAAGAGAAGGAATTATTAAAGAATTAGAACAACATAATATTTCAGAAAAATATAATCCTTATCCAAAACCTACCCATTCTTACACTGATACAGGTATTGATTTAAAACATTTTGTCCAGCTAAAGAATATTTTTAAAAATTTGCAAGAACCTGAAAATTCAAATGATTTATCTCAAAAATCTTACTCTAAAGCAAAATTTATGGGTAAACATTGTCAAGGACAAACTGAAATAAAACTCTCCAGTATATCTCCAACAATTAGAGCAGAACATCACGGAAATATAGAATTTAGACGTCTTTCAAGAGAAAATAATGGAAAAATTGAAAGCGAATTGCAAAAAGGATTAATAGAAAGAAGATTAACTGTGAGAGAATGCGCATTAATCCAGACCTTTCCTCCTGATTATGATTTTGTAATTGAAAATAAAAATGGTCGAAAAGGTTCATATTTAGTGAGTCCTTCTCAAGCTTATAAAATTATTGGCAATGCAGTTCCACCTCTTCTTGCATATAATTTAGCAAGACGAATTGAAGAGGTATGGGATTTATATTTTAAAAAATAGTATGGTAGTTTCAATAAACTCAGAGCCAAATAAAAATGAATTTAATTCTTTACTTAGTAAAACTATTGAGGAACTAAATATTCACGGACAAAACCCTTCAAAAGAAATTGAGAAATTATTTGGAAGAAATCTTGAGCCATACGTAAAAGATTTAATGTCTGAGTTAGCAATGGGCACTCCATTTGAAAATTCAATTGAGTTAATTGGAGGACAAAAATTTCCTGATATCATTGCTAAGAAATTTTACGGAATTGAAGTGAAGACTACAACTCAAAATCATTGGAAAACAACAGGTAATAGTGTTTTGGAAGGTACACGTGTTGAAAATATTGAAAGGATTTTTATGTTATTCGCAAAACTAGCAAATCCAATTGAATTTCGTTGTCGACCTTATGAGGAAGTTTTGTCAGAAGTTGTTGTCACTCATTCTCCAAGATATTTAATTGATATGAATTTGGAGCAAGGTAAAACTATTTTTGATAAAATAAATATGTCTTACGATACTCTTCGAAAGAAAGAGAATCCTATTCGTCCGATTGTTGATTACTATAAAAGTAAATTAAAACAAGGTGAGGAACTTTGGTGGATGGACAATCAAGAGCAAGTTGGAGGATTAAAACTCCGATTTTGGAATAAAATTAGCAAAGAGGAAAGGAAGCAATTATTGATTTTAGGAATGGTTTTGTTTCCCGAAGTATTTGGTAATTCTCAAGATAAGTTTAATCGATTTGCTTTTTGGTTAGTTTCAAAACATAATATTGTTTGTCCAAATACTCGAGACCCATTTACTGCAGGAGGAACAGGAGATTTTTTTATCGGCTCAAAAGTATACAATAAAGTTTCAAGAATTTTCTTAAACTTGCTGAATAGTACTTCGGAAATAGTTGAAGCAATTATACAAATCCCAACCAATGAACTTTCTGAATATTGGGAAATAAAAACAACTGAGAAAAAGAAAATTTTTGATTGGATAAATTTGGTTTTTGAACAATCAAGAAAGATTCAAGTTGCAATTAATTTAGACATAAAAGAAATTCTATATCAATTAATTATTAAATAAGATTTACTGTATCAATTTCTTAATCTCTTCAATATCATCAATATCATTCACGGTTTTGTCTTTCCGCCATCTTAAAATTCTTGGGAAACGCAATGCCACACCGCTTTTGTGACGGTTGCTGAAACCAATTCCTTCAAATGCAATCTCGAAAACCAATTCAGCTTTCACGGTACGGACGGGACCGAATTTCTCAATCGCATTTTTATTCACAAACTTGCTGACTTCCATTATTTCCTTGTCGGTCAAACCGGAATAGGCTTTGGCAATGGTGACCAGTTTATCACCACTTTTCACGGCAAAACTGTAATCGGTGTAGTAGGCACTTCGTCGTCCGCTTCCTTTCTGAGCGTATATCAAAACTGCATCAATAGTTAAAGGGCTGATTTTCCATTTCCACCAATCACCTTTTTTTCGTCCGGAATGATAATGAGAATTTTTCTGTTTTAGCATCAGACCTTCACTATTGATTTCCCTTGAATTTTCTCTGATTAAATCTAATTTTCTCCAATCTTCAAAATCAATAGCCTGAGGAATTTTGATATTTTCCGGAGATTCATTTAATAATAATTCCTGTAACATCGCTCTTCTTGCTGAGATAGGTTTTTCCCGTAAATCAGTTCCTTCGAGTTCCAAAATATCGTATGCAAAAACTTCAATCGGAATTTCTGCCAGCATTTTTTTAGTTAAAGTTTTCCGGTTCAAACGTTTCTGTAATTCGTTGAAATTTAAAACCTGACCATCTTTTACTGCAAGTATTTCCCCATCTATTACGAAATTTCCTTTCATCTTTTGTATAGTTTCAGCAATCTCAGGAAACTGTTCCGTAACCAATTCTTCTCCGCGAGACCAGATGAAAACTTCATCGTTCCTTCTGATGATTTGTCCACGAATTCCGTCCCACTTATATTCGATGAGCCATTCTTCAGGTTTACCCAAATCTTCCAGCTCTTTTTCCAACGGATAAGCCAAACAGAAAGGGTAGGGTTTTGAGTTATCGGGATTGATATTTTCTGCAGAAATCAGTTCCTGAAATGAAACTTCATCTGGTTGCCATTTTCCCATCAAACTGTGCATCAGCGTGCTTGCTTCCTGTCCGGAAAATTTGGTCAGAGAATTAATCAAAGTTTTGGAGGAAACCCCAATTCTGAAACTTCCTCCCAATAATTTATTGAAAATCAACCGTTCGGTATAATCCAGTCCGTTCCACGAATTCAGAACAAATTCCTTTTTTTCTGCTTCGGTTTTCGTTTTTAGTCCGATGATTTCCGTCATCCATTCAGACAAAGTTTTTTCGATTTTTTCTGTTGGT
The DNA here is from genome assembly GCF_001643375.1 of Chryseobacterium sp. FP211-J200. Classification (GTDB taxonomy): domain Bacteria; phylum Bacteroidota; class Bacteroidia; order Flavobacteriales; family Weeksellaceae; genus Epilithonimonas; species Epilithonimonas ginsengisoli. The sequence continues at coordinate 12,890 of NZ_LSHB01000028.1, forward strand.
GGCGGAAGAATTAACGAAATCGTCTCGCCCAAATCCCCAACCGAAGAATAACTTTCCTGAAACAGCCAGAAAGGCAGTTGAATAATCTCCAGCGCCCATTCTTTCATATAATTGGTGTTCACATTTCGCTTGGGTCTTTTCCCGGTAAACAGGGCAATGAACCACAATTTATCATCATTTGGCGCACGCTCAAGATAATCGACGATGGCATCGATTTTAGCATTTGTTTTATTGGTACTCTCCAAAGCGTTGATGAGTTCTGCGAAATTTTTCATTGCTTTATTTTCATTTATTTGGACAGCTTTATCCGCCTTCCGTTCCCAATCTTTTTTTGCCACACGTTTTTGTCCTTTAGTTGAAATCTGAGTTTAGGCAAAAAAAGGATTTCCACTCAAGTCGGGCTGCGAGCAATTCGACTTTTTAGTAATTAACAGGTTGCTCCTACGGAGCTTTAGATATTTTTGTTCTGATTTGCTATTAATAGGGCGCTCCTACAGAGCTTTCCAACCTTCAAGGTTTTATTTAGTAATGCCTATTCTTCTTTTTTATCCGATACAACTTCCTTTTCAACGACTTCTTCGTCATCATCGCCATACAAAGTTTCCACGACATCAGATTTAATTCCGATTTCATTTAAATATTTAGAAAAAACTTCGGTTTGTCCGTGCGTGACGTGAACGATTTCTGCTTCGGTAGCTTTGATGGCTTGCAATAATCCTTTCCAGTCGGCGTGGTCGCTCATCGGGAAGCCGGCATCCATACTTCGCCATCTTCTGGCACCGCGAACCTGCATCCATCCTGAACAAATTGCTGTTGCTGCGTCAGGAATTTTCTTAATGACATTACTGTCGACCAAAGCTGGCGGAACGATAACGATATCGCCTGCAACGTGTTTGATGCTTTCCCTGAAATCGGGAACTTCATAATCAGGAAGCACGATTCCGACTTCTTCAAAGGCTTTGTTGAGTTTCCCAATAGAGTAGTGAACTTGAATTTTTCCCATTCCTTCAACGGCTTTCATAATTCGCTGAGCTTTCCCCAAAGAATATCCGATGAAAACAGAAGTTTTCTGATTTTCCTGATTTCTTAAAACCCAATTCTGAAGTCTTTTATTCAAATCGGGAACTTCGAGCCAATTGTAAATCGGAAGTCCGAAAGTACTTTCAGTCACAAATTCATTACATTTTACCACTTCAAAAGGCGTGCTCAAACCATCATCCTGAACTTTATAATCTCCTGAAACTACGCTCACATAACCTTTATATTCCAAACGAATCTGTGCCGAGCCAATAATATGTCCAGCCGGATGCATCGAAAGTTTAACTCCATTAATATCTAAAACTTCGCCGTATTGCAAAGTCTGACATTCGATGTCGGGAGAAATTCTTTGGTGTAAAATAGGTTTTGTGAAATGATGACAAAGATATTTCTTCATTCCCCAACGCGCGTGGTCAGCGTGTCCGTGGGTGATGACCGCATAATCTACAGGTCGCCACGGGTCAATATAAAATTTCCCCTGCGGACAGTAAATACCTTTGTTTGTAAATGTGATGAGTTTCAAAGAATTGATTTTTTTTAATGATTCAAAAAGCTGACCAATTGTTTTCTTTCATTAATCGTGAAAAAAAAATCTCCAACAATAAATGATTATCGTTGGAGAAATTATATTGACAATTCAGAAATTAAATCGTTGCGTTACCTTCTACACCGTCAGAATTATCGGTTTTACTTCCGCTGATTGCTGCTGCGGCAAAACTTAATAAACTAACCAATTTTCCGGCTTTCGTATCCCAATAGTAAGTCTCTTTTGGTTCTACTCGGATAATGGAAACATTCGGGTCATCTTTTCCGTCGAACCAAGCGTTGGCCATTGGCGACCATTTGTCTTCTATTGTGGACTTGTCTTTATAAATATAAGCATCACCAAAAACAGAAAGATACTCAGAATTGCTGTTGTTCATAAAGTAAAGCTGAACACGTTTGTCTTCTTTGATCTCAAAATTCTTGTTGCTGGTTTCGCTGCTGATGAACCATAGATTTCCGTTTTCGTCGGTTTCCTGGATTCTCATTGGTCTGGAATTGACCGGCAATCTGTCTAGCTCCGTACAAAACATACAGATTCTTGCTTTTTCCGACAGTTCCTTGATTTTTTCTATTGCTTCTTGGTTTGTTAAATCTTTTGTAGACATAATAATTTATTTTTTAGTGATTGATTTCTGTAGGAGTTACAAATAATGTGCTAAAAGATTTGATTAGAATTATTAATGAAAATTTAGAAGTTTTGATGATGGAATATTTATTGTTAGAAACTCGGTAATAATTATTGATTATCAATTTCAATTTTAAAAACTGAATTATGAGAGCAATCTGGAATGGCGCCATAGGCTTTGGACTTGTGAATATTCCCATCAAATTATATTCTGCGACAGATTCCAGCACTTTGGATTTGGATATGTTGGACAGCAAGGATTTGAGCAATATCAAATTCAAGCGAGTCAACGAGAAATCTGGAAAGGAAGTCGTTTGGGAAAATATTGTGAAAGGTTACAAACTGGAAGACAAATACATCGTTCTCGATAAAGAAGATTTTGCAGCGGCAAGTCCGGAGAAGTCGAAAGTTCTCAGTATTGCTCAATTCGTAAAACAAGACGAGATTGATTCTGCCCTGTTCGAAACACCTTATTTCCTTGAACCTCAAAAGAATGGTGAAGCGGCTTACAAATTATTATTAAAGTCATTAATGAAAACCAAAATGGTTGGAATCGGTTCTTTCATTTTGAGAGAACGTGAAATCCTCTGTTTGATTCGGCCTTACGATGATAAAATTTTGATGGTCAACAGAATGCGTTATCCTGAAGAAATGAGAAGCTATGAAGATTTGAAAATCCCAACCGGAAAAGCACCAAAACCTGACGAACTAAAGATGGCTGAATCATTAATAAAATCATTGGCGACCACTTTTGACCCTTTGAAATACAAAGACACTTACAACGCCGATCTATTGAAAATCATCAAGCAAAAAGCAAAAGGCAAAAAAGTGAAATTGGTTGAAGAAAAAGAACCAAAAGGAAAAACCACCGATTTGATGGCAATGCTGAAAGCCAGTCTGGAAGGCAAAAAGAAAAAAGCTGGGTAGAAAAGATACAAAAAAAAGGCAAAAGATTCAGGCTTTAGAATTGAAATCATTTATCATTTATAATTCATCATTAACCGATTATGGCACTCGAGGATTACAACAAAAAACGGAACTTCAAAGAAACTTCAGAACCAAGTGGAAAGGAAAAGGCGAGCGGTAAAAAACTGAAGTTCGTGATTCAACGCCACGCAGCGTCGAGGTTGCATTACGATTTTCGGTTGGAGATGGAAGGTGTTCTGAAAAGTTGGGCCGTTCCAAAAGGGCCGTCATTGAATCCTTCTGACAAACGTTTGGCGATGATGGTGGAAGATCATCCATACGAATATAGAACTTTTGAAGGCTCGATTCCAAAGGGAAATTATGGCGCTGGTGAAGTGGAAATTTGGGATGAAGGAACTTACGAACCGATTGAAAAGGTAAAAGGCAAAACCGATGACCTTTTGATGCGCGCCGAACTGCATAAGCAATCTCTGAAATTCATTCTTCACGGTAAAAAATTGAAAGGCGAATTTGCATTGTTCAAAATCAAAAATCCGCAAGAGGACAATGCTTGGCTGCTCATCAAACATAAAGACGATTTTGCGGTTTCCGATGATTATGATGCAGAAGAACACACATCCAAAAACTCAAAAGTAACGGCTTATCTAGAAGGGAAAGACAGTAAAAAAAAAATACCGCCTCCGAAAGCATAAAGCATTTTAAAAATTACACGCCAGCACTTTCCGGTGAGAAAAAATTATCGGAATTCATCACGCCGATGTTGTGCAAAACAACAGATAAAGCCTTTGATGATGAGGATTGGGCATTTGAGATAAAATGGGACGGTTATCGTGCAATTGCGGATTTGAGAAATGATTCTATCGGATTATATTCCAGAAACGGCCTCGATTTTTCTCAGAAATTCAAAAAAGTGGCGAATGCAATAAAACTTCAGGAACACGAGATGATTCTGGATGGTGAAATTGTCGCATACGATGACAAAGGAAAACCAAACTTTCAATGGCTACAAAGAATCGGCGATAATCCTGATTTGGCTTTGATCTATCAGGTTTTCGATTTGCTTTGGCTAAATGGACATTCGACGGAGGAACTGACTTATCTTGAACGAAAAGAATTGTTGAAAGAAGCTTTGGTTCAGAACGACATTGTCCAATTTCACGACCATATTATCAAAGACGGAAAAGATTTTTATCAAGTTGCCAACGACTTAGGTTTGGAAGGAATTGTTGCTAAAAAAACCGACAGTACTTACAAAGAAGGCGTTCGAAGTTCGGAATGGCTGAAGATTAAAATCAATCAAACCGACGAAGCAATTATCTGCGGTTTTACCGAACCAAAAGGCTCCCGGAATAAATTTGGTTCCCTGATTTTGGGAAAATATCTGAACGGTGAAATGATTTTCTGCGGACACACTGGAACGGGTTTCAATGACAAAACGCTTTCCGAACTTCATCAATTAATGAAACCTTTGATTATAGAAAAATCAGTTTTCAAGATCACGCCGAAAACGAATGCGAAAGCGACTTGGATAAAACCACAATTGGTTGCGGAAATCAAATTTACGGAAGTCACCAAGGATTTTATTTACCGTCATCCCGTTTTCCTGCGGCTTCGCGACGATGTGAAACCGAACGATGTGGAATTCAATTCTGAAAATAAATCAAAAAATGAGATTGTGAAAAAAGCCGAACCAAAAACCAGAACTGCCAAAAACGAAATCACTAAAAAAATCGGAAAACAAGAATTGAAACTGACCAATCATAACAAAATCTATTTCCCCGATGATGACGTGAGCAAAGGCGATGTGATAGATTATTATCAAAGCATTTCGAAATATATTCTGCCACATCTCAAAGCGCGACCGCAATCTATGAACCGTTTTCCGAACGGTATCAAAGGTCTCAGTTTTTATCAAAAAGATGCGTCAGAAGAAACGCCAGATTGGATTGAGATTGAAAAAGTATTTTCGGAAAGCAGTGACAAATACATCAATTATATCATTTGTAATAACAAGGAAACTTTGGCCTATCTCAACAATCTTGGTTGCATCGAACTCAATGTCTGGACAAGCCGATTGCCAAAAGCTGATTTTCCGGATTACTTGGTTTTGGACCTTGACCCATCAGACAAAAATACTTTTGAAGACGTCATTGAAACGAGTTTGGCCGTGAAAGAAGTTCTTGATTTGGCAGGAATCAAGGCCGTTCCGAAGACTTCGGGGAGTTCTGGAATTCACATTTACATTCCGATGGGTGCGAAATACGATTACGACCAAGTCAAGGATTTTGGACATCTCTTGATGCAAATGGTTCATCAGAAATTGCCTGATTTGACAACGCTTGAAAGAAGTCTTCAAAGACGTGATAAGAACAAAATCTATCTTGATTATCTTCAAAACCGTCGTGGGCAGACGCTTGCGAGTGTTTACAGTCTTCGTCCGAAAGAAGGCGCGACCGTTTCGATGCCGTTGGAATGGGACGAAGTGAAAGTTGGATTAAAACCTTCGGATTTCAATATTCATAATGCTTTAAAACGCTTGAAAGAAAAAAGCGACCTTTTCAAACCGGTTTTGGGAAAAGGAATTGATATGTTGAAAGTGATTAAAAAGTTGGAACAATAATTAATTCAAATTCCGATACTCCAAAGGACCTACGCCAACTTTCTGCTTAAAAAGTCTCGTAAAATGCTGCGGATATTTGAACCCTAAGTCATAAGCAAACTGACTGATAGATTTATCATCAAAAATTCTTTCTTTCGCCACTTCAATCACTTTTGACTGGATATATTCCTGAGCAGATTTTCCTGTTTCTTTTTTGATTAAATCACCAAAATAATTGGCCGACAAATGTAATTCATCTGCAGACCAAGAAACTGATGGCAAGCCGATACTTTGTGGTTTATCAGAAGAAAAATAATCATTCATCAATTCTTCAAATTTTTCCAAAATCCCTTTGTTTGCATTATCTCTCGTTATAAATTGTCTGTCGTAGAAACGGATACAGTAGTTTAGAAATAATTCTATATTGGAATTAATCAGCATTTTGCTGTGCTTGTCGATGGATTGCTGCAATTCATAAGAGATTTTTTCGAAACATTCTACAACCAATTTTTTTTCTTTATCGGAAAGGTGCAAAGCTTCGTTTGAATTGTAACCAAAGAAACCAAATTCATGTATTCTTTTTCCCAACGCGGTATTGACAAGCAAATCAGGATGGAAAACCAAAGCAACGCCGCTTGGCTGGAAAACTTCGTCACTCAAAACTTCTACAACCTGTCCCGGAGCGAAGAAAACCAAAGTGCCGGCTTGATAATCGTAGTTATTATTTCCATATTTCAAATCACCGCATTTGACTTGTTTCAAGACAATACAATCATCTTGTGAGCCGCTCTTTTATCAGCTTTAGAATGCTCAACTATGCTTACCAAAGGATGCAGTGTTTCATTATTATTGAAATCATTATAATCCTTTATCGTCCTGAAATTCACAACTCTGTCCATCTTTTCACTTATTTATCTTACAAAATTAGGTAATCAAAATCAATGATTTACACATCGTCATTCAAATCAGTAATAATGGTAAGAGAATCCGTAATCTGTATCATTGTCAATTATTACATTTGTAAAATGATAATGTTCAAAGACTTTAAAACTTACAACGAATATATTGGTCTTTCAAAACCTTTGGATAATGACATCGATGTTGGTTATTACAACCCGCCAAATATGCTTTTGAAGTCTGGACCTGTGGCTGTAGATTTTTACAGAATTTCTTTTAAAATCAATCTTAAAAATAAAAATACGCCTGAAGTCAAACCAATTACGGCAGTGTTTTTCAACAGTCCGGAAATGATTGTCAATGAAGGTTGGGATGTAGAGCCTACTTACAAAGGAATGTATCTTCAGCTTTCAAAGAAATTCATTGAGGAAAACAGATTTCTCTTCAAAACTTATCTGGATTACGGACAGCACGAAGCTTTGTATTTGACTGATGAAGAAGTTCAGGAAATTGGTGATGTTTTTAAATTAATGATGAAATATTATGAAACTGAAAAACGAAATTTCAATGTCCTTTTGTCTTATGTCAATGTGTTAATATCTTTGGTTGAAGCATTTTATAAACGTCAGTTTTCCACCGACCCGAAACAATATAATAGAGTAGTCACAGATTTTCAGCAAAGTTTGGTTGAATATTATAATCAACCGGTAAGACAACTTCCGAATGTTCAATATTTTGCTGATAAATTGGGTTTGACTGCCAATTATTTGGGTGATATCATCAAACATTTTACCCAAAAATCTGCGCTTGAAAATATTCACGAATTTGTCATTAAAAAAGCCAAAGAATTGTTGATGGAAAACGAAAAACTCAACACTACAGAAGTCGCTTACGAATTAGGCTTTGAGTATCCTAATTACTTTTCAAAGTTCTTCAAAAAGCAAGTTGGATTAAGTCCGAAAGAATATCGCAAGGAACTGATTAAATGATGAAAACGTCTTCGAAAGGAGGCGTTTTTTGTTATCGGTAATTTGTTTCTTTTTTAATAGTAGTTTGTCGCCGTCAGTTTTTTCAATCGCTTTTACTTTTGTATTGTAATTAAATTTTCAATCAATGAAAGCAAAAAACATCCTTTTCCTATTCCTGATTTTCTTTTCATTCGGAATACAATTAAAAGCACAAAAGATATCTTCAAAACAGAAAACAGTCTTATTAATTAATACGCATTTGACTTATCCCGGCTGGTCTGAAGGTAAACTGAACGCCTCATTTTATAATGCTGCAAAGACTTTTTTCATTTCTAAAAACTATAAAGTTCTGGAGACAAAAGTGGAAGATGGTTATAATCCCGATGAGGAAGTGGAAAAACATCTGCAAGCTGATATAATCATTCTTCAAACGCCTGTCAATTGGGAAAACACGCCTTGGATTTACAAAAAATACGTGGATGAGGTTTTTAACAGCGCTTTAAAAAACAAAAAGTTCCTTTCCGGAGACGGACGTTCCGAAACTGAAGGTTCAAAGCAATACGGAATGGGCGGAAAAATGCAAGGCAAAAAGTTTATGATTTCTGCCACGTGGAATGCGCCTGAAGAAAGCTTCAATGACAAAAACCAATATTTGTTTAAGGGAAAAAGTGCGGATGATGCTTTGTTCAATGTTGCCGCAAATTATCTGTTCACAGGCTTTGAGGTCGTTCCAGGATATTACTGCTACGATGTTTATCACAACAAACATATTAAAGAAGACATCGAAAATTATCCTGCCTATTTGCAGAAAGTTTTTAACATCAAATAAAATTATTCAATAAAAATGACAATGAATTCAACTAAAAAAGTACTCTTAATCAATACCCATTTAACATACCCAAACTGGTCGGAAGGATTATTAAACGATGCTTTCAACCAAAAAGCAAAAGAATTTTTTTTGAAAAAAGGTTTTGAAGTTTTAGAAACCAAAGTAGAAGCTGGTTACAATCCGGATGAAGAAGTAGAAAAACATATCGAGGCCGATTTTATCATCTTACAAACACCCATCAATTGGTTTGGCGCACCGTGGATTTATAAAAAATATGTAGACGAGGTTTTCAACAGCGGATTGCACAGCGCACAATTCCTTTCCGGAGATGGCAGAACAAGAGAAGATTTAACAGAACAATATGGAACTGGCGGAAAAATGCAGGGCAAAAAGTTTATGGTTTGTTCAACGTGGAATGCGCCAAAAGCCAGTTTCGATGACCCTAATCAACAGCTTTTTGAAGGCAGAAGTACCGCAGATGTTCTTATTCAAATTACCAGCAATTACCGTTTTTGCGGCGTTGAGATTGTTCCGGATTATAACTGTTTTGATATTTTCAAAGAGGGAGATATTGTGGGAGATTTAGAAAATTATCCCAAACATTTGGAAAAGGTTTTTGAACTTTAATCAAACTTAATTAAAACAAAAATCCCATTCAACAACTCGTCGAATGGGATTTTTAAAATTTTTTTGATTCGATTAAATTCTAAATCCTCCTGCAACTTCGATTCTCTGTGCATTAATCCATTTCGAATCGTCTGAACAAAGGAATGCAACCACAGTTCCGATATCATCAGGTAAACCAACTCTTCCCAAAGCCGTTTGTGAAGAAACCAACTGATTATAATCTGCACTGTCACGAACCGCACCGCCACCAAAATCTGTTTCAATAGCACCCGGAGCAATAGAATTCACTCTGATTTTTCTGCTTCCCAATTCCAAAGCCTGATATCTTGACAAAGAATCTACCGCCGCTTTCATTGCACCATAAGCGGAATATCCTGCAAATGAGAATCTTGCCAATCCAGAAGAAGTGTTCACAACGCTGCTTCCGTCATTCAGCAATGGTAATAGTTTTTGAGTTAAGAAATAAGGCCCTTTGAAATGGATATTGGTCATTGCGTCCAAGATTTCTTCGGTCGTAGTTTCAAAACTTTCATTGATTCCGATGCCTGCGTTGTTGACCAATGCATCCAATTTTGCAGATGAAAATTGAGTGTCCAAAACATTTTTCACTTCGGTTAAAAACTGGTCAAAACCTGCAGTGGTGGAAATATCCAAAGGCAAAGCAAATGCTTTCTGTCCCAAGGTTTCGATTTCTTTCACTACTTCGTCCGCAGCTTCTTTTTTGGTTTGATAAGTCAAGATGATATCGAATCCTTTTTTTGCCAATTGTAAAGCTGAATGTTTACCTAATCCACGACTTGCGCCTGTTACTAATGCTATTTTACTTGCCATTTTTATTTGTTTAATTAATGGTACAAAGTTGGAAAATTATCGCAATAGCTTATTTGCATAAATCAAATTAAAATTTGTGAAAATCAAACAATCTGCAATTCTCGGTAATTTTGTGGTGATTGCTTGCTGTATTTTTTAAAGAAGTTAGAAAAGTGCGCGACTTCTTCAAACCCCAATGTGAAAGCGATTTCCGAAATGTTCCATTGTGTTTGGGTCAGCAATATTTTTGCTTCCTGGAAAATTCGGCTTCCTATGATTTCTCCAGTAGTTTTTCCTGTTGTTTCTTTCAAAACTCTATTGAGGTGATTCACGTGAACGCCTAATATTCCTGCAAAATCTGCTGGAGTCTTTAGTTGTAATAATTGACTGATGTTTTCAATCGGGAATTGTCTTTCCAATAATTCGATGAATAGAGTGGTGGTTCTGGAAGCAGCCGTTTTGGTATTTTCAACTGGCAGAATTGGTTTTAATTTCTGACCAAAATGTATTAATTCCATCACATAATTTCTCAGCAGATCATATTTATAAACATAATCAGAATTGATTTCTTCGTGCATTTTCAGGAAAATCGCTTCGAATTGATGAAACTGTTCTGTTGATATTTGAAAAATAAAATCACTCTGAGCCGAGAAAACAGGAAGATGGTCGAGTTCCAAACCAATCTTTGAAGACGGTAAAAAATCTTTAGTAAAAACACAAAAATGTCCTGATTGCTCTGTGTTCTGATGTGTGTAGTTGTAAGGGATCTTTGGTGATGCAAACAAAACGGCGCAATCTTCAATCTCGATTGTTTTGTCTGCGTATTCCACTTTATTCTTACCATTAATTAAACTTATTTTATAGTAAGTTCTCCTGTTGTAAGGCATTTCTGTCTTCGAAGTGCAGCTCCTGTAAATCTCAGAAATATCAAAAACATTGAAATGACCAATATCTTTATGAATGTTTTCACTCAGAAATTGGTTGATGTCAGGACAGGTGTCTCCCAAAATATCCTGATAAAATTCTTTGATGGTGATTGAGTTCATTGGTTTGTAAAAATCAAAGATACAAGATAATTGTTTTAATTGAAAGGTTTCCTGAGTTTGAGTATTTTAATTAATAAAAATTGTAACGAATACTCCGCATTTTTTATTAATTTAGCTCACCTTAAAGATGAGGATTTCCTTTATTAAATGTACTTATTGACTTTAAAGTAAGCATCAAAAAAAATCCGAACTCATCCAAATATCAATCACTAAAAGAAATAATGCAGCAACTTAGAAATCAGTATATTTTCGAAAACATCAACTTCTCAGGTTTTTCGATTTTTGATATTCAAAAGTATTGCTCAGAAAGGATTGATATTGAGAGGGAAAATTTGAAGGATATCCAGCCTTATTTTATTGAAATTAATTCCGGTGTGTTTTATAAACCCTTATCGAATATTGATTTTCCCAGCGTTGCAGTTAATTTTATTGGTAGTTCGCTTATTTTAGAATGTCCGTGCGATGCTCCAAAAACAAAAATGTGCAGCCACCAAGCTCAGGTTTTGTACACGATTATTGAACGACAGGATTTGCGTATTTTCTTTGATGAAAAGCTTCGACGAAAGAAGTTGGAAGACTTTGCAAAAGATTACGGATTAGAAAATGAACCTAATCTTGATGATTATTTTCAATTGGAACATATTCACAATTCTTTAAGAATCGAGCCTAAAATTAAAGAATTAATTAAGCTGAATTCTGAGGAGCTGCAGCAGAAATTATTGCCTAAAAATACCAATCCATTTCACGAAATACAAGTTCCGAATCCGTCAAAAAAAATGTTTCTGGTCCTTAAAAAACATAAATATTATGACCGATTTGGCCTTGAACTTTTTGAAGCAGAAACCACACAATCCGGAAAAATTAAAAATCCAATAACGGCGATTGACCCTTCAAATCTGATTTGGAAAGCCGAAACCATTGATGAAGCAAAATTCTATACTGCTGTTTTGAAATTTGAAAATCATCAAACCGAAGAAAAGAATGATGCCGACCTCGAAGCTTTAAAAATGGTGGTGAAAAATCCGCTTCATCTGCCAACATTTTATCACGACAAAAGCATTTCGGAAAATGTTTCTGCAAAATCAATCGTTTCGGTTGATTTAAAATCATTGAATGCAGATATTGAACTTTCTGTTTTCAAAAAAGAACCATTCTTCGAAATCACTGGCGGAGTTTGGCTGAATGATGTTTTGCAGCCGTTTAAAAACATTAAAATTCAGTTTAATTATTTCATTTTTCACGAAAAAACACTGCATTTGGTTACTAATCTGGATATGCTTCGGGTGTTGGAATTTTTCAAATCGAACAGAGAAATTTTGCTGGTTCACTCATCCAAATTTGAAGAATTTAAACAAAACATTCTGTCCACTTTAGAAAAGCAAATCAAGATTAGCTACGCCTACATACAACCCGCTACAAAAAAGCAATTGGCTGAGAAATCCTTTGATGAAAAGGTCGAGAAAATCATTTATTTGGCAGACCAGAATGAGTATATTTCGATAACGCCGGTGATGAAATACGGCAATGTGGAAATTCCTGTTTTTTCGAGGAAACAAATATTTGATACCGACCAAAACGGCAATGTTTTTCAGGTAGAAAGAGATGACAAAGAAGAGATAAAGCTTACGGCGACCATTATGCAGCAGCATCCCGAATTTGCCGAACAAATCGAGCAATACGAATATTTTTATCTACACAAAGACAAGTTTTTGGACGAAAATTGGTTCTTGGAAGCTTTTGAAAAATGGCGGAATGAAGGAATTGTAATTTTAGGTTTTAATGAATTAAAAAAGAACAAACTGAACGCCAATAAAGCGGTCGTTTCCATAGCAGTTGTCAGCGGAATCAATTGGTTTAATACTGAAATTGATGTGAAATTCGGTAAGCAAAAAGCGTCACTGAAACAGTTGCATAAATCCATCCGAAACAAAAGCAAATTTGTACAATTAGACGACGGAACTAACGGAATTCTGCCTGAAGAATGGATGAAAAAACTCAACCTTTATTTCGATTCTGGCGAGATTTATGATGAACTTTTGAGATTGCCTAAAAGTAATTTTTCTGACATTAAAAACCTCTTTGATGAGAACGTTTTAAGCAAAGAAGTCAGTGAAGAAATCGAAACGTACAACAAAGCGTTGTCTGAAAATCAAAATATTCCCGAAACAGAAGTTCCTGCAGAATTGAATGCAACACTTCGGGATTATCAAAAACAAGGGCTCGATTGGCTGAATTATCTCGATGATTTCAATTTTGGAAGTTGTCTTGCCGACGATATGGGACTCGGGAAAACACTTCAAATCATTGCATTTATCCTTTCACAAAATAAAAAACAGCCTCAAAATACCAATCTTGTGGTGGTACCGACTTCCTTGCTTTTCAATTGGCAGGCAGAAGTCGAAAAATTTGCGCCTTCGATTAAAATTTTGACACATTACGGTGCCAACAGAATTAAAAATACGCTTCATTTTGCAGGTCACGAAATTGTGCTCACGACTTATGGAATGCTGCTTTCCGATATTCGGTTTTTAAAAGAATTTAATTTTAATTATGTATTTCTAGACGAATCTCAAGCCATCAAAAATCCAAATTCTGAACGGTACAGAGCTGCAAGATTGTTGAAATCAAGAAATAAAGTCGTTTTAACCGGAACTCCAATTGAGAACAATACGTTCGATATCTATGGGCAACTTTCCTTTGCCATTCCTGGTTTGTTAGGAAGTAAACAATATTTCAGAGATATTTATTCCATTCCGATTGATAAATTTGAAAATACAAAACGCGCGACAGATTTACAGCATAAGATAAAACCTTTTATCCTCAGACGAACCAAAAAGCAGGTCGCAAAAGAACTTCCCGACAAAACAGAAATGGTGATTTATTGCGAAATGGGAGAGGAGCAAAGGCTGATTTATAATGCTTACGAAAAAGAACTTCGGGAATATATTTCGGCAAAAGACGAGCACGAAATCGCCAAAAACAGTATGCACGTTCTGACAGGATTGACGAAGCTCAGACAAATTTGCGATTCTCCGACACTATTAAAAGACGAAGAACAATTTGGCGACAGTTCGGCAAAAATTGAAGTTCTGATGGAGCAGATTGAAAACAAATCTTCCCAACACAAGATTTTGGTTTTTTCACAGTTTGTATCAATGCTTGATTTGATAAAAGAAGAACTTCAAAAAAGAAATATCTCGTTCGAATATCTCACCGGACAGACAAAAAACAGAGCGGCAAAAGTCAATGAATTTCAGGAAAATGACCAAGTTCGTGTGTTTTTAATCAGCCTAAAAGCTGGCGGAACAGGGTTGAATTTAACAGAAGCCGACTACGTCTATCTTGTTGACCCGTGGTGGAATCCTGCCGTGGAAAATCAGGCTATCGACCGCTGTTACCGCATCGGACAAAAGAAAAACGTCATTGCCGTAAGGTTGATTTGTCCCAACACGGTTGAAGAAAAAATTATGAAACTTCAGCAGTCCAAAAAAGAGTTGGCGAACGATTTAATTACGACAGATAATTCCGTCTTCAAAAAATTATCGAAGCAGGATTTGATGGAGATGTTGTAAGAAATTATTTTTTATGGCAGCTTTTGACTGTGTCGAATAGCGATTTTTAATTATTTTATGGCAGCTATTTCCGCCTTCCGTTCCCGCTTTTTTGCAAATTTCCCAAAGCTTTCCCATTACTGAAATTTCCAAAAAGAGCTCCACTCAAGTCGGGCTGCGTGAGATTCGGTTTCATTCCAGCCGTGGTGCTATAACTTTTGCTCCATTTCATTACGCAAATCTATATTTTCTGCAGAATTATACTTCGTCATTTCGGATACAACCAAACTCATTTTGGCAACATTTCCCTCACTGCGTCTGCGGACATTTGTATTATAAAATTTAAACAAAATTGACAATGCAAAAAACAATTTTCATTACATGCGCATCATCAGGATTAGGAAAAGCGACAGCCAGATTATTTCAGTCAAACGGCTGGAATGTCATCGCAACAATGCGAAATCCCGAAAAAGAAACTGAACTTTCTCAATTAGAAAACGTAACCTTGCTTCCGTTGGATGTTACCAATCTCGAGCAGATTCAGGAAACAGTAAAAACAGCGATTGAACTTCATACGATTGATGTGGTTTTCAACAATGCAGGTTATGGTTTAATCGGTGCTTTGGAAGCGTTGACAGACGAACAAATCGTAAAACAGCTGGACACCAATCTACTTGGCGTAATTCGTGTGACGCAGGCTTTCATTCCTTATTTCAGGAAAAACAGAAACGGATTATTTATTACCACAACCTCCATTGGAGGATTATTGACTTTCCCTCTGGATTCCCTTTATCACGCTACAAAATGGGCTTTGGAAGGCTGGAGCGAAAGTATGTCTTTTGAGCTGGCTTTGCACAATGTTGGCATCAAAACCATTGCGCCGGGCGGAATTAAAACTAATTTTGCAGGAGAATCCTTAGCCGTTGCCAATCATCCGGCTTATGAAGAAGGTATGCAGAAATTATTTGAATTAATGAATCCCGACAACTTCGAACCTGTGGAATGGATTGCTGATGTGGTTTACGAAGCGGCCACAGACGGAAAAAGCCAATTGCGATATGTTACAGGAGAATTTGCCAATCAGCTATACGATCGTCGTTTGGAAATCGGTTCAGAGGCTGCAGTTGAAGAGATGAAACAGATGGTTTTTGGAGATTTAATCAATTAAAAAATTAAGAAATGAATAACCCGATAAAAGTAGATTCTATATCTGAGCTTCACGAGATGCTTGGTTTTGGTAAGCCCGTTCATCCCTTGATTAGCATTAATGACAACACCAATATGATTGTTGACGATAACCTCTTGAACCAGCATTTTCTGTTCAATTTCTACAAGATTTCTTACAAAAAAACACTGAAAGGTAAGATGGGATACGGGCAAGGCTATTATGATTTTGATGAAGGCGGAATGATTTTGAAGGCTCCAAACCAGTTACTTTCCACAAGTGCTGAAGATATGGAATATGAAGGTTTGACATTGCTCATTCATCCCGACTTTTTTAGGAATTATTCATTAGCTACCGGTATTAAAAACTTTGGATTCTTTTCATATTCTGCGAACGAAGCTTTATTTTTATCAGACAAAGAAAAGCAGACAATATTTTCAGTTTTTGATAATATTAAGGAAGAGTTGAATAATACGATTGATGATTTCAGCCAAGATGTTATTCTTTCGCATATCGAGGTTCTGCTCAATTACAGCAACCGTTTTTATAAGCGCCAATTCATTACCAGAAAAGCAGTGAACAATGATTTGCTTTCGAAAATTGAAGAACTTTTAAATGTCTATTTTGATAAAGAAAACGGATTGAATCAAGGATTGCCAACCGTTGACTTTCTCGCAACCGAACTCAGTCTTTCTCCAAGATATTTAAGTGATATGCTTCGGTCTTTGACGGGACAAAATGCTCAACAACTCATCCACGAAAAACTGATTGAAAAAGCCAAAGATTACCTCACGACGACTCAACTTTCAGTAGCAGAAATCGCTTATCAATTTGGTTTTGAACATCCGCAGTCTTTCAATAAGTTATTTAAGAATAAGACCAATCAGACGCCATTAGAATTTAAGCAAGTATTTAATTAGTAATAAGGATATAAAATTTTAAAAATCAATGTCCGATAATTCTTTTTCTGTGATTAATGCCCCAATCTGCTAGTGCTTGGATGATGGGTTCTAAGGTTTGACCGTAATCTGTCAGTTCGTAGCTTACAGTGATTGGTTTTGTATTGTTGACGGTTCTTGTGATGATACCATTGATTTCTAAACCCTGCAATTCTTTCGAAAGCATTTTTGCGCCAAGACCATCGATTTGTCTTTGCAAATCTGTAAAGTTTTTTTTACCGTACAATAAAACACTAATTACTTTAATTTTCCATTTTCCACTGATTAAATCAAGTGTGTCCTGTATTGCAAAAAGAATTTTGGAACAGTCGGCTTGTTCTTCGGGTAAAGATTTTTTCTTAGTCATTGTAAAATTTTATATGATGATACTTACTATACTCAAGGAAATGCATATCAAAAGTAAAGTTACTTTCATTTAGCTTTGCAAACATAATTAATTAAAATTTAAATAAATGACAACAAAATTGAAAGATAAAATAGCAATCGTAACAGGCGCTTCAAAGGGAATTGGTGCAGGCATTGCGAAAGCATTTGGAAAAGCGGGTGCAACTGTAATAGTAAACTACGCAACAAATGATAAAATCGCCAATGAGGTTGTGAAAGAAATCGAAAATAATGGTGGAAGAGCTATTGCAATAAAGGCCGATCTGAGTAATTCTGCAGAAGTAAAGCAAATGTTTGACAAAATATTTGCTGAATTTGGAAAAGTTGATATTTTGGTAAATAATGCGGGAGTCGCAGTATTTGAAATGATTGATGATTTTACAGAAAATGCCTTTCATCAGCAATTTAATTTAAATGTTTTGGGTTATCTGCTAGCAACCCAGCAAGCAGTAAAATATATGAATGACGGGGGAAGCATCATCAATATCAGTTCTATTTTGAGCACAGATCCCTATTTGGCTTCCAGCATTTATTCTGCGACAAAAGGTGCTGTAGATACAATGACTTTGGCATTGGCAAGAGAACTCGGACCTCGAAAGATAAGAGTGAATTCTATTCTTCCGGGTCATACCAATACGCCGGGAACTGATGGGAATTTTGCTGGTGTATTTGGAGAAAAATTAATCGAAGGAACACCTCTTGGTAGATTCGGGGAACCGGAAGATATTGCACCATTAGCTGTTTTTCTTGCTTCAGAAGATGCACATTGGATAACAGGCGAATCCATAAGAGCTTCCGGTGGAGTAAGAGGTGTTGGTTATTAGTAATTTTAAAATAATAATTAGGATGATGAATATAGAAACCTTTATCAAAGATTGGATTGCAGTCAGCAACAGTTACGACACCGAAAAATATCTTGAATTTTACAACGAAAATGCAGTCCTAGACGACCCATCGGTCGGCAGAAAATTTACGTGTCACAGCGGAATCAAAGATTATTTTGTGAGTTATTTTATTGGTTATAAAACGCAGACTGAATTGAGGAAATTAGAAATCAAAGAAAACTCAGCTTATCTGGAAGTTGAATTTACAGGAGAATTTCCAGAGGGTAAAATTGGCGGAAGCTTTGATTTTACTTTTAAAAATGATAAAATTGAATTTGTAAAAGCTGACTTAATACATTGACTAGGATAAGCCATTTTATAAAACTGTCAACCTTTTTTAAAATCTACCATTTCGATAAAACTTTTTATATTAGTAGAATAAATTAAATAATGACCGAGCCCAATCAACTGCTTTTCTTTTTTAGTGCGTTAGGTGCGTTCAATGGTTTTCTGCTTTCGATATATTTTGCAGTAAATGCGAAGAAAAAGATTTTTGCTAACTACTTTTTGGCTTTGTTGTTATTGGTTTTAAGCATTAGAATTATCAAGTCAGTGTTTTTCTATTTTAATCCACAACTGTCCAATATTTTTATTCAAATCGGACTTTCCGCTTGCATTTTGATTGGTCCATTTTTGTTTTTATATCTAAAATCTTATTCAAATAACGATAAACCCAATTGGGCACTTCATACCCTTCCGTTTATCGTGGGAATTACCATTTTAGGAATTTCTTATCCTTATATGGAACATCGCATTGTTTGGAGCAAATGGATTGTGACCGGAATTTATCTTCAATGGTTGATTTATATTCTCGCATCATTCAAATATCTTAAACCGATTTTTAAAAAACTAAAGGAGAAAGAAAAGTTAAAGGATATTGATGTTTGGTTGCTCAGTATTTATCTGGGTGTTGCTTTCATTTTGTTGGCTTACAAATTTGGAACGTATGCGTCGTACATTGTCGGAGCGTTATCTTTTTCTTTTGTGTTTTATTTGATTCTGTTGTTGGTCATTTTCAGAAACAGCAGAGAAACTACTTTTTTTCAGGAAAAAGAGAAGTACAAAAACAAAGCAATTGATAAGGAAACATCAAATTTAATTGAGCAAAAACTTACAATAATTGTAGAAAAAGAATTGTTTCTTGACCCAAATTTCACCCTCGAAATTGCCGCAAAAGAACTGCAGGTGACGAAGCATCTTTTATCGCAATACATTAATGAAAATTTAGGAAAATCTTTTTCAAATCTCATCAAAGAATACCGAATCGAAAAAGCAAAACAGTTATTGCAAACTGAAAGCAATTTCACCATAGAAGGTTTGGGTTACGACAGTGGTTTTAGTTCGAAATCAACGTTTTTCACTGCTTTCAAAAAAATCACAGGTTTCACGCCTGCGGAATATCAAAAACTACATTCAAAATAAGTTCTATTTTATAGAATTGAACTCCTAAACTATAAATGAAACCCTTTAAATAGTGCGTTTCCCGGATATTTGTACTCATTAATTTTAACAATTTTAAATCATTAAAAAAATGAGAAAAGTACTTTTATTGATTGGGTTCAATCTTTTATTTTTGAACTTCAATGCACAAACTGATGACGCAGCAAGCGATTGGAATCAAATCGAAAAAACCTTAAATCTTTACATTGACGGTGTCGGTACGAGCGATTCTGTGAAGGTTTCAAAATCCTTTCACAATTCCTGGCAACTGAAATATCTTGAGGACGACCAACAGTTGAACATCATCAAAAAAGCAAAGTATATGGAACGTTTTAATACGGCTCCGCACGCAAAATCCAGCAATTGGTCTGGGCGTATTGTTTTTATTGATATTACCAATACCGCAGCCATTGGCAAAGTAGAAATCAGTACTTCAAAATTGCTGTTTACAGATTATTTTAATCTAATGAAGACGAAAGACGGCTGGTTTTTAGTCGATAAAATTTCGACCAGAACACCGCACAAAACAGTTGAAGTTCCTGCGATGAAATCTAAGTAGTTTATTCAAATTTAAATGAAATACTTATGATTACTGAAAAACTGAATAAACCATTCGTGTTGATACTTATTTTTTTAAGTTTTAAAACAATTCACGCCCAAAATAAAATCCTGTTTGTGACTTCCAACCAAGATTTCTATGGAAATACAAAAATTCCTGCATCCAATCACTTTGAGGAAATTGTGGTTCCTTATGATGTCTTTACAAAAGCTGGTTATCAGGTTGATTTCATCAGTTCGAAAGGTGGTGCCATCCCAATTGGATACATTAATTCATCCGATATTTTACAAAAGAAATATCTCTATGATGCGTGGTTTATGGACAAGTTGGAGCATACAAAGAAACCAACTGAAATAGTAGCAGATAATTACGTAGCCATTTTTTACAGTGGAGGCGGAGCGGCTATGTTTGGCGTTGCGGAAGACAAGAATATCCAGAAAATTGCCAGAACTATTTACAACAAAAATGGAGTAGTTTCTGCAATTTGTCACGGAACAGCCGGAATTGCTTATCTGAAAGATGAAAATGGAAAATCACTTTATGCCAGAAAAAAAATCACAGGTTATCCCGACAAATTTGAAAGTACAGAAATGGAATATTACAAAACATTTCCGTTTTCAATACATAAAGCCATTAAGAAAAATGACGGAAATTTTGTTTATTCGGATAAAGGCGGAGACGGTTTTTATATTGTAGATGGGAGATTTGTAACCGGACAAGACCCAAGTTCAGGTTCTAAAGTAGCCAATGAGGTTGTGAAAGTTTTAAAGGCTAATTTTAAAAGTAATTCATTTGTAAAAAGTGATTCAGAACAAGTCACAGAAACACTTCTTGATTACATTGATGGTACAGCCAACGGGCAACCAGAAAGACTTCGCAAAGCATTTCATCCCGATTTTAATTTGTACACAGTTGTAAAAGATTCATTGTGGATACGCTCGGGTGAAGAATATGTTTCGAATGTGAAAGTTGGACAAAAAGTCAATAGAATCGGAAAAATCATTTCAATCGATATCGAAAAAGATGCAGCCATCGCAAAAGCTGAAATTGTAATTCCTGATGTGCGAAGTTTTACAGATTATTTTTTATTATTAAAATATGAAGGTTCTTGGAAAATTGTGCATAAAAGTTATTCTTGGAGAGACTTACCGAAAATCGAAATCGAATGAATATTATAGACTAGTGATAAGTTCTCTTATCACTATTTTTTTTGTTTTAAATTGAATTTATGTCTGATTTTCAATCATTTAAATTAAATATCAATCAAATGACCAACATCAGTTTTTTCTAAACCTATTTTATATATCTTTGCGCCAATCTGGTGAGCCGTAAAAAGCGCTTAATAGGGAATCCGGTGAAAATCCGGAGCAGACCCGCTGCTGTAAGCTTCACACAAAGGTTTTTGGAAATTATATCCACTGTCGCAAGATGGGAAGGATTTCAAAAATGAAGTAAGTCAGAAGACCTGCCAGAATGTTTTAATATTTGACGCTTTCGTGGAATAAAGCTTAGTCAACAATGATTTTGTGCAGCACAAACTGCGCCTTATCCTTGCTTTCTTACCTCCATTGGCGTCATCATTATTCGATATGAGCTAATGGTGACACGATTTACTTCCCGGTTTTACAAAACCGCTGTTGCAATATTTGTGACAGCTTCATCTTTCTGTTTTTCCCAGTCCAAAAATGATACAGTCAAGGAAACGGAGATTGTCAAAGTCGACGTTTACAGAAAGAATTTCAAAGAGATTTTACCGGCGCAAACGCTTTCCAGTGAACAGTTGGAAAGATTGAACAGCCATTCTGTTGCAGATGCGCTGAGGTACTTTTCAGGTGTTCAAATCAAAGATTATGGCGGAATCGGCGGACTCAAAACCATCAATATTCGTAGTATGGGAAGTCAGCACATCGGTGTTTTCTATGACGGAATCCAACTCGGAAATGCGCAAAATGGCGTCGTAGATTTGGGCAGATTTTCTTTGGATGACATCGAGGAAGTTTCACTTTACAACGGACAAAAATCTGAGATTTTCCAGCCTGCCAAAGACTTTGGTTCGTCCGGTTCTATTTATCTTCAGCCAAAAACACCAGCATTTAAACTTAATAAAAAAACAAATCTAGTTCTGAGACTTAAGAATAGTTCCATCGATTTGTTCAATCCATCTTTCCGATTGGAACAGAAGATTTCGGATAAGATTTCAGCAAGTTTTAGTTCTGAGTTCTTGCAGAGCGATGGCATTTACAGATTCCGATATTACAAAAAATATCCGGACGGCGCGCTTGCGTATGACACAATTGCGAAGAGATTTGATTCTGACATCAAAGCCAAACGTTTCGAAACCAGTTTTCACGGGATTCTCAATAACGGAAGTTGGAACGTTCGTGGTTACGGTTATATTTCCGACCGCGGCATTCCCGCAGCGATTGTCAATAATAGATTTGATGGGAGAGGACAAAGGTTGGTGGACGATAATTATTTCGTTCAGGCCAATTTCAAAAAGAGGTTGTTTCCCAAATTAGAAACGCAGTTGAAAGCCAAATTTGCTTATGATTTTACGCATTACATCGACACGGTTTCATCCATTAAGATCCAGAATCAGTACATTCAGAGGGAGATCTATTTGTCTTCATCTAATATTTATAATGTAACCCAGAATTGGGATGTCAGCGCCAGTTTTGACTTTCAGTACAACAATCTGGATGCGGATCTGGTCAACTTTTCTTATCCGACGCGCTACACTTCTTTGCTTGCATTTGCCACAACTTACCAATGGAAAAAACTGAAATTCCTGGGAAGTGTTCTTGGAACTTTCGTGCATGAAGATGTGGAAAAAAATGCCAAATCTCCAGATAAAACCGAATGGACACCAGCGGCTTTTCTCAGTTATCAACCTTTTGACTCCAATGATTTTACGTTGAGAGCTTTTTACAAACGGATTTTCAGAATGCCAACTTTCAACGATCTGTATTACACGATGATCGGGAATGCTTTCCTGGAACCGGAATTTACCAATCAGTACAATCTTGGATTCACGTACCAGAAGTCTTTTCAGAGTCAGTTTTTTCAAAGTTTCTATGCGAAGGTCGATGGCTATTTTAACAAAGTTGAAAACAAGATTATCGCCGCACCAACCGGAAATATGTTCCGCTGGATGATGCTGAATCTCGGCGAAGTGGAAATCATCGGGACAGATGTCAATGTTCAGGCTGATTTGCTCGTTGGCAATGTCAAACTGAAACCTTTGCTGAGTTACACTTTCCAAAGAGCGAGAGATTTCTCCGACAGGAACGAAACTTATTTTGGCGACCAAATCCCGTACACGCCTTGGCATTCCGGAACTTTTTCCCTGATGTCGGATTACAAGGATTGGAGTTTTAATTACAGTTTTATGTACGTTGGTGAACGTTATGATGGCCAGCAGAACAACATCCAGTACAATTACATCCAGCCTTGGTACACACACGATCTATCAATTCAGAAAAAGATGCATTGGGAAAATCACCAGTTCAAAGCCAGTTTCGAGGTCAATAATATCTTCAATCAATATTATGACGTGGTACTGAATTACCCAATGCCAGGCCGGAATTTTAAACTTATCTTAAGCTTTACATTATGAAAAAAAATTACTTTTTTCTGCTGCTTCTACTTTGCCTGATGTCCTGCCGAACAGATGAAATAATCGTTCGCCCGGAAGTTGAAGAAGGTCTCGCCACACCAGAAAATACAGCTATCAAAGGATTTTATCTTCTGAACGAAGGCAATATGGGAAGCAACAAAGCCACCTTGGATTTCTTCGATTACACGACGGGAACTTACCACAGGAATATCTATGCGGACATCAATCCGGATGTGGTGAAGGAACTTGGAGACGTTGGCAATGATATCAAGATCTATGGCAGCAAAATGTACGCGGTCATCAATGTATCCAACAAAATCGAAGTTCTGGACGCCAAAACGGCCAGACGAATCAAAACCATCAACCTTGAAAATTGCAGATATGTGACCTTCAAAGATGGGAAAGTTTACGCTTCCAGTTACGCCGGACCTGTGGTTCTGAATCCAAATGCACCACTTGGGAAAGTCGCTGAGATTGACACGGTTTCGCTTTCCATAAAGAGGGAAGTTGTGGTCGGTTATCAGCCGGAAGAGATGCAAATCATTGGAAATAATCTCTACGTTGCCAATTCCGGAGGTTATCGTTTTCCGAACTATGACAGAACAGTTTCAGTCGTTGATTTGAACACATTTACAGAGACCAAAAAAATCGATGTGGCCATCAATCTTCATCACACTACAAAGGACGATGACGGCGATTTGTATGTGAGTTCCAGAGGCGATTATTACAACGTTCCGTCGAGTTTATTTTTGGTCGATTCCAAAACTGGAACTGTAAAAAAAGATTTCAAAATTGCGGTCAGCGAGATGACGATTGTGAACGGTAAACTTTATTATTACGGCAACGAATTCAATTACAACACGCACGCCTACACCAAATCTTTCGGCATCATCGATGTGAAAACGGAGCAGATCATCTCCAACAAGATCATCGACCAGGAATATGTGGATGCCATCAAAACGCCTTACGGAATCGCCGTGAACCCGATCACAGAAGACATTTATATGACCGATGCACGCAATTATGTTTCCACGGGATTTGTCTATTGTTTCGATAAAAACGGAAAATTCAAATGGAAAACCGAAGGTGGCAACATCCCGGCGCACTTTGTTTTTCTTTATAAGTAATGATTATGAATCTTATAAAATTATTTACTGAGCGAGTCGAATTGTTTACTAAGCGAAGTCGAAGTATGGGCAGCTATTTCCGCCTTCCACTCCCAATCTTTTTTGCAGACGTTTTCAGTTTAGTTGAACCCGATGACCACGCAAAAAAGGATTTCCGTTCAAGTCGGGCTGCAGATTTCAACATAAAACCAATAGTCAACATAAAAACACAAACACTCTGAATAAAATTAAATCAATAAAAATGAAACATAAATTCATAAAATTCACTTTACTTTCAGTCATTGCAACTGCAATCATTGCCTGCAAAAACGATGATGATGACAGTACATTTAATCTGGCCGAATCTTACTCAATTGACCGTTTCAAAGTTTTGAATATTCCAACTAATATTTCAGGAACTTTCACTTGGAAAATTAATGATTCTTTGATTTCTGAGAATTCAACTTTAGATTTTATCAGTCCTTTCGCCAAGACTTATCCTTTGACTTTGAAGGTTGAAGCGAACGGAACAACAACGACTTACACTTCAAAAATTATTGTAAACAAAGAAACTTCAGCTTACAGCAAGTACATTTCAAACGTCTTTGATTTTCGTCCTGCCGTTGGGCAATTCATTAATGAAATTCCGGAATATGTCACTGGAAATTCGGCCGAGAATATGATTCAGAAAGCGAAACAGTCTTTGGTTGGTTCCAACTCGTCGATGATTACGTTGGGCGGATTTGGCGGTTATGTCACTTTCGGATTTGACCACACGATTCCCAATATGAACGGCCGTGATTTCAAAATTCTTGGTAACGCTTTTTGGGGCGATTTGTCGCAAGATGAACGTGCCGGCTCTTGTGAACCCGGAATTATAATGGTTGCCTATGACAAAAATAAAAACGGAAAACCCGATGAAGACGAGTGGTACGAGATTGCAGGCAGCGAATATTTCAAAAATACGACGGTCAAGAATTACAGCATCAATTACTTCAAACCCAACGAATCCAAACCTCCAGTTCCCGGAAATGAATATTGGGAAAACGATGTAGAATATATCAAATGGACAGATAATCTGGGAAATACCGGTTTTAAAACTAAAAACGTTTTCCATATCCAAAGTTATTATCCTTTGTGGATTTCGGATGCTTCTTACCAATTCACAGGAACCAAATTGGCCAATAATTACTACGACCAAAGCGGAACCGGAACTTATTGGGTCGGAAAATCTTACGCCTTTGGATACGCCGACAACGCTCCGAATACCGACGAAGCTTCCAATATCGATATCTCGTGGGCTGTGGACAAAAACGGCAATTACGTCAAACTTCCCGGAATCGATTTCGTAAAAGTTTATACGGGGATCAATCAGGAAGCAGGCTGGTTGGGCGAAGTTTCTACAGAAGTGGCCGGCGCTTACGACTTACATTTAAAATAATCATCAACAATAAAAATTCTTTAAATCAATTAAAAATGAAAAAGTTTTATCTTTTGACTTGGCTGTTGTTCTTTGCATTTTTTACCAATGCACAAGTCACAGTTCAAAGTGTTCCCAGAAATGACATCCAGGGAAACTCAATTAAAAAACAATCTAAAAAAGCCGATTTCAATTTCGATGACATCGTGTATTGGGTTGGGACAGGAACCAACGAAGCAGCTTTTGTAGTTCAATGGAATGATGCTAAAAATCCGGACGCTTTGGTTTGGGGATTCAGATGGAACGGCACTGCAACCGGCGAAGATATGCTGAAAGCGATTGCAAAAACCGATAAAAGATTCTTTACATTGCTTTATCAGGGAACGCAATACGGAAGCGCTGTTGGTGGACTTGGTTTTGACCTGGACGGACAAGGTTCTGTTGGTCTTTACAACAATGGAAACGTCACTTATCCGCTTTATCCGGTGGATGGCATCATCAATACAACCGCTTATGATTTTGATAATTATACAGCAATCGATGCGAATGACCATTGGGGTTCTGCTTGGTACACAGGTTATTGGTCTTATTGGGTGAAAGACCCGACGGATGCAGATTTTGGATATTCTGGTTTGGGTGCAAGCAGCAGACAATTGGAGAATGGTTCTTGGGATGTTTGGAATTTCAATCCGAATATGGAAAGCTATGATATCTCTTCAACATTGACACCGGTTTCAGCTTATTCGGCGCAGGCAGATTTTACAAAAGGTTATTTTATAGTGAATGAGGAATGGTTCGGTCACACCAACGGTTCTGTGAATTTTGTTGGAGAAAATGACCAAATTTATTACAGAGTTTACAGCGAAAAGAACAACAATCAGGCTTTTGGCGCTACGACTCAGTTTGGAACTATCTATGGCGATAAATTCTACTTTATTTCCAAACAAGCGGCTGACGGTGGCGATACGCAATACACGCCTGGCGGAAGATTGGTTGTTGCCAATGCTACGACGATGGAAAAGATTGCCAGCTTCAATACCATCGGTGGAGGAGACGGTCGTTCTTTCGTGGGTGTAACAGACAAATTGGGTTACATCGGAGCATCCAACGGAATCTATACTTTCGATATCGAAAATCTACAGGTTGGTACTTTAATCACCGGAACTGGAGGCGGAAGCCAATATGCGGGACAAATCGGAAATATGGTCAGAACTTCGCAATATGTTTTCGCTGTGAAGCAATCTGCAGGAATTCTAATTATCGATCCGAAGACCAACACTTTAGTTAAAACCATTTCTGGTGCTTATCATTCTATTGTTCAGGCAAAGGACGGAAGTATTTGGGCCATCCAAAATCAAAAATTGGTCAACATCGATCCAACAACGTTCGCAACCACTCAATTTGCGCTTTCCACAGCAAGCCAATATCTTGGGTCTTGGGGTGCTTGGAATGCAGGAAGCTTCACTTACAGCAATCAACAGAATGCATTGTACTGGATGAACTCTGTGAATGCCTTTACTTCAGGTGCGAAAGTGATCAAGTTTGATGTAACGACAAAAACTCTGGTTGATAATTTCATAACAATCCCAGGACAGACGGGAACTTACAAGCAGATCCCGTACGGCGCAGCTTTGAGAGTTGACCCGGTTTCTGACAGATTGATATTGAACACGACAGAAAGCGGTTACGGCGCGCATTACCAAAAAAACTGGATCCATACTTATGATAACACTGGAGCTTTGCTGAATACAAAAACTCTAAATGATTATTATTGGTTCCCTGCTGTGACGGTTTTCCCAGACAATACGTTGCCAGTTGTGGCTTCTAGTTTCCCAACAGAAACGACTTTGAGTGGTGTGACGAAAATCGATTTGAAAACGGTTGTTAGCGATGCGGATAATTTGTCTTCAGCGATTGTGAAATCTATCAAATCAAACAGCAATACAACTGCAATTTCGGCTGAGGTGAATTCTAATGACGAGTTGATTCTGACGCCTCAAAGCGCGGGAACGGCAGATCTGGTGATCAGTTTTAATTCCAATGGAAAAGTGGTGGAGAAAACGTTGACCGTGATCTCATCATCTTTGGCTGCTACCGCTGATGTTAAAAAATTGGAGTTGAGTATCTATCCAAATCCAACAACAGAAATATTGAATGTTAAAACGCTTGACAAAGTTCTAGATGTTTCAATATTTGATATCTCTGGAAAACAGATCAGTGCTAAGATTGTAAACGGACAGATCAATGTCAATTCTCTTCTGAAAGGAAATTATATCCTGAGAATTGTAACAGACAGATCAGTTTATCAAGAGAAATTCATTAAGAAATAACCTCTTTTAATTTTAAATCATGAAGCCTTCAAATTAAGTTTTGAAGGCTTTGTGATATTTATACAGAGATCTCTTAAATTTACTCTAAGTTAAAAAGAAAAACAATGCTAGATTTTTATCTGTTAAAAGATGAACAGCGCAAGCCGAGTTATCCCGAAGAAGCAGGATTAGAGTTTGTTGGAGAACTAGATGACCTTATATTCGGAAATTTACAAAGTAAAAAGATCATTGATGAACGATTTGAGTATTATTCAGACTTCAGATTAGATACGTCAGAGTTAAAAAAAATCCGAATGAAGATAATAGAAAAGCAATTGCAATATGATTCTGATGTAAAAGTATTGATTCAGTTATTAGACATTGCTGACAGCGAGCAAAGTGGACTGATAGCTTTCGGCGATTAAGGATTTACAAAAAAATATTTCTTTAAATTTTAAAATAAAAAAGCCTTCAAATTAATTTTTTGAAGGCTTTTTTTTATTTAAATAATTCAATGATCTCCTCAACAGAAACTTTACCAAAGTAATCTGTAAGGTTGATCTTAGATAATTTTTCAGCAATGACACTGATGTCGTGCTTTTCATTGATGATCAGATCTTCAAATTCTTCAATTGGTTTGGAAGCAAAGAAGTCTCCAAATATCTTCGCCTGCTTGATCATTCCTTTTTCGACATCGAGATGGATTTCTATGAAGCCAGCTGGGATCTTGATTACTTTT
Source organism: Chryseobacterium sp. FP211-J200 (assembly GCF_001643375.1). Classification (GTDB taxonomy): domain Bacteria; phylum Bacteroidota; class Bacteroidia; order Flavobacteriales; family Weeksellaceae; genus Epilithonimonas; species Epilithonimonas ginsengisoli. Next base: position 41,934 of record NZ_LSHB01000028.1, read on the forward strand.
TTTGAAGTTATAATTCGGAGAGAAACCAAAATTCCAATCCCAGGTTTCGTATTTTTCTTTGGCTAATTTCTCTATTTCGTTGAGGTCTTCATCAGTCAAATTGTAGATTTTTCCACCTTCAGAATTTTTAAGGATCTCGTCGATCAATCGCTGTTTCAGAACTTCTATCGTCGTTCCTTCCGGCAAATAATCGATAAGGTTGGTAACTCTGGAACGGTTTGATTTTGTGGCTTTATCGATAAATTTTAAAGGGTTGGCTATCAGAACATCACTCAGAACATTCATCTCAGAATTGAATAAAATTGTTCCGTGCTGGATCATTTTCCCGCTTTTGGCCAATTTTGCATTCCCGCTGAATTTTTTTCCATCTACCAAAAGATCATTTCTCCCTGTCAGTTCTGCCGGAACATTCCACGCTTTCAAGAGCTGAAGAACAGGACTTGTAAACTTAGAAAAATCCATGAAATCCTGGTCTGCCAACAATGTGTGAAAAGAAAAGTTGAGATTACCAAGATCATGATAAACCGTTCCTCCGCCGGACATTCTTCTTACAACTTTGATGTTATTTTCAGTCACATAGTCCATATTGATCTCTGCCAACGTATTTTGAAACTTCCCAACGATGATAGAAGGTGCATTGATGTAGAGTAGAAAAATATCTTCGGTCGGGAATTTCCCCAGCAGATATTCGTCGGAGGCAATATTGAAATAAGCATTGTGAGAAGGAGAATCTATGATAAGAGTACGTTTGTAATTTGTTACAAAATTAGTGGGTTTTATTGTCGATAGGTCTTGATTTTACTCATATGGATATTCATCAAGAAGCAATCTCTTTAACTTCAAATTTTAAGCCTTCACTTACATTTTAACTTTTTTTTAATCAAAAAATAGATTCCTCGGTTGCTGTCGTAAATTGCTCCAAAAACTTCATTCCACGGTAAGAATTTCCTTTAGGATTCAGTTTTGGGCTCCAAACGGTGATCACATACCGACCTGGAAACAAGGCGACAATTCCACCGCCGACACCACTTTTCCCCGGAAGTCCGACTCGGAAAGAAAACTCGCCGGATTCATCATAGAAACCGCAGGTTTGCATAATCGCATTCACTCTTTTAGCTTGGCTTTTGGTCAGGATCTCTTTTTTGTCAATGATCTTTTTGCCACCATTGGCTAAGAAAGTAAAAGCATTACACAATTCCAGAGTGGTCATTTCTACAGAACAGATCAAACTGTAGAGATTCAGAACATCCTCAGGGTCGTTTTTAATGTTGCCAAATGACTTGATGAAGTTACAAAGTGCTGCGTTCCGAAAACCTATTTTCAGCTCACTTTCTGCAACAGTTTCAGAGTAACTGATGGTTTTTGAATCTGTAAGATCTCTGACGAAGGCCAAAAATTCTTTCTTCGGGTCATCAAAGAGATCGATCAAAATATCAGTAATGACCAACGCTCCGGCATTGAGAAAGGGATTTCTCGGAATTCCGTTATCAGATTCCAATTGTACCAGAGAATTGAAAGGGTTTCCCGAAGGTTCTACATCTACACGTTCCCAGATCTTCTCATCCATATCTCTGTAGACCAGGCAGAGTAGGAGAACTTTGGAAATACTCTGGATAGAAAATTTGGTTTGATGATCACCGTAGCTGTAGTTTTCTTCATTGATGAGTTGGATAGAAACAGCAAAGTGTTCTGGATCCTCATTGGCAAGTTCCGGAATGTAAGACGCAACTTCACCCGGATTTTCTTCATTTTTGATCTGATGAAAAATAGTCTCTATGATGTTCTGATAATGCTGATTCATTTTCTAGATTGAGTTTCCAAATGTATGAATTTAAATACTCAACGTCATTTTTTTTAATTGAATTTCAATCTAACTTCTAAAATCTGATTTCTAAAATATTTGTAAAAAAAGAGCACTCTCCGAAAAGAATGCCCTTTAATAAAAACCTTAAAAATTCAAAAAAAATTATAATGAAACCCCTCTTTTCCAAGGGATAAATACATCCTGTTTCAATTGGTCTGCTTTCGTTTCTACGTTTCCGCTCGCCAATTCGATAATATAATCTACGATCTCCTCACCAACTTCCTGAATGCTTTTTTCGCCCGTGATCACAGTTCCGGCATTCACATCGATAATATCCGACATTCTGTTGATCAGCGCCGTGTTGGAAGAGATCTTCACAACTGGTGCGATTGGATTTCCCATCGGATTTCCCAAACCTGTGGTGAACAGAACGACTGTTGCACCTGATCCTACCAATCCTGTGGTACATTCTGCGTCGTTTCCTGGCGTGTTCAATAGGTTCAAACCTGGTTTAGAGATATATTCGCCGTAATCCAAAACATCGACGATTGGCGCCGTTCCTCCTTTTTTAGAAGCACCTGCAGATTTCATAGCATCGGTGATCAAGCCGTCTTTGATATTGCCTGGCGATGGATTCATATCAAATCCTGAACCTGCATCTACAACGGATTTTTCGAAAGCTTTCATCAATGATAAAAACTTATCTGCTTTTTCCTCATCCACACATCGGTTCATCAATTCCTGTTCTACGCCGCACAATTCCGGGAATTCTGCCAAAATCGTTTTTCCGCCCAATGCGGCGAAAATATCGGAGACAATTCCCAAAGCTGGATTGGCTGATATTCCTGAGAATCCGTCCGATCCACCGCATTCCAAACCAATGCTGATCTTAGAAACGGGAGCTGGTTGACGCTCGATCTTGTTGGCCCTTTTGATCGCTTCGAAAGAATCTTTGATCACCATCTGGAACATCTGATCCGTCGTTCCAATTTTTTGTTGCTCGAAGATCAAGATTTCCTTGTCGCTGTTCGGGCTCATTTCTTTCAAAGCATTTTGAAAAATATCAACCTGAAGATTTTGACAGCCTAAACTTAAAACAGTTGCACCAGCCACATTCGGGTTGTTAACATATCCTGCAAGCAATTTTGCCAACAATTCCGAATCTTGACGGATGCCGCCACAACCACCTTGGTGATTGATGAATTTCACTTCGATATTGTCCAGAAGGTTCTCATTTCGAGACGTGTCTTCAACTTCTGCTACGCTTTTTTCTTCAATTAATGAACGTAGGAAATTCTTGTAGGAAACTTCTTTTTTCGGTAGCAATTCGTTTTCGAAAATGTCTTTCAGCTTCTCAATGTTCTTGTTTTCACAGAAGACCAATGGGAAAAACAACCAGACATTTTTGGTTCCAACTTGTCCGTCTGAGCGGTGATAACCGTTGAAAGTTTTGTCCTTCCATTTATCAACATTCGGTGGCGTCCAACCAAGATCTCCCGTTTTTTTGAAAACAGGTTCACTTTGGTGTTTCACATTTTCAGTCGTGATCACTTCACCTTTTTGGATGGTTTGATTGGCTTTTCCAACCACAACACCATACATGATGATCTGGTCGCCGGCTTCAAAATGCTCTCCAGCGAATTTATGTTTAGCTTTTGTATCCGTTAAAACATTGTAAGGCGTTCCGTCTAGATCCACGATTTCGCCTGCGTAAAGGTCCATCAGCGCAACGACGACGTTATCTTTTGGATTTACTTTTAATACTTTTTTCATAATTTTTAAGTCTTTTAAAAATTAATTGTTTGTCATTTAATAATTATTTGGGCAGCTATTTCCGCCTTCCGTTCCCGCTATTTTTTGCCAAGCTTTTCCCTCCGCAAAAAATGAGCTCCACTCAAGTCGGGCTGCGACGATTCAACGTTTTATGACCGAACCAAAAATTATTGAATGAAATTTTTATAACCTTGCTCAATCCCATTAGCATCGATTTCTTTCAAGGCTTTTGTCACAGCATCTGTCAATCCAGAAACTTCTGTCAGGTCTGTATCCCAGAAACTGATCTCTGACAAAGTCGCTTTTACCACTTCTCCAAGGTCATTGTTTGTCCAGATCTCTTTGAATCTTTCCAAAACGGGCGCATCGTCCATCACTGGAAGCGCTTTTCCGTTGAATTCGCCTTGGTAGAATCTGATCAGTGCTGCAAGCGCAAAGGTCAAATTAGTTGGCAATTCTTTTTTGTCGTCAACGTATTGCAACAAACTTGGCAATACTCTTACTTTGAATTTCGCAACCGAGTTCAGCGCAATACTGGAAAGCTGATGTTTCAAAAATGGATTTCTGAATCTGTCAAAAACTTCCTCAGCGAAAGCCGTCAATTCTTCTTTTGAAAGATCAAGCATTGGGATGATCTCGTTATAAACTGTATCAGAAATGAATTTCCCAGCGAATTCCGCATCGATAGCTTCCTTCACTGTTTCTTTTCCGTCAAGTATAGAGAATGCCAACATTGCTGTGTGAGCACCGTTCAGGATTCTTACTTTTCTGGTTCTGTAAGGTGTGATGTCATCAACAATCAATACCTGATCATCAATTTTGTCAAACGGGATCAAGGCTTTCAATTTGTCGTCACCTTCGATCACCCAAAGTAGGAATGCTTCGCAAACTACCATTAAGTTGTCGTCGTATCCGAATTTAGCTTCGTATTCGTCTTTTTCTTCTCTTGGATACCCAGGCACGATCCTGTCCACCAAAGTGTTGTGGAAAGAGTTGCTGTTTTCCACCCAAGTAGAGAAACCTTCATCAAGATTCCAAAGTTGAGCGTATTGAAGGATATATTTCTTTAAAGTCAAGCCATTATTCTCGATCAATTCACAAGGGATGATGTGAAGACCTTTGTCCTCAGCTCCGTTGAAATGTTTGAATCTCTCGTAAAGGAAAGCCGTCACTTTTGCAGGAAAATTCTTGTGAGGTCCAGCTTCTAAAGTAGCTTCGGAATCGTCAAAAGCGATTCCAGCTTCTGTTGTGTTTGATAAGATGAACTGAAGATCTTCGCCTTTCGCAAGATCAAGATATTCCTGATAGTGATCGTAAGGACTCAATGATCTTTGGATTGCGGAAATGACGCGTTGGTCATCCACAATCTGTCCTTTTTTTACCCCTCTTACGAAAAGTGTGTAAAGGTTATTTTGCTCTTCCAACATATTTACAAGTCCGCCGACAGTTGGCTGAACAACAGCTACACCAGCGTTGAAGCCCGCTTTTTTGTTCATCTTGTCGATCAGGTAATCAACGAATGCTCTTAGGAAATTGCCTTCTCCGAATTGTAAAAATTTTATAGGAAGTTTCTCAGTTAGACCTGAGTTTTCACGGTTTAGTTTTTCTTTAGTTTGATATTCCATTTCTTTATTCTTTAATGATTTTGTAAGTCGGAACCAATGATTTCATGACGAACCACGCAATCAGATAAGCCACTGCGCAGAATGAGAAAATGATCATATAACCTTTGTCGATACCGTCGGAAACCACGGCACCTGATTTTTGTAATTGTTCAAAAAAACCTTCCGGTAAACGCTGTTCTGTGTATTGAGGGAATTTTTCCAAAAGCGGAACGCCATCTACAGTTGTCCACGCCTTATGAGAATAGTCGAACAACAGACCAGAACTTTTATTGATGATCGTGGAACCAATTCCACCTGCCAATCCACCGATTCCTGTGATGGTTGCAATCGCTTTTTTCGGGAACATATCACCAACAGTGGAGAAGATATTCGCGGACCAAGCCTGATGCGCTGCACCTGCGATTCCGATGATCAATACTGGGAACCAATAAGATATTTTACCAGTAGATTGTGCCAATAGTGCCAACAGTGGGAAGAATGCGAAGATCAGCATCGCTTTCATACGGCCAGAATAAGGATTCATTCCTTTCTTTTCTACAAAGAATGTCGGAAGCCAACCACCAACGATGGATACCAAAGTGATCATATAAAGGACGAACAATGGAAATGCACTTTGCGTACTGTCCATTCCGTAAACTGAGCTTAGATAAGCTGGTGTCCAGAAAAGGTAAAACCACCAAACGCCATCTGTCATAAATTTACCGAAGGCAAAAGCCCACGTCTGTCTGTATTTGAAACACTGAGCCAGCGTGAAAGTTGTTTTAGGTTCGTCTGATTCTTGGATAGAATCATTGATATCTTGATTGATATAATCCAATTCACCTTGATTAACCTTTGAATGCTCGTGTGGCTTTTTGTAATAGAAAACCCAAATTCCCATCCACAAGAATCCTAAAGCACCAATGATGATAAATGCCATTTCCCAACCTAAAGCCTTCGCAATAAAAGGAATAGAAATCGGTGCTGCAAGGGCTCCAACAGTTGCACCAGCGTTGAAAATACTGGTTGCCAAGGCTCTGTCTTTTTTAGGGAAATATTCTGCGGTAGTCTTGATGGCAGCAGGGAAGTTTCCAGCTTCACCAATCGCTAAGATCAATCGTGCAAAAATGAATAAGGTGACACTCACGTTGATCACTCGGGACACATCTTTTACAGTTGCTATGTTTTCTTTTGCACCTTCAAAGCTTACAAACCATTCACCAGTGACGATCCCGGATGTCGCAATGCCACAGAAAGCGTGTAACACCGCACCAATAGACCAAACGCCGATAGCCCAAAGAAAACCTTTTTTGGTGTCCATAAAATCCACAAATTTCCCTGCGAAGATCATACTGGCAGCGTAGAATATCGAGAACAATGCGGTGATATTACCGTAATCATTATTATCCCAATGAAATTCTGGCTGGATAAAATCTTTCCAGGTCAAAGAAAGAACTTGCCTGTCCAGATAGTTTACCGTGGTTGCCAAGAAAAGCAAACCAACGATGGTCCATCTGAAAGTGGTCGGTTTAGAAGCTGTGGATTGATTCATTTTAAGATGATTTGGTTTGTTTGTGTTTTTTATTTTAAGAAGCTTTTATCGATTTGATGATCTCTAAAACTTTTACTGTTTCACTTTCGATGGTTGCGTAATCTTTTGCAGCCATTAATTCTTTACTTACCAATTTGCTTCCCATTCCAACAGCGGAAACGCCTGCGTTGAACCAGCTTTCGATACTTTCTTTGGTTGTATCAACGCCACCAGTTGGCATGAATTTTAGATTTGGGAAAACATCCTTTATTGCGCTCATAAATCCGGCTCCTAGGGCATTTCCTGGGAATAATTTTATGAAAGTCACGCCTGCCGCTTCAGCCGTGATGATTTCTGTTGGTGTCATACAACCTGGGCTGTAAAGCAAATGTTTCGAGAGCAAAAATTCTGCAACTTCCGGGACAAATCCTGGGCTGATAAAGAAATCTGCACCTGCTTTTTCGTATTCTTCAGCTTGTTTCAAATTTTTTATCGTTCCGATTCCGAGAAGCATTTCCGGCATTTCCTCATTTCTGAGTTCTACCATTTTGGTAAAGTTGCTCAATGCAAATTCGCCTCGGCTTGTATATTCCACAGCGCGGATTCCGGCTCTGTAAAGTGCTTTCAGTATATCGAGAGTTACCGTTTCGTCTGCGTTGTAGTACAAAGGCAAAAGGCCTTGGTTGATGATCGCATTGGTAACTAATTGAATTTTTGTCATTTTTATTATCTTTAATTGTTCCTTCGAGAGCTTCAGGATGACAATATTTTTAATTTATCTCTTTATTCTTCCGCCTTTATCACCATTCATCACATCCAGAATGTCGGAAGCGCTACAATGGTTGATGTCACCTGGAACGGTATGTTTGATGGCACAAGCCGCGTTTCCAAACTTAAGAGCGGTTTCATCATCAAAATTTAATAATCCATAGATCAAACCTGCTGCGAAAGCATCGCCGGTTCCGATTCTGTCCACAACTTGAAGGATTTCGATTGGTTCCGATTCGAAGTACGTTTCATTTGACCAAGCTCTACCTTGGGTTTCCTGCGTACTTGCGCTGGCACCAACTCTTACTTTGTCAAATATCTTTTTGATAGAAGGTATTTGCTTCTGAAATTCTTTACAAGCTTCGATGAAACTGTCTTTGTCCGAAGAGAATTTAGTTCCGATGATTTCATTAATTTCATTCACGCCACCAATGAAGATAGTGGAGTAGGACACCAATTCTTTCAAAACTTCGAAGCCTTCTTTCCCGTATTTCCAAAGGTTGGAACGGTAAGCTGGGTCAGCAGTGATCTCGATTCCTTTTTCGTTGGCCGTTTGTAAACCTTTTTTCAAAGCGATGTAAGCACTTTCCGAAATTCCTGGAGAAATTCCTGTCCAATGGAAATAGTCTGCACCTTCCAAAGCTTTTTCCCAGTCGATTTGGTTTGGATTGATGTTAGCAAAAGAACCATTCAATCGGTTGTAAGCAATTCTAGAAGCACGAACAGATGAACCAACTTCCAAGAAATATAATCCCAAAGGATGTTCGTTTTTTGAAATGTGAGTCGTATCAATTCCATAACTTTTTATGGATGAAACCGCAGATTCTCCAACGAAATCGTCAGAAACAACGCTCACGTGTTTTACGTCACAACCCATTGTCGCAAGCGATGCCGCAACGTTCAGTTCTGTACCTCCGAAAAAGAATTCCATTTCGTTGCTTTGCTTCATCATCCTGTTGTTGGCAGGTGACAATCGCATGATCACTTCTCCAAAGCTTACTACTTTGCCCATTAATCTAAGTTTATTTTAAGAATCAAGATAAAAGAATCGAGATTCTGGATTTTTAATTATTTAATAAAATCTTCTCTGTGCGGGCTGAAAACATCAACCAAAATCCCGTCTTCCAGACATTCTACACCATGAATGATATTGGACGGCACGAAGAATGAATCTCCTTTTTTCAGGATTGAAATATCTTCGCCAATATTCACCTCGAACTTTCCTTCTGAAACATAGGTCACCTGAATGTGCGGATGTTTGTGCTTGTACCCAATGCCGCCTTTTTTGAAACGAACGTTGACCATCATGACAGAATCGTCATAGCCAACAATCTGGCGGTCGATGTATTCATCTATTTTTTCCCATTCTGTGGAATCGGATTTGTAGAATGTTTGTGGTGTTTGTTCTGTTTTCATTTTTTTATTTTACCGTAAAATCGCAAAATTGTTAATTGCAATTTGTTGTTTTAAGTTGCAAAGTCCTTCGACTCCGCTCAGGATGACATTTTTAATAATTTTATTTTCAATTTTGTCATTCCTTACGAATCTCGATTGTTAAGATTGACTTCTTCGAACCACTTCGTTAGGTTTCCTACGGAATGACAAATATTGTTTTTTATGTTACTGCTTCTTCTATGTTGAATATGCAGCCCGACTTGAGCGGAAATCCTTTTTTGCCTTTACTTGAGTTCTATTTGAACTGAAATCGTTGTGCAAAAAAGATTGGGAGCGGAAGACGGAAATAGCTGCCCAAATCTTTATTTTAATTTCCTTCGAGAGCCTCAGGATGACAATTTAAAAAGTGAAGTAGTCTTTTGCGTTGTTATAACAGATGTCCGAAACTATTTTTCCTACTAGATCCATATCTTGTGGAAGTTCGCCGGATTCGATCTCGTTTCCTAACAAGTTACACAAAACACGTCTGAAATACTCGTGTCTTGGGAACGAAAGGAAGCTTCTTGAATCGGTCAACATTCCTACGAATGTGCTGATCAATCCCATGTTGGAAAGGGCGTTCAGTTGTTTTTCCATTCCGTCTTTTTGGTCCAAAAACCACCATCCGGAACCGAATTGTACTTTTCCTTTGACAGAACCGTCGTTGAAATTTCCGATCATTGTCGCCATAATTTCGTTGTCGGCAGGATTCAGATTGTAGATGATCGTTTTGGTCAATTTATCTTTTGAATCCAAAGTATTTAGGAACTTTGAAAGATTGACCGCCTGACCGAAATCGCCGATGGAATCCCAACCTGTGTCTGGTCCTAGAACCTTCAACATTCTTGCATTGTTGTTTCTCAACGCACCCAAGTGATATTGCTGAACCCAGCCAAATGAATGGTAAGTTTCTCCCAAAAACAACAAAATTGCCGTTTTGAATTGCTCAATTTGGTGAGGTGTCAAAGTTTCTCCTTTTCTCTTAATTTCAAAAATTGAGTTGATCTCTGAATCTGTGAACGTTTCAAAAGAAATGTTATTCAATCCATGGTCACACAATCTGCATCCGTTGGTGTGAAAGTATTCTATTCTTTTGATCAGTGCATCCTGTACATCCTTGTAAGAATTAATTTCGATGCCTGCAGATTCTCCCAATTTATCGATGTAAGAATTGTAATCCTCATTGTCAATCAAAATCGCTTTATCAGGACGAAAAGCTGTGCTAACAGTGATTCCAATGTTATTTTGTTTGATTGTCTGATGATATTCTAAAGTGTCGATTGGATCTTCTGTGGTGCAAACTGTTTCCACATTTCTCATTTTCAACAAGCCGTGAACAGATTTTTCCGGCGTTTGAAGTTGAGCTGATACATTTTCGTAAACCTGGTCTGCATTTTTTTCATTAAGCAAATCGTAAACGTCAAAATATCTAGCCAATTCCAAATGTGTCCAGTGGAACAAAGGATTTCTCAAAGTATTCGGAACTGTTTTTGCCCAAGCTGCAAATTTCTCTTTGTCAGAAGCATCTCCGGTAATGAATTTTTCGTTCACGCCCATCGTTCTCATCGCTCTCCATTTGTAGTGGTCGCCACCGATCCAAACCTGAGTGATATTCTCAAACTGACGGTTCTCTGCAATCTCTTTTGGAGGCAAATGGTTGTGATAATCGATGATCGGCTGTTTTTCTGCAAAATTGAAAAACAACTCTTCAGCGAATTTATTTTTTAATAAAAAAGTATCTGTGATGAAAGGTTTTGTACTCATAAGACTAATAGATAATAGACTGATAGATGAAAGACTTAATTATTCGTTGGACGGTTTTCCGATGGTTGCCAAGATTCCGCCATCAACGTAGATGATCTGTCCGTTGATGAATTGACTTGCTTCTGAGGCTAAGAAAATTGCGGTTCCGGCAAGATCTTCTGGATTTCCCCAACGGCCTTCAGGTGTTCTGCTGATGATAAATTCGTTGAACGGATTGCCATCCACTCGGATCGGTTCAGTTTGAGACGTTGCAAAATATCCAGGACCAATTCCGTTCACTTGGATATTGTGTTTTGCCCATTCTGTCGCCAGATTTTTGGTCAGCATTTTCAGTCCGCCTTTTGCCGAAGCGTAAGCCACAACATTATCTCGGCCCAATTCGCTCATCATCGAACAAATGTTGATGATCTTTCCAGATCTTCTTTTGATCATATTTCTTGCCACCAATTGTGACATGATGAATGGTCCGGTCAAATCGACATCAATCACTTTTCTGAAATCTGAAACTTCCATTTCCAAAGCTGGAATTCTCTTGATGATTCCTGCATTATTAATAAGGATATCGATCTGTTTGTGATTCGCTTCGATCTCTGCTACTTTTTCGGCAGCGATTTTCTCGTCAGTCACATCAAAAATATAACCTGTTGCTTTGAAACCTTTTGATTGATAATATTTGATAGCTTCTTCCAATTTAGATGGCGTCGTGCTAGTGATAACAAGTTCTGCACCTGCTGATCCCAAACCTTCTGCCATTGCCAAACCTAAACCGTGCGTTCCACCGGTGATTGAAGCTACTTTTCCTGTTAAGTCGAATAAATTTGTCATAATTATTTTAATTCGTCAGTTTTTACAGCATCCATATCTCCGTAATCCATATTTTCTCCTGCCATTCCCCAAATGAAGGTGTAATTAGCAGTTCCAACGCCAGAGTGGATAGACCATTCTGGAGAGATCACGGCGTCTCTGTTTTTCAAGAAGATGTGACGTGTCTCAGTTGGTTGTCCCATGAAGTGTGAAACCGTTTGCCCTTCTTCCAGATCGAAGTAGAAATAAGCTTCCATTCTTCTGGTGTGCGTGTGAGAAGGCATGGTGTTCCAAACGCTTCCTTCGTGCAATTCGGTCATTCCCATTTGAAGTTGGCAAGTTTCCAGGACACTGTTCACAATTAATTTGTTGATGGTTCTTCTGTTGGCATATTTTGCATCGCCCAATTCTACGATCTCAGCTTCAGCTTTTGTAATTTTCTTTGTTGGAAAAGCATGGTGAGCTGGTGCAGAATTGATATAGAAATAAGGTTGTTCGCCGTTTACAGCTTCGAAGGTCACTTCTTTGTTTCCTTTTCCTATATATAAGGCTTCCTTATTATTAAGTTCGTAAACCGTTCCATCAACAGTCACTTTTCCTTTTCCGCCAACGTTGATGATCCCTAATTCTCTTCTTTCAAGAAAATAAGGAGCTTTCAGTTCATCGATGGTTTCTAAAGTTAAAGCCTGATCAACTGGCATAATTCCACCAACGATCAAACGGTCGTACATGGTGTAAACCAATTTGATCTGGTTTTCTACGAATAGGTCATTGATAAGAAATTCTCTTCTTAAGTCTTCGGTTGTGTAATTTTTGGCATCGTTCGGATGATGCGCGTATCGGAATTCTGAATGGGTCATTTTAATCTATATAATGTGAACAAATAATTAACGCTGTGTAATCGATTGCATTGCTTGCTGCAAGGATTGGCACGAGAAATAATTTTTGTAAATATAAATATAAATTCTAACTGGAAGACAAAAAAATGATTTAATTTATATTGTTCTTAAAATCAGTTGATTAATTTCAATTTTAGCGGTTGATTTGAATTTTAAAGTAGTTTTGACTGTCACTTATTTTCACATGTATCTATTATTAGAATGTATTTTACAGAATTCATAATAAAACTGTAAATATCTCTTAAATTAATAAAATAAATTTTTAAGATACTGATAATCAGTGTTTTGTTGTGGCTTTTTATTTGTTATGCTTTTATTTCTAAGATGACCTCAAAAATGTGTTTTTGACATAAAAAAAGTCAATTTTGCTAAAATTGGCATTGTTAAGTTAATTTTTGGTTAATTAAAACTGGGCCAGATTTTTACTTTTTTGACACAATTTATATCGATATGATAACAGTCAATATTTTTTTTCAATAAAAAAGGATTCAAAATAAAATTTTACTTATCATTTTAAATATTTGATTAATAGTTATTTGTGAATTACCTTATCATAAAATTCAATGTAATGTTAAATTAGTATGAATAAAAACGTGGTTTTTTCTATCTGCTAATTAAAAAATAATCTTAGTTTAGTCGAGTTAAGAAATCGTTAACAAAAATAATGCAATCGATTACATTTCTATACGGTTTTGTTGGAATAATTATCAAAGTAAAAACATTACTAAAACTAAATGTCTATGAGTGGTTTAAAATTAGGTATCCAAAGTGCTTTTATAAAAACGACGATCGCATCTGTCTTTTTATTGCCGGCATTTGGATTAGCTCAAGAGTTGATCAAAGTTGCCGGGACGATAACTTCTGATCAGAACAAACCTGTCCAGAATGTAGAGATCACGGTCAGAAACTCGAAGTTTTCTACAATGACGGACAAGGCTGGAAAGTATGAATTGAATGTGCCAAAAAATGCTACGCTGGTTATCCGGTCAAAAGGATTCGAAGAGCAGGAAATGAATGTGGATGGCAAAAATGTGATCAATATTGTTCTTGCTAAGTATGATTCGAGCAAAGAGAAATCTATAGACGAGGTTGTTTTGGTAGGTTATACCAAAGTTTCCAAAAAAGATGTGACCAATGCAGTATCATCTGTAAAAGGTGAAGCGTTGAAGGATATGCCGGTAAACAGTGCTGCAGAAGCGATCCAAGGTAGACTTGCCGGGGTACAGGTGCAGACCAGTGAAGGCTCTCCTGGTGCAGAGGTAGATATCAAGGTGAGAGGCGGAACTTCTATCACTGGAAGTAATGCGCCTCTATACATCGTAGATGGTATCCAAATGGACAACGCAATGTCTCTACTTTCTCCTAAGGAAATAGAATCTATTGAAGTTTTGAAGGATGCATCTTCAACTTCTATCTATGGTTCCAGAGGGGCAAACGGAATTGTTTTGATCACGACAAAAAGTGGTCGTAAAAGAGTAGGGACAACTATCAATTACAACGGTTTTACTGGGGTAAGAAAAATAATGAACACATTAGATGTTCTGGATCCATACGAATTTGTATTATATCAATACGAGCTCTACAACAAAGCAAATGTTGAGACCGATGTCTTGGCTTTTGCGACGAGATATGGCGCATACAGTGAGTTGGAAAGCAAATACAAGAGTGTCAAAAAAAGAGATTGGCAAGATGAGCTTTTTGGGAGTGAGGCATTTAATTTCACACATAACCTTACCCTTAACGGTGGTTCCGAAAAATCAGCATTTTCATTGACATTGAATCATGTGGAAGAAGATGGGATCATGTTGGGTTCTGGATTCAAAAGAAGTATGGCCAACTTCAAATATGATTATGATATCAGCAAAAAATTAAAAGTTGGTTTCAATACAAGATACAGCCGATCTATGATCAATGGCGTAGGAACCTCAAACAGTGGTTCTCAAGGTAATAACAGGTTGAGAAACTCTGTGAGATACCAGCCTTTTGAAGGAGGGTCCAACGTACCAGTAGATGATTTTGATCCTAACTATGCGACCAATACCAACTTGGTAAACCCACTTATCCTAAACGATAATGAGGTGAGAAACAACGGCTCTAATGACCTCTTGTTAAATGCATATCTAAATTATAACATTACAAAAGATCTAAGCTTCAGAAGTGTTATTGGATATGTACAGAGAGATATTGCGACCAATCAGTTTTGGGGTACTGTAACTTCTGCAGCTAGAGCAAATGCTGATATGCCAATCGTTCAGTTGGACCGATCACAAACCAGAAGGATCACCAACACCAATACTTTGAACTATACCAAGAAATTTGGTGGACATAAAGTCGATTTTCTACTAGGTCAGGAGACGATCCAGACAGACGGTGAATCCAGCTACAACTATGTAAAATGGTTCCCAAAATCGATCCTGCCAAACGAAGCATTTGCCAACATCCAAAGTGCAACGCCTCCTGCAGGAATGGTTCAAGATGCAGCTAGAACAGCTTCATTGGCGCCAGACCGTTTGGCATCTTTCTTTGCCCGTGCCAATTATATTTTTGCAAACAAGTATATCGCAACATTTTCTGTAAGAGCGGATGGTTCCAACGTTTTCAAGGATGGCAATCGTTGGGGTTACTTCCCGGCTGGATCATTGGCTTGGAAAATTAATGAAGAGAACTTCCTGAAAGATGTAAATTGGGTAGACGAGTTGAAGATGCGTGTAGGATATGGTCTTTCGGGGAACAACAGGATCACTTCTTACCTTTGGGCCAACTTCTACAGTACCAATGCAAACAACGGATATACATTTGGGACAGCGGTGACTCCTGGAGCGGCATTGTCAACAACTCAGGCAAATCCTAATGTAAGCTGGGAAGCTACTGTTTCCAAAAATGCCGGTTTCGATTTTGAATTTTTCAATCACAGATTATATGGTAGTGTAGACGGATATATTACAGATACCAAAGACCTATTGGTATTGGCAAAAGTTCCTTTTCCTGGATATAACAATCAATTTCAGAACTCTGGTAAGACAAGAAACAAAGGTTTGGAATTTACAGTCGGTGGTATCATCGTCAACAAAGAAGATTTCACTTGGAAAACAGATATCAATATTTCTGCCAATAAGAATGAGATCTTAAGCTTAGGAAGTGGAGTAGGTCCTGGTATGGATTCTTACCTAGTACAATCTGGAGGGATTGGAGGCTTTGATTTTATCGCCAAAGTTGGAAGTCCGGTGGGAACTTATTATGGATATGTGACCGAGGGAAGATACGAGATCAGTGATTTCAATTATAACGCTACAACACAGGCCTACACTTTGAAATCCGGTATTCCGAGTAACAGTTCTATTGCCCTTGGATCAAAGGCGCCGCAGCCTGGAGACCTTAAACTTAAAGACCTGAATGGAGACGGACAGATCACCGAGGCGGACAGACAAGAGCTTGGAAGTGCTTAGCCGAAGTTTTACGGTGGTTTCAACCAAACTTTCCGTTACAAAAACTTTGATATGAGTTTGTTCTTCAACTTCTCTGTAGGAAATAAAGTGTACAATGCCAATAAGATCGAAAATACAACGCAGTATCTTTATAAAGACAACAACATGGCAGCAGAAGTGGCTGACAGATGGAAATGGTTTGACAACAATGGTGTGAAGGTGAACGACCCAACTGCATTAGCAGCGTTGAATGCCAACACAACAATGTGGACACCTCCAGGCGGACAATATATTTTGCATTCTTACGGTATCGAAGATGGATCTTTCTTGAGGTTGAACAACGTAACGTTAGGTTATACATTGCCAACAGGCTCATTAGAAATGATAGGAGTGAAAAACTTTAGATTATATGCAACGGTGAACAACTTATTTGTCATCACAAAATATTCAGGATTTGATCCGGAAGCTAGTACAAGAAGAAATCCTTTGACGCCGGGAGTTGATTACTCAGCTTATCCTCGTAGTAGATTTTTTGTAACAGGTGTAGATATCACTTTCTAAAAATTATTAAAAATGAAAAAAACAAGATCAATATTTATAACAGGTTGCTTGATGGGAGCCTTATTCTTTAACTCTTCTTGCAACGATTTCTTGGAACCGGAAAACCTTTCAAGTGTTTCAGAGGCCAGGCAGTTCGATAGTGTATCAGATACTTTTACTGCTTTGGTAGGAGTTTATGCGCAGTTGGCTGGTGACGATGGGTACGGACAAAGGATCGCATTGATCCTTCCGCATTCAGGTGACGATTACAGAACTTCTGGCAGTTACAGTTGTAACGATAGAAGAGGTGTTGCAACATTTGGTGCATGTCCTACAAATACAGAGCTTAACGGTCCATTTTCAAAACTGTATACTGGGATCGAGCGTGCTAATTTTTGTATCAAAAATATCCCTTTATCTCCAGTTTACCAGACAGGAACTGAAGAAGACAAAAAATTAATGGATAGATATCTTGGCGAAGCTCTTACGCTGAGAGCACAGTTTTATTACGAGCTCATCAGAAATTGGGGCGACGTGCCATATTACCCTGTTCCGGCAGCGGATATGGCAGAACAATATTTGCCAAAAACAGATAGAGATGTGATCTACGAGCAGATGATCGAAGACCTTGGTCGTGCTGCAACTCTTGTACCTTGGAGATCCGAAGGTGGAACGCCAAACGCAAGGTTATCAAAAGCCGCTGTCAAAGGACTTAGAGCAAGAATTGCTTTGGCAAGGGCAGGATATTCATTGAGAAGAAGTCCTCAGATCATGGCTCAAGGGTCCAATCCGCAGAAATATTATCAGATCGCTTTGGACGAGTGCAGAGATATTATGAACCATCCGGGCGAACATAGCCTGAATCCCAGCTACGAAAATGTTTTCAGATCGCTGCACACCAACTCTCAGGATGCTACCAACGAAATTATTTTTGCAATAGGCGCTTTTGGAGGTAACTCGAGAACAGATAGTAAAATCGGTTATTATAATGGATTGAAGCATGATGACAACTCCAGCTGGAAAGGTGGTGGCGGTATCAATGCATTGCCAACATATTTTTATGAGTTTTCAAAATATGACCTTCGTAGAGATATGAATGTGGGTATTTACAAAGTAAATAATACAAATCAGGCAGAACTAGTTCCTGCAAATGGCTTTACAGATTCCAAATATCGTAAATCATGGACTGGTATTACCGGACCTTCTCAGAATCTTGCGGTTGACTGGCCAATGATCCGTCTTTCTGATGTTATGCTAATGTTCGCAGAAGCGGATAATGAAATCAATGGTGCACCATCTCAAGATGCCAAAAATGCACTTTTAGCGGTTAGAAGCAGAGCTTATGCGGGTAATCTTGGTCAAGTTGGAACTATTCCTTCGGATAAAGCAGGTTTTTTCAATGCGATTGTTAAAGAGAGATTATTGGAACTTGGATCAGAGGGCATCAGAAAATATGACCTTATCCGTTGGAACCTTATCGCATCCAAAATCGCTGAGACCAAACAAAAACTTACAGATTTTATCAACGGAACTGGTGCCTACGCCAATGTCCCTTTGGATATCTACTACAAGCCTTCTGTTTATGATCCGACAAAAACAGCTCAGCAGAATGTAACAGCTATCGATTTATATACCGTCGGAGCAGATAAGTCAGAAGTGTTTTATCAACCGACACAATCTGCAACTCTTCCTGTTGGCTACAAAAAAATAGCGTGGAGATCAGGCGTTGCAGCGACTTATGTTAATGATCCGGCAGGCGGATACGCTCAGTACTTCGAGCCTAATAAAAGAGAATTACTACCGATCTATTTTGAATACATTCAGAATAATTACAATCTTACACAAGATTATGGGTATTAGTAATAAAAAACATTCATATTTTTAATTTTTTTCTTACAGACTTTCTCCCTTCTGGGAGTGAGTCTGTATTTTACTAAACAAACGGACCGTTTCTATGAAGATCTCCAAATTTTTCAAAAATATAGCATTCCTATCTCTACTTTCAGCAGTGGTATTCAGTATTCTTTCTTTCAAAATTAATGATGATAAGACCATCGTAGTTTCGAAGGACGGAAAAGGGGATTTTACCACAATTCAACAGGCTGTCAATTCTGTAGAAGAAGGGAAAACGATGAGGACAAAGATCATTGTGAAACCAGGAACTTACAGAGAAAAGATTACCATTCCCGCAACAAAAAGTGCAATCAGTTTGATTGGCGAAAATGCGGAAAACACCATCTTGGTCTACGGCGATTTTGCCTCCAAACAAAATCAAGAGGGCAAAAATATCGGTACCACCGGATCATCATCTATCTTTATTTTTTCTGATGATTTTTCTGCTAAAAACATCACCTTTCAAAACGATGCAGGTCCGGTGGGACAAGCCGTAGCTGTTCTTACGACGGGAGACAGGTTGTCATTTGAGAACTGTAGATTTTTAGGATTCCAAGACACACTTTACACAAAGGGAACGCAGGACAATCCTGACAAAAGCAAACCTTCCCGCAATTATTTCAAAAACTGTTACATAGAAGGGACAACCGATTATATTTTCGGAGCTGGCACTGCTGTTTTTGAAAACTGTACTATTTATTCTAAAAAAAATGCCTCGTACGTCACGGCAGCTTCCACACCTGAAGGCAGTGAATTTGGTTATGTTTTTATTAATTGTAAAATTACTGGAGATGCAGACTCAAATTCTGTATATTTGGGAAGACCTTGGCGTCCTTTTGCGCGGACAGTTTACATGAACTGTGCAATCGATTCCACAATAAAACCGGAAGGTTGGCACAATTGGGGAAAAGCGGATGCTGAGCAAACCACGTTTTATGGCGAATACAATTCCAAAGGTCTAGGAGGCGATTCATCGAAAAGAGTGAGCTGGTCACATCAACTTACAAAAAAAGAAAGCAAAAAGTATACAGCAAAGAATATTTTAAAGGGTAATGACAATTGGAATTTGAAGTGAAAATTCCCTCAATGATCTCCTCGTAAATAACCACCAACAATTGTAAATGGATCTTAAAAATAAAAACATCTGTGCCAGTATCTTCACCTTCATCTCTATGTTGGTTTCTGCTCAGGGGAAGGTCATCAGTTTCCCCGGAGCCGAGGGTTTTGGAAGATATACTACCGGCGGACGTGGCGGACAGGTTTTGTTTGTGACAAAAACAACGGATGACGGTTCGGAAGGAACTTTAAGATTTGCGCTCAACCAAAAAGGACCTCGATATATTGTTTTTAAAACCGCTGGGACCATTTATCTGGAGTCACCACTGAAGATCACAGAAGGCAACGTGACTATCGCGGGACAAACTGCTCCAGGAGACGGAATTACCATCGCAAACTATGAAACTTTTGTCGCTGCGAACAACGTCATCATCCGATATCTGAGATTCATAATGGGTGATCAGAAAAAATTCGAAGGTGATGCTCTAGGCGCCAGATTTATCAAAGACCTGATTGTTGATCACTGCTCGATGAGTTGGTCAACAGACGAGACGGTTTCCATTTATGTCAACGAAAATACAACGCTGCAATGGTGTGTGATCGCAGAAAGTCTCCGAAATTCTGCCCATCAGAAAGGCGCTCACGGTTATGGTGGTATTGCAGGTGGCAAATTCGCAACTTTTCATCACAACATTTATGCACACCACGACAGCAGAAACCCGAGATTGGGAGAATATGCAGGAAGCAAATTTGCGCTGACGGATCTGACAGATTTCAGAAACAATGTCATCTACAACTGGGGTCACAACAATATTTACGGTGGCGAAGCGATGAATGTCAACATCGTCAACAATTATTACAAACCTGGACCTGCAACAATGACCACAAAAAGAATTGTCGCCATTGATAAAAATGAAAAACCAAATACCGAAGTATACAATATTTGGGGCAAATATTTTGTCAGCGGAAATGTAGTGGAAGGCAGTCCTGAAGTTACAGAAGACAACTGGGATTTAGGTGTTTTCAATCAAATGAAACCTTCCTACAATGTAACGGATGCTGATAAAAACTCAATCAAAATAGATCAGCCGCACGATATCCAAAATAATGTCGTAACCGATTCTCCAAAAATGGCCTATGAAAAGATCTTGAAGATGGGCGGAGCAAGTCTTGTAAGAGATGCAGTAGATTTACACATTTTGAAGGATGTGAAAAGTGGCAGTTTTACATACAACGGTTCTAAGGGAAGCTCCAACGGTATCATCGATTCTCAAAATGATGTGGGTGGATTTCCGGATTTGAAACCGGGAAAAGTCTTATTGGATTCAGATAACGATGGAATGCCGGACGAATGGGAAATCAAAAATAAACTGGATCCGAAAAAAGCGAATGCCACTGGACGCGATCTGGATAAAGAATATGATAATATAGAAGTTTATACCCACGCTATCGTAAAACACATCACCAAAGGACAACTTTAAATCGACAAAATGAAATTAATAAATAAAAATAATATTCTGAAAACGCTTTCTTTGGGAATGATGGTGGGTTTTATCAGCGTTTCTGCACAGTCAGATGTGATTCAGAAGATCAAGAAGGAAGGCAATAAACCTTTTTCCTACGCCGAGTTGTCTATAAAGCAAGGTGGAAAATGGGAAGGCAATAAATATATTGGAGGGAATTTCAAAAATGTGACCGAATTACAAATTCCTGCAGAACATACCGATCATTCTTCTTATATTCGATACGAAGGAATTGGACTGGAAAATAACCAGGTTGGTTACAGGTTATATCTGGATTGGAGAAATGCCACAGATATCTTCGGTAAGAAAGTTAATACTTTGGTTTTACCAGAAGTTGGGCAGGACGGCTTCGAATCTTACCACCACGACGCGCCTTGGGGACAGGATATTTTAAAATCTGGTCGCACGATCGGCGTTGGCTCTTATGGAAGATATGACGAGCAGAATGACTTTGTAGAAACATTCAAAACTGTAAAGAATACGTCTGTAAAAGTAATCAATGAGAAAGATAGATCTTATGCTGCAATCGATTACGCAGGATGGAAAACCTGGGGCGATGCCGTAGATTTGAAATCGAAACTGACGATATTCAACAAAGACCGTTTTGTGAAAGTGGATTTGTATTTGAACAACGCCATTTCTGGTTTGTGTACAGGGATTGTTGCGATCAAGGATATTCCGTTCAAGCAAGTGGTGAGTAAAAATAAAAAATGGGCTTACATCGCAACATATGGGCAGCAGACTTTAGCCAAAAAAGAAGATAATCTGGGGATGGCCGTTTTTTATCCGATGGAAAGTTTTGACAAATATGTGCAGACAAAATCTACACACGTTGTGGTTTTCAAGAAAAACAAAAATGTGTCCTATTACTTTCTGGGCGCTTGGTCGCAAGAACCAAACGGCATCAAAACAGAAACCGAGTTCTATCAGGATCTAGACAAAAAATTAGAAATATTAGACCAAAACAATCAATTATAAAATTTCAAACCAATGAGTTTTATTAATAGTAAAATAAAGATTTATACTTTCGCAATTCTAAGTTCAGGGATTTTCTTAGCTTCTGCGCAGACAAAAATGACAGCTCCGTCAACTGAAACTTCGAAGTCTGGCAAGATCCTTCCCACAAACCTGAAATGGTCCGAAAGAATGCTCCTTTCCGAGATGAACCGTTTCCCGGAATCTTGGATGCTCGACTTCAGCAAAAGCCCAAAATGGACCTATCCAGCAGCTATCGTTTTGGATGCTGCTGAGCAAGTTTATGCTAAAACCGGCAAAAAAGAATACTACAATTACATCAGCAGCTTCGGCGAGAAATTAGTGAAAGAAGACGGCACCATCGTTTCCTACGAACTGGAAAAGTACAACATTGACTTATTGAATAGCGGAAACGTATTGCTTTATCTGTACGAAAAAGAGAAAAAAGAAAAATACCTGAAAGCCTTACAAACGCTTCGGTTACAAATCGACGGACAACCAAGAACAAATGAAGGTTCTTTCTGGCACAAAAAAATATATCCCAATCAGGTGTGGCTGGACGGACTTTACATGGGAATGCCTTTCTACACGCATTTCACAAAAGATTTCACAAAAGGCACAGACGCTACAAAAGCGTATGATGATATTGTGATGCAGTTCGATTCGGTTCAGAAAAATCTTTTGGACAAAAAAACGGGATTGCTTTACCACGCTTGGGACGAGAGCAAGGAGCAGGCTTGGGCAGACAAACAGACCGGACTTTCTCCCAATTTCTGGGGCCGCGCAATGGGCTGGTACGGAATGGCGATGGTGGACGTTTTGGACTATTTACCAAAAGATCATCCCGGAAGAGCAAGGATCATTTCTTACATCAAATCCTTCTCGGACGCTGTGATCAAATATCAGGACAAAAAATCAGGTCTGTGGTATCAGGTTTTGGACAAGCCATTGGCAAACGGGAATTATGAAGAAGCAACTGCTTCCGCAATGTTTGTCTACACGATCATCAAGTCCGTCAACAAAGGCTATTTGCCAAAATCTTACAAAGCAGCAGCAAAGAAAGGCTATGACGGCATCATCAAAGATCTGATCACAGTGGACGAAAATGGCGTGGTCAATCTCAACAAATGTTGTGCAGTAGCAGGTTTGGGTGGAAAACCTTACCGTGATGGCAGCTACGAATATTACGTGAATGAGAAGATCCGTTCCAACGATGCAAAGGGCACCGGACCATTCATTTTGGCAAGTTTGGAATTCGAAAAGTAAGATGGTAAGAATTATTTGGGCAGCTTGATCCGTCTTCCGTTCCCGCTATTTTTTGCCAGTGCTTTTGCCAATTCAAAAAAATGAGCTCCACTCAAGCCGGGCTGCAGGTTTCCAGATAAAAACAAAGTTTCGTTTCCAGAATTTTTGTTCATTCAAAAAATAAAAAAAAATAAAAGCAATATGAAATTTCAAACACTCAAAGTATTATCCATCGCAGCTTTCGCTTCAGGATTGTTCCTTTCTTGTGCTCAAACAAAATCGGCAACAGCTTCAAATACCAAAACAGAAACATCACAATCCGGAAAAGTAGTTCCGACCAATCTAAAATGGTCCGAGAGAATGCTCCTTTCCGAGATGAACCGTTTTCCGCAAGCCTGGATGTTGGATTTCAACAAGGAACCAAGATGGGCTTATCCAGCAGCCATTGTTTTGGAAGGTGCAGAACAGTTGTACGCCAAAACCGGAAACAAGGAATATTACGAATACATCAGCAAATTTGGCGACACGATGGTAAAAGAGGACGGAAGCATCGTAAGCTACGAACTCGACAAACACAACATCGATTATCTGAATTGTGGAAACGTCCTTCTTTATCTATATGGAAAAGAGAAAAAACCAAAATACCTAAAAGCACTTCAAACCCTTCGTTACCAGATAGAAACGATGCCGAGAACCAAAGAAGGCGGTTTCTGGCACAAGAAGATCTATCCGCACCAGATGTGGCTGGATGGTCTGTATATGGGCGAACCTTTTTATGCAAATTATACAAAAGAATTCAGCAAAGGCGCTGAGGCAGATAAAGCTTACAACGATATCGTCAATCAATTTGATCTGATTCAAAAAAATCTCCTTGATAAGAAAACCGGATTGCTTTACCACGCTTGGGACGAGAGCAAAGAGCAAGCTTGGGCAAACAAGGAGACTGGACTTTCTCCCAATTTCTGGGGAAGAGCGATGGGTTGGTACGGAATGGCAATGGTAGACGTTCTGGATTTCTTGCCAAAAGACCATCCGGGAAGAGCTAAGATCATTGGCTATATCAAGTCTTATACAGATGCGATTATCAAAGTTCAGGACAAGGAAACCGGACTTTGGTATCAGGTTTTGGACAAAGGTGGCGAAAAAGGAAATTACACTGAAGCTTCAGCTTCATCGATGTTTGTTTACACGATGATCAAGGCGGTCAACAAAGGTTACTTGCCAAAATCTTACAAAGCGGTTGCCCAAAAAGGCTACGACGGAATCCTGAAAAATCTGATCTCTGTGGACGAAAACGGAATTGTGAATTTGAACAGATGTTGTGCGGTAGCAGGCTTGGGTGGAAAACCTTACAGAAGCGGAACTTACGAATATTACGTGAACGAAGAGATCCGCTCCAACGATCCAAAAGGAACCGGACCATTCATCCTCGCAAGTTTGGAATTCGAAAAATAATTAAAAATATAGTTCAAACAGTCCTAAAAGGACGAAATATTAGAAGCGTCGGGTGAAACCCGATGATAGAGACATTATTTACTATTTACGGCGGTGAGATGCCTATGAATTTAAAATTTAAAAATTTGAAAATCAATAAAAAACAAATCATTCTTTCATTGTTTGCATTGTCGATCAATCAATTGGATGCACAGAAAACAAAACCTTACGTTTCAGAAGTTTGGGTCTCTGACCTGGGAAATGGAAATTATAAAAATCCGGTTTTGTACTCGGATTATTCTGATCCGGACGCGATCCGTGTTGGTGACGATTATTATATGACCGCTTCCAGCTTCAATGAAGCACAAGGTTTACCAATTCTTCACTCCAAAGATATGGTCAACTGGAAACTGGTCAACTATGCTATTCACGACGTTTTGCCTAAAGAGCATTTTTCTGTTCCAAGAAGAGGTGATGCTGTTTGGGCGCCAAGTATCCGTTTTCATAAAGGTGAATTCTACATCTATTGGGGCGACCCGGATTTCGGAATTTATATGGTGAAAACCAAAGATCCATTGAGGAAATGGGACGAACCCATTTTGGTAATGGAAGGAAAAGGTCTTATCGATTCTTGCCCTTTCTGGGATGACAATGGCGATGCTTATCTTGTTCACGGTTGGGCGGGAAGTAGAGCAGGCGTCAAGAGTATTTTGACCTTAAACAAAATGAATCCTGAAGGAACCAAAGTTCTGGACAACGGTGTTCACGTTTTCGATGGTCACGATGCACATCCAACGGTCGAAGGTCCTAAAATGTACAAGAGAAACGGCTATTATTACATCTTTGCTCCGGCTGGTGGCGTGGCGACTGGCTGGCAATTGATATTACGGTCAAAAAACATCTATGGTCCTTACGAGGAAAAAATCGTTTTGGAACAAGGAAAAGCAAAAATCAATGGTCCACATCAAGGTGCGTGGGTCGATACGCCGAAAGGTGAAGATTGGTTTTATCATTTTCAGGATGTGGATGCGGGCGGAAGACTTGTCCATCTGCAACCCATGAAATGGGAAAAGGACTGGCCCGTGATGGGAGTCGATACAGATAAAAATGGAATCGGTGAACCAGTTTTGACTTATAAGAAACCAAATGTCGGTAAAGTTTTTCCAATAGAAACGCCTGCAGAATCTGATGAATTCAATGATGATAAGATCGGTTTGCAATGGCAATGGAGCGCCAATGAAAATGTAGTTTGGTCGGCAAAAATTCCCGGGAAAAATCATTTGAGATTGTTCTCCATGAAAGTTCCGGAAGGTGAGAAAAACCTTTGGAACGTCCCCAATCTATTGACCCAAAAATTTCCTGCACCTGATTTTGTGGCGACAACGAAAGTAAAATTATTCCCAGAAGAAGCCAAAGAAGGAAAAGTTGCCGGACTTTTGGTCATGGGAACAGACCACGCGTCTCTTGTCATCACCAATAAACCAGATGGTTATTATCTTCAATTGAGAAAGGCGCCTAAAGCTGAAAAAGGCGGCGAAGAGAAGATCATTAATGAAATAAAATTAAAATCAAACGAAGCGTATCTGAAGGTCAATGTGAGTGAACCAAACGGGATCTGTACCTTCAGCTACAGCGAAAATGGAAAGACCTTTACCAATGTTGGTGAAAAATTCCAGGCAAAACCAGGGAAATGGATCGGTGCAAAAGTCGGGATATACTCTATCAGCGATGCAAAAGCAGCAAGAGGTGGTTACGCAGACTTCGACTTTTTCCGCATCACCAAAAATTAAAATTAATTAAAATAAAATCCTGAATTCCGGTTCATGATCTTGAAAACTTAAAATAAGTATAATGAAGAAATCGATCAAATTATTAGCGTTAAGTTTAGCGACGTTATTTTCGGCAAACAGCTTTGCGCAAACGCAAATGGCGGATATCTACAAAAATGTGGAATTTAAAATGCCAACGGTTGTGGAAACGTCTTTTCCTACAACTTCAGTCAGCATCAAGGATTTTGGCGCCGTTGCAGGAACCAATGTGAAAAATACTGAAGCTTTTAAGAAAGCAATTACAAGCATTAATCAAAAAGGTGGTGGGAAAGTGATCGTCCCAAGAGGAATCTGGATGACTGGACCAATTGTTCTGCAAAGCAATGTCAACTTACATTTAGAAGAAGGTGCGATGATCATTTTCAGTAGAGATTTTGTCGATTATCCTTTGGTGGACGTCAGCTTCGAAGGTCTCAATACAACGCGTTGTCAATCGCCGATCTCTGCAAAAGGTGCAACCAACATCGCCATTACAGGAAATGGTGTGATCGACGGAAGTGGCGATGCGTGGCGATATGTGAAAAAAGGAAAAATGACCGACGGACAATGGAAAGAACTCCTTTCGAAAGGTGGTGTGTTGTCCGATGATAAAAAAACTTGGTTCCCAACGGAAAGTTCGAAACTAGGATTCACAAGCACGGCAAACTTCAACATTCCAGAAAAAATGACCGCTAAGGCAGAATTGGAAAAAGTTAAAGATTTCCTTCGTCCAGTCATGGTAAGTTTGGTGAGTTGTGACAAAGTGCTTTTGGATGGACCAACGTTCCAAAACTCTCCAGCTTGGAATCTTCACCCATTGATGTCAAGCAACTTGATCTTGAGAAATCTGAATGTGAGAAATCCTTGGTATTCTCAGAACGGCGACGGACTGGATCTGGAATCTTGTAAAAATGTTTTGATCTATAATAATACGTTCGATGTTGGTGACGACGCGATCTGTATCAAGTCCGGAAAAGACAAAGACGGAAGAGAAAGAGGTGTTCCGACAGAAAATGTGATCATCAAAAATAATACGGTTTACCACGCTCACGGCGGCATCGTGATCGGGAGTGAAATGTCTGGCGGTGTGAAAAATCTTCACGCTTCAGATTGTACTTTTATTGGAACAGACATCGGACTTCGTTTCAAAACTACGAGAGGTAGAGGTGGCGTTGTGGAAAATATCTGGATCAGCAATGTGGATATGATCAACATTCCAGCTCAGGTGATCGGGTTCAATATGTTCTACGAAGGTAATTCTCCAATTATTGAGGAAGATCAAAGTGCAGACGACGAGAAGAGAGTAGAAAAACAAATTCCAGTGACGGATGAAACGCCGGTTTTCAGAAATGTGTTCTTCAAAAATATCACTGCTACCAATTCTTACGAAGCGATCGCGTTGAGCGGATTATCCGAAATGAACCTTAAAAACATCGTAATCGAAGATTCTAATTTCGATACCAAAAAAGCTTTGACCATCGTAGATGCAGACGGGATTACACTTAAAAATGTAAAACTGAAATACAGCGAAGGTGTTGGTACAACAATTTATAACAGCAAGAATGTCGATATTTCAGGGTTAACTCTTGAATCTTCAAACAAGCCAACTATCAAGATTTTAGGAAACAAAACGACAGCCGTGAAACTTCCTAAAAGTATTGCAAAAGAACATATCACGATAGCCAAAGAAGTGGCTAAGAACGCTGTCAAATAATCAATTTTAATATGGGTTTTCACAAACTATATTTTCTTATTTTTTTCTTATTTGGAGTTAAATCTGCATTCGGACAAACCACACGTCCGAATGCGACTCCTTATACAAACGAAGCAACGTACGAGAAATTTAAGAAAAAATATCCTTTCATCACGCCGATTGACAGGCCAACGCCGACCAATATAGGAATCGATAAAGATGTGGAGTATGCAAATATCAATGGTGTTTCTTTGAGGACAGATATCTTTTATCCGCTCGATCGATCAAAAAAATATCCAGGAATTGCAATGGTTCATGGTGGCGGATGGATTTCCGGCAGCAAGGAGAATGAAAAGTATATGGCTCAGGAATTGGCCTCCAAAGGCTATGTTGCGATGGCTGTAGGTTACAGATTGGCCGATGTTGCAAAATATCCCGCAGCAATCATTGATGTAGAAAATGCAATTAAATTTTTGAAGAAAAACAAAAAGAAATATGCTTTAGATTCTAAAAAAGTGGCCGTTTTAGGCGAATCTGCCAGCGCGCAAATCGCAACTTTGGTTGGCGTAAGAAAGGAAAATAAGATCAAAGCCATCGTGAATGTGGACGGGATTGTTTCCTTTATCCATCCCGAAGCTGAAGAAAGTACGTACGCCGCTTATTGGTTAGGTGGCGATAGAAATGTTAATCTCAAAAACTGGACAGAAGCTTCACCTTTGGAATTCGTTGATAAAAATACACCGCCGACGATTTTCATTAATAGTTCTCAGCCACGTTTCCATGCAGGAAGAGATGATATGATGAAGAAACTGAAATCATACAATATCGCAACTGAATTTCACGAAATCAAGGATACGCCGCATTATTTCTGGTCTGCCGAACCTTGGTTTACAGAGACTTTGGATTTGACGGTTCAGTTTTTAGATAAAACTTTAAAATAAATTTATGAAACGGATTTTATCCATATTAATGATGGCTTTTGTTCAAATCGTGCTTGCTCAAAATACACCTTACATTACAGTCAATGTTGCATCGGACGGAAGCGGACAATTCACGTCTATTCATAAAGCGATCAATTCAGTGAGGGATTTTGGTCCGGGCGAAGCTTTAATCAAAATAAAAGCGGGAACTTATAAAGAAAAAATCGTCATTCCGTCTTCAAAACATAAAGTCACTTTGCAGGGCGAAAACGCTGAGAATACGATGATTGTTAATGATGATTATTCAGGCAAGATCGATGCTCTGAACGAGAAAATGACAACCTTCAATTCCTACACACTTTTGGTGATGGCAGATGAAGTTAAAATTTCAAATTTGACCATTCAAAATATTTCTTGTAGTAAAGGTCAGGCAGTTTCCCTTCACGTTGAGGGCGACAAATTTGTGATCAAAGATTCGAAGATATTGGGCTGCCAGGATACAGTTTATGCGACAGGAACTCACAGCAGACAATATTATGAGAACTGTTTCATCGAGGGTACAACGGATTTTATCTTCGGTTCGGCAACGGTTGTATTCAAAAACTGTACGATCAAAAGTTTAGCTAATTCGTATGTTACTGCGGCTTCAACAGATCAAAATAAAAAATACGGTTTTGTCTTTTTCGATTGTAAATTGATTGCAAAGGACGGCATTACAAAAGTATTTCTTGGAAGACCTTGGCGCTCATATGCGAGGACAGTTTTCATCAATACCGAAATGGGAAATCACATTCTGCCAGAAGGTTGGAATCCGTGGAAAGGCGACGCAATGTTTCCTGACAAAGAAAAAACCACTTACTACGCAGAGTTTGGAAGTAGAGGAGAAGGCGCAAATACTGCGAAAAGAGTTTCCTGGTCTCATCAATTAACCAAAAAGAAAGTGAAAAGTTACACCATCGAAAAGATTTTCGGTGACTGGAATCCTATACAATATTAATTGTCATGATGAGGCTCTCGAAGCATCTATAAATAAAATTTTACAATGAAAAAACTGCTTTTAAGTTTATCAATTCTATTTTCAGTTTTGATATTTGCTCAGAAAAAACCAACCTTATTTCTGATTGGAGATTCTACGATGTCCAACAAGGATAATCCGGACAAAAATCCTGAGCACGGCTGGGGACAAGTTCTTCCGCAATTTCTGACCACGGAGATCGAAGTTCAAAACCATGCAATGAACGGGAGAAGTTCCAAAAGTTTCCGCACAGAAGGCCGTTGGGACAAAGTGGAAAAACAATTGAAGAAGGGAGATTTTGTGGTGATCCAATTTGGTCACAATGACCAGAAAGTGAAGGATTCTACGAAGTTTACCAATCCTTACACGCAATACAGAGCCAATCTGGAAAGATATGTCAACGAAACCAGAGCGAAAGGTGCAACACCAATTCTGATGACCTCCATCGTAAGAAGAGATTTTACAGAAAATTGCGTTTTGGTGGACACGCACGGCAATTATCCTTTGGTGGTGAGATTGGTGGCGGATGATATGAAAGTCCCTTTCGTAGATATGCAATTGTTGACGGAACAAATGGAAATCGCTGCCGGTCCGGAAAAATCAAAATTGCTTCACCTGCATTTCAAAGAAGGCGAAATCGAATATTATCCTAAAGGAAAACAAGACAATACACACCTTTCAAAACTGGGAGCAGAAACTGTTGCGAAACTGGCCCTGAAGTCGTTGAAGTCAATGAAAACAGGATTGGAAAAGTACATTAGATAACCTACAGAATATAAGTTATCATTGATTTTAGTGATCGCTTTTTAAAGACGAGATTTATGAAAAGGAGCATTTTCATCTTATTGATATTTTTATTCAACCTTACATCAGCACAGGAAAACATCCTGTTCTGGCCGAAAGGTGAAATGCCGAATTCCAAAGGTTTAAAGATAGAAAAACAAGCTTCGAATCCAGAAATATCAACCCAGGAAGCTGAGCTTTTTGTGTTCTTGCCTCCGAAAGCAGAGCGGTCGAAGAGATCAGTCATTATCATTCCTGGCGGAGGCTATTCAAAACTGACTTATAATGAAGGTGCTTTTCAGATTGCAAAATGGATGAACACTTTGGGTATTTCTGCCTTTGTTTTGTATTACAGATTACCAACTTCCCCGGATCTGGTTCAAAGAGAAATTGCGCCGTTGCAAGATGCTCAGGCGGCTATAAAATATGTTCGAATAAATGCATCACAGTGGAATCTTTCACCGGATCAAGTTGGTGTTGTGGGAACTTCCGCTGGCGGACATTTGGCGACATCGGTCAGTAATATTGCTATAGATTACACAGGTTTGAAAGGCGATTGGAGTAATATTTCTACGATTCCTGATTTTGCAGTTCTCTTTTGTCCTGTGATAGACTTCGGAACATTTGCTCACGCAGGAAGTCGCAAAAGTTTGCTTGGAGAAACCGCTTCTCAGGAAAAAATTACCGAATATTCTATGCAAAACCGAGTGACGGAGAAAACACCGCCGACAATTCTCTTCCATAACCAAGACGATACAGCAGTTCCGGCGATGAACAGTATTTTGTACTTCAAAGCGATGACAAAGAATAAGGTGAAAGGTGCGCTGTTTGTTTTCCCGGAAGGCGGTCACAGATTCTCGATTACCAATAAGAATGAACTGAGCGAAAATTGGAAAAAGTTGTGCGCCGATTGGCTAAAAACTTTGGATTCTAAATAATCATTATTTCTTAACCCAATGAAAAAGGTAGTTTTAATTATATTGATGTTCTTCATCCATCAAATCTCAGCGCAACAGAGAATGACGCTTTGGGAGAAAGGAAAAATGACCAATTCCAAAGGTTTTAAATTAAAAACAATAGAAGAAAAAGAAGGACGCATCACACAGATCCAAGAACCTGAATTGTTTGCTTTTCTGCCAGCAAAAGAGGAACGAAAGCAGATGGCCGTCATCATCATTCCTGGTGGTGGTTATCACCATTTGACCTATGATCTGGGCGGTTACTCTTACGCAAAATGGTTGAATACTTTGGGGATTTCTGCTTTTGTTTTGAATTACCGATTACCGACTTCTCCTGATTTGAAACAAAGGGAAATGGCACCTTTACAGGATATTCAGTCAGCTATCAAATTGATCAGAAAAAACGCAGGTCAATATGGAATTTCGCCAACTCAAATTGGTGTTTTGGGAACATCTGCCGGCGGACATTTGGCAGCGATGGTCAGTAACATTTCTATAGATTACACAGAATTGAAAGGCGATTGGCAGACTATTTCAACCATTCCGGATTTTGCTATTCTGGTTTCCCCAGTTATCGATTTGGGAGAATTTGCCCATAAAGGAAGTCGTGAAAATCTATTAGGAAAAGATGCATCTGAAGACAAAATCAAAGAATATTCTATGCAGAATCGTGTGACGGAAAAAACACCACGAACAATTCTTTTTCACGCGCAGAATGACCCTGCAGTTCCTGTCATCAATAGCATTCTGTATTATGAAGCCATGGTCAAAAATAAAGTGAAAGGTGCGATGTTCATCTTCCCCGAAGGCGAGCACAACATCGGGATCTCCAATAAAAGTGAATTGACAGACAACTGGAAAATCATCTGCGCAGACTGGCTGAGAAAGCTTGATGCCAAATTAAAATAGAAAAAAATAGACTGATTGATCTCTTTGCTTAACGATTTTAAATCTGAATAAGACCAAATTAAAAAGAGTTGTAAGATCTAGAATACGCACTTCTATGGATAGGCAAAGATCACTTCTTAGTATTTTTTCAACTTTGATTCAGAAAAACACGACAGACTTTGATATTTTTATATATTTACAACAACACAATTGACTTTTTGAGACTATAATACATGGCAAAAAAAAATACAACGATCTATGACATTTCGAAGAAACTAAATGTAAGCGTAGCGACAGTTTCTAGAGCTCTGAACAACCATCCCAGGATCAGCCAGGCCACCAAGGAATTGGTAGTGAATATGGCCATGGAGATGGATTACAAGCAGAACAATCTGGCGAAAGCACTCAAAAGTGGAGAGACCAAAACTGTGGGCGTCATAGTTCCATATATCAATACCAACTTTTTCTCGTCGGTCATTCGTGGGATAGAGGAGGAGCTGTCTCCGCACGGTTACCGTGTGATCATCTGCCAAAGCCATGACGATGCCGATATCGAGAAGAAACAACTGAACACTTTGCTACACACACAGGTGGATTGTATCTTCATCTCGATTTCCAAGAATACTTCGGATCTGGAGTACATCAAAAAGGTCATCAGCACGACCAATACGCCGATCATCTTCTTTGACAGGAAAAAAGACATTCCTGGCATCAGTACGATCACGATCGATGACCACAAAGGCGCTTATCAGGCAACGGAGCATCTCATCAAAGAAGGATACAAGAACATCTGCCATTTTTCCGGAGACCAGAATCTGGAGATCTACCAGAATAGGTTGAGTGGCTACATCAGCGCTTTGAAAGATCATAACCTGCCAGTGATAGAGGACAACATCATCAATACGGGAAGCTCCATCGAGGAAGGCATCAACGCGATGAAGAGTCTTTGGAAACGGAAGGTCAAGCCAGATGCCATCTTTTCAGCGTCTGATTTTACAGCTTTGGGCGTTTGTAAAGAGATCAAAAATCTGAAACTGAGAATTCCCGAGGATATTGGTGTGATCGGATTCAGTAATGAGCCGTTTACCCAGTTTATGGAACTTTCCATCAGTTCTGTGGACCAGACGCCGGTGATGATGGGGAAAGTGTCTGGCAATGTTTTCCTGGAAAGCATCAAAGATAACTTTTCAGGCATCACGATAGAGAAAAAGCTGGTGCTCACGCCCATGTTACAGATCAGGCAATCATCATCCAGAAAGAAATAAACAAAACCCACCAAATTGCTTTGGTGGGTTTTCTATTTGTGGATGATCTGATCTGTCAGAGCTGATCGATCAATGATAAATGATCTTTCCGCCAGCAATTTTCTTATCATTCTTAGATTTAGGTTTTCCATAGATGTCTATGATCCCGCCAGCTCTGGTAGTAGCATCTACAGACTCTACAGCGTTTACAGATGCTTTACCGCCTGCATTGGTTGTCACACTTGTGATCTGTGTTTGTAAACTCTGTCCATCATATTTTGCACCCGTATTCACAACGATCGATTGCAAATCTGTATTTCCGGATAATTTCAAAACTGCGCCTGTATTCACTTTCCCTTCGATCACTTTTGCGTTGACGCTGAGGTCGATCAATGAACCTTCGTTGGAGGTCAATCCCAATTTTGTAGATTTCACAATATCGCTAGAGGTGATCTTTGCACCTTGGCTTGCCTGGATATCATTGATATCTTGATAGTACAATAGGATCTTCACGTCATCACCTTGCAGGAGTTTGGTGGGTTTCATTCGTATTCTCAATTCATTTCCAGAATTTACGAACTCTACATCAGACGCCATTGTTCCACTCAGTTCAGCTTTGTAGGTATCGGAGGAGACCAATTCTACAGGGATCTTATCAAAAACTTTAAGTGATGTGAAGGCAGCTATATCTTTGCTTTGCCCAAAAGTGAAGTGCGAGATCAGGAATGCTGAGGTTGCAAGAATTATATTTTTCATACCGTTTGATTGTTGATTATAACAAGCGTTTCGTAACAAATCCAGAACCACTTTTTGTTATAATTTGTTAAAGTTCAAAATCACCTTGACTATTTTTGCTTTAAATGTCCTAATTTTAAGCCTTTGATGAAAAAAAACTTTACTTTTCTAATCTTGATGATCTTAGTTTCTTGTCAGACTGTCAGGAAGAACAATCTCTTTTTGGAGAAGAAGATACCCACTGCCGAACTAAAGAAAGACATAGATTATACGTATGAGAAGCTCCAGAGATTCCATCCCAATCTCTATTGGTATATCTCAAAAGACGAGTTGGACCATAAATTTGACAGCCTCAAAACCACCATTTCGGAACCCTTGTCACCCAATCAGTTCTTCTTCAAATTGGCGCCTGTCGTAGCCAGTGTCAATGAGGGGCATTTGAGATTGAGGTCGGTCGGGAGGAAGTACAGCAAGGCAGAGCAGAAAGATTTCAAGACCAAAACACCGCTTTTTGCATTGATGGATTACAGGATCCTGGAAGATCGCATATTTGTAAAGGAAAACCGGGAGAATGTGGGCGAGATCAAAGCTGGAACAGAAATTCTGAAGATCGATGGTGAAAATGTATCGGACCTTGTGAGAAAATATAAGAAGCTATACAGTTCTGATGGCGAGAACAAGACCTTTCAGAAGTATTTTATCAATCTCAGCTTCTTCAATTATTACACGCTGGAAAATGGCTATCTGGACAGTGTGAAGCTGACCACGCTTTGTGATAATGTGGTGCAGGATGTGGGGATCAAACGGCAAAGAAAGGCTGCCAAGCAGGTGACCGAAGAAAAGGCACTTCCAAAGATCACACCCGATCAGAAGCTTCAGCATTATGATACTGCTACCAAAAGTTACAACCGAACATTCAAGTTTCTGAGATCAGACAGCAGCATCGCATACATCAAGGTAAAGTCCTTCTCTGCTACCTATTCCAAAAAGTTCTACGAAAAGACATTCAAAAGAATCAGAAAGGCAAAGTCAGATCATCTGATACTGGACATCAGAGACAATCTCGGAGGCTCGCTTTCGGAGATCAACACCCTTTATTCTTATCTTACTGACAAGAAATTTACCCTCATAAAAGCGCCGGAGATGACCTCCAAAACCTCCGGCATGCATCAGAATTATTTCCGCGGACAGTCGCTTCTCTCATCTATCGTAAGTGCGCCTGCTTATCCGTTTTTTCTGGCTGGCAATTACTTATTATCCTCCCGGAAGGACCGCCGCTACTATTTTCGGGAGTTTGCATCGCGACCTACGAGACCGAAGGAAGACGCCTTCAAAGGGAAAATATATGTCCTTGTGAATGGTGCCAGTTTTTCTGCATCGTCCATCATCTCTGCCAAGCTGAAGTATGAGAACCGCGCCGTGATCGTGGGTGAAGAAACGGGTGGTGCAAACGATGGTACGGTTGCAGGGGTCAATAACACCATCATTCTGCCCAACTCACATCTCTCGCTTCCCATCGGACTGTTCCTCATCCGCCCGAACATCGAGTTTGAGAATAAGAATAGAGGTGTGGTTCCCAATTTTTCTGTAGACCCCAACTTCGAAGATATTTTTGCCACAGAGGACAAGATCCTCGACTGGACCTTGGAAGACATCGACTTCCGGAATTCCATTACTACCAAATCAAAATAACTCTCTCATAATTTTCTTTGATCCAAAGAGAATACCAGCATCCAAGTAGGTGAGGTGGTCATCTCCCAGCGGAGAAGGAGCTTCTCTCCAGAAGGTCAATGGTATGTTGTCCCGGCGGTCAACACACCATTGACCGACCATTCAATACCGTTTTGTTCGGGCGGTCAACATCGTTTTGGTGGCTCGACCAAAGAGGCATTGGTCAAATCAGCCTATCCAAACTCTGCCTAATTGTCAAAAAACCACGATTGGCAAAAGAATTGAGAAATGTACTTTGAAAAATTACCATTATGGAAGAAAACAAAGATATACACGAGGAAAACCTCAATCAAGAAACCAATTCAGCAGAGAACAAAGACACTCAAGATCAAGAAAATTTGTCACAAAAACCAACTGCAGAAGAACTTTTGGCAGAAGAGAAAGACAGATACATCCGTCTTTACGCAGAATTCGAAAACTATAAAAAGAGAACCTTAAAAGAGAAGAATGATTTCTATCTGTATGCTTCTCAAGATCTGATGACATCTATGCTGGGTGTTGTAGATGACTTCGAAAGAGCCATCAAAGAGATCTCAAAAAGCGGCAACGAATCAGAACTTAAAGGCATCGAATTGATCTACCAAAAGCTGAAAAGCAAATTGATCGAGAAAGGTTTGAAACCGATCCATGTAGAACAGGGCGATGCCTTCAATGTAGACCTGCATGAGGCTATCACATCCATTCCTTCGCCATCAGAAGATTTGAAAGGAAAGATCATAGATGTTGTAGAAACAGGATATCAGCTTCACGAGAAAGTGATCCGTTTCGCAAAAGTAGTAACAGGAAACTAAAATTTATTAATGATAAAGTTAACTGATCAGAAATCAATTATCATTTATCACTTGTCAATTATTTATTATGGCGAAGCGCGATTATTACGAAATATTAGAGATAAGCAAATCAGCAAGTGCTGAAGGAATAAAGAAAGCCTACCGAAAGATGGCGATCAAGTATCACCCGGACAAAAATCCAGGTGACAAAGGAGCTGAAGAAAAATTCAAGGAAGCTGCAGAGGCTTACGAAGTGCTAAGTGACGACAACAAGAAAGCGAGATATGACCAGTATGGCCACGCAGGTCTTGGTGGCGCAGGAGGCGGCGGTGGTTTCGGTGGCGGCTTTGGCGGCGGAATGAATATGGAGGACATCTTCAGTCAGTTCGGTGATATTTTCGGCGGTGGTGGATTTGGTGGTGGTCAGCAAAGACAACAGCAATCTCGTGGTTCTAATCTTCGTGTTCGCATCAAATTGAACTTGGAAGAGATAATCTCTGGAACTCAGAAAACCATCAAGGTCAAAAAAATGAAGCTGGCAAACGGCGTGACTTCCAAGACTTGTCCTACATGTGGCGGAAGCGGCGTGCAGGTGAGAATGATGAACACGATGTTCGGACAGATGCAGACGCAAACCACTTGTGGCACTTGCCAAGGTGTGGGTAAAGTGGCAGATAAGATCCCTGCTGGAGCTAATGCACAAGGTCTTGTGAAAGAAGATGAAGAGATCACGATCAACATCCCGGCTGGTGCAAGGGACGGCATCCAACTGAATGTAAGAGGAAAAGGTAACGATGCACCACTTGGTGGAACGCCTGGTGACCTTTTGGTCGTGGTAGAAGAGGAAGTGGATAAAGTCATCAAACGTGAAGGCGACAATCTTCATCAGGAACTTTATGTTTCTTTCGCAGAAGCAGCTTTGGGAACGACTAAGGAGATCAACGTGGTTGGTGGAAAAGTGAAGATCAAAGTAGATGAAGGAACACAGTCTGGCAAAATCCTAAGATTAGCAGGCAAAGGTCTTCCAAACATCGAAGGTTACGGTGGTAAAGGCGATATGTTTGTTCATATCAATGTCTGGACACCACAAAAACTGACGAAGGACCAAAAAGAGTTCTTCCAGAAACAAGTTGAAAACGGCGATATGAACGCTGAACCAACAGGAAAAGAAAAGACATTCTTTGAAAAAGTAAAAGATATATTCAACTAAATATTAAAGAGACTCGATTGAGTCTCTTTTTTTATTATTATAATTTCCATAAAAACTCTGAAAGAGTTTAATGTCAGTAGCCGTGGGTGCAACCCATGTAGAATAACGTTTCCAATTTAGGAAACCCTGAAAGGGTTTAATTTGAAATTGTAATTTACTTCACCAACAACCTTTCACAAACTGTTTTACTGAAATTTTCCTCTCTACCATTATAAGCCACCAACATCGATTGGTCGAAACCTTCGATCTGCAGGATCTTCAATTTTGTACCAAGGCTCAGGTCTCTCTTATTAAGGAAATTAAGAAAATCTTCTGATGAGGTGGTCACCGATGCCAATTCCACGGTTTCGTTTTCCTTGCATTTGCTCAACTTCTTATGATCAGGCTGCAGCACATTGCCGTCTTTGTCAGGGATTGGTTCGCCGTGAGGATCCATCTTTGGATAGTTCAGGATCTCATCCATTTTATCAAAAAATGCATCGGAATGGATGTGTTCCAGTTGTTCCGCGATCTCATGGACATTTTCCCACCCGAAACCCATTTTCTCAACTAAGAACATTTCGGTCAATCGGTGTTTTCTCACAATGAGCGATGCTTCTTTTTTTCCGGATTCTGTGAGTTTGATGGGTTTGTAGGATTCATATTTCACCCAGTTTTTCTCAGCAAATTTCTTTACCATGCTGTTCACAGATGGCATTTTAATATTAAGCTGTCTGCTGAGATCGTTCACGGAAACTTCATCATTCTCATTCACAAGATGATAAAGGGCCTTCAAATAATTTTCTTCGGTCAAGGAATTCATAATTCAAAATTAAGAAATAGTTAGAAGCCAATCAATTTTTAACTAACAATTTAATGCTGTTTTAATTTTAGCTCATAAATCAAAATCAATACCTTTGAATCTTCAAAAAGAAGAAAGAAAAATGAAGAAATATGCCTTTAAAAATGATTACTCAGAAGGTTGTCATCCGAATATATTAGAAGCATTAATAAAAACAAACCTCGATCAGCAAAACGGCTACGGCTACGATGATCATTCCGAAGAAGCCAGAGAATTGATCAAGAAAAAACTGAATGATCAAAATGCAGATATCTATTTTGTAAGTGGCGGAACTCAAGCCAATCTTTTGGTGATCTCCTCTATTCTTCGGCCTCATGAAAGTGTGATCTCTGCAGAGACTGGACACATCTTTACCAACGAAGCTGGCGCCATAGAAGCTACTGGTCACAAGGTTCACGGAGTCATAACTGACGACGGAAAACTAAAACCAGAGCACATCCAATCCTTTTTGGATGCGCATACCAACAAACCACATCAGCTGAAACAAAAGTTGGTTTACATCTCGAATTCCACAGAGATTGGAACGATCTATCAAAAGCAAGAACTGAAAGAATTATATGAGTTTTGCCAATCTAATGATCTTTATCTTTTTATGGACGGCGCAAGAATAGGGCAAGCTCTGACATCAGAAGTCAATGATCTGACCTTGGAAGATGTGGCCAATTTCACGGACGTTTTCTACCTCGGCGGAACTAAGAATGGCGCACTTCTCGGCGAAGCAATTGTCATCACGAATGATAAATTAAAAGAAGATTTCGGTTTCCATATCAAGCAGAAAGGCGCGATGCTGGCAAAAGGCAGATTGCTGGGAATCCAGTTTTTGGAATTGATGAAACATGATCTCTATTTTGATCTGGCGAAGATTTCCAATGTTCAGGCAATGAAGATCAAATCAGCTTTTCAAATGAAGGGATTTCAGTTTTTATCAGAAACTTTTACCAATCAAATATTCCCAATTCTCAGTAATTCTCAAATCGAAAAACTATCAGAAAATTTTGATTTCTATGTTTGGAAAAAGATGGATGAAGAGAATTCTGCAATTCGACTGATCACTTCTTGGGCAACTTCGGATGAGGTTGTAGAAGATTTTATTAAAGAGATTAAGGCTTTGTGAATTTTGAATTTCCTTGAAATTTAAACATAAAAAAACTCCCATATTTTGGGAGTTTTTGTTTTATACTGTTTCCGCTTTCGGAAGTTTATATTTCTTTGAGATGATCATAATCACTGCTCCGGCAATCATAAACGGAATACTCAAGATCTGTCCGGTATTAAGTCCGGCAAATGAAATAAACTCGTCGCCTTGAGGTTCTTTCAGGAATTCTACAAAGAAACGGATCGCCCAAAGAATGATAAAGAATAAGCCGAATAGCCAACCTTGCTGATACTTCTTATCGGTTTTTCTATACAAGAACCAAAGCAGAATGAACAAGCAAACATAACCAAATGCCTCAAACAACTGCGTTGGATATCTCGGGATGGTCACACCATATTCTGAACTTTGTTGAGGGAAAAGGAGTGCAAAAGGAGAAGTAGGGTCAACTTGCTTACCGATGATCTCTGAGTTGAAGAAATTTCCCATTCTCACAAAAGCACCGCCGGAAGCCACTACGATCCCGATTCTATCATAGACCCAAAGTGGATTTTTCTTGATGATTCTAAAACTGTAATATAAGGTTGTCGCAATTACAGCAATCGCCGCACCGTGACTTGCCAACCCGGAAAACCCTGTAAAATGGAGACCTCCTTTTGTACTGATCGGTAAAAAGACACTCAAAAAATCTTCCTTGAAAAGTTCAGGCTGATAAAAAATAACGTGTCCCAATCTAGCTCCCAAAATAGTTCCAATCAACGTGTAAGTGAAAAACGGCTCCAGATATTTCTCGTCCACACCATCGATCTTGAAGATCTTTGCCATGATAAAATAGCCCAATCCAAAAGCCAAGATGAACATCAAACTGTAAAAATGCAACATCACCGGACCCAATTTAATTCCTTTCACAAGGTCCCAAATTTTAAAACTTGTTTCCAGTTCCGCATTATCAGTCGGTTTCAGAACTCGTTTTGATTTCAAAAGATATTTGAAGTTTTCTATGTTCTTTTGTTCCAAGGTCGCATCAACAGGTTTCAGATCCTTATCTAAAAACTGAAATCCATTATTCTTAAATGTTCCCAAGATATTCTGGATGCTAGACAGATGTTCCGCAGATTCTGCCGTGATATTGTCCTCATTCAATATCACCAATTCATTGGGAAGATTTCGTGTAGCCTCGTTATAAAAAAGCGTCGTATTTTGCGTTGCGAAGATCTTCACTGCAACAGTTTCTTTGTTGTTGATCTTCAAAGTCCCGTCAGAAAGGTCGTTTGTGGTACTTTGGGAAGAGACCATTTGGAAAATTCCTGCAAAAAGAATCAAATAAATTCTTAAAAAAAAGTTGTTCATTGATAGTTGATTTTAATGTTTTTTTGGTGGCACCGGATCATAACCTTCGCCTCCCCAAGGATGGCAGCTCGCAATTCTTTTCATTGCCAGCCAGCTCCCTTTCAGCAGTCCGTGGACCTTCAGCGCTTCCAAAGTGTAATGCGAACAGGTCGGGTCATATCTGCAATTCTTACCAAGAAATGGCGAGATAGCGAGCTGATAGAACTTTATCAAGACCACGATCGGAAATGTGAGTACTTTGTTAAGCATAATTTTTAAGCTATGCAAAAATAGCAGAAAAATCAGAACAGAACGGAAATTACGCAATTAATAATCATTTTTATGCCAGCTTTAACCGCCTTCCACTCCCAATCTTTTTTGCGGCAAGTTTCCGGTTCAATAGAGTGGGAGACCATGCAAAAAAGGATTTCCGTTCAAGTCGGGCTGCAGATTTCAGGGTTAGTTCACATTTTGTCAATAATGTTACAATTACGGTTTTTATTATGAACCCAATTTAAACAATAGTTTAATTTAATCTTACCATTTGACATTTTAAATCCCCAAAACTTGAATTTCTATTTTAAAAACAAGACTTTTGCAAAATGGATAAGAGAATACTTCCGCTCACACTTGGCGGATTGGCAATTGGGACTACAGAATTCGTGATCATGGCACTTTTGCCAGACGTAGCAAAATCTTTGAACATCTCGATTCCCCAAGCTGGACATTTTATTTCCTCTTATGCAGCAGGCGTGGTTGTAGGTGCGCCTATTTTGGTTGCGTACGCCGCCAAGTTTCCTCCCAAAAGAATTTTGATTTTCTTGATGATTGCCTTCACCATCTTCAATGGATTGTCGGCTCTGTCAAATGATTATTACACGATGATGATCCTCAGATTCTTATCAGGTCTTCCTCATGGTGCTTTTTTTGGTGTTGGGATCGTGGTTTCGTCAAGATTGGCAAAACCTGGTAAACAGGCACAGAGCATTGCCATGATGTTTGCAGGACTTACATTGGCCAATCTTGCGATGGTTCCATTCGTCACTTGGCTCGGTCATCAGCTGTCATGGCGGTATGCTTTCGGTGTCGTTTCTTTGATCGGATTGGTTACCATTGTTGCGCTTAAGTTTCTGCTTCCTTATATGAACAGTCTGAGAACCGTCACTTTGAAAGATGAATTGGAGTTTTTCAAAACAATCAAAGCGTGGCATATAATTTCGATCTCAGCGATTGGATTTGGAGGTTTGTTCGCTTGGTTCAGTTACATCACGCCTTTGATGACAAACGTTTCAAAATTTCCGACAGATTCCATCGCTTACATTATGGTTTTGGCAGGTTCCGGAATGGTCATAGGAAATTTTCTGGGTGGTGTAATGTCCGACAAAATGCGACCTGCATTAGCGGCATCTATACTTTTTGCAGCAATGATCTTGGCTTTGGTCTGTGTGTTTTTCTTCTCAGAGAACAAAATTATTTCCCTTGTTCTGACTTTCATTTGTGGTGTCTTGTCAATGTCGGTGGGAACGCCTATCAACATTATTATGCTGCGAACTGCCAAAAATTCGGAAATGATGGCTGCAGCTATTATGCAGGCGGCTTTTAATATCGCAAATTCCTTTGGTGCATTTTTCGGTGGATTGCCTTTGGAGTACGGATTATCTTATAACTATCCGTCCCTGGTTGGTGCAGGATTATCAATTATCGGATTAGTTCTTTGTCTTGGATTTATGAGAAAATATAAGCCTGTTATTTAAATTTGTCAATTGTCCTAAAAGTTAGGCTGATTCTCGGTTTTAAGATTCTCGTGGTCGTTGGTAATCTGTGAAGCCAGAACTTCTGCGTCGTATCTTTCATCATCAATAGACTTCCGTTTTCCAAAATCAATGAAACCAATTCTTTCGAAGTTTTATGTTTGAAATTGAATTTGCGTTCAGCTCCAAAACTTACAGAACTGATGGCGCCATTTTCCTTCAAATCCTTTTCGCCATCGCTGTGATAGGCCATTCCTTCTGAGCCGTCGTGATAAAGATTTAAGAGACAAGAATTAAAACTTTCACCACTCACAGATTCTATTTTGTCTTTGATTTCCAGTAATGTTTTATTCCACATTAAAGCCGTTTTTGTTCGTCCGGAATACGTGTAGCTGAAAGGTTCGTTTCCGTACCAAGCAACTTTTCGTTTGGTCTCGATGAGTTTTCCGAAGATGACGGCTTGATCACTTTTCCATTCGATCTCGGTCATTAGTTTGTTGAAATAATCGTTCGCTTCTTCCTCAGAAAACACTTTTCCGTAATAAGATGTTACGCCGTCATAAGGCAGGATGTTTTCTAATAATTCAAATTGGTCTTCAAAAAGGCTCATTATTTTGCTTCTTCAAAATTGTCGTAATATGTGAAATCTTTCGTTATTTTTCCATTCTCGATGGTGAAAATAGTGGAAATTGGAAGTTTAAATTTTGATTGGTCTGGTGCAGTTCCTGTGGAAATAAATTCAACAATAATGTTTTTCTCTCCAGAAGGATAGACCTGAATCACCTTATCTTTTAAATATGGGAAAACCTGATTGAGCTCCGTATATTTTTTAACAAATTCATTTTTAGACTGTTTTACAATTCCGTTTCCGAAAGATGGATCTTTGAATTCTGCATTTTCAACATAAAGCTCAGAAAGTTCTTTCCACTTGTGCTCATTGAAAAGTTTAAAATAATTTTCAATCAATTTTTCATTCTCAGCTTGAATTTTGTCATTAGAATTACTGCAAGAAATCAACATTGAACAGAAAATCATTCCCGAAATCAGAATTTTGATGGCTTTCATTTGATCTGGTTTAAGGTTCTAAAATACGATTAAGTTTTCACTTAATTATGAATGACAAAGTTTAGCATTCCAAATTTCCAATCCTTATTCTATAAATCCTTATTTTTGCAATCGATTATCAATTATCAATCATCATTTATCCATTATAAAATGAAGCCGAGCTTAGCAAAAGGAACGAGAGATTTTACAGCGAAAGAAGTTTCCAGAAGAAAATACATCATCAATGTTTTACAGAATAATTTCGAACTATTCGGATTCCAACCTTTGGAAACCCCAAGTTTTGAAAATCTTTCTACTCTGACAGGAAAATACGGCGAAGAAGGTGATCGATTGATCTTCAAAATTTTGAATTCCGGAGATTACGCTTCAAAGACAAATGATGAAGATTGGGGAAACAAAAATTCTCAAAAATTAATTTCTCAAATCTCAGAAAAAGCGCTTCGTTACGACCTTACAGTTCCATTCGCAAGATTTGTTGCAATGAATCAAGGGCAGTTAGCTTTTCCTTACAAACGTTATCAGATCCAGCCGGTTTGGCGTGCAGATCGTCCTCAGAAAGGAAGATTCA
The DNA here is from genome assembly GCF_001643375.1 of Chryseobacterium sp. FP211-J200. Taxonomy (GTDB): domain Bacteria; phylum Bacteroidota; class Bacteroidia; order Flavobacteriales; family Weeksellaceae; genus Epilithonimonas; species Epilithonimonas ginsengisoli. Next base: position 86,809 of record NZ_LSHB01000028.1, read on the forward strand.
GAGAGTTTTACCAATGTGATGCAGATGTTGTAGGAAGCACGAGTCTTTGGCAAGAAGTGGAGTTGTTGCAATTGTATTTTAAATCGTTTGATGATTTGAATTTAGCGGTTTCAGTTCACATCAATAACAGAAAGATCCTTTCCGGAATTGCAGAATATGCAGGAATTGCAGATCAGTTGATCGATTTCACCGTTGCGCTTGATAAATTAGATAAAATCGGAAAAGATGGTGTCACGAAAGAAATGCTGGAAAAAGGAATCTCGGAAGAAGCAATCTCAAAATTGGATTTCCTTTTCAATCAAACCAATGATGCGCTGGAAAATCTATCAAACCTAAAAGTAAAATTCACAGGAAACGAAACTGGACTGAAAGGTGTTGAAGAATTGGAATTTGTTATCAAAAATGCGTTGGAATTGGGAATTAATTCTGAAGATCTGGTTTTTGACATCACACTTGCAAGAGGTTTGGATTATTACACAGGAGCTATTTTTGAAGTGAAAGCGAAGGATGTAGCGATGGGTTCCATTGGCGGCGGCGGACGTTATGATAACCTGACGGAAGTTTTCGGTGTTAAAGATGTTCCCGGAATTGGGATTTCTTTTGGATTGGACAGAATCTATCTCGTCATGGAAGAATTGGGAATTTTCCCAGAAGATTCTGATGTGAAAGTAAAATATCTTTTTGCCAACTACGGAGAAACAGAATCTATAGAAGCTTTAAAATTAATATCAAAATTAAGAGCCAAAAATATCTCAGCAGAACTTTATCCCGAAGCTTCAAAACTGAAAAAGCAGTTCACGTACGCTGAGAAAAAAGGCATTGAAAATCTGGTTTTCCTAGGCGAACAGGAGATTAAAGATGGAAATGTAACTGTGAAAAATCTGCAGGCTGGCGAACAACAAACTTTAAAGATTGAAGAATTTTTAGATTAAAATCTAATTCTCAGAAAATAAGCCACTGATATTTCCTAGCGAAGAAGAGTCACCACCATCTATTTCTTTTTTCCTTTTTCTGATGAAATCGGTTGGCCTGATGCCATTGATCTCATGGAAAAGGTCAGAAAAGTTTTGACGGGACGCGATACCACATTCTTTGGCCAAACTATCGATGGTGTAGTTGAGGTACATGTTCTTTTCGAACAGTAGAGTGGTGATATGCCTGATACGCAGATCGCCAAGATACCTATTGAAGTTCATTCCCTTTTGTTCGTTGATGACATCGGAAAGATAATTGGAATTGGTATCCAGTTGTACCGCCAACTTCTGTATTGTAAGACCTTTTTGGGTAAACTGCTTTTTGTCCTCGAATTTTTTTAGTTTCTGAAGCAAATCTTGCTTTATGGCTTCTGTGATGTGGGTCTTTTTGTCCTCATTCGTCTCTGTTTGAGCGATTGGTGGCGCAACTGTGTTACTATCTGTTGCTGACACATAATTATGCGTTCTCAACTTTTGTTGTAGAACCCGATAGTTGTCAAGACTGCTTTTCTCTTTTTTATGTCTTTTTAGTAAAATATACGAAAGGATTCCCGCTGTAATCACCAAAAAAGCGATCAGGAAACCACCCCATGTATTGGCAGTTTGAAGTTTTCCTTTTTCTTCCATCAAGGTATTTGTATCGTACTCTCTGTGGATCTTCGACGACAAATAAGCGAAATCTCTTGAGATGATGCTATCTGCTTTTAGAAGCTGTGTCGTGTAATAGAGCTGTTTTTCTTTATCTTTTTGAGTCTTATAATGGTTGATCAGAAACTCTTAATTTTCCCGAAGTTCTGGGAGGATGAACTCATGTTTATTGAAAATAGAATCGATCTTTTTGAAATTGGAAATGGCAAGGTCTTGTTTGTTGAGAGCCAAATAACTTTTCCCGATGAAAAAATAATCCACCGATAACCATGCAAAATCATCTTTCATCAGCCTTGCAGATTTGTCCAGATCATTGATTGCCGACAAGTATCTGTTGTTATTGAATTCGGATAGACCTTTCGATTTGAGGAAGTAGCTTCTCTCCTGACGAAAATCTTTATTATTAAATGTCTTTAATTATCCAATATCAATGAGAGAATCTATGCTTTTCATATCTCCCATATTTCTATAACAGACGATCATCTGATGAAGACTGTTGAGATATCCTTTTTGGTTGTTGAATATTTTGAATTGGTGCTGGGTTTTGTCGTTTGTTTCAGCTTCAAAATGATTAAGACAGTTTTTGAATAGTTCTAGTGCTTCTTCATGGTAGCCTAAATAGTTCTTTACAACACCAAGATGATAGTAGATCTTGTATTTGAGATACATGTCAATAGTATTCTTGGCATATTTGTACGCCATGATATACTCATCCAAAGCGGGTTTGTATTTTTTATAATTAGCGTAGTAGATACTTCCTTTCTGGATGTAAGCAAATGATATCCGATAATCATTCGCAGATTTGTATGCAGCATCTAGACAACTATCTGCATATTGGATCTTTTTGTCACGAGATTTGGCGTAAAAAACGGCATCTCTGTAACCTTGGAAAAGTTCTGGATATTTTTTCGTTTTTTGCTTTTTGTATGAATAGATTTAAATTCTCAAAAGCCCTGCCATCATTTTCTCCGTAATTCTCATATTTTTTCCTGTAATCATCATAGCTTTTTGGTGTCTTATCCTTAGAATATATAAGACTGAAAGAAAATGCCAATATGATAAAGATAAACTGTTTCATAGTAATATTTATCTTCGTCATTTGTTCTACAAAAGTACACATTTATAAAATATGATCGACAATTAATTACTAAAAATAGATTATGTTTATTAATGTAATAGTAGTGGTGTTAAGTTTTTGTTAATCAGTATTTTAATTGTGTCTTTATTTGTGAATTAGGACGTAGCGATTTCGTAATCGAGACCATAAAAGTTTTTATTAGTCATATTTTGCTTATACTTTCGTCAAACAATTACAACATAATTTTTTTAAAATAATAACAAAAATAAATAATAATAATTTCCAATTATGAAAAGACTAATCACTATCGTCGCGATTGCAGTTGTATCATTAAATTTTGTTTCTTGCAGACAAGATGATGAATCTGCTGTATTTACAAATAATGAGACTCAAGACATGTTAAGCAATAAAGCTGTTTTGGCAGACTCTGCTAAAATAGGTACAGATGTTGTGAAAAAAGAGGCGGCAGTAGATCCAGATCCACCTTACAAAGATGGAACAAGATGGTAAAATAATAGAACATTCATTCTTATACTATAGACCTCAATCCATCTTTTTCGTGGATTGAGGTTGTTTTTAGAGGTAAAGACGAGATGGGTTGTTTTAGGTTTTGCAAAAGGTGTTTCTGCTGATATTAAAGATTACAAAATAAGATAAAAATTATGTCTAGATTATATAATTTGATAGTGATAAAATTAGCTGGGATCATTATGTCTGTTTTAACAATGTGTTTCGGCGAGGGAATATTTCGCAAAAGGACAGATTAAAGAAAAGTTTAGCTATTTTTGCAGGAAATTCAATTCTATGAAACCTGGTCAAATCCAAACTTTAACAATCGCTGAAAAAATATCTTCTGGTTTTATCCTAAAAGACGAACTCGGAGAAAAAGCATTTATCCAAAAAGTTTTTGCAGACGAGTCTTGGGAAGTTGGAAGCGAGGTAGAGGTTTTTGTCTATCAAGATGACGGTAACTTTAAGGCGACGACAGAAAAGGCAAACGCTCAAGTTGGAGAATTTGCTGTTATGACCTGCGTGCAGAGTTTGCCAACAGGAGCATTCATGGATTGGGGAATTATCAAGGATCTCTTCATCCCGTACAAACAACAGAAATCCAAAATCCTAGAAGGGAAACGATACATTGTCTATGTCTATACGGACGATGCAACCGGATTGACTACCGGAACGACAAAATTCAAACGTAATCCACAATACGAAGATCTGCCCCTGAGACAAGGTGACAAAGTGGATCTGATCATGATGAACGAATCCGAATTGGGATGGAATGTCGTCATCAATAAGGAATATATCGGATTGATCTACGCTTCTGATGTTTTCAAAAAATTATATCCACTTTCCGAAGAGACAGGCTATATCAAAACCATCCGTGAAGATGGCAAAATAGATGTCACACTTCAACCTCAAGGTTTTGAAAATGTGGACGAATTCAAACAGGCTATTCTAGATAAGTTGAATGACAACTACGGATTGCTATATCTATCTGACAAATCTTCGCCTGAAGAGATCAAAGATGAACTCCAAATGAGCAAGAAGAATTTCAAGAAAGCTATTGGTAGTCTTTATAAAGATAAGATCATCGAGATCGCTGATGACAGAATAAAACTGCTTTAGAACTTTTCCAGCTTCCAAATGTTTGTTGTCAAGTATCAAAAAATTAACAGACAATTGACTTTACTTGGACTCGTTTTTGATTCCCAATAGGAAATTCCTTAATGAAAAAGATTCTTATCAGTGGTGCAACAGGACTTATTGGAAAAAAAATTGCCCGTAAATTATACGAAAGAGGTTATCAGGTAGAGATACTTGTCCGCTCCAAACCGGAAAATTCAGATTTCCGATCTTATATTTGGGATTATAAAAATGGTTTCTTGGAAGTAGGCGCGTTAGACAATACTTATATTTTCATTCACCTGGCCGGCGCATCCATCAGTAAACGATGGACAGAGTCTTATAAAAAAGAAGTGTACAGCAGCCGAATCGATTCTGCACAGTTCATTTACGAAGAGATGCAGAAGCGGAAGATCTATCCAGAAGCGGTGATCTCATCCTCAGCTGTCGGGATCTACGGGCAAACCACTTCTCAACAAATTTTTACTGAAGATGACCAGCCTGCCAATGACTTTCTTGGAGAAGTCTGCAAGGATTGGGAAGAAAAAGCCTTTCAGTTTCACAAACTTGGAAGTAGGGTGGTTTGTATCAGAACATCAACCGTGCTTTCCGAAAAAGATGGTGCGTTGGAAGTTTTGAAAAAACCTATTGAACTAAATGTCGGTGCGGTTCTAGGAAATGGCGAACAATATTTCCCTTGGGTCCATATCGATGATCTGGTGAATATCTATTTCAAAGCAGTGGAAGATGTCTCTATGACTGGTGCGTACAATGCATCAGCTCCTGACTTCATCACAAACGAAACTCTCACAAAAAAGATAGCTTCCCATCTTGGCAAAAAAATATGGTTGCCCAATATTCCCAAATTTATCATCAAAACCTTTTTGGGTGAAATGTCCGTTTTAGCTTTGGAAGGTAGCCGGATTTCTTCAAAAAAGATTGAAAATGCCGGTTTCAAATTTCAGTATAATAATCTCGATAAGGCTTTGAGCGATGTGATCAATTAATTGTATTGTAGGTCGATGTTAAAATTTGTAGATTTGGTGTTAAACTAATTAGCAATGAAGGGCAAATTAACATTGAGAAGCTTGATATCTTTAAGTTTTCTGCTTTTTTTTCTTCCTTTTTTAAGAACGTGTTCAGACAGGTCGATTGAAAATTTACATTCAGAAGAAGTATCTAAAGTTTTAGTTGTAGATTCTGCAAATAAAGTTACCAAAGATGGTGATACAATTAGAATCTTTGAAGCTCTATCAAAGCAAGAAGAAACTAAATTGTTGCAACAAGAAAAAGAAAATAGAATAGTAAGAATTCAGAAAGCTAAAAAAGATTTTACATTTAATTTTTATACACTTTTGCTTGAAACTTTATTTAAGGATAAATTTGATGGGAATTCTTTTTATGAAGTGTCATTTTATTCATCGTTAGGATATTTTTTGGTATTGATATCAACGATAATAATGTTGATCTTATCATTCTTAAATAAAATAAAAACAGTGCAATTTTTATCTTTAATTAATTTGATTTTGTTAAGTAGTTCTACAATTTTACTTTATTTTTGCGAAGCTTTAGAAGACTTAAATCAAATCAAAATTGGTTATTACTTGGTCTTTCTTAATTTTATTTTAATCATTTTATTTTCCAGAAAAGTTCTGAAAGAAAATCAAACAGTTTAAAAATCTATCAATGAAACTTACAGAAGAAACTCAGGAAAGACTGACTATTTTAGAAAAGATCGCCAACGGAATTATCTGGTGGGTAGGTTCTATTCAGTCGCTTGTTTTTCATACGATTTTCTTTATCGTTTGTTTTGCTTTACCAATTTTTAACATTGTTGAATTTGAACATATGTTATTGGTTCTCACAACTGTAGTTTCTTTGGAAGCGATTTATTTGGCGATTTTCATTCAAATGTCTGTTAATAAAAGTACAGAACATATCGAGGATTTGAAGGAAGATGTGAACGAGATCCAGGAAGATATAGATGAGATCCAGGAGGACATCGAGGAGATCCAGGAAGATGTAGAGGAAATCCAAGAAGATATTGATGAGATCCAGGAAGATGTAGAGGAGATCAACGAAGATGACGACGACGATGACCATAGCGACCGCGCCAGAACCGTAATGTTGAAAAGTAAAGTGACCAACAATAAAAACGATATCAAAAACCTGAAAGATAAGATCAAAGAACTTGAAGGTTTAATAGAAAATCTAAAGAAGGAAGATTAGTTAGTTGTCAGTCTGAGGTGAAGTTTATCCTGAGCCTGTCGAAGGAAAGACCAATAAAAGCTACAATTCCAATTTCAGGATTTTCTCCATCTGTTCCTGATTTACACTTTCCGGCATATTTCTAAAAACAAAATTCCGAAGTCCAGTGAAATTTTCCCACTGCGCCACTTTCCCAAGCGTCCAACTTGTCTTCACAATATGATTCACTTTTAATCTTCTGATATTTTCGAATTGGTGAAAGACTTTGTTCCAATCTTTTTCGGTTTCCAGAAGTTTTCCGATGATGTATGCATCTTCCACCGCTTGGCAACCGCCTTGTCCCATATTTGGCGTTGTGGCGTGCGCAGAATCTCCAATCAAACAAAGATTTTCTGTAGACCATTTTTCCATCGGTTTTAGGTCGATGATGTCATTCAGAATGATATTTTCCTTTGAGGTTTTTGAGATCATTTCCAAAACATCAGGATGAAATTCTTTAAATGTTTCTAATAAATCAATGTCCTTAGAATAGAATTTCTCATTCACCAAAGCATACCAATACAAAGTATTTTCCTTGATCTTCACAAAGCCAAAACGTTTTCCTTTCCCCCACATTTCGTAGGCATTGTGGCTATATTTTTCAGGAATTTCGGTTTTTATAATTCCGCGCCAGCATTTTTGTTTAGCTTCTCGGATCTCGCCGGATTTAAGAATTTGATTTCGAACCAAAGATTTCACGCCATCAGCTCCGAAGATGATTTCACTTTCGATTTCTGTTTTGTCTTCAAAAGTCAAATGATAATTTTCCTTCTTCTCAATGGTCGAAAGACGTTTGTTAAGAATGATATTTTCTGAGATATTTTCGCTCAATACTTTTTGAAGTTCCGCTCTGTGAATGGCGATGTTGCAAACATTGTATTTGCTTTCAAGCTTTAGAACATCGGTTTTTGAAATAGTTTTCAGCTTTTCATCAGTAATAATTAAAGCGTGCATTTTTGTTCCCGCTTTTTCAATCTTTTCTTTCAAACCGAGTTTATCGAAGATCTGCATTGCATTTCCTGCCATTGCGATTCCTGCTCCAACTGGTTTTATTTCTGGCGCACTTTCATAGATCTTAAAATCGATGTGGTGTTGCTTCAGGACATTTCCCAAAGTCAAACCGCCAATTCCGCCACCGATGATTGAGATTTTCATATTGTCTAAAGTCGATCAGCGTTGTCTCTCATGGAATCAATAAAATCAGTTTTCTTAATTTCTTTCAAAAATTTCTTTTCAAATTTTTTATTCAAAATCATAATTTTTATTTCACCTGAATAGTGTAAATAGAGAATAATATTTTGCTTTTCATCAATCATATTATAATCAAAAAATCCACCATCACATCTTGTTATTGTATAAAAGTGAGGAAAAAAAGTTACCAAATCATCAATGTGTAACTCTAATCCGCCATTAAAAATTGTTGTTATCTTTTGAGATTTAAAATATTCTAATGACTTAATTAGAGGTTTGTAATCTTTCCTTTTTGAAGTGAATTTTGAAATCCAAGGTTTATTCATCTCACCTAAGATGATTAAATTTTCAATTTCTAAATTCTTTATAAGTTTTATAAACTGATTTCTTAAATTTTTTGGCGAATCTTTTTCAAGCTTTAACCAATAAGCTGATTTTATGTTAGGATGATTATAAACATCTGAATCAGTTTCTTTTTCATACTCAGTTAGTGGAAGTGATCTGTATTTAATGATGCAAATATCTCTTTTAATTTTCTTAATCATACTTTAAATTGATTATCTTTTTGAACAAAGTTAATTATTAATACAAAAAAGCAAGACCAAAAAGTCTTGCTTCAATTTCATTCCAAAAAAGGAATTTTTATTTTCCAAGGTAAGATTTCAGGATCTTACTTCTTGTGTTGTGTTTCAATCTTTTGATTGCTTTTTCTTTGATCTGACGAACTCTTTCTCTCGTCAGGTCAAATGTTTCACCGATTTCTTCAAGCGTCATTGGATGTTTTCCGTTCAATCCGAAATACAATCTTACCAAGTCAGCCTCTCTCGGCGTCAAAGTTTGAAGTGCTCTTTCAATCTCGATCTGTAGTGATTCAAGCATCAAATCCTTATCCGGACTTGGAGATTCTCCCGAACGTAAAACGTCATAAAGGTTAGAATCTTCACCTTCCACAAGCGGCGCATCCATCGATAGGTGACGACCACTGTTTTTCATAGATTCCTTGATGTCTTCCTCGCTCATATCCAGAACTTCTGCCAACTCTTCCGGAGAAGGTGGTCTTTCGTTCTCTTGCTCCAGGTGAGCATAAGCTTTGTTGATCTTGTTGATAGAACCGATTTTATTCAACGGTAATCTTACAATTCTCGACTGCTCGGCCAAAGCCTGCAAGATCGATTGACGAATCCACCAAACAGCGTAGGAGATAAATTTGAAACCTCTCGTCTCATCATATCTTTTCGCCGCTTTCATTAGACCAAGATTTCCTTCGTTGATCAGATCGGGAAGAGAAAGTCCCTGATTCTGATACTGCTTGGAAACGGAAACCACGAAACGTAAGTTAGCTTTGATCAATTTCTCCAACGCCGCTCTGTCGCCAGCGCGGATCCTTTGTGCCAAATCTACCTCTTCATCGGCCGTGATCAATTCCACTTTCCCGATTTCTTGAAGATACTTGTCTAGTGATGCGGTTTCCCTGTTGGTAACCTGTTTTGTAATTTTTAATTGTCTCATATAAAAACCTCATTCTTTAGGTTGCATTATATTATACGATGAGAAACCCAAAAAGGTTACAAATATTTTATTTTCATCAGATTAATCTTCAATTTTAACGCTTTTTAAAACAAATTAATAATATTTGGGCAGCTTTTCCGCCTTCCACTCCCGCTATTTTTTGCCATCGCTTTTACAGCCACAGAAAATGAGCTCCGTTCAAGTCGGGCTGCAGATCCAGTATAAAACAACAGTGTAGATAAATATAATGTTTTGTTATCCTAATGAAGAACACTTCGACTCCGCTCAGTGTGACAACTCAAATAATGAATTTCCAAATTGTAAAATTGTCAGTCTGAGGTTCTCAAATATTTCCAACTGTCAGTCTGAGCGGAGTCGAAGACCTATGACATATAAAGAATAAGCTAGATTGAACTTTTTTTATCAATAGGTGACTCTCAATTGACTTAAGTGTTCCAAAAACAAATCCGCAAAATTTGCCAAATCTGCGAGAGTTCTAATTATTAATTAAATAAAAATCCACATTTCACTGTAAATCAATTATTCTTAACAAAAATTAAGTATTCAAAATTCTCTGTATCGATTCTAATTGTTATTTTTGCCGAATGTTTAAAAATCTGATCAGAGTTTTCATCGGCTTATCACTTTTCTCCTGCGCCAAAGAACCGGTCCCAAAACCGAAAGGCGATCTGCGTTTGGAATATCCGCCCCCGAAATACCTGAGCTTTTCTGCACCGTGCGATTACTCATTTGATTACTCGGATTTTGCAAAGATCAAAGATGCAAAACAAGCCTGTTGGTACAATCTCTCTTATCCAGGCATGAAGGCCAATGTTTTCATTACTTATTTCCCGATCAAGAATGATTTCCAGCTTCACGTGAAAGAAGCAGAAAAAATGGTTTATGAACACACCATCAAAGCCAGTGCAATTGACACCAAATCATTCTCGTATCCTGAGAAAAATGTTTACGGAAATTTCTATGAACTGAAAGGTCAAACGGCTTCTAACATTCAGTTTTATATTACAGATAGTACGAGACATTTTGTAACAGGGAACTTATATTTCAATTCACGTCCGCGTCCGGATTCTTTGGCGCCGGCCGTAGATTATATCAAAAAAGACCTTTTGCATCTGATAGATTCTTTTGAATGGAAAAACAAGTAAGTATCAAGGCAAAAGATAATAAGATTAAAGATTAATATTATAAAAGGTAATTAGCAAAAGCTCATTGCCATTAGCAAAAACTTAGATTATGAAATTATTAGCAGTAGGAACTGTAGCATTTGATGCCATCGAAACACCTTTTGGAAAAACAGATAAAATTCTTGGTGGTGCAGCCACTTATATCGGACTTGCAGCTTCAGCTTTGGATACAGACGTAAGTTTGGTTTCCGTGATCGGCGGCGATTTCCCACAGGAATATCTGGATATGATGACTTCAAAAAACATCAATGTAGATGGAGTAGAGATGGTGAAAGACGGGAAAACCTTTTTCTGGAGTGGAAAATATCACAACGACCTTAATACAAGAGATACTTTGGTTACAGAACTTAACGTTCTCGCAGATTTTGACCCGAAAGTTCCAGAGCATTCTTCGGAAGCAGAAGTACTTTTGTTAGGAAATCTCGATCCTGTAGTTCAGCTTTCTGTTTTAGAAAAAATGAAAACGCAGCCAAAATTGGTGATTCTTGATACCATGAATTTTTGGATGGACATCGCTTGGGACAATTTGATGAAAGTGATCGCTAAGACCGATGTTATCACGATCAACGACGAGGAAGCAAGACAACTTTCCGGAGAATATTCTTTGGTGAAAGCGGCTAAGAAGATCCACGAATTGGGACCAAAATATGTGATCATCAAAAAAGGAGAACACGGCGCTTTGCTTTTCCACGACGGTAAAATCTTCGCTATTCCTGCTTTGCCTTTGGAAGAAGTTTTTGATCCAACAGGAGCAGGAGATACTTTCGCAGGCGGATTTGCATCTTATCTTACCAAGAAAGGTGATTTCAGTTTTGAAAGCATGAAAACAGCCATCATCGTCGGTAGCGCAATGGCTTCATTCACGGTTGAGAAATTCGGGACAGAAAGAATTGGAAACGTTACTAAAGAGGAGTTGAGCGGAAGGATCAATCAATTCAAGGAATTGACGACGTTCGAATCTGCTATCTAAAATTTAACTTAACACAAAATTATCACTCAAATGGGTGGTTACAAAATATATCAAATGAAGAAGATCTTTTTTCCGGCTGTTTTGGCGTTCGTGTCTCAGATGGCTTTTTCTCAATATCTGATCGTAGGCAAAGACAGCATCTCTGTCAAAGACTACATGAAAGAAAACAAATATGGACTCGAGACTGCTGGTCCGGATAAATCTGTGAATTCTACTGTGGAATTTTTGCTCCTGCAGCAATTGGCACAGGAAAAGAAAGCGGATACGATGAACTATTTTGCAAATGCTGTGAATCAGAGAATGTCTGAATTGAAGGAGCAAAAGTTCTATCCAAAGACCATTGTTGAGCCAATTTTACAGGATTTTGTGAATTCTAATAAAACAGAAACTCAAGTCTTACTTTTCCTAAAAGAGAAAAAAGCTGATGATAAGACAGATTATAAAGCACTTTACAATCAGGTAAAAGCTGGGAAGATGACAATGGAGGATTTTTTATCAAAAAATTCGAAACCGGAAGCTTCAAAGCCATTTTTTGTAAAACCAGGAATGCTAGATTATGAGTTGTACCAACAGATGAAAAACGTGCCTGTCAATTCATACACCACTTTCATTGAGAAACCAAATGTGGTTGGATTTGCAAAAGTAGTGGCTACAAGACCCAGCTTAGGTTACATGGTCTTCGGAGTTCTAACTGTGCCGAATGATGCCAACTATGAAACCACCAAAGCCAAGATCTACAAAGAATTGGAATCTGGTAAGAAGTTCCAAACGGTGGTGAAAGAATTTGGTTCCACTGAAGACGAAAAGAATTCTGGTGGCGCAGTGATGGGTTCACCTATTTTGCCGGACGAGGTTTACAGTGCTTTGAAAGGTCAACCGAAAGATTTCTACACAAAAACACCAATCCTATTCGGGGATAAGTATTTTATTTTCAATATTTATAATATTGAACCTTACATGCTTACAGATAAAAATAGGAGCTTCTTCCAAAAGGAGATGTTATCAACTAGTTATGGCGAAGAATTGACTTCCAAACTTGTAGATTGGTTGAAGACTCAGGATAAATTTGTAGAAACACCAGATTTTGTGGAACTTAAAAAATCTTATCAGGCTTATCTTAATCCAAAAAATCCAAAAGCAGTACTTTTCTCTTATGGAGCAAAGAAAGTAACCCATGAAGATCTGAAAAAAGCTATAGATGCACAATATAAAAATCTGGAGCAGATGCCTACCAGTCAATGGTCAGACTTGTTGGATTACCAGGCGAAGCAATTCATGATTGGTGTGTATTCTAGTAATTTTGAGAATCTTCCGGAGATCAAGCCAGAAGTGGATGAACTTAAGAAAAATCTATATTCCGAGTATATTTTCTCAGAATATTTGAAAAATGAGGTAAAGAACAATCCGAAACTTTACACGGATTATTACAACGAAAACAAAGCCAAATTCATCTGGGAAAAAAGAGCAGAATCAAGAGCTGCTGTAATTTCTGATCCAAAATTGGTGAAGGAAATTGAAAAGGAGATCAAAGATCCTAAGAAATGGGAAGCCCTGAAGACCAAATTCAAAAATCAGGTCAACGATAAAAACCAGGTTCTGGTCCATTTTGAAGAAGGCAAAATCCCGGAATCTTCTGATATATTCAAAAAAAATAATGTGCCTTTCAAAAAAGGAACCTTTACAACCCAAATTTCCAACAGGGATGTAGTGATTGCAATAGATGGACTTTTGCCGGAACAGCAGATGACACAAGTAGAAGCACAGGAAGACATGACAGATGCTGTAACAGAAAAATTGCTACAAAAAACAATTGCCGACCAGCGTGCTAAAACCAAAGTTGACATTCAGCCCGCTTTCATGGCAGAACTGAAGAAAAATTTTAAGAAATAATTATAACAAAAAATGAAGCAGAATTGGTTGATAATCTTAATTTTGCACCTTAATAAATAAAAATAATGTTAAAATACACGAAATGTCTTTTTTTACTGTCAGTGATCTTGTGTCTATTTAATACAAATCTTTCTGCTCAGGTAAAAAAAGGTCAGCTCATAGATGGAATTGCAGCCGTAATTGGTGATGAGATCGTTCTGGAGTCTGACATAGAGGATCAAGCGAACTATGCGAAACAGCAAGGCGCCAATGTGGGAGACAAATGTGATTTTATGGAAAGTATCCTGAACAACAAGCTTTTGATATTCGAAGCTAAAAAGGATACACTGATAGAGAACCGATCGGCTGCAATCAAGGAAATGGCTGGAACCAAATACACCCAGATCCTATCCCAATTCCCAGATGAAAAAGCCATGTTGACGGCTTACAAATTCCGTACGTCTTACGAAATGAAAACGGCGATCGAGAAAATCGATGCTGATAACTATTACGGACAGGCGAAATACGGCAGAATCACTGAGAAGGCAGATGTGACACCAAATGAGGTGACGGATTTTTATAATCAATTCAAATTCCAGTTGCCGAATGTGAAAGACGAAGTTTCACTTTCCAAGATCAGCATCTACCCCAAGATTTCTGCAGCACATAAAAAAGAGATCATTGATAAATTGAACAAGATAAAACAAGATATCAAAGGTGGCGAAAGCTTCGAAAACCAAGCAAGGATCTACTCCGAGGACGAAGGTTCTGCAGCGCTTGGCGGACTTTATAAAGGGATCAATATGGGACAAATGGTAAAACCGTTTGAAGCAGCAGCTCTTAATCTTCAGGAAGGCGAGATGTCTGATCCTATAGAATCTGAATATGGTTATCACCTGATCCAATTAGTTAAAAGAAATGGGAAGAAGTATGATGCGAGACATATCCTGATCAAAAATACACCTAATGCTGATGAAATAGCTGCTGGCAGAAAAGAGTTGGACAGCATCAGAACTTTGATAGTCAACAACAAGATGAGTTTCAAAGATGCCGCTTACAAATTCTCTGATGACAAGAGCAACAAGTTCTCTGCTGGGATCATGACCAACAATCAGGATGGTTCTGACAAATTGGAGAAATTGGGTCTAGATCCTACCGTTTCTTACCAGATCGCTGGTCTTAAAAAGAACGATGTGACCGAACCTTTCCAACAGGAAGACCAACAAAAGAGAAAGATGATGAGCCTCATCCAAGTGAATGATATCATAGATGCGCACCAATTGGATCTGTCAACCGATTATGAGAGGATCAAGGAAATGGCACTCAACAAGAAGAAGAATGAGATCGTTGAAAAGTGGGTGAATACCAAGATCCCATCTATCTTCATCTCTCTCGATACCAAATACAAGGATTGCAAATTCCACAGCAACTGGCTGAAAAATAGCATTGTAACAACTAAATAATTTGGTTTGATCAAAAAATAAAAAGGATGAGTGTTTGCTCATCCTTTTTTGTTATTCTAAATTTTAGATTTAGGTTTTTACTCTTTTTCCAAAATTGTATAGTCGGTCAATTTTCCGTCCCACTTTTCATTGTAAGTGGAGAATTCTATTGAGGTAATTTGTCCTACTGTGATATCGATGACATAGCTCAAACCTTCCTTCAAACCCTTGATCGCTATATTTTCGCCATTGCTGAACAAAGCATTGGTCTCATCAAATTCACCATTGAAATCTTCGTAAGTCAGTTCAACATTCATTCCTGTGCCTGTCAACTTTCTTTTTGCAACAGTCAGATGCGAAATGTGAGATACAAACTGCGGGTATTTTGTGGTAAGACCTTGTAATAAGGTCAATTCTAGCTCGTTCAGTTCTTTCATATCAGTATTGTGATTTAGTTTCTATTTTTGATGACAACATAACCTTCCAGTATTCTGCCGTCGGTTATTTTTATTTGATACCAGTAGCTGTCGGTCGATAGTTTTCGGCCGCCAGATTCTCCATTCCATTCGTAGGTTTCCCCTTTAGTAATGGTATTGACAACCATATTCCCATTCTTATCAATGATCCTGATCTCGGAGTTTGGATAATTTTCTATTCCCGGGATCTTCCAAGTATCATTGATGCCATCGCCATTTGGAGAGAAAATATTGCTTAACGAAAAGATAGTAAATGATTTTGAACCAAGGTCACAGCCTAGATTTGTTTTTACATAAACGGTATAATTTCCATTCGTGAGATTTTCCAATTTATTAGAACTTTGCCAATTGATCTGATCCAATGAGTACAGATAATCTCCAGCAAACGACATGATGACGGTTGCGTTGTTATTCGTGATCAAAATGTTTTGGATGGTCGCTAATTTTGCTTTTTTGACGATGACACTTGCGGAATTGGTACATCCATTATGAGTAGTGACTGTTACAGAATACGTTTGCTCTTTGTCTGCTTTTATTTTATGTGATGTTTCGCCAGTACTCCAACTGTAGGTATACTTTGCGTTTAATCCTGCATCCAATTCAGTACCTAGGTTGTCACAAAATTCTTTTTCTGTCGGAAGGTCTATCTTTGGTTTTTCATTAAGGGTCAGACTCAGTTTCACATCTTGATAACAGCCAAGAGCCGATTTGATCTTGACATCGAAAATATTGGAACCTATATTTAGATTTGTATTTCCACTTACAACCAGATTAGAACTATTTCTAAATTCGAAAGTATAATCTTGCGGATTGGTGATCAATTCTTTTTTATAATCATCAAGATCAATAGTTTTAAAGTTTGCTGTTGTATCATTACAGAAAGTGTCTGTGAAGTCTGTAGCAGAAAGATAATTGGTAACTACATTTACCTTAATAGCTAATTTTTGTGTGCTTTCACAGTTATTTATAGTTTGAGAAGCATAATAAGTTGTTCCATCTACCAATGGTGTTGTCTCTGGAATTTGTGTTCCAATTGGATCAAACCATTTGATGGCTGTTCCGGTGATAGACATATTTTTTAATGACGGATTCGAAGCGGAACAAAAATCCTGAATGGCATCTCCTTTTGGTGGATTTGGGTCAGATAATGTCACTAAGATTTCTTTCTTTCCACTTTCGCAACCGCTGGCATTTTGAGTCACATAATATTTCGTGTTGTCAGCCAAAGGTTCAGAAAGATTGGTGATGACCATTCCATTTTCATAATACCATTTGGGATTGGTTGCAGTGACAACAATGTCAGATATTTTTTTGTTAGCTATTTTGCAGAAAGTTTGGGCAGATACAGCTGCAGGAGGAGTGGAGATATCATACACATAGAACTCTGCCAGATCACTTCTACAACTTGTGTAGGGATAGTGTGACGCTACTTGCCTAACATAATATTTTTTGCTGGCTTCTAATAACGTTCCTAAACTTATAGAATTCATTTTGTCATCAAAAAACTCAACATCTTTATTATTGTTAATTTTTAAGTCTAATATTCTCTGACCAGATAAATTGCAAAAAGTAAAATTTGGTACGATTAATTTTGGAGGATTTTGAAATACGAGCACATCCACTTCTAACCTTGTTGGATTGAAAGAACAAGATATGTCCTGAGTAGATGCGTAATAGTTTTTTGTTTCCAAAACTGTTTCTGGAGAGAGTGGAGTTATAGATGTTGGAGAATCGTACCAGCTGGAGTAGCTTGTTTTAGGATATAGGTCTTTTATTTTTTTTGTCTCAGAAACACAAGTGTAAAGGAACGAATCTCCATCTGGTGTTCCAGAATAGCATTTGTCTAGTTTTTGAATAGAACTTTGGTGTGTATACAAGCTATTATATGATAAAAAATCGCGAATGCTTTGGTCAGGATTTCTATCTAACATTGCGCCTCTTCCAGCAGAAAAATAAATTTTATTGTTAATTTTATCAAAACGACTAATATCATGTTTTGAAATCTGATGTTTATTATATATCAATTTTCCAGAATTATCTAACTTTAAAATAGTTGAATAATCACTTATGGAAGCATTAGGAGATAATTTAATTGTTTCTGTTAATTGATTTTTGTGATAAAAACTATATATTCCTAGCATGTCCAAACTCCAAGTGATGGTATGGTCCGAAGCAATACTAACATTCGTACCTTGGGAATAATAAGAATCTGATTCTGAGTTTAAATGAGCATGCCAAAGGTAATTTTTGTTTTGGTCTATTTTAAAGATAACACTACCATATTGATAATTTGGATAATCCACAACATGATTTTGAAATGTTAGTGGTTTATTGATTTTTGCGGTAGTTAATACAATCGAATCATCTGTGTCTATATCGAATGCTTGAGTATCCCATACAAGGTAGCTATTGTTTCCTCCAAAATTTTGTGCCCAAACAAAATTTCCATCTGGGTCTATTTTGCATAGATAATTCTCTTCGGTAGTTGATCCAATATTTCGATATTCCTTTTCTCCATTAAAATTGAAGAAGGATTCATTATTACTTAAGGTGAGGATATTATTTTTGCTATCTGTCATCAAAGAGTTCATGTTGACAGAGTTCCACCCAGAAATGTATTTTACCCAGATGAATTTTCCATCTTCATCATTCTTTAAAATAAAGCCGTAATTTTCATACCAACCACTACCTGCAGTTAAATAGTACACCTGATTTGAAAGGTCAAAATCTGTATTATAGCCATTGTAATTGATATAATTGCCAACTATTATGATGTTATTATTGTTGTCAATTGTCAGTTTAGGATTACCATGTCCTCCTTTATAAAAACTTCCATAGATAAAATTCCCATCTTTATCATATTTGTTGACAAAGATGGCACTTTGTAAATTTGAATCAGTATCATAAATTGGAGAACTGCTATCATTTGGGTTTAAATCTATATTATTTCCTCGTGCAGATCCTGCAACAATAACATTTCCTTTTTTATCAATGACTACGGAATGTATATTTGCAGTACTATTATATCCAATTGTAATCGTCTTATGCCAAAGATATTTTTTATTTTTATCAATTTTTGCTACGTAACATTCTTGTGATGGATATCCAAGTGGAGATAGTAGTTGAAAATTTGAAGTAGCATTTTCATCAAAACCAACGTTGTTTGTGTAATTTCCTGCAAAGTAAACAGATTCATCACTATTTATTGCAATACTACTAATATTGTTGATTCCATCTTGTTGAGTTGCGCCACCAGGGCTTTCTCGTTTTCCAAGAGTGGTATAAAACCAATCTAGATTTTGACTACTGAGAAAAGAAAAAATTAAGATTAAAACTAAAGAATAGAATTTCGTCATTGTGCGGTTATAAGTTTCCGCAAAGATAATATTTATTTTAACAAAATTTTAAGACTTCCACCATTCCGTAAAACTTTGATTCTCATCTTTCAAATCCAGTTTTGAACCAAGGATCGGCGTAGAGATTTTGAAGCTTTTCCCTCGGCTGTTTTCGAAGACTTTTTCCAAAGGTTCATTCCACGCATGTTGCGCCAATGCAAATTTTCCAGAATGTACAGGCAATACATTTTTTACATTAAGGTCTTCCGCAACTTGGCTGAATTCCTCTGGCAAAGTGTGAATGTAGCGCCACTTTTCATTGTACTGACCATTTTCTAAGATTGCCCAGTCAAAAGGTCCAAATCTCTCTCCAATTTCTTTGAAATGAAAATCATAACCGCTGTCGCCACCAAGGAATATTTTCTGAGTCGGTGTTTGCAAAACATAAGAAGACCAAAGCGTATTATTCCTTTTAAATCGTCGGCCCGAGAAATGTCTGGCTGGCGTAGAAGTGATCTGGAATCCTTTCGAGATTTCCTCATCTTCATACCAATCTAGTTCTATGATTTGATCTTCATCAAAACCCCATTTTTCAAAGTGCGAGCCAACGCCCAATCCACAAATGACCTGATCGATCTTAGGTCTAAGGCTTTTGACCGTTTTAAAATCCAAATGATCGTAATGGTCATGAGAGATAATCAGAAAATCAATCTCAGGAAAATCTTCCGCCGAATAAATATCCGTTCCCACAAAAGCTTTCGTAGTTCCAGGAATAGGCGACGCATTGCCACTGAAAACGGGATCTACCAAAAACCGCTTTCCATCCATTTGAAAATAATACGAAGAATGTCCCATCCAAACCAGAAAATTGTCAGTGATCGGTTGGTTTTTTAGATCAATTTTTTCGGTCGGTAGAACTGATTTTGGTTTTTTATTTTCCGTTTTGTCGGTCAAGAATTCCCATAGTACTTTTCGCATCGTAAAACCTTCTGCCAGCGACGGTGTAAAGCTGAGATTTTGAAAAGTTCCGTTTTTGTAATTTGGAGATTGCTTCATCCGGACCAATCGTTTGCCAGAAAATTCTCCTCCGAAAATTGGAAGATTATAAAGATAGATTGCTAAAACAAATAGAAGGATCAGAAAAATAAAAATCATAGTTTAATCGGTCTTTTTTACAATAAGTACCCAATCGCCGTCAAGGATCTTGTAACCCTGATCATAAACGAAAAAGTATTGAGAACCGTTTTTGTAGGTCACGATCTGCGTAATGAGATCGAAATCAAAACCGGCGTTCTGTAGTTTAAGACGATTGACTTTTGATTTTCCTTCAAAATTATTTTCAGAAAGGATGCGGTAGTTTTTGCGAAGTCTGTTGTTCACATTCCGCATGTAGTTGGTCGAGTTTTTATTTTGTTTGTTGTTGAAGGCGTTGCGGCAAGCATCAGAACAGAATTTCTTGTCGGATCTGCCGATGATCTTGTCGCCGCATTCTGGGCACGTTTGGGTTTCCATTTGTGTGTTTTTAAAGACCTAATTTAAGAAAATAGCTCGTTTTTCTTCATTTCTCCTTCACTTTTTTCTTAATCAATTTCCCATTTTCATCGCTCATATCTTTTTCAAGATAATAGATTTGCTTGTTCTCTCGGAAAACCATTTTTTGCAAATCAGCATTAATAATGACTTCGCAGCCGGTTGGAATCAAAAAAGTATCAACGGTTTTTTTCCAATTTCCATTGGTGAAAGAGGAGGTCGTCATCGCATAAGTGCAGCCATTCATCGGCGCTTGATAAACAGAAATTTCGTCTTTTCCATCGTTGTTCAAATCGCCTTCATTGATGAGAATGATCTCGCAACAACCTGCTTTTATCGGTTTGATTTTGTTGTCAGAAAACCGAATTTCGTATTCAGCAGGCGTTCCATCTTCAATTGGATTTCCTTTTTCTTCTTTTGTTTTGATTGCAGTGGCAGTGATTTTCTTACCATCTCCTAAAAAATCGCCATCGATTTCCACTCCGATCTTTTTCTCTGTTGAAGTCTGTGCGAAAGTGAAAACACCAAATGTCATTAAGGTCAATATTAATTTCATAAAGCCAGTTTTAATTTTTATTAAGGACAAGACTGTCTCCAAATTTCTCCACATTCAACGTGATGATCTTAGGTTTTGCAAAATGTTCTACAGGTGCTTCGCAAGTTCCGGTCCTTGTAATATTCTCGATCTGAAATTCAATTTTCGAAGCTTCCACAAATTGATACTTTCCGTCAATCGCTGTGAAGCAGTCGTTGCCACATTCCCAACTGTTATAACTTTTGAATTTATTTTTATCTGTGAATTCTACCGCCGAGAAATTCCAGATCATCGCAGTATCGTTTTTCTTCGTCAAAATAAATTGCTTTTCGTCAGTTTCCAATCCGATCAATTTCTCATTCTTTATGAGCCAAATGGAATTGTTGAGATAATTGTCATAGTTGTGAGCGACAGTTTTCTCTTTTCCTTTTTCGCAGTTGTTCAGGAAAATGAATGTGAGAAAAGGGATGAGGATTGTTTTGATATTTTTTTTCATCGATTTGGTCTTATCTCAAAATTATAAAAATCATTCCATTTACAAACGATTACAAACGGATATAAATACTTTTCTACCGATTCGGGTTTTCTTTTTGTTGAAAATTTGCAACAAGGAAATCAGGAAAACAGACAACACGACCTGATTTTAAAAGTTTAATTTAAAAAATTTAATGCTATGTCTTTAAGAAACAAAGTGACATTGATCGGTCACACAGGAAAGGAAGTTGAAGTTTTTAATTTCGAAAATGGAAACAAAAAAGCAACGGTCACACTTGCAACCAATGATTTCTACATCAATGCAGCAGGTGAAAGGGTAGAGGATACGCAATGGCACAATGTCGTGGCCTTCGGGAAAACCGCAGATGTTCTGGAAAAATATGTTCCAAAAGGAAAAGAGATTGCCATAGAAGGAAAACTGACTTATCGCTCTTACGATGACAAAGACGGAACGAAACGTTTTTTGACAGAGATCAGGATAGAAGAACTTCTTCTTTTAGGAACCAAATAATTGATATTTTACATCCTTGGCAAGTCTAACAGCTTGCCGAGGATTTTTACTTTAAAATATAATATAATGAAAGTCAAAGTTTTGAAGATCAGAATTTCTGACCAGTTCCAAAATATGGACGAAGCTATTTTGAATGATTATCTGGAGCGTTATGACATCGTCGATTTGAATACGCAATTGGTACAAGGCGATATTAATTTTTGGTCTGTATTTATTAATTATGAGGAAAAACAAATAAAACCAACATCCAGTAAAACGAATGTCAATCCTGATGAACAGCTTTCTGAAGAGGAAACGATCATCTATGACAAACTAAAAAATTGGAGAGCAGAAAAAGCAAAGGAATCCCAACTGCCGCCATACATTATTTTTCATAATGCGCATCTTGTGGCTATCGCAAAACACAAACCGAGTAATTTTGAAGATCTCGAAAATGTAAAAGGATTGGGAAAAGCTAAAATCGAAAAATACGGCGTAGAGATCATCGAAGTTTTAGAAAATGCCTAATTAAGATTTTTCTAGCTGCAATGTTTGTATTAATCGTAATATGTTGTAGATATTAAGATAAAAATAACATTTCGGACGACTGATTTTACAATTTATCTTTTATTTTTGTTAAATGCTAAACGATCAGAAAATTGAAAAATTCAGGCAGATTGTAGAAAATAAGTTTCAGATCTACAATTCACTCTTCATGAGTCTGCCCTATGATAAAATGACAAACATCGGGATGTTGCTCCCTTTTCTAGCGGAAGAAAGCAGAGAAGGTTATCAGCAAGGTAAATCTCCTGAAGAAATTGTTGAAGAGTTTTTCCAGAAACACACAGAACTGGAAACCGAAGATCAGAAACTGGAACTACTCTTCAAGATCATCCAATATATAGAAAGACAAGTTGTACTTTTTGACAGTATAGAAGATGCGGCTTTCCAGCAATTGCACTCCGAAAGTGATTCCGGAACGGTCATGAATATGTACGACCGCGCCAACCAGGATCAGCATCTCGCGGCAATCAGAAAGAAGATGGATGATTTTGCGATCAAAATTGTTTTCACCGCTCACCCAACGCAGTTCTATCCGAATGCGGTGCAAAGAATTATCCATGATCTACGTGATGCGATCATCAATGACTCGGTGACGCAGATCGATACTTTGCTTCAACAATTGGGAAAAACACCTTTTGTGAACAAGGAAAGACCAACGCCTTTGGACGAAGCTTTGAGCATCATTTATTATTTGAGATATGTCTATTACCAAAGTATTGGTGAACTTTATAGAAAGATCAAACAGGTTTTTGGAACCTCCAGTTACACACCTAGTCCGGATATCATTCAGTTGGGATTCTGGCCAGGTGGTGACCGCGACGGAAATCCTTTCGTAACGGCTGATATCACAATGAAAGTGGCTGAGGAATTGAGAATATCAATCCTGAAGGATTATTATGGACATTTGAAAATTGTCAGAAGAAGATTGAGTTTCCGTGGCGTTTCTGATGTTTTAAAAAATGTTAGCAAAAGAATCTACGATTCGATTTTCCAGGAAGATGCAAGGATTTCTGCAGCCGAGATCATCGTCGAACTCGATAACGCTGAAAAGATTTTGAAAGAAGAACACAACGGACTTTTCTTTGATGTTCTGGATGATTTCAGAGATCGTGTAAAGATCTTCGGGACCCATTTTGCAACGCTCGATATCCGTCAGGACAGCAGGGTCCATCAAAATGTCATTGATGATATTTTCAAAAAGGTCATCAATGAAGATGTTGATTCTAAAACGAATGATGAGAAGATCGACCTATTGTTGGAATCTGGCGCCATTCTGAATCCTCAAGATTTCGAAGACGAAATGACCTGCGAAACTTTAAAAAGTGTTTATAATATCAAAACTATTCAGGGAAACAATGGCGAGCGAGGCATGCATCGCTATATCATTTCCAATTCTGATGAGGTGAAAGATGTAATGAATGTCTATGTCATGATGAAACTTTGCGGTTATGCCGACGAAGATATCCATATTGATATTGTGCCATTGTTTGAAACGATGGAAGGTCTGGATAAATCTGAAAGCGTGATGAAAACCTTGTATGATCATCCAGTTTACAAGAAGCATCTTGCAAGAAGAAACAACAAGCAGATCATCATGCTTGGCTTCTCCGATGGAACAAAAGATGGTGGTTACCTGAAAGCGAACTGGCAGATCTATACATCAAAAGAAAAATTGACCAAGATCTCTGAGGATAACGGCGTGAAAGTCGTGTTCTTCGACGGTAGAGGTGGACCGCCGGCAAGAGGTGGCGGAAAAACCCACGATTTCTACGCGTCGCAAGGAAAAACCATTGCCAACAATCAGATTGAGTTGACCATCCAGGGACAAACCATCACAAGTGTTTTTGGAAATAAGGATCAGGCGAAATTCAACTTCGAACAGTTGTTGACAGCTGGGATCGAGAATGATGTGTTTAAAAGCACCAAGAAAGACCTTAATGATAAAGAACGGGACTTGATCTCGGAATTGGCAGACATCAGTTACCAAAAATATTCTGACCTGAAGGCGCATCCAATGTTTGTGCCTTATCTTCAGGAAATGAGTACATTGGAATATTACGGAAGAACCAATATCGGAAGTCGTCCAAGCAAAAGAGGCGCGGGTTCTGAACTGAAGTTCGAGGATTTGAGAGCGATTCCATTCGTTGGATCTTGGGCACAATTGAAACAAAACGTGCCTGGATTCTTTGGGTTTGGATTTGCTTTGAAAACTTTGATGGATGAAGGAAGATTTGATGAGATCAAAGAACTTTACAAAGGTTCGGATTTCTTCAAGACCTTGGTGCTGAACTCAATGATGAGTATGAACAAAACCTATTTCCCGCTGACCTACTATATGAGAAACAATCCTAAGTTTGGCGAATTTTGGAATATCCTTTTCTCTGAGTTTTCTCTTTCCAAGGAAATGATGTTGGAACTGACAGGTTATAAGATATTGATGCAGGAAGAACCATTGAACAGAAAATCAGTGAAGATCCGTGAGAAGATAGTGCTTCCGCTTCTGAGTATTCAGCAATATGCGTTGATCAAGATCCAGAAAGGCGAAGGTAACCGCGAAAGTTATGAGAAGCTTGTGATGCGATCATTGTTTGGAAATATCAATGCGAGCAGAAACTCAGCTTAGAATAAAATAGTTGTAGTCATTTTAATTTGAAGTCTATGGAAACCAAACTTACGGCAAAAGCTTCTATAGGAATTCAGAAACCGGTTTCAGAAATTTTTGAAGCGATTGTGAATCCTGAGATCATGCAAAATTATTTCATTTCCAAAGGTTCCGGAAGAATGGAAGTTGGAAAAGAAATCTTTTGGGAATTTCCCGAATTCGAAGATTCTTATCCTCTGACGACCAAAGAGACCGTCCCGAATGAAAAGATTGTTTTTGTCTGGGATCCAAAATCTGTGGTCACGATAGAACTACAGAAACTTTCTGAAAATGATTCTGTTGTTAAGGTTTCCGAAGAGGGTCACCAAAATGATGAGAAAGGCATCAAATGGGTAATCGGACAAACCGAAGGCTGGGCTAATTTCCTTACTTGTATGAAAGCCTGGCTGGAGCACGGAATCCATCTACGGAAAGGTGCTTTCGACTTTATGAAAACCAATTAGAATAAAAGCTTTGCGATTGCAAAGCTTTTTTGTTTGATGATCAAGGGTATGATGATTTCCTTCACCAGCAAGCAAAGACGATCATTATCGTTTATAATTCTCCCATCGCCTTGAGTTCTTCCAAACTTTTTTCTTTGTAAAAATCTTTCGGATCTACCAATGGCGCGTGCAGATCTTGCAGTTTATTGAGTTGATGTCCCTCGGCAGGTTGCAGATCACGCCTTGCAAAAAGGTCGTTGGGTGTGCAGTTGAGGACAACGCAAAGGGCCGTCAGTTGTCGGAAGTTGATCTGTACCGCTTCGCCATTCAACATTTTCTGCGCAGAATTTCCACTGATACCTGCTTTGGTAATAAAAGCGTAAGGAAATGTAATCTGGCGAAGTGTCAGGATAGGAGTCAGATGTAATACAAGGCTGCTTTGGGAAGGTCTTAGATTCCCGCGTTTCTTTCTTAGCATATCTATTTGTGTTTTTATTAAAGTAAATATAATAAGATTTTTAAAAAGTATTGTTACAGGTAATCGGAGTAGTATTACAGGTTAGCCGATTATTGTTACAGGTTACAGGAGTAGTATTACAGGTTACCCGAGTATTATTACAGGTTAGTCGACTATTGTTACAGGTTAGCCGACTATTATTATAGGTTGCTGGAGTATTGTTATAGGGTAGCGGAGTATTATTATAGGTTGCTTTTATATATAAAAAGTTGGTTGGAAAGAGTGAGAAAATATGAAGAGTATATGATGTTTATTGTAGATTAGTTTTAAATTTGGCTAAATGCGGTTTTGGATGTTTTGGATTTGCTGGTTACACGTTAATTAAAACATCGATAAAAGATTCGAAAGATCGGGCATTCATTAGGAAAGAGGTGCTTTCGACTTTATGAAAACGAATTCTATAAAAAAAGCTTTGCGATTGCAAAGCTTTTTGTTTGTGAGTTAAACGTTGTTTCATAGGCTTTAATAAGTGTATTTTATTAAATATTACAACTTCAAAAGTTTGAGAATTGCAAAATATAATTCATCTTGTTCTACGTGATATTCATCAATTTCCCCATGTTTTTCAAAATGAGAAATATTAAATCCATCTTCGATATCATTGTAATATAATACTAAATCTTTGTATTCAGCAATTACCCAAAAACCACTTCCTTCATTGCCCATTTCACGTTCTGCCCATTTGCATGGAGTAGTTTTTACTTTGTCCACAAATTAAAAAGTTCTAAATTCATTTCGCTTTCTGCTTTAGAAATTTCAAGAGACAATTCTTCGAGAGTGATTGGTTTCCATTCCATTGATATAGTTTTAATGCAATCCAAATTTAGGTTAATTTGTGAAAGTAGGTAACTACCTCAATCAATCACAAAACTTCCAACTCTGCGAAGCGCGCCCCGACCTGAGTGGAGCTCTTTTTTTGCGGCTGGAAAAGTGATGGCAAAAAAAGCGGGAACGGAGGGCGGATAAAGACGCCCAAAAAAAAATTTTAAGGTAAACAAAGTCACATGGCGTCTTCCTAAATGTAAAACGTAAAATTTTAAATAAAATGAAGAAAGGAATTTTAGCGATCGCAGGTTTGGCCGCCATCGCCATCATCGCAAAAAAAGCGCAAAAAAGAAAAGCATTCGTAAGAGGAATTTTTGACGAATATGATGTGAAGGAAAGAACGCCGTTCGGATTTGCAGACCGTATCAGAACGATGAATGACGATGAGTACAACTCGCTGAAAGAGAAAGTGAGAAGGCAATTCGGAAGAGGTTGCTGCCAGCGCAGAACTGCGGAAGCGGAGTAATTTTAGGAAATTAAATTAAATTGTTAGAAAAAAACGGGAAGTTATGCTTTCCGTTTTTTGTTTTTGAACGGGTTAAATCGTTAAATTTGTTTTGTGAAGGACTATTACTACTTTCTCGGGATCCCTCAAAATGCTTCTGCGGAAGACATCAAAAAAGCCTATCGGAAATTGTCTTTGAAATACCATCCGGACAAAAATGAGAACGATGACTACTTCTCCGACCGTTTCAAGGAAGTGAAGGAAGCTTACGAAACGCTCACCGATCCTGAGAGAAAAAGGATCTACGACCAAAATCTTGGCAGCCAGCAACGCAATGTCAAAAGTATTTTGCCTCCGAAGATCAAGAACTTCTCTGCCAGTAAGATCCGTGCTCAGAAAGATGAGGAGATCACGATCTATTGGAACACTTATGATGCTGACTTGGTAAAAATCGTTCCTTTCGGATTGGAAAAACCGAATGGTGAACGAACCATAAGAATTAAGGAATTTGATTCTCAAGGTAAGTTTCAGATTTTGCTACACGCGACGAATACGATTCTTCACAAAACAATCGTTCAAGGCATCACCATTACAGAATTGGCAGAAAATGAATCCAATTCTGAACAAAAAGAAACATTGAGCAATCCATCCGAATCTTTCCCGAAAGCTCAAAAAAAAGAAACCAAATCTAAAAGACTGGTTTCCTTAATTATATTTTTAGCATTGGCTGCTATGATCATCTGGCTGATGTTTAACTGATCTTTTCGCGACCAGGACACTTTTTGCAGCGTTTTCCTTTTTTGAATTTCTTACAACAGGTCTTTTTTCCACAATACATATCTTCTGTATTTCCAAATGCTGGTGCGAGAGGTGCAATTCTAAATGCGATAACTGGCTGATTCATATCTGCAAATATAAAGTAATTTAGAATAAATACAAATAGAAAATAAAAAAATTCTTTTTATTGTCTTCGAGAACCTCAGATTGACAAACTTCAATTGTCATGCTGAGGCTCTCGAAGCATTTAAAGATTTATAGGAGGCTTTCGAAAGCTATTTCAAGTAAGGTGCCATTACTTTTGTCCAAAGTTGGTAGCCTTCCGGTTTCATATGAAGCATATCTTCCAGGAAAATATCTGTTCTCACTTTTCCGTCTGTATCGTTCATCACTTTTGTAATGTCGATGTAGTCTGTTCTTTTTTGAGTTTTAAGATAAGATTCTATCATTTGATTCACTTCTGTTACGATTGGCCAAAATTGTTCACGACTTGGTGAATATTTGATGGAAACATACGCCACTGGAACTTTAGGATATTTTGCTCTGATTGTTTCAAAGAATGTTTTGAACCTTCCGAAAACTTCTGCAGCAGTTGGGTTTTCCATCGCAACATCATTTTCGCCACAATAGATGATGATCTGTTTCGGTTTGTAAGGATCCAGTAATTCATTAGAATAATTATTGAGGTCCAATAATCTTGATCCACCAAACGCGCGGTTTACAATCTTTTTGCCTGGGAAGTAATTGCTGACGTCTGTCCATTTTGTGAAAGATGAACTACCTACCAGGAGGATTGGTTTCTTTGGAATTCCATTTTTCTGATCGAGTTGTTTGAATTCCTGTATCTCTTTCCAATATGGTTTTTCCTGACCAAAGAATAGGAGAGAGTTGAGAATGAAGGCAAAAAATAAAAATTTGAATAATCGATTAGGTCTCATTGTATAAAGATTTTGAAACTTCAAGATACAAAAAAACAGCTGTGGTAAACAACTGTTTGATATGGTTCTTATTTATTTTTGCGCTTATTGCCTTTTTTGTGTTTGTACTTTTTTGCTTTTTTATCGATGTGTTTGTATCTTTTGTCCTTGTATTTGTTGCTGTTGTAGACGGCAACTGGATTTTTTCCTTTGTAGTATTTCGTTTTAAACTTGGTGTACTTTGTTGGGCCAAGGATCCTTTCGATCTCTGTGTATCTATCCGTTCTCCATCTGTCGGGATTGGTAGCATAGGCATTATTCCAAGCATTATAATCCGAATATCTGTCATTCAAAGCGTATAATTGATCAGCTTGGGTAACAGACAGTACAAGATCTACTGCTACGGTTTGCCAGTTGACATCTGTGACACTCCTTCTATAGTCATTGTAGTAATCTGATTGCGCATATCCCAAAGTGAATGTTCCTACGAATAATGCTGTAATAAATATTTTTTTCATTATTTATAATTTTATTGTTAATCTATTTTCAAGATAGATGCCAAATTGAAAATGAGTTTCATAATAATTGTTAAAGTCGGTCCGCATAGAAAACAAAAAAGGCAGAAATGTGAATATCTGCCTTTTATAGAGTTTGCTGTAAATTTTATTCTACAATGAATTTCGTATTCAGTTCGCCTGTTTTCAGGATATAGATTCCTTTCGGTAAATTGTTTAGCGTGATCGTGTTTCCATTTTGGAAAGGGTTTTCAATCGTTTGAACATTTTGTCCCACCATATTGTAGATCATCGCTTTGTTGAATTGTTTCAAATCTTTGTCTCCAGTCACAGCGATCACATTTCCTCTTACAGGATTTGGAGCGATAGTAAGATTTTTTGAGAAAGAAGCATCATCAACAGCTAAAGGTGCAGCGCCCCAGATCTCTGTCACCCATTCTGGATGGTCGATGTATGGATTTCTGTTTTTTTGATAAGCAAAAACAGCATTGTTTCTGTCGATTTCCTTTTGGGATACCGGATCTTGCTGATTCCATTTCAATAACATGGATAGGAAAGGTTCTGCGAAAACTTTGGTCTTAGATCCGTCATACATGTCATACACGAAAGTCTGGATGTTGTTTTCGTAACGTGTCGCAAAGTAAAAATAGATTCTGGCGATATCACCCTTGAACTCATTGATCGGTTCGAAAACTGTTCCTCCGTAGCCATTCAATTTACTTGATCCTAACTTGGAGCCATTTTTTGAGGTCCAGCTAGCTGCTCCAACTTCACCGTAAGGATAGTTGCTTCTTTTACCATTCACTTGGTAGTCGGTCGCTAGAAGATGGTGGTAATCATTGTGCATAGGTATTTCGTCATCGAAAGTAGATTTCGGAATTGTATGCTCTCTGTTGTAGCATGTTCCTTCTGGACCATTAGAAGAACCACATTGATCGGATCCTATCGTATAGTTGTACGGGTCTGTCCCAGTTGGATTTTCTGAATAAATATCTAAAACAGTATTGTCTTTCTCATAATACTTATCTCGGTCAGCTGTGGAAAATACAGTCCAATTGTAACCTTTGTCCTGGTGGCCATTGGTGATGATCTCACTGATCTTGTTTTTCAGAGCAAAACTTGTAAGTCCACTCGTACCATCATAGTAGGTTGCGGGAGCTTGAGAAAATCCTAAAGCGGAAATCCCGAAAGCTAAAAATAAAGTTATTTTTTTCATTAAAATTAATTAGGAAGGCAAAGATATAAATTATATAAAAGATACAATTGTTAAAGTTCCTAACATTGAACCAGAATTGCAAATGTTAAATAATTTTTTATTCACGATTTCAAGAAATGCAGAATATTATAATTGTAAAATAAAAAAAGACAGAAATTGTTTTCTGTCTTTAGCTAATGATAACGTTCAATTAATTATTCTACAACAAACTTGGTGTTTAACTCTCCAGTTTTCAAGATGTAAACTCCCTTTGGCAAATTATTAAGTTGTATTGTATTTCCGTTTTGGAAAGGATTCTCTATGGTCTGAACATTTTGTCCCACCATATTATAGATAAACGCCTTGTTAAATTTCTTCAGATCCTTGTCACCCGTTACATTGATGATGTTACCTCTTACAGGATTTGGAGCAATGTTCAGGTTTTTGGAAAAAACAGCATCGTCTACAGCTAGCGGCGAAATACCCCAGACCTCGGTTACCCATTCTGGATGATCAATGTATGGATTTCTGTTTTTTTGATAGGAATAGGCTGCATTATTTCTGTCAATTTCCTTTTGTGATACCGGATCCTGCTGATGCCAAAGCAAAAGAAGATTGAGTTCCCAAGTCACCAATCCCTGGCTCACATTACTTGTATTAAGGATATTTCCGCTGGAAAAACTAGAAAGTTGAGTTTGATAACGCGTCACAAAATATAAAAGACATCTTGCAATGTCCCCTTTGAACTCATTGATCGGTTCAAAAACAGAACCGAAATAGGTAGCACCAGGTGTGGCATTAGGTCCAAGTTTAGAACCATTTTTAGAAGTAATAGATGGATTGGCTACTTTACCGAAGGGATAATTACTTCTGTATCCATTCACTTTCCCATCTGTAGGAAGGACGTGGTGGATGTCGCTCCTCATTGGTAATTTTTGATTGAATAAACTCTGCGGAACAGTATGCTCCTTATTATAGCAATCACCTTCTACTGCATAGTTGCCACATTTTTTTACGCCAAATGTGTAATTGTACGGGTCTGGACCGATTGGATTTTCGGAGTAGATGTCAAGTATTGTATTGTCATTTTCATAATACTTATCAGCATCACTTTTTGGATATTCCCCGTCCAGTTCATCGTAAGTATGCTGGCTGTAGCCTGCGGTGATGATCTGGCCAAGTTTAGTCTTCAGTGTATAACCGGTAAGTCCAGATGTGCCATCATAGTAACCCGTCGGAATCTGAGCATTTGCAATCCCAAAAATTCCAACAAATAAAATAAGTATAGATTTTTTCATTTCAAAAAATTAGGGCGTAAAGTTAGATTTTAATTTTTACTAATTTTAAAATTCTTTTAATTTTAAGTAAAATTTAAGTTAAAACAATTTTTGTCTGTTTACAAATTAAATTTGATTGACAAAAGCAACGTTAATAATTGAATTAAGAGCGCTCAGTTACTTCTCAACAAGATATCTCTTGTTGACTTTGGAAAAAAGAAGAGAGATAATGAGCCCAAAAAATAGTGCGACTGCGGAAACGATAATGTAATTGAATATTTCAATTCGGACAGGGAAAGCAAGGTTCTCACTCGCCTGGAAAAATCCTGTTTTGATCTGTATGAAAGAAATGGCAGAACCAATAACGAGCCCACAGATCAATCCAAAAAATACGATCAGCAAGCCAGTGAAGAAATACGTCAATCGCAGGTCTGTTCTGTTAAAACCTAAAGCGATCAGTGCTTTTGCCTGTTCTTTCTTATCGAGTTGGAGAATTGTGATGGCACCAGCCAAGTTGAAAGTCGTAATGAAGATGACCAATCCAAAGATCAAGTAGATCATCAGTTTTTCTGTGTTGATCATCTTCCAAAACGCGGCGTTTTCTTCAGATTTTGTGTTGACAATGATCTTATCGCCAAACTCTTTCATCAGATTTGACTTGATTACTTCAGAATTTACCGGGCTTTTCAGTTTGATGACAATCTGATAACAAGCCGCCTTGGGAAGCCCGAGAAGTTCTTGAGAAAGCTCTATCGGCGCAATGATGTAGTTGTTGAGCTGGTCATTTCCTGGGAAGATCCCGCTTACGTAAATGTCTTTTTTGTTGAAGATGTCATTCTCCTGCTGGATGATCCCTTTCCCAGGTTTCGGCATCAAGATCGTTGCAAAATCCTGACTGGAGTTCACAGGAAGCGATAGCCTGTTGTCCAGACCATTTTCCATGATCACCTCATTATTATATTTGAAGTCCGGATATTTCCCGTAAAAAATAGTTTCATTGATGGGATTCACGTGGATGTAAGCGGAATCCACGCCTCTCAAATAGGCAATTTCTCCATTGTCCTTATAACCAAGATAGACTTTTTCCTCGATGACTTTGGAGAAATTGGCAACACCAGAATTGCTTCGGAGTGCTTTTTCTATTTTGTCAATATCAGGAAGTACTTTTCCTGTTTTGCTTTTTATCGTAAGGTCCGCATGCAGATTGGCGATCATATCTTTATTCAGTTCCTCCAAACCTGAAAAAACCGAAATGATAATGAACATTGCCGCCACAGCTGCCACCATAGCAAATGCCGCGAGCCACGTGATAAACGTAACTGCTGTACTTCCTTTTTTAGAAATAAGGTAGCGCGATGCTATGTAAAAAGCATTTTTCAATCCTGCGAAAAATTAAAGAATCGGATTATCACCTTCGCCTTTCAGCTCCTTTTCGATGCGTTCCACATCATCCATTGTTGTATCGATGTAGAATGCCAACTGAGGAATAATGCGCACCTGCTTTGCCATCTTTTGCCCAATATAATTCCTGTAATAGGCGTTGTTGGTATTGATCTCCTTCATAATTGGCTGTCTCAATTCTGCAGGGAAAATGCTGAGGTATATTTTTGCGATGCTGAGATCGGCTGTCACTTTCACGTCAGAAACCGATACCAAAAAGCTCTGTTTGCTTTCTGATGCCTGTTTGCGGAAGATCTCCGCCATATCTTCCTGAATGATCTGTGCTACTTTGCGTTGTCTGTTACTTTCCATAAATGCTGCAAATTTAGTGTTTTTGTTTGGATTTTTAGGAAGCAATTTTGGTGTTGCAAGTGTGCTTTTAATATTAATATTTATTGGGGCAGCTTTATCCGCCTTCCGCTCCCAATCTTTTTGCCTTCGCTAGTCCAGCCACAAAAAAGGATTTCCACTCAAACCTAACGAAGTGGTTCATCGATTCAAATAAAAAAATAAAAAGAATAGAGATAAGTCGGGCTGCAAATTCTACGCAAAACACGATCTGTTATCAGAATGAAATTTTGTCATTCCAAAAGAAAGTCAAAGTCTTACTTAGATTTGTAAGGGGTGATAACTTCACTCCAAAAGCCAGATCAAACTCGCCTTCAATTCCCGCTTCCAATAGCTTTCGGAATGTGTTCCGTCTTCATCTATCTTCACAATGATATTCTTGGCAGGAACAGATTTCTTTAATAACAATTCATTCACATTTTCGATTTCCGGCGCCATTGTTTCATCCTCATTTTTTCCGGCTACAAAATAGAATTTAGAATTCTTGAGATTGTTTTTATTAATGTTCAAATACTTCTTCAGATTCTCTGAAACAAACCAAAACGCTGGACTGAAAATCCCAGCTTTTCCAAAAACAGTCGGATATTTGGCAGAGGCATAAAGCGAGATCAATCCACCCATAGAACTTCCCATGATCAAAGTTTTGGAAGCTTGTTTTTCGGTCCTGTAAGTTTTGTCGATGTAAGGCTTTAAAGTCTTTGCAAGGAAATCAACATAAAGATCACCTTCGCCGCTCGTCTTATATTTTACATTATTCCAAGGCGAATATTCGGACAATCGTTTGTCACCGCCGTTATCAATTCCAATAACGATGGCAGATTTTCCCATTGCCTTGTAGATCTCATCCATGGTTTCATCCACGCTCCATTCTCCTGAAAAACTGGTGAATTCGTCAAAGAGATTTTGCCCATCGTGCATGTAGATCACGGGATATTTTGTCTTCGAAGTTTCGTAATCGGGTGGGAGATAGATCCAGATCTTCCTCGTTGTGTTAAGTTGTGGGATTGTAAAGTTCTCGCTTAGGATCTTTACATTGGAAGTGGTCGTGTGTTTTTTCTCTTTCGGAGCACTCCAGTCAGAGATCTTTAATTCTACAATTTGAGATTTGTCAGAATTTTCTAAAACGCGATTTTGAATTGAATTTCCATTTTCGTCTGTTTCAGCAATGTCCCAATTGCCTTGCGTGATCTTGTATTCTATCTTTCCGGTTTGGGCAGGAATCGTTAAACTATAAAAACCTTCTGCGTTTTTCTTGAACTCAAATCTCTCATCATTCGGTTTCCAATCATTGATGTTAGAAGCCATAAAAATTCTCAAGCCCTTCGTATTGTCAGATGGAATGTCAGTGATCCTGAATGTGGTCTGCGAATTCATCATTGTAACGATCAATACAGAAAATATTGAAAACCATTTCCTCAAACCAAAATATTTAGTTTCCATAAGTCGTATGCGATTTTATAAAATCGACTGTTTTTTTAGAAACATCTTTCGCTTCTGCCAGATCGAGATTTCCAAAAGTATGCTTTGCATTTTCCACCGTATAGAATTTGTAAGGCACCTTATGGGTTTTCAATGCTTCTTCCAATTGTTGGGATTGGACAATGCTTACAACGGAATCTTCTGTGCCATGGAAAATAAGTGTAGGAACGGTAGATTTTGAAACGTAGTTGATGGGAGAGTATTCTGCATTCTTCTTTACGACCTCTTCTTTTTGAGTATTGATATCAAATCCGGTCAGCTGTATCATTTTTTCGTGCCTGGTTTGGAATTTTTTTGGTGAGTAGATCTTGAACAAACTCAGTAGAAGACCGTTCGCATCGGTTTTGAAAAGGTCATTCAGATTTGTTGGTGCATAGAAATCAACAACGTACTTCAGGTTTGGGTATTGTAATTCTGCATCGCTGCTGTTCCCATTTTTTTGATTGTAGGCTGTTAATAATGCGATGTGAGCGCCCGCAGATCCGCCCCAGATTCCCATGTTGTTGATGTCCAGATTGTATTTTTCGGCATTTTTACTGACCCACTTTATAGCATCTTTTGTGTCTTCAAGGGGTTTTTCCAGGTGTGTATTTTGATCAAGCAATGTGTAGTCTATGCTGATCACTGTGAATTCATTTTCCAACAATTCCTGTAAAATATACTCTCGGAAGTTCTTTCTTATCATCGATTTGTCCCCTTTGTCCCAAGCGCCGCCATGAACAAAGATCACCACGGGAGATTTTCCTTTGTTACGGGATTTTGGTTGATAGATATCCAGCTTCAGTGGACTGTTTTTGTAGTCGATGTCGTTGTAAAAGTTGTACTGCAATCTCGGTTCGGGCAAGACTTTGTCTGATTTGATCTTCTTTGCGCTGAGCTTGTAGCTCAATACACTCAGGAAGATCAGTGAGAACACAAGAATGATCTTATAGTTATTTTTCATCTGGAGACTTATGTTTTCTCAAATATAGAAAATTTAAAGTTTAGTATTATCTTAAATTGTATTTTATGAAAAATTTAAGGTTAGCTTTTAAATTTAATCTTTTTAGGTTTTGTAAATTTGGGACACTTTTTAACATTTCTTCTATTTTCGAAGGAAGTAATATTTTAATTAAAATAAAATTTAAAAATGACGACAAAATACGAACAGATCCCAAGTTCATTATTCGTAAAAAACAGAAAGAAATTTGCAGATGCATTATTGCCAAAATCTCTAGCTGTTTTCAATTCCAATGATATTTATCCGATCAGTGCCGATTCTACAATGCCTTTTCAGCAGCACCGCGATATTTTTTATCTGAGTGGTGTGGACCAAGAAGAAAGTATTTTGGTAATTTTTCCGGATGCTTATCTTGAGGAGAACCGTGAGATTTTGTTCCTTAGAGAGACCAACGAGCATATTGCAGTTTGGGAAGGTGAAAAATTGGACAAGGATCAGGCCTTTGAAACTTCGGGAATCAAAACTGTTTATTGGTTGAGCGATTTTGATAAGGTCTTCAAAACATTGATGTACGAAGCAGAGAATGTCTATCTCAATAAAAATGAACATTACAGGAGTTCTGTAGAGACACAAACCCGCGAAGATCGTTTTATCAAGAAAATAAAAGCTGATTTTCCGATGCACAATTACAAAAGAAGTAATCCAATTCTTCAACGTTTGAGAAGCATCAAGGAACCGGAAGAATTGGCATTGATCCAAAACGCTTGTAATATCACGGAAAAAGGAATCAGAAGATTGTTAAGTTTTATCAAACCAGACGTTTGGGAATACGAGATCGAAGCAGAATTGATGCATGAGTTTGTAAGAAACAGAAGTAAAGGATTTGCTTATACACCAATCATCGCCAGCGGAAACAATGCAAATGTCCTACATTACATCGCAAACAATATGCAGTGTAAGGATGGTGATGTGATCCTTTTGGATGTTGGTGCAGAGTACGGAAATTATTCCAGTGATTTGACAAGAACAATTCCTGTCAACGGTAGATATTCTGATAGACAAAAAGAAGTTTACAATTCTGTTTTGAGATGTAAAGTTGAAGCAGAACAACGCTTGGTTGCCGGAAATAACTGGTACAGATTTCATAAGGAAATGGGCGAAGTTTATACGGCTGAATTATTGCAATTAGGCTTGATCGACAAAGCTGACATTCAAAACGAAGATCCAAAATGGCCAGCTTACAAGAAATTTATGATGCACGGAACGTCTCACCACATGGGATTGGATACGCATGATTACGGAATCCTGACCGATGATTTTGTAGAAAACATGGTCTTCACAAATGAGCCAGGATTCTACATTCCGGCAGAAGGTTTCGGTGTGAGAATCGAGGACGATTATGTGATCCAAGCTTCAGGAACGCCTTTCAACTTGATGGCAAATATTCCGATCACTGTTGAGGAAATTGAAGACTTGATGAATGCTTAAAATAGAAGTTAGAATTTAGAAAAATTCAACTTTAAATATTTAAAATAAAAAATCCCGATCATAGTTACATTGATCGGGATTTTTGTTTAAAAGTAAACAACAGTTGGCCAATTGCAATAGGCAATTTATTTCTTGAAGAACTCCATCAGGTCGATGTAGTTTTTCTGATTCACGCCGTGTCCAGCCATATATTCTCGGAAAGAGAAGTAGGCGCTCAGGTCGTAAAGCAATTCTGCACCTTTCTTTGCCCATTCCAACGGGATTGCAGCGTCGTCCGTACCATGAGAAACGAAGAATCTCAGGTGTTCCAACTTCTTTTTGTCCTTCATTATGTCTTTCAACAATCGGTCTTCTGGGAAAGTACTTAGCAATGCTATCTTTGAGAAAAATTCCGGATAATGCAAAGCCAAAGAATACACGATCATTCCACCTTGGCTGAAACCGCAAAGATGTGTTTTGTTGTTCGTCAATCCATAATGGTTGGAGACTTTCATGATATTCTCCAAGACCTGCTTCACAGCATCTTCTGCCTGAGGCACGTCTAGGAAATTCTCCTCACTCATAAAATCGATGTCAAACCAGGCATAGCCACCATTGTTTGAATCTCGTGGTGCGCAGAAACTCACGACCAACCAATCTTCTGGCAAAGTAGGGACAAAACTGAAGAGGTCTTGTTCGTTGCTTCCGTATCCGTGGATCAAAAATAAAATTGGTGTTTCTGAAGTGATATTTTGAGGTTCTCTTACGAGGTATTGTAAATCCATAAAACAAAGATAGCTAATCTCGGAAATAGTTTGAAGATTTTGAAATGAATAATTGATCTCAAAGCATGTGTCAAATTCCCAATCATAAAAGTTTTGGAAGCATTCAGCGCTTTAGAAGTTGTCGTTTTTTTTCTTGTTTGTAACTTTGATATTATTAATCAACAAATTCTATCCACTTCTTTTCAAAGAAAACAATGGCTATTTGTTTTTTATTTTTCATTAATGCTGCTTTCACAAAAGCATTTTCCTTTCCAAGATATTTCAATTCCATTTCCATAGATGATGTTTCATAATAGGAACCAAACTGACAATTGCAAGGGTTATCTTTCACATCAAAAGTCCAAATAGAAAATAATATCAATCTTTTGGAATTTTTGTTTGGTTTTTGGTAGCCAAAAATTCTGCATTCGGCTGTCATTGACATGTAAAGATCCATCGTACTATCTGACTTTGAGACTTTGATTTTATTTGAAAATTCTGGTTTTGAAAATAACCGCTTTTCCCAATTGGGATTGTCTTTTTCCCATTTTATACTGTCATTATTTTGCGAATAACTAAAGCTACAAACGAATAATAATATTGTTTTTATAAATGTTAATTTCATGGGTGAGATAAATATTTTGTTTTTTTAACTTATAAATTAGTGGACTTGTGTAGTTCATTATCTTTCAAATGTCAAAAACAAGTAGTTCAAACTGCTAAACTATTACAATTCGTAGCATTTCATTTTCGATTTGTAGATATTAATCTAAAATTTCAAATTCCCGATCATAAAAGTTTTTGATGCATTCAGTGTTTTTGAAGTTACTGTTTTTCTTTTACAACACATTGATTATTAATGTAATTTGAGTGAATAAAATACGTATCATTGTTTTCCCGCGTCACAAAACTGGTATGGAAATCGAGACCTACGATATATATATATGATTTTTTTCTTTATTTAAAAGATAATTTTCCAAATCTTCTCGTTTAGCAAAATATTTGACATCGGCAGACAATTATTTGATTATCAGCGAAGAAGTTTGCTGAGCGAGATAAGCTCTTTTTATGTTAAAACCATAATCGCTCAAAATATTGGTTACAAAATAGCCGCAAGCAATGCTTCTTTTCTTTGGTTCGCGCGAAGTTTCGCCGAAAGTCCAAGGCGTATTTTGCCAATAATCCGGAATTTCTGAGTTGCTTTTTTGCTGAATTATGACTAAGAAATCTTTGTAATTTGGTTTTACAACAGGATTTGGCTTCTCTGTCTATACCATATTTTCATCAGATTTTTTACAACTTACAGAAGCGAGAAGAATGAAGAAGAGGATGGTTTTTAAATTCATTTTTAATTTTTTTAATGAAATTTGAAAGATTTGAAAAAGGTTTATATTAAATTTTCCTTTTTTTTCTTCTTCTTTGATTTCTTCCGTTTTTTGAGAAACATATTTTCTATAAAAAACCTAACATAACCAACAAAACACAACGCCAGAAAAATCCCAAATCCAGACAATAGGATCGCCACATTTTTGCTCACGAATCTCTTATCTAAGAAAAAATACTCATAACCAATACTTAAAAATAGATAGATCAAAATTCCAAATACAATAGGGAAGACCACAAAACCAAATACCGAAAGTGCAAATGTTCCAACGCCTTCAAATGATTGTCTCCTAGCATAATTATAGAAAATATAATAGAAAATAATGAGGAAGCAAGCCACAACAATGTTGGTGACAAATGTAAAATTCTTGATAGGCGTTATCATTCTCACTTTCCCTGTTTCTACGATCACTTCTACTTTCTCCCCAATTGGTTTTTTGTTATTTGCGCTGAATGACACGTCACCAAAAGTATTTTTGATTGTACCATCGGCTCCTTTATATTCCAATAAAGGTTTGTAGTAAGTATTTCTGCGTTTTCTTGTGCCTATTGATTTTTTAGTTCTGGTGGTTGATTCACTGATAGATGTTCTGTAATCAATGATTGTTGCAGATTGTTTATTGGGGTCAAAATTATCTTTGACTGTGGTGTAAGAAAATTGCAGAAGTACGAAGAAGAATATCGCAACACAGTAACTTGCAAAGCCACCAATCGCAGCACCACCTATTCTAAGTACCAATTTGATTTCTTTCGAATGATAAAGCCAGGTTCCAACGATAAATAGAGCTAGCAGAGCAGAAATTATTTTAAATACAACATGGTCGGCCATGTCAAAGGTGACGGAGAAAGGATGCATTTGGTTATGTTTTAAAACTAAGATAGGTCATTTTTCCCAAATCATGAGCAACATAATGAAACAAAAAAAACCACTCGAAAGTGGTTTGTATAATTGATGATGATGGGTCGAATTCCTAAATTGCCTTTACAATGAAATAATTCTTTTTTCCTTTTTGAATCAGTAAGAATTTTCCGTCAATCAGATCATTTTCTGAAACTGAATAATCTTCGCCAACCTTGGTTTTATTAATAGAAATCGAATTTCCTGCAAGTTCTCTTTTCGCCTCACCTTTGGATTTTAAGAAACCTGTTTTTTCAGAAATTAAATCGATAATATTGGTTCCGATCACTTCCGATTTTGACAGTTCTTTTTGAGGAACACCATCAAAAACCTGAAGGAACAGTTCTTCATTCAAACTTACAAGATCTTCCGAAGTTGACTGTCCGAAAAGTATATTGGAAGCTTTCAAGGCTTTTTCGTACTCTTCTTTTCCGTGAACCCAGATCGTTACTTCTTCTGCCAATTTCCTTTGAAGTTTTCTTTCGTGGGCTGCAGTTTTATGTTCCTCGATCAAAGCTTCGATTTCCTCTTTTGGAAGAAAAGTATAGAATTTGATAAATCTTTCTGCATCAGCATCAGTCGCATTTCTCCAGAATTGGTAGAATTTGTAAGGCGAAGTTTTCTTAGCATCCAACCAATAATTCTCTCCACTTTCCGACTTCCCGAATTTGGAACCGTCAGCTTTAGTGATCAATGGAACGGTCAAGGCAAATGCTTCACCACGAGCTTTTCTTCGGATCAATTCTGTTCCCGTGGTGATATTTCCCCACTGGTCAGATCCTCCCATTTGAAGTTTCACACCTTCATTCTGGTATAGATGAAGGTAATCGTAACCTTGCAAAAGTTGGTAAGTGAATTCGGTGAAGCTCATACCGTCCACACCGGAATCTCCTGAGAAACGTTTTTTTACAGAATCTTTCGCCATCATGTAATTCACTGTGATGTGCTTTCCGATGTTCTTTGCAAAATCCAGGAACGTGAAATTCTTCATCCAATCGTAATTGTTGACAAGGATTGCCTTGTTATCGCCATCGCCATCAAATTCCAGGAATCTTGACAATTGATTTTTAAGACAATCTACATAATGGAGTAGTGTCTCTTCGCTCAAAAGGTTACGCTCAGCAGATTTTCCCGAAGGATCACCGATCATTCCCGTTGCACCACCAACCAAGGCGATCGGCTGATGACCGTGCTGTTGAAAATGGGCTAAAATTTTAATTTGAATCAAGCTTCCGATATGCAAAGAATCTGCGGTAGGATCAAATCCGATATAGGCTTTCGTGAGTTCTTTATCGAGTTGTTCTTCCGTTCCCGGCGTCATATCAGAAAAAAGTCCGCGCCATTTCAGTTCTTCTATAAATGCATTCATTGTCTTAAAAAATTTCGTGCAAAGATAGGAATTACAAGTTGGATTTGATTTGAAGTTTTTGTAATTATTCTTTCCAAGATGTCAATTGTATTATAGATAAAAATAAATGATTATTGACATTTATAATATGATAAATGTCAATGTTAATTTGTTTTAATGCTATTTTGAAAGGGTTTTTGTTTAATTTATATAAATTTGCAGTTATGCATGATAATGCAAGGATAAATTCAATACCAAATATTGATAATGAAAAAGATTTTAAGTGCACATTTTTTTATTTTAATTACTCTTTTCGCTACTAGTACCTTTAAGGCCCAGGTAAGACCAAACGCTATATATGGTGACCACAAGGGTTTCTGGACCTCTCAAAACAATTCCACAAGCTATGTGACGACTCAGGAGACCAACAATCTTACTGCTTTTACCATCGGAACTACGACCTATGCGACTGGTGCCAACAACGCCTCTCTTACGGCAAATGGTGTCAGCTTTGTCAATGAGAATTACAGGTCTTTCCCCACATCTATTGCCATAGGCAGTACGGCCAATAATTTTTTGATCGGCGTTCCCAGGTTTGTAAATGGCGTCGTTCAGGATCAGAATAACCGACCAACATTGAGTTGCGATACTTCGCTAGGCTTTTACTTGAGGGATGGTGTCAATGGTTTGGATCTCAGTAGTGCTATCTTTAATATTCCGACCCAAAGTTTGTCGTTTTTGGTCAATGTTTTGGCGGATATCAATCCAACTTGTATAGACGACAATATTCCAGATATTATAGTGACCCAAGTAGGGGCGCCGAGTGCAAATTTTGATATCTTCAAATTTACAGATGCATTAGGAAATACGGTTGGTGTACAGAAGGATGTGAATTTTTCGAGCGTGAGTCCATCTGGTAAGGCGTTGTGGAATTTTTATTATGCTGGGAATTGTCCTCATAATTACAACACAGGCAGTGGATTTTCCGGGACATCCAGGGACACCCGTATTCTTACGTTCAAGTTGAGCGATTTCGGTATCACGCAGGACAATTATAAAAACGCGGTCAAATTTGTGCAGATCCTGTCAGGAGACAGTGATGTGGCCTTCTCTGCCTACAGTACCAATTCTATGTCACTTTATTGCCTTGAGAATCCTGTCACAACAGGAACGGTTTTGGATACAAATACAGGCATCACTTCGTTGGGGAGAGCTGGCACAGAAACGACCAACAACAATTGGCCAATGATAAGAAAAGGTGGGTTTCTAGCACTGGAATCTAATAGAAAACCACTTGTCATTACAAGATCATCTACAGCAAATCTTGTCAACATAACAAATCCGGTAGAAGGCATGATGGTTTATGATACTACGGTGAATTGCCTGAAACTCTACGTCAGCTCAGCAATCGGTTGGAGATGTTATAATAAAAAAACCTGTCCTTAAGATGAAAAATTATTTATTGAGTCTAATGTTATTGATTTGTAATATTAGCATTTATGCACAGGTTATTTTTGGAGACAATGTAGGAACTGCAACGGATAAAACGTCGGTCTTGATGGAGTTTTCCAATGCAGGGAACAGAGGTCTCATTCTTCCCTACATCACAGATAAAACAGGCTTGACGACACCTGGGAGCATCATCCTGAATGCCACAACGCCAACTGCTGCAAAAGTGGAGTATTACAATGGAACAACTTGGGTGGATCTAAGTGCACAGTCTGCCAACGTCTCGTCCTTTCTTGGCGTACAGCCTGTGGCAAAGGAAAATGCTGCTGCAAAAGTGGTGATCGGTAGTAGTACATCTGCTGCAGATGGGATCTTGGTTTTGGAATCTTCTACGAAAGCCATGGTTTTGCCAATTGTGTCTTCTTACCAAGATATTGTAAATCCCGCACCAGGTATGATGGTTTTGGTAAATAATGACGGTATCAAAACTTTGGCGGTCTACAATGGGAACCAATGGAGCTTTTGGAATTATTGATCGTTTTTTATTGACAATTGATTCTTTTTAAAAATAATGGAAATCAGATCTTGATAGGTCTGATTTTTTTTTGCGCAATTCTCAATTGAAAAATATTCCTTTTGGCGTATTGTGCCTGTTGTCTCTGTCATATAACTTTGATAAAACTAAATCACAAGATCATGAGGTCATCTGTTACATTGTTTATTTTTATGATTTTTACAAGTATTCTGTCTGCTCAGGTAGAAAAATTTACTGTAGCTGACAATACTTATTACGGAACAAAGGCCATTCCTGAAGAGATAACGGGAAAATATTGGTACGAGAAAAGCAAATAACCCATTGTCGAGATCAATGGAGATGGTACGGGTTATTTTCAGGTTCACGATGTGAAAGCTTATCCCGTGGAATATTGGATTGAGACCGATGCGTCTGGAAACATCCAGAAAAGAAAAAGTGAGAAGAATGGCAATTATCAAGTCGTTCTGATCCTGAAATACGGAAGCAATGGCGAGAGCGGATGGAAAGGTGCAAATGTGGGAAAGTATGATAGGGTAGATGT
Organism: Chryseobacterium sp. FP211-J200; assembly: GCF_001643375.1. Taxonomy (GTDB): domain Bacteria; phylum Bacteroidota; class Bacteroidia; order Flavobacteriales; family Weeksellaceae; genus Epilithonimonas; species Epilithonimonas ginsengisoli. The sequence goes on from NZ_LSHB01000028.1 coordinate 131,137, forward strand.
GACGATGGCGTTTGATCAGGGCTATGCCATCGTGATGGGAGAGCGTTTCCGTAAGTTATAGGAACCAAGGGTATAAACTAATTAACTATATCTCAAAGGTCTGTCTTTTTAGGCGGATTTTTTTTAATTCTTATACTGAAAGTTATAGCAAGGCAATTACAGTTCAAAATTTATATTAAAACTTTTAATTAATTTTTTAATTCTCAAATAATTGTGAAGGAAATCATAATATATCGCTTCTTAATAGAAGTTTGATGGAGATACACTTTGCAGTGCTAAAAGTAAAAGTAACATTTTGCGCTTTAGTTTTAAATCAATAATCATTATAAGAATCCATGTATTCCACCTCCGTTTTAAAAATTCGGGTACTGTCGGCTTTTAAAGGTTCATTATTGAGGAAAATTTCAAAATTACTGTTATCAGGAGCGATTTTAAATTCTAACTTCGCATTATTGCCGGCTTTTTTGAAAGATCATTGGTTTTTTCCCAGTTGAAGTATGCTCTAACCACAAATTGTTGGTTTTTTCCGGTTTCCCAAATGAAATTAAGTTCTTTCGTTCGCTGGAATATTGTTGATCCACGGTCGAAACATCGATTCTTGTTCCGCATTGTAATATCTGAAATTCATTTCGAACAGTCGCATCGATTTGTTTGTTGAGGTAATGATGGGTTGGTACACATATTTAATGCGGTAGTTGTCCCAAAGTTGAGGAGAAAGATCTAAAGATCGATTTTTTCTCATTTCTTCACGGGTAACTGAAAGTTTGGAAAAGAACTTTTTCCCCAGTTCTTGATCATCTTTAATTTGGATATCCTAAATTAACTTCCAGTTAAAGTTAAGCATAAAACCTTAATTTTAAGATATGAAACGAGAGCGAAAAATTTATGGTCCAGCTTTTAAGACAAAAGCCGTTCAATTAAGCATCGAGAGGTCTAATGTTTCAGAGTTAGCCCGAGAACTAGGTGTAAAAGTCACATTGCTTTATAAATGGCGCAAAGAGTACGAAGAATTTGGAAGGAAGTTTACCTGGAAATGGAAACCTTAAACTAACTCCGGAGCAGGAAAAAATCCACGAACTGGAGAAGAAACTAAAGGATGCAGCGCTGGAGCGCGATATATTAAAAAAAGCAATCGGCATTTTTTAGCTCATTTTCTGTCATTTTCTTTTTAAGGTATTCATGAAGACTAAAGCATTTCCAAGAGCGGTCGATGAAATATGGTTTCATTAAAAATCATGAATACCTCTTTCCGATTGAAAAAATGTGCCGTTGTTTAGAAGTTGGTCTCAGCGGTTATTACAAATGAAAAAGTAGTCCGATTTGTAATAGATTGATTTTGAAAGAAAAAATAAAACAGCAGATAACCTCGATCTATTTCGCATCAAAACAGCGCTATGGAAGCCCTAGAATTACCTTTGAATTAAATTCACTGGGATATAAAATATCACGAATTACAGTTGCGAAATATATGAGGAGTTGGGTTTGAGAAGTAAACTGAGCAGGAAATTTAAAGTTACCACCAACTCAAAACACAATTATCTGTTGGTGGAAAATGCGTTGGATAGGAACTTTACCGTTGCTGCGCCTTCTGAAGTTTAGGTTTCTGACATCACCTATATTCAAACCAATGAAGGATTTTTATACTTGACCACAGTTATTGATCTGTATGACCGTAAAATAGTTGGATGGAGTTTAAGTAATGGAATGAGTACTTAAGAAACAAGTCTTGCAGCTTGGAAAATGGCGGTCAAAAATAGAAAAGTTGCAAAAGGATTAATTTTTCATAGCGACCGAGGCGTTCAGTATGCAAGCAATAAATTTGTAAAAACCATTGAGTCTTACAATGTAATTAGAAGTATGAGTCGTAAAGGAAATTGTTGGGACCATGCTGTAGCGGAAAGCTTTTTTAAGTCATTAAAAACAGAGTTAATTTATGGGAATAAACTTATCTCCAAAGAAAAAATGGAGCTGGAAATATTTGAATACATTGAAGTCTGGTATAACAAAAAAAGACAACATGGTACCTTACATTACAAAACTATAGAAGAGTTTAATAATCAAAACAAAATTTACCAAAATGTAGCTTAACTGATACTAGAAATTTTATTTGCATATCCAGAGTTTACCAATTATTCTTTGATTTTTTACCAAATCTTAAAAATACTGTTTAGGCCAAATGTCCAATACTTTTGGATATGGATGAATCTTTCTACATCTTCCAAGCGATTTCAACATTGAGATTTTCGATTCGCTTTGTTAATAGCTCTATGAAATCTGCTTCGGAAACAGATTCTTTCAGTATATTTTTGGATTAAGACTTCAATACTCACAATACAGATGTAAAAATAAAAAAAAGATAATCGGAAAAGAAATAAAACGAAACTAAAAGAAACCGATTTATTTCCCGATACAGTATCTATAGAAGTCTTTATTTATGGTGGTTTACACAATACAAGGTGTACAAAAGTGGTACACGATTAAGATGCTGCAACATCTTTTTTTTCTAAATATTCACCAGAATCTCGTCATCGCAAACATCGATGAATAAAGGGTTTTAGCTATTTTAGAGGTAAAATAAAAATAGCATTTGTACTACTTCTGTACACCTTGAACCTTGTAACTTGCAGTAAATTAAATATTTAACATTTCCCGATTGCATCGCTGATAATTGATACATTTCGCCTGTACACCTCAATATTCATCTATTTTTAGGGCAAAAAAAAATTATAATTCTAACAAATTTGCTCAAATTTTATATTAAAATGTTTTAATTAATTAACCTGAGTTCGGTT
>NZ_LSHB01000029.1 GCF_001643375.1 Chryseobacterium sp. FP211-J200
ACTATATCAAAAAAACCACCAAATACTAGATCTCTTTATTGTCGGCTAAAATTGACTACTATTATTGTAATCAATTTTAGAAACAATTATATATGAATTACGCATACATCAGAGTAAGTACCGAAAGACAATCTGTCGAAAACCAACGATTTGAAATTACCAATTTTTCATCTGCCAAAAATATACAGATCGATAAATGGATAGAAGAAACAATTAGTTCTGTAGAAAGATTAGATCAACGAAAATTTGGTAAACTTCTAAATAAGATGAAGAAGGGTGATCAATTAATTGTAACAGAATTATCTAGAATGGGACGAAATCTTATGCAGATAATGAAGATTCTCCACGATTGTATGGAAAAGGAAATTATGGTCTATACCATAAAAGAAAACTATGAATTGGGCAATAATATTAACTCAAAAGTTCTCGCTTTTGCATTCGGTTTATCCGCAGAAATAGAAAGAAATCTAATTTCACAAAGAACAAAAGAAGCATTAGCAAGAAAGAAAGCAGAAGGAGTAATTCTTGGTAGACCCAAAGGGAGGAAGTCCGCAAAAACAAAACTTACTGGGCAAGAGAAAAAAATACAGGAATTACTAGGGAAAAAAGTCTCACATTCTGCAATTGGTAGAATTTTGGGCGTTCATCGTTTAACGGTTAGTCGTTTTGTCAAATATAAGATGGATAATTTTTGATTATGAGATGTTGCTAAAATTTCCAATAGAAACCAAAAAAAACAGATCTTATTATTCAAACTTAAGAGAAAATATCTAAATATTTAACGTATTTTTAAAAACTAAAAACCTAAAATAACTATGAGTTTCTATCAATATATTACAGAAAAACGTAATGACAGCCAAGAACTAAAATCCGTAATGGAAACAGTAGCTTCAAACCTTAAAAAACATAAAACAGATGAGATAAAACCAGGAGTTTTATTAGGACTTATCCAATCTGGAAAAACACGTGCTTTTTTGGGTGTTATGGCAAAATGTTTTGATGAAGATTATGATGTTGCTGTAGTGCTTACCAAAAATTCTGTAGCCTTGGTAGAGCAAACAATGAAACGTTTAAAATCGGAATTTGACAAACCTATTTCGTCTAAAAAACTTTACGTTTGGGATGTTATCAAATTGCAGAATTTAGACCAGTTAACGGGATATATTCTCAAAAATAAAGTCATTTTCGTAGTAAAAAAGGAAATGAAAAATATGGGTAAGCTTCACAAAATATTTGATGAAGTACCACAGTTGAAAGACAAAAATATTTTAATTATCGATGATGAGGCAGACCAAGCAAGTGTATCCTTTGTTAACGATAAAGAAAAAGAAGACGGAATGGATTTTGCGAAAATTGCTAAATCTCTTTCAGATTTTAGAATCAACCTTAAAGGCAGAAATAGTTTTTTGCAAGTAACCGCTACACCTTATTCTTTATACCTCCAACCCGAAGATTTAGAATTAAGCGGAGAAGAAACCGCACCCAACAGACCGGCTTTCACTCAATTATTGCATCCACACGCTGCTTATGTAGGTGGAGTATATTATTTTGAAGAGGCATTAAATAACGATTCGACAGCGTGTTACGTTTTTAACCAAGTTCCAGATGACCAGATAGACTACTTAAACGGAAAATCGAAAAGTACATCTACTTACAATAAAAAAGCATTAAGTAATGTTTTACGAACAGACAATTTTAAATCGATTAAAGATGCGGTAATTAATTATTTAGTAGGTGGAAGTATCAGGCAAATTCAAGAAGAAAACAGCAAAGATCCTTGGGCAGAAACCTATCATTCTGCATTCGTGTTGCATACAAGTGTGGGCAAAGCCATTCATTCACAGCAAAAAAACTTAATAGAAGAGATTTTATTTCAATTGAATCAACTATCGGAAGTTGAACTTTTAACGTATTTGAAATATGCTTATCACAAGTTAGAATTTTCATTAGAATTAATTGAAGCAAAAGTTCCAACCTTAGAAGCTGTGGTTGCCAATGTAAAGGAAGCTTTGGTCAATGAATATATCGGAATTACCGTAGTGAATTCAGAAAATCAGGTAGCTGAACTTTTAGGCGAAGATGGACAATTGCGTTTGGATAATCCTTATAATATTTTTATTGGCGGACAAACCCTCGACCGAGGAATAACAATTGACCATTTGATTGGATTCTATTACGGTAGAAATCCTAAAACTTTCCAGATGGATACCGTTTTACAACATTCCAGAATGTATGGAAGTAGAAGTGAAAATGATTTAGCAGTAACTCGCTTTTATACATCGTACAGGGTTTATGACGCGATGCGAAATATGCATTTCTTCGATCAAGATTTAAGAGAAAATATACAAAGAGATCCTAATGCAGTTGTTCGTTTCATTGCAAAACAAGGAACTGCCATCAAACCTTGCGGACCAAATAAGATAAAAGCTTCAAGTGTTATTTCTTTCAAAGAATATTCTCGTTTACTACCAATTGGATTCCAAACAAGAAGTAAAACGAATATTCAAAAAACAATTTTAGAAATTGATCAGATTTTATTGCCAATATTGGATGAAAATAAGGAAGGTATAATCACTTTAGAAATTTTAAAAGATATTTTGTCAAAAATTAATGAAACCTACACATATGAACCACAATTCGGAAATGTAGGTCTGAATTGGGATATTGATATTATTTTAAAAGCAGTGGAATTGGCATTGAGTTACAAAAAAACAAATCACATTGGGATTTACTTTCGAGAAGACAGAGAAACTTCCAGAACAAAAAATCAAGGACAAAGTTTTGCCGATGCACCAGATGATGGTAGAACTGATTTACCAAGATCAAAAGCAATGGCAGTTAATAAACCTGTCATAATGCTTTTAAAACAAACAGGAACATCAGCTGATGGATGGCGCGATGCTGAGTTCTATTGGCCTGTAGTAATGATGCCTGCTAATATGCCAAATTATGTTTATAGTGAAAGTTAAATGAAATTTACTAAACTATAAAAAAATGAACCAACAAATCCTCAATATACTTTATTCGAAATTAGAAACAAAATGGGTTACTGTTCCAATAAAACCATTTTCTTCAATAGCAAATTTACCAATTCAACTTGGCAGAAATGCTGGGATTTATCAGATAAAAACTGATACACCAATCAACATTCTTAAAAAATTTGGAGAAAGAAATGACAAGGCGCACTATAATTTTTCAAAGAAAATAGATGAATCATTCAAACTAAAAGATTTGTTTATCCCAGAAAATCTTTTGGACGGTTATGTTGTCTATACGGGGCACCAAAAATACCTAAGACAAAGATGTAAAGAACATTTCATTGGAAGTAGGGGAACAGGTTGTCTCAATATTTTTGAATTTGAAGAACTAAGAAAATATAATTGGTGGTTTGAATATTTGGAAGTTTCAAATTTTTTAGGATTTATAGACTCTCAATTATTACGAACTTATTTGGAACAATTGCATAGAGCCAATATTGGATGGCTGATTTTGTGCAGTCAATAAATGAATTATTCGAAGAATCTACTGTGATTTCACCGATAAAAGAAATGGTATAATTATCCCATTCTTAAAGGTTCGCTAAACTGTTAATTTCAAATTATAAATTATGTAAAATATCCTTGATTTTAGATAAACTTATTTCAGAGCTTATTTCCCGTATATTACTCTATGTGATTTTATATAAATTTTTGACCCTTCCATATAAATATTCTTTATCTAATTTCATCATGTTCACAAATCTAATATTTAAGACATAAATTATGTTTACATTGATTACATATTCAGCAATGAAACACATATAAATACCTTATTTTGTATCTTTCTAATATTCCACGAAAATTTAAGTTAGAAAATACCTTTTCTGTAATCTTAATAAACTAATTCTTACAGTTACTTCATAATAGACAAAGTCTTGATGAAGGTAATGTAAAAGCATAAATCTTCAAACATTATACTTGGCTAACAACACTCTAAGCTCCTCCACAATCTCATCTCTAAAACCATCCGGTGCAATTACTTTGACCCTATTCCCAAAAGACAAAATCTCTTTTTTGAAATCGTAAGTTAGAGATAAGAAATACCGGAAGAAAGTTCTTCCGTTTTCTTCTTTCAATATGGTTTGGGAATGATGTAAGGGCAAGGATTTAATGTAATTTCCCTGTTCCCAGTCGAAGGATAGAATGATTTCTTTTGGTTCACCGTCGGCAGAGATTATTCCAAAGCTGTTTTTGAAAGCTTCTTTTACGTTATATTGTTGTTTTTTAAACTTGGTACTTTTAATTTCTAAATCCATAATCCTGTCCAAAGCGTATGTTTTTACAAAGAGTTTATCAGCTTTATATTCATTTGCTAAAAGATACCAACGGTGCTGGAATTCCTTCAAAGCATAAGGTTCAACAGTACGTTGGGAAGTTTCGTCTGTCCAGAATTTGTTGTACGTGAAACTTAAAACATTTTGATGGAGGATGGCATGAATGATTCCGTGGAGCAAATTTAATCCTCTGGATTTTCTAGGTTCAAAAAATATGATTTCAGAATTGGCTTTAGCTTCCCTATAGGCTTCTACTAAAAGAAGATTATCAAAAACAGATTCTTCAGCATTTGTCAGCTCCTCATTTTCAATAAAATAAATTTTCTTGCTAAAATCAAAAATAATTTTGATGCCTAATACATTTTCCATCACTTCCCGATCTCGTTTGAAAGTACGTTCGGAGAAACTTAAATCTGCAAGATCCTTCTCCTGAAATTTTTTTTCAAGATATTGGTCAATTTCCAAATAGGTAGCCCCGCGATTTTTTCGGGTTCGTAAAAAATCCTGAATATACTGAAGCCGGAGCATTTGTTCTTGCTTTGCCATGGGTTGTTTTTATAAGTTTAAAATGGAAATATTAAGATGTCTTCATCCAATACGCTCCGGCATCCACCGATCGAAACGTCCCCGTTGAAGTGAGCGCAAAAATAATTTCTCCTCGCCTTGTTAGCGCATAAAATTCTCCTACTTCTTGCGAGCCTGAATATCGGACATTCCAAGAAATTCCTGCATTGTCTGAAATTTCTATAATAATAGGATTTGTTCGGGAGATTCTGATGAGTTTAATACCCATACTTGTGATTGTTGTCATGTCCTAGTTTCTGGAATTGATAAATCCTATTGCACATCTTTGTGGAATTATCATTTCTTCATCACAGAAAGATTCAATACTTTCGAGGTTCATCGGTACATTAGATATGATCTGCTGTATCTCAATTTTACGAATTATATTATCAATTTGCCCGCCTGAAAAATCAAATTTTTCTGCTAGCTTTTCACATTCATTTTCATCTAAATCAGGAATTTTAGATTCCCATATTTTGCTTCTTGTTTTATAATCAGGCTTTTTAAATAAAATTTTAAACAAAAATCTCCTTTCAAATGCCGTGTCCATATTTGTGGCTAAATTAGTTGTCGCCATTAGTATTCCCTCAAAATTTTCAAGTTCTTCGAGAATGATATTCTGCAATGCATTTTCTATTTGAGCAACATTCGATGAAATCACTTCCTTTCTTTGTGAAATGATAGCATCTGCTTCATTAAAAAGTAAAATTGGTGTCTGTTCACAATCTTTGGCAAAATTCTGGTAATCTGTAAAAATTTTTTTGATCATTTTTTCACTATCACCAAACCATTTCGATTTTGTTTGACTTATATCGACCTTCATAATCTGCCGGTTCGTTTCTTTTGCCATCTGATTGACAGCTTCCGTCTTTCCTGTTCCAGGTTGCCCATGCAGCAAAACCGTGATTCCTTTTAGTAAGCCTTTTTCTTTAAGTCTTTTCTGAGTCTCAATAAAATTCTCTTCCTGCAAAAGGTTTTTAAGCGTTTCTAGCTGTTTCATTTCTTCCAAGTCAAAAATGAGTTCTCTCAGAATAATGTCTGATGGCTCAATGATATTATTTTGCTTCTTTTTTTTAATAAATAATTTAATCTCACAATCATTTAATAGCTGCAATGAAACAGCCGTCAGCTTCATTTCTGTATCATTGAAAAAATCTGCAGGGACAGTCTCAATCCAATTATTTTTAATTAAAATATGATCTTCAGAAATCAGTTTTTGCATCTCATCGAATCTCGCTTGTTTCATATCATAAATACCTTCCAGAGCCCGCCCAATATCTGTTGTCTCGCTTCCAGAGATGGTTTTCCAGATCATATACAAAAAAAGATAAGTTTCTTCATTTCCTAATTCGAGCTGAGAAATTCTTTTGATGAGCGGCAAATGCATATTTTTTTTAATATGAAATTCTGTTTCTCTTAACAGTGTCATTGTTGAAATAATGTCCTCATCCCTTTTCGTGCCCAGATTATAGAGTTGTTCCAGAAGTTCAGTGATGCTTGATACATTTTTGGTTTTAATTTGTGGCAAAGGAAGTCCTTGTAATACGGCTTCAGTTATTTTTTCCTCAACTATATACTGGTCTCCTGCGCCTGCAATTTTCAGCCTGCATTTCGATTTCTCTTTCTGGAAAACCCCTTTCTTGCAAAGATCTTCAAGCTCCTCATGAAACTCCAGCATTCGCAGAGGACTACAACCGAAATAGTCACTTAAAATATTAAGATCTGCTGTATCACCTTTATAATTAAAAGTAAAAACCATTGCAATAAAAAAGGTTTGCACCTCGGTTGTCTTAAAATATTGGGATAGACTATCAAGCTCAATTTCTATACTTTTGAAGAATGATTCTTCCAAATGACAAGCTTTTGCTTTTTCATAGACTTTCCCGATATTTCCAAGGGTTTGCTTTCTTGTCGTTATCTCCATGTTCTTTTTTTTGACAAAGGTAGATGGGGAGTTGGACAAAGTATGGCGGGGTTAAATTTTTGTAAGAAACAAATCTATAATTTCTTCTTTATCTGTATTTACATTAATTATCTTATCGTTGTATTTCCAAACATATTTTATATTTTGATATTGAAAATATATGTCCCATCCCCAAAAATATGAAAGTAGCTTTTCATCAAATTTTAATCTTTGATCTGTCGAAATCTTGTCATAATGTTCAGACAATATTTTATTTCTATCATTACCTATGACATACTTTTTCCATTCTGCTCTTGTGTTGTAAGGATATAAAATATAGTTATTATACTCCCATCTTAGGAAAGAACCCTCTGGAATAACATTTAAGATTAGACTCTTATATAAATCTTCATGAACTAATCTGTGAGTTGGTTCGCCCATATTTGAGTCTTGCAACACCATATTTTCTAAATCCTCTATTCTTTCAGTATCTAATATGATTTGTAAGTAGAATATTATTTTAGAATTTTTTAGCAATCTGCTCCAATTTTCCTTAGATGAATCAAACGGCATTTTATCCCACAAAAGTCCCCATTTATCAAATCTACTTATTAAAGACCTCATTAAAATTGAATTAGTTTTATATAAATTGGTAACCCCTTTTTCATAAAAAAACTCAAAAGCTTTTTCTTTCCATTTCTTGAAAATATCAAAATTTGAATTTTCAGCATTGTTAAACAAAAAGCCAATGTTCCCTCTAAATAGGCCGTGATCTTCAGCATGGTCTATTTGCATATTCCAGTTCATCCCAGGATTGTTCAATATTAAAATTGCTTTTATTTTTTCTTCTTTAATTTGTGTACCAAAAAATCGAACGTTATCACAATTCCCATCTTTAAGATTCTGTAGAATGTTTACTTTAAATGGTAACAATGTGTATAAAGCTTTTATTGCATTGATATATGTTGTTGGGCTATCAATTGTTGAATGCTCTACAATATTTCGAGCGAATCTCATCCAATTTTGAAAATTCTCATCAATATTTTGGTTATCGATTAAATATTTAGTCTGTGCTGCAAATAAAATCCTTTGAGCATAGGTTGCGCCAATGTAGCGTCCATTTATATCGTTACTATTATTTTTTATTATCTCAAGAAATAGAGTGCTGTCATTATTATAATTCCACATCGGAACTTTTTCTAATTTTAAACAGTCAAAGTTTTCTTTGGAATATAGGTCTAAAGTTTCAAGTAAATAGTCAAACAAATCCTTATTTTCAAAGTCTTCCACTTTTATCTGTGACGGATTGTTATAAAGTTGACGAACTTTTTCGTCGTTATTATTTAATGCGTAGCTCTCAATTGCTAATGCAGAAAAGAAAGTTAAAATTTCAAAATCAATTAAAGATTTTTTAGTCTTTCGATGTTTCCAAAACAAATCAGTCCAAACAGTATCTATTTTATGAGCAAAAGTATCTTTAAGATCCATGCGATCTTCCCATTTATTGTGCTCAATAAACTGCTCAAATTTCGCTTTAAAATTCTCAAACTCTGTAAGAGGCTTTCCTCTTGCATTCATTTTTATATATAAATCATCAGAAAGTCCAAAATCCTGAAGCTCGATAAAGTGAAAGGAGATATTGTTAAGCCTATCCCAAAGTGTTTCGTTTTCAGCTTTAAATTTTTCGTGAATGGCATCCAGCATTTTTAACATGGATTGAATTGTAGGATCTCTTTTCCAGGAAAGAAAAAACCAAGAGCTGTCAACAATTAATTCAGATACTGATTTAGTTTCATCGTAATTAATCCCTTTAGAAACCAGATTCTCACAAAATTCTCTTGAACTGGTTCTTGTTTCATAAGTGAATTTTGAAAGTATATTTTCTGTGTTAGTGATTGATGGATTTTTTGTAGCTGCATACCAATGCAGAAGAAACAGTGTGGTTAATCTTTGTTGCCCATCTAATGGTTTGAAAATGCCTTTACGCACATCTCCGTAAACAAAATCTAACTCTAATTTTTCGCCAGTAGTAACAGCTCCATGCAATGAATTGAGAAAATTTTCTCTTAATTCTTCTTTCCCTTCACGACCTTGAGCATAATCACGTTGAATTATTGGGAGAACCACTTCATATTTACAATCACTAATTAATGATTGAAACGTTAGTAATTTTGATGTAGGATTATTGCTCATTCTGTGTAACTTTTTGTGGTTGTAGGTATGGTTTTAGTGTTTGCTTAATATCATTTAAATAACTTTCTCGATCTGTTTCTTCCCATTTACTGATTTGTTTTGTGCAGCCCTCGTAGTATTTTTGAAATACTTTTTTTGTTGAAATTAGGATAAATGCCCCCTCTTTCTCCAATGATATTATTCTTTCTCTTTTAACCGGGAAAATTCCATTATTGAGTTTAGAGTTATCGTTTTTAGAAAGTAATGCCATATTTTCGATAGAATGAACTTCCGTGTCACCAAAATGAACACTTATATCTTTGATCAAAACGGGAATTTTCTCTTTAGTTTTTTCTGTATGAAAATTGCTAATCTCGTTTTGTAAATCATTGTGAAGCAGTTTTACGTCTATATTTCCTAACCAATTTTCAAAATCTTCTACTTCTGTAATTTCCTCAGAATTCTGTGCATGAATATGTTCTAAGCTCCACCCTCCTTTTTTCTTATCTTTATATTTATCAAAAGGAAATTTTAGTGACTGATCTTCACTTTTCAAAGTAGTAAGTACATTGTGCAAAAGTAAAATTCTAATTATTTGACTATTATCAGAACCATAAATAAGTTCTTCAATACTTTTTTTGTGGGAAATTCGTTTCATTATAAGACTATCTAACTCTTCTTTAAATTTATTTTTTGTTAAATCTCTATTTAAAGCGAGAATTTTAGTAATGTTTTCTCCAACTGTAATTAGATATCCTACTTTATGGTATAATTCTCTGTCATTAAACCATTCCTCCAAAGTTTGGAAGTAATTTTTTACTTGTTTCCAATTATCTTCAATCGTTTTTTGGTCAGATACTTTGAATTTATCTGCAAAAAACCTGAATGTTGAATAATTATCATTCCCAAATGTTTCAAAATTTTCTGTCTGAGATTTTTCTTTTTCAATTTCAAAGATTAAATCAAACATAAACTCAATTCTTGTTGGCAAGTTATTTTCTGCCTTGTTTACAAAAAGCCAGAAAGTATCATTTTGAAGAGCATACTCAATCCTATCCCACTCTGAAGCTATTTCGAGTTGTTTCAACCGCAATTTTTCAAAATCAATCTGCCCTTCGACATTTTTAAAATTTGAACTGTTGAGAAAAAGTGCTTTGATCAGTTCAGCATTTGTTAAAGGAATTTTCCCACTATTTATTCTTGTAAAGACATCGATTGAATCGCCTGAAGTTTCATACCATATAACTTTTGAGAATAGTTTAAATTTTTCGCAGAAAGCAACTTTATTTTCCAAAGTTTTATTTTCAAACCATTTATTAATTGTTCTAAATGCATTATAAATGTGATGAAAATCTATATTTTCAGAAGAATTTTCTTTCGTTTTTTCAAAAATGTTTGTTAAAAATTCTTCACTCAACTCCCTTGTTTCATATTTTATTGAGAAAGGGTTTGATGTAGAATCATCGAAATACTTAATTATAAGATAGATTGTCGTCAATCTTTGTTGTCCATCAATTACATCATACCACAATCCAGATAAATTATTATTTTCCTTTTCATCTTTCGCTTTTACGACGATCGGTTGTAGGCAATACCAAGAACCATCAGAAGAGTTCGCAATGTCTTTTGGGGAAAACTCGTCAATATCGTTTAGTAAATCTTTAACTTGTGTTTGTGTCCATCGATATCCCCTTTGATATGATGGTATGAAGAATTGATAATCTAAGAGTTCTTGTACGCTTTTGATTGAAATATGATTACTCACAAAATTTTATTTTTGGTTATTAACATGTATTAAAAACAACTCCGCACAAGCTTTCGCATCGCTCAGTGCATCGTGGTGGTTTAGTGAAATATTATACTGACCACAAAGTGAAGCCAGATTTTGTTTAAAGATTCTGTAGGTACAATGTTTATCGTATGCCGGGGCAGTCATTCCGTAATATTCTAGTGTCTTTTGAAGTACAGGAAAATCGAAAGACAAACCATTGTGAGCCACAACGGTTTGTCCTTTAATAAATGGTTCAATCTGATGCCAAACTTGATTGAAAGTCGCGGCATTCTTTGTCATCATCGGTGTGATACCATGAATCTCGGTGAATCGTGGCCAGTAATAGTTATCCGGTGGTTGTACAAGAAGATTAACTTCATTGGTTACGACTCCGTTCTCTACACGTACAAGCCCTACCTGGCATATCGTGTGGCGAAAACCCTGCGCGGTTTCAAAATCGATTGCTGTGAAGTTTTTCATTTATAATGCTGGCTGATGTTTCTTTGTTGGACTTTTTGAACACGAAAGCGAGGTTAAACTCGATAAGCTGGAGTATTTAGCTCCACAACACTTACAAGTGTATTGAGATTTTTCAGAGCCTTCGTAAAGGGCGTGTTTTTTTCCTTCAGGATTTTTTGAAAACGATAATGAAGTTAAAGAAGATACACTTGAGTAATTGCTACCGCACCATTTGCAATAAAATTTTGACATTGTAATTAGATTTTTGTTTTGCCTATCATTGAGAGTAGGCTTTCCTTGTTTTCGGGAACAAAGGTACTGGGTGACATAGCCGAACGATGGCCGGGTCATTTGTGTTATTAATAAATGTAAAGAGGTATCATTAAATACCTCTTTTTATAGTATTTATTCAACTAAATTAAGCTTTTTGAACTTCATTTTCTGCCTTATGTTTTTTGTATAAATCATCAAATATTTTTGACAGATCATCAAGATTGATAACCATTCCACTTTTATAATATGCATTACATGCCCATCCAAAAGCAAATGTCATAGAGGCGGCAACGGCAGATGCTACGGCCATCGTAGCGATTTCAACTAGTTGGGCACCTGGAATCCATCCAGCAGCTTTAAGGGCGGTAATCGTCCATCTTGTTATTTGCTTTCCAATACTTCCAGTAACCGTTGATGCAACTATTTTCATTATGTCTTGCTTACTAGGCTCAAAATCATAGACGTATGCAATTTTTAATGCCAAGGTGGTCTGGATTCCTGTTAGTGCAATTAAATCAGCACCAGGAATTGGTAATGCACCAACTGCAGCAGCAGCTCCCGTCGCAATATTAATTAACTTTTTTACGGATTGCTCTTTGTATTTTGACACCTTTAAAAAAAGTAGGTCTTTACCTATTGTTTCTAAAGTTTTAGTTATTTCTGAATGTAATTGTTGAACGCCTTCTCCAGTTTTAGATGATATTGCAATTGCAGAATATCCAACTTCTTCCCTTATCTGATTTAAAACATCTACTCTTTCGTTTGGATCAAGTGCATCTATTTTATTTAATACAATTATAACAGGTTTACCAAGCTTATCTATTTCCTGAAATGCTCTTTTTTCGTGAGCAGTCATTCCTGATGCTGCATTGATAAAATATAAAATAACATCTGCAGTATTTTCAACAAAATCAGAGGCTTTTTTACTTACATCAGAATCAATATCAAATAACCCGGGTGTATCTGCAATATAAATTCCTTTCGAAAGCTCATAAAGAGAAACATTTTTTGTCCATCCAGCTCGAGCTTTAACTTCTGTATAGTTTTTTCCCGTTAAAGCATTTATCGTTGATGATTTTCCTGCGTTTACACTTCCTATTAAGGAAATTATTAATTTTTGATTTGTAATTTTTTCAAATTCTTCGTGTTTATCATCGTAAGACTTATTGAATGCATTCTCATACTCTTTCGAATCAAATTCGGGATTTTCCATGTAAATTGTTTTTTTTATGATTATTTAAATTTTTACTTCAAAAGGTTAAATTTTGATCAAAAATACTAATAAACTATGCCGATATGTGACCGGGTTTAAATTTATTACACATAAGTTTTGATTTTTATTCAATTTCGTTATCTATTGCTAAGAGCTTTGAAGGACAGATTTTAAGTTTTAAATCTTTTAATTATGTTAAATTTTTCAAATATAACAACTAAGTATAAAAAATCATTACGGGATTCCGTAAAACAGATAAATATTTAATTTATACATCTATCAAAAAATTGTGGAAAATTGATACTTAGGGATTTTTAGATAATGGATTGAAAATGAATGAGTTTGCATTTTATCAATAAATAGGAGATGGACATTAAACGTTGCTAAAATTCTGGATAATCAAAAAAATGAAAAAATAAAGAAAAATGTCAATTAAGAAATTACTAGATTCATCTTATTTTATTTCAAAACAATAGCCGAATATTGTCTCAGCATAAAAACAAGAAGTGGAATTTGTAATTTTATTTTATGCAATCTACGGTAACCCAAAACTGATAATATATCATATTAATTATATTTGATTGGTTATCTAAAAATTGATAAAGGACAGACGCTTATCTTTTTATCACATAGCCAGTTGAATTGGGGATATGCGCTATAATATAGCATGTACATACAAGTTTTGCGTCATTATAAACAGCACTATGAAAAAATTTATATACTATCCAAATTTAGAACCACCAAATACAGAGTGGTTGAAATTTTCAATTCTGTATCTAGAAAAATTTGAAAGTATTGTTCCTTATGGAAGACAGCATTTAATTTCTGACGATTATAGAAAATTATTAAATGAAACTGATTTGGTTGAAATGTATTCACCTGAATATCTTCAAGGAGAACGTGCTTCAATTAAATCAATTGAAGAGGCTGAAAGATTCTTACAAAATCCTTATAGGAGAGCACCGCTGATGAACCAAATTAATATCGAAAGAAGTTGGCGGAATGACCAAAATTGGACATATCAAATTTTTTCAGAAAAATTTTCATATCAATTTGGCGAGTTTTGTGAAAGAGAAAATATTGGACGCATAAATGGCGAAGGATTAATTTTGCCGAAAGAATTAGCTTTTTTATTTATGACCCATCTAGCACAAGAAATTTCATACGAAAGAAATGGTTCAATTATAACCGATAATGTAGAATTCGACAACTATTCAAATTTTTCCAGAGTCCACAATCCTGGTACAATTAATAGAAATAAGTTTATGAAAGGAATTATAAGCTTACTTGTTCCTGCTAATATTTCTGAAATTAGTTTTGATACATTAATTGAGTTTAGGAATAGAAACAGAGAAAGTATCAAGGCTTTCAATAATCAAATTAATCTCCTAGAAGATTCGATTGGAAATGGCATCACTGAAAGGCAATTTGTTAATAGTTTTAATGATATTTATTCTGAGTTAACAAGAGAAATTGTGCTAATGGGAATTGGACTCGCTTCAATACCATTTGCAACTTATATGCTTATAAATAACCCTCAAGCATTATCTGCTGAATATTCCAAAGAAATATTGGGAGCATTAGGTATTGGACTTGGTGGAACTTATGCTGTAAAAAGAGCTCTTTTTGATACAAGAGAAAGAAGGCTTTGTAAAAAATATTTAGCAAATATTGAACGATTAAAATAACGAACGCACAATAAGGGACTTACAATATGGAAAGGGCAGTTAGAGGAACGGCTAAATTAGCTGTACGTTTGTAATAATATTATAAATCAACTTTCATTACCAGTTTTTATAGAAAATTTGAGATTGCGCGCACCCTGTATGCGTAAAGATAAAGATACTCTAGGAGACAACTCCAGAAACGAAGGGCGATTTTACTCTCAATACCCTTTAAATTTGTATCAAATTTAAAGGGTATTGAGTAGAATAGCAAAATAAATTTAAAACTAATGAAAAGTATTGATAATAAAATACTTGATAAAATAAAGAAAGCCAAGAGGGGTTCGCTTTTTTATACAGAAGATTTTTTATCTTTTGGTAACTACAAAGCTGTTTCTAAAGCATTAGAGCGTTTGGTTAACGAAAAGAAAGTTTGTCGAGTTGCTAGAGGTATCTTTTCTATTTTAGAGCAGGATCCTCATTTAGGTGAGATTATGCCAACGGCAGAAAAGATTACAGAATCTATAAGAAAAAGGGACAAAGCTCGAATTATTCTGATAGGTGTGTTATCTCTAAATAAACTCGGATTGTCGTCACAAGTGCCAATGAATCTGGTTTATCATACAGACGGATCAGCTAGAACTGTCAAAGTAGGTAATCGAAATATTGTTTTTAAAAAAGCAAGCCCCAAAAATTTAGCTGTAATTGGAAATATTAGTGGTATAGTAATTCAGGCTCTACGAGAAAGAGGAAAAGATAATGTAACAGATGATGAAATTCAAACGGTCTTAAATCACTTGAAAAATGAAGAGCTATACCGTTTAGAACATGACATTAAATTAGCTCCTGAATGGATCAGAGTAATAATGCGTAAAGCTTTGACTAATTCAAATGAAAAATAAATTCTAAACTTACCGGAGAAAACAAGAATTAATGCATTCAATCACGTTGCAGAAAAGAAAGGGATTACACCTTTTGCTGTTGAAAAAGACTGGTGGGTTACGCAAAGTTTGTCTATAATATTTGAAATGGAGGAAGACTGCACCGAAACAGAAACTTTCTGCGCGCAGAAATCTAATACACAAGGGATGTAATAGAAAAGATAAGAAATCTAAAAATTGATGCAGGGTCAACCAATAAAAACACTTATCTCAATCGATACACATGATGATGAGTTTAGCTATTCGCCGATTACAGAGAAAGAGGAGTATTAGAACTTGCTAGAGAAGGCGACGAATGTTAAGGAGTTATAAGGGAATTAACAATCAAATAAACAGAAAAATCTTCTATCTCATCGTTATTTGTAAAAATAAGCACATTGCAATGTGCTTATTTTTACTAAATTTGTATAAATAAGCAAAAAAATGAGTAATTCAAGACTTATTCCGACAGAAAAAATTATCGAAAGATTACAATATGAAAATCCTTGGTGGATAACTCAGGAAATTCCGACGGTATATAAAGAAATGTCGAAACGTTTGTATTTCGAGTTATTTTATCCTTTTGTAAAAGAAAAAGAAATTCGTCGTGCAGTGGTTTTAATGGGGCCACGACGTGTTGGAAAAACCGTTATGATGTTTCATACTATTGATCAGTTAATTGCTGAAAAAATTAATCCACAACGTATATTTTTCGTACCTATAGATAATCCTATCTATGTGCATCTTAGTTTACAAGAGATTTTAGATCTTTGCAAAGAAGCTTTAAAAATATCAAACTTAGAAGATTGCTATGTTTTTTTTGACGAAATACAATACTTAAAAGATTGGGAGCGACACTTAAAAGTATTAGTAGATAGCTATCCAAATACGAAATTTATCGTTTCAGGTTCAGCCGCTGCTGCATTAAAATGGCATAGCACAGAAAGTGGCGCAGGAAGGTTTACTGATTTTATGTTGCCACCCTTAACTTTCCAAGAATTTATACATTTAAAAAACAAAAATCATTTAGTGAAAAATGGTTTTATAGAATATGGAGAAAAACAACTTCCATATTTTATTCCACATGATATTGATGAATTAAACAAAGAATTTTTACAATACCTCAATTTTGGAGGTTATCCGGAAGTGGTTTTATCTGAAAAAATTCAGAAAGATATGGGACGGTATGTAAAAAATGATATTGTAGATAAAGTCCTTCTTCGAGATTTACCCAGTTTATATGGGATAAAAGATGTACAAGAGTTGAATCGTTTTTTCACTTATATCGCTTATAACACTGGAAATGAATTTTCTTATGAAACAATGTCAAGAGAAAGTGGCATACAAAAAGAAACCTTAAAAAAATATTTAGAATATTTGGACGCTGCATTCCTAATTAAGGTTCTCAACAAGGTAGATGTAAATGCGAAGCGATTTAAAAGAATTACAAGCTTTAAGGTATATCTTACCAATCCATCTTTGCGAACGGCTCTATTTTCACCTGTTAAAGAAACAGACAGCGAAATGGGGAACATGGTTGAAACTGCAGTATTGTCCCAATGGATGCACCGTGAAAATTTGGATTTAACCTATGCTCGCTGGAAAGACGGTAGAGTTGAGGGAGAAGTAGATTTGGTGTTGGTGGACGATAAAAAATTTAAGCCAGTTTGGGGAGTAGAAATCAAATGGAGCAATCGTTTCTATGAAATGCCACAAGATTTGAGTAGCCTCATACAATTTTGTAAAGCAAATCAATTGAATAGTGCTTTGGTAACAACAATTGCTAGAATAGGAACAAAGAAAGTAAGTGATCTAAATTTCACTTTTGTGCCTGCATGTGTTTATGCATACAATATTGGTGAAAATACATTGAGAATGAAATCTACCAATTAACAGTATTATTAAAAATGTTTATTTAAAAGCAATTTCAAAAGATCTTGCAGCACTTTAAAACTGTACCACTTTTGTATCTTGAGCTGCAATCTACATTAATAAGCGCTTCTTTAAATACTTTAGCGGGGGTTGAATAACAAGTGAAAAAAGATTAATTTAATTTATTAAATAATTTAGAGCTATCATCAGTAATGAGCTTTTAATATTGCCGAAACAGTCAAAAATATTTGAACTGTAAGAAAATGGAAGCTATAATTTTTAAAAAATCGGTACATTTGTAATACAATAGTATTATTTATTGCTAAAATACAACACTAAATAATACTATTCTGTTACTTGTATCACTTTCCAAAACCGAAAAAAAATTAGTCAATAATATCCGTAAAAGACGATTGCAAATGAATCTAACACGGGAAGGTTTGGCTGAAAGATCAGGTGTTCCTTTACGAACTCTCAGGAAATTTGAGCAAAAAGGCTTGATCTCTTTGGATTCATTTCTAAAATTGCTTTCAGTTGTTGGTGGTTTAGAAGAAATGGTTTATATTTTAAAACCGAAGGAACAGAGTTTTAAATCAATTGATGATGTACTAAAATCAGAAAAAAAAACCATTAAAAAACGAGGAAGCATAAAATGAAAATAGGAAGCAGAGAAATAAATATAGGATTGAATTTTGGTTCTGGAATTTAACCTCTAGCATGTCTGACAATTCATAATTAACCTGAGTTCGGG
>NZ_LSHB01000030.1 GCF_001643375.1 Chryseobacterium sp. FP211-J200
TGGTGGAGTGGTGATTCTGGAGTAGTAATTGCGGGAGAACAATTTCGCCCAATTCCTGCGAAGATGAGTATCAGTTGGTTTTCTTATGCAGAAGACAAGTTTTACGAGGGGACATTTATGTTGGATCGGGATAAAATAACTGAGCTCTTTAAAAAAGGATTTACTTGTAGATCTGGTAGTAAAAGTTTTGATGATTTTAAAATAGCCTTGGCACCGGGCGGACAACTTTTTTTATATCTTTCAGGATCTAACACTGTATTAGTTGGTGTGTATCAGGCTCGAGAATATGAGGTTTCTGACTTTAAAAAAGAAATGCGTTATCCTGATTATATAGATGTTACAAGATCACAAGTAGTGAATGATTTAAAAAAACTAATGCCACTTCAGACCCAGCAAGAGATAGCTGATAAGAGAATCAGTATGCATATCTGGAAAGATATCAACCTTAGGTATCCTTGGAAGTATACAGTTGATATTGCAGGACATAATAATCTTAATTTTAGAATGTTGGAAGATAAACAGGGAGCCGATTTCATAAGTGGGGAACAGACATGGTGTTTGATTGGAGAGGGAACAGATTATTTTACACAAACCTCTTTAAAACCAATTCCACTAGAGATTGATGGTAAATTTGAAACACCAGCCGGTCGTAAGTTTACAATTCGTATTTATCCAGGAAATGTAGCAGGAGTAGAACCTCAAAAACAAGCTTATGAGATTAGAAGGGCTCGCGAACAAGAGTTGGTAAAACTTTTCAAAGATTTCTATAAGAAAATAGGGAATAAAGAATTTGAAATTCATTTAAAAATAAGCGAAAATTTCAAAATAGGAAAACTATACCTCAAGAAAGGGAAAATAGAGCAAGAGGTACCTAATGTACAGGTAGATATTTTTGATTTGACTTTTGGAAAATGATTGTTTATTTTTTTGTTGAAAAGCTTTTTCATTTTTAAATTACGCATCTACATAAATATGTAAAATATTAGAGATTTTACAATATAGTTTTGCTAGCTACCGCTATAATAATCATTACTAATTAAACAATTTAGGAAGGATTTTAAAGAGCTTTTACTTATATTTGCTTCTTAAAATTTAAAGAAAATATCGAAAATGCTTACTTTAAATTGTCTTTTCGTTAGGTGGTTTAGGTTATGAAGCTAAAGCTAAAATTTATTAACAAAAAGATTTTATTTTTATGAGTACCGTAAAATAGCTAAAAATGAAAAAATTAATCTATCTACTACTTATTTTAACAATAATCTCCTGCGGAAAAGTGACGCCAAAAGGGGAGATTCAAACTAAAGATGTAGAACTTTCTGAGTTTTCAAAGTTGACATTGAAAGGGAAATTCCGAGTGTTTTACATCCAAAGTCCGCACAATTTTGTCAATGTGGAAACTTATCCTAATGTTTTTGATAATCTGAATATTGAAGTTAAAGACAAAAATTTGTCAATTACGGAGAAAAGCGCAACGGATAAAGTGGATTTTTACAATATCACCATCTACGGAAAAAATTCATTTGATGATATTAAAATGGCTGATTCAGTGGAACTTAATATCTCAAGCCAAATGAAAGTGGAAAATTTTTCCCTTCATTTAAAAGATAATGCTAAATTTATCGGTTCAGTGATTTCAGAAAAGTCGACCATCGAAATGCTGAATAAAAGTAGAGCTAATTTGCTAGGGAAAACAACTTTAGCAAAGCTTAGTATCAGAGATACTGCGAGTATTATTTCGCCTTTTTGGTACATCAAAGATTTGGAAATCGAGTCCCAAAACGGAAATTATGCAGAACTGAATGTGGATGAAGAGATCAAAGGAAAAATCGGGAATACTTCGAAGTTGATCTATTACGGAAATCCTTCGAAAAAACTGAAAATCACTGAAAAAGCTACCATCGAAAACAAGAAAATTAATTAATTAAACTACAAACTATAAAATAAATGTCAGATACATCATCAACTTTAGATAAAGCAAAACTTTGGCTTTCCGAAACATTTGATGCGGAAACCAGAACTGCTGTTCAAACTTTAATCGATTCCAATTCGCCGGATTTGGAAGATTCTTTTTACAGAGAATTAGAATTCGGAACTGGCGGAATGCGTGGCGTGATGGGCGTTGGAACCAATCGTCTTAATAAATATACTTTAGGACAAGCGACTCAAGGTCTAGCTAATTATCTTCATCAGCAATTTTCTGGAGAAGAAATCAAAGTGGCGATTGCTTATGATGTGAGACATAATTCCAAAGAATTCGGGAAGGTTGTGGCTGATGTTTTGACAGCAAACGGAATCAAGGTTCTGTTGTTCAAAAATCACCGTCCAACGCCGGAATTGTCTTTCACCGTTCGTGATAAAAAATGTAATGCTGGAATCGTTTTGACGGCTTCTCATAACCCACCAGAATATAACGGTTATAAGGTTTATTGGAATGATGGCGCTCAAATTGTTCCGCCAGATGACGAAAATATCATCAGAGAAGTTTATTCCACCAAATTCGAAAATATCAAATTTGATGGAAACGATGATTTGATAGAGTGGATTGGTGAAGATCAAGATGATGTTTACGTTGATGCTTGTATGGAAAACTCTCTTTATCAGGATGTCGGAAGAGATAATCTAAACATTGTTTTCACATCCATCCACGGAACTACTTATACAACCGTTCCAAAAGCGTTGAAAAAAGCTGGATTTACCAAAGTTGATTTAGTTAGAGAACAAATGATTCCAAGCGGAAATTTTCCAACGGTAGATTCTCCAAATCCAGAGGAGCCAGCAGCGCTTTCTATGGCGATGGACCTTGCAGAGATCACCAATGCTGACATCGTGATTGGAACAGATCCGGATGGCGACAGATTGGGGATTGCAGTTAGAAATCTTGAAGGCGAAATTCAGCTACTTAACGGAAATCAATGTAACACAATTCTTACTTATTATATTCTTGATCAGTGGAAAAAAGCCGGAAAAATTACTGGTAAAGAATTCATTGGTTCTACGATTGTTACGTCTGATATTTTCTTTGATGTTGCTGAGAAATTCGGTGTTGACTGCAAAGTTGGATTGACAGGTTTCAAATGGATCGGAAAAATGATACGTGATTTTGAAGGTCAGGAAAAATTCATTTGTGGTGGCGAAGAGAGTTTTGGATTTATGACGGGAGATTTCGTAAGAGATAAGGATTCTTGTGGTTCTATCTTGACAGCTTGCGAAATTGCTGCTTGGTGTAAAGCTAATGGAACGACAGTTTATCAATATATGATCGACATCTACAAAGAAGTTGGTTTGTATTATGAAGGCTTGATAAATGTTGTAAGAAAGGGTAGAACTGGTGCAGAAGAGATCCAGGAAATGATGAAAAACTTCCGTGAAAATCCACCAAAAGAAATCGCTGGATCATTAGTAGAAGAAGTAAAGGATTTCAAAGAACAAACTTGTTTTGTCGTTTCTAAGAACGAGAAAAAAGTGATGGATGATATTCCAAAATCTAACGTTTTGATCTACTATACGCAAGATGGAACCAAGGTTTGTGTGCGTCCTTCGGGAACAGAACCTAAAATCAAATTCTATGTTTCTGTAAAAGATTCAATTTCTTCTGAGCAAGATTTCGTTGAGAAATTGCCTAGATTGGAACAGAAAATTCAGCTTGTAAAGAAAGATCTGAATTTGTAATTGAAAATTTTTATTTGATAAAAATATAACTCCAAATATTTTTAATAGAAAGTTCTCAATTACTAAGGCCATTTAGTTTTGAGAACTTTTTTTGTTTTGTAATTTGAATTAGTCAGTTACATTTAAGACCTTTGTAAAATCTAATAGAGAATAAAATCAGATTGTAGGTCTGAATAATAATTTAAAATCAATAAAGTGAAAGTATCAAAACTAGCATCTAACCTCGTTGGTTCAGAGATCATTAAAATCGGAAATGAAGTAAATGACCTGAAGGCGAAAGGTGCACAGATCTCCAATCTAACCATCGGTGACCTTAATTCCAACATCTATCCAATTCCTCAGGAATTGAAAGATGGAATTAATAAAGCTTATACAAACAATCTTACAAATTACCCACCAGCAAACGGTTTGCAATCTCTAAGAACTTCCGTGAGCAATGATCTCAAAAAACGTTGGGATTTGGATTATTCTGCCAACGATATTCTTATCACAGCAGGTTCAAGACCTTTGATATACGCCGTTTTTAAAACGATTGTGGACGAAGGTGATAAAGTGATCTATCCAATTCCTTCTTGGAACAACAATCATTATGCTTATTTAACTAATGCCAATGCTGTTGAAGTTCAGACCCAGGAATCCAATAATTTCCTACCAACCGCTGACGATTTGAGACCGTATTTGGAAGGTGCCGTTTTGCTTTGTCTGTGTTCTCCACTGAATCCGACTGGAACAATGTTCACAAAGGAACAATTGTCTGAGATCTGTGAATTGGTTTTGGAAGAAAATAAGAAGAGAGGTGCAGATGAAAAACCACTTTATCTAATGTACGATCAGATCTACGCCATGTTGACTTTTGGTGCTGACCATTACAATCCGGTGAGTCTTTTCCCAGAAATGAAAGATTACACGATCTACATTGACGGGACTTCTAAATGTTTCGCTGCGACTGGAGTAAGAGTTGGTTGGGGATTTGGACCAAGTTTGGTTATCGATAAGATGAAAGCATTGTTAACGCACGTTGGAGCTTGGGCTCCAAAACCGGAGCAGGAAGCCGTTGCTGAGTTCTTAGCTGACGATGTTGCAGTTGATACTTTCTTAGAAAATTACAAAGGAAAACTGAACGCAAGTTTGAAAGAGCTACATTCAGGAATCCAGGATTTGAAATCCAGAGGTTTTGCTGTTGAGAGTATCTCACCAATGGGGGCGCTTTATCTGACCATCAAATTGGATTATCTTGGAAAAACGGCACCAGACGGTAAAGTGATTGAAAATTCTACAGACCTTGTTTTCTATCTGATCAACAATGCAGGAATGGCTTTGGTTCCGTTTTCAGCATTTGGAAATGACAAGTCAGTTCCTTGGTTCAGAGCGTCAGTTGGTGGTTGTTCACTTGATGATATCAAAAATTGTTTGCCGAAATTACAGAAAGCTTTGGAAAACTTGAAATAATTGGAAAAAATTCGTTTTTAATTTGGAAAAATTTCTACCTTTGTGGAAAGGATTAAGAAATGGCAACAAATAAAGAACAAAGCGATTCCAAAAAAAATAGAGTAGAAGAGCCAATAGCTGCTTACGGGACAGTCACTTCTGTGTTTAATAGATTTGCTATCAAAGACGACTACAAATTATTGAAGAAAGCAAGGGAAGGTTTGAAAACGGATGTATTCTATTCGCTTGCTGATGCCATAAAGATGCCAGAGAAAACTTTGGCATCTGTCATCAATCTTTCTCCGAGGACAATCAGTAATTATAGAGATCAGGAAAAAGGTTTAGATCCTATCTACAGCGAGCATCTGTTAAAATTGATCAATCTATATAGCTTTGGAAAAGAGATTTTTGGAAATTTGGAAGAGTTTACTCTTTGGATGAATCGTCCATTTTGGAATTCTGATGATAAGCCGATAGATTTTATCTCCACTTCTGGGGGTGTAGATCTGATTTATGAAGAAGTGGAAAAACTAGCTCAAGGTTATCCTGTATAATGCTCGTTTACAGAATTGTTCATAAACGGTACGCTGACTCTCTTTTTGCGAGTGGCATAGAAGGAAGATGGAACTCCGGAGGAAAAAAAGTACTTTACACAGCCGAGAGTATTTCTCTTGCTTACTTAGAAACATTAGCACATCGTAAAGGATTGGGATTTAATAAAGACTTTAGGATCATGGTCATCGAGGTTCCCAACAATACAGGAATTCAAACGGTTGAATCATCAGACCTGTCGAAAGCCTGGAGAGATTTTAGGAATTATTCCGATTGTCAAAAGATTGGAAATGCCTGGTTTGATGCTGACGAAAAGTTGTGTTTAAAAGTTCCTTCCGCAGTTGTTCCTGAAAATTGGAGTGTCGTCATAAATACATTCCATAAAGAATTTAAAAAAGTAAAGCTAATTGATGTTCTCGATTTTGAGCCTGACGATAGATTGGAACAAATTATAAAACAATACAAATGATGAAGACCATCGCAGTCATTCCTGCCCGCTACAATTCCACACGATTTCCTGGCAAATTGATGGAAATACTTGGCGACAAAACCGTTATTACGACCACTTATCAAAACGTTGTGGAAACAGGTTTGTTCGATGAAGTTTTTGTAGCTACCGATTCTCAAATTATCTTTGATGAGATTTCCAAAAATGGAGGGAAAGCGGTGATGACAGGCGAACACGAGACTGGAAGTGACAGGATTGCGGAAGCTGTTAAAAACATCGATTGTGATATTGTCATCAATGTTCAAGGTGATGAACCTTTCCTCAAGATAGAACCTTTGAAGCAATTGATCGAAGTGTTCTCAAAGGATGAAAAAAAGGAAATTTCTTTGGCTTCATTGAAAATTAAATTGAGAGAATTGGAAGAAATCCAAAATTCAAATAACGTGAAAGTTATTACTGATAATCAAGGGTTTGCTTTGTATTTCAGTCGTTCTGTGATTCCTTTTCATCGCGAATTATCTTACGATGTCAAGTATTACAAACATATCGGTGTTTATGCTTTTAGGAAAGAAGCTTTGATCAAATTTTCATCCCTTGAAATGACACCTATGGAAATTTCTGAAAAACTAGAGCAATTGCGCTATTTGGAAAATGGTATGAAAATCAAACTGGTAGAAACTGATTTCGTAGGAATTGGAATAGATACACCGGAAGATCTGGAAAAAGCAAAAATGTTGATATAGAAGATTAGTTTATTTTTTAGCACTTTTTAATAATTCCCCGGAATCGATAACTTAATAAAAATCCTATCTTTGGATTCTTAAAAATTCTGAATGAAAAAAATAGTTCTCATATTCTCCATCATATTTTCCGTTTTTATTTCTGCCCAAACAGCCAAAGACATCATCGATAAAAATATCGAAAACTCTGGAGGCCTCACCAATTGGAAACTTCTGAACACCGTTCAAATACAGGGAAGAGTTACATTGGGAGTCAATGATGAATATCCTATCAAGATCTATCAGCAACGTCCAAATCTGACCAAGACAGCTATGGTTGTAGGTGGAAAAGAAACTCCAGTTGAAGGCTATGATGGGAAAAATGGCTATGCGATGAATTATGCTCAAAACAAGCTTCAACAGTATAATGATTACATTCCTGAGAGTTTTGATAACGATTTTATCGATTGGGAAAACAAAGGCTTTGAAGCTAAATTTCTGGGTAAAGAGAAAATTGGAGAGTTGTACTATTTCAAAGTTGAACTGACCAAGAACGTCAACAAATCAATCTACTATTTCGATACTAAAAGTTATATGCTTTTCCGTGAGATCAAAAAAGACGAGATCCTGACCTATTCTGATTATAAAAAAGTTGGAAATCTATTGATGTCTTACAGAATCGAATCGTCTTCACCGAAAAAAGACAGCGATTATGTAATGACAATCAACAAGATAGAAGTGAACAAAGAATTGCCAAAGAATACTTTTAAATTCTAATTTTCTATGGATTTTTTAATTGACAGAGACAAGCTAATTAAAAAATTAGAAATCCTGATCAGGGAAAATCCCAACGTTCCACTATTTAGAACACTAAAATACCATCTTCAACTTCAAGATTCTTCTTTAAAAATAAATGGTGTTTTAAGCAAAATTATTATTGATAATCAAGAAATTAATTCATCAATTGGAAAGGAAATTACCGAATTTGAAAATCATTATAAAAACATTGCAAATCTCATTGAATCAAAAGAACTTAAGAATTTAATAGAATATTTAGTAAAAAAGAAGATTTCTATTAATTTTGTGGGAAAGGCTTGGTCAGAAAATGTTTCGACATGGGTATATTTTAATACAATTTTAAATTTATCTAAAATTCGAAAAAAATTGTCTTTGAGTGAAAATATAATCGAACATAAAAACACTGATCCTAGATCTGGTCTTGAAGCTGGTTTTATTGATAAAATCACCAATGAAGGTGTGATGGGGAATTTAAAAATAATTTGATTTCTATGGAAGTAGAAGAAATTCGCGAATATTGTTTAAGTAAAAAAGCTGTAACAGAGGCTTTTCCTTTCGATCAGGAAACTTTGGTCTTCAAGGTGGGCGGAAAAATATTTGTCTTCCTTCCGATTGAAACACATCCAGCAACTTTCTCTGCAAAAGCTGATCCTGAATGGAGCGAGGAATTACGAGAAGAATATTTTCAAATCAACGGCGCTTACCACATGAACAAAATCCATTGGAATTCAGTGGTTTGTGAAGGTCTGAAACAGGATTTGATTTTTAAACTAATTGACCATTCTTACGATTTGGTCTTCAAATCTTTGACTAAGAAAATTAAAGAAGAAATCAATAATTCTTAAAACTGAAATTCCTCAGTCAATTTCTTATCCAAGTCCAAGTTTTCAATCAGCTTTTCTAAACCTTCGAATTTAATTTCGTCATGAAGGAACTCTCGGAATCTCACAGTGATCTCTTTATCATATATATCCTGGTCGAAATCCAGAATATAAACTTCCGTATGTAAAGTCTGATTTTCATTATCGACCGTTGGATTCGTTCCAATACTTAACATTCCTTTGTAGAAAGTATTGTCAATCCAAACTTCCACAATGTAAGCACCGCTTTTCGGAAGCAATTTATTAATAGGAACATCAATGTTGGCAGTAGGATAACCAATCGTTCTACCCAATTTTTTTCCGTGGATCACTTTTCCGGTCAAAGGATAATTGTAACCTAACATTTGGTTTGCATCATTGATCCTACCTTCTGACAAAGCAATTCTGATTTTTGTAGAACTAATGTTCAGATCATTCTGTTGAACAGCTTCCAATTGATTGACCTTAAAATCTAATTCGGTTGAAAGTGATTTTAGTAATTCAAAATTTCCGCTTTTATTTTTTCCAAAAGTATGATCGTGACCGATGATAATGTGTTTTACATTCAGTTTATCAACCAAAACTTGTTCACAGAATTCATTACCTGTCAGATTTCTGAACTCTTCATCAAAAGTTTTAAGGAAAATATTTTGGATTCCACTTTTTTCGAGCAATTCCAGCTTTTCTTCCAAAGTATTTAGCATTTTCACATCATCATTCGGATTGAGGAATTTTCTTGGATGTGGCCAGAAACTTAGAATGGCGGATTCCAAATCTTCATTCTTGGCAATCTCATTCAATGTATTAATAATAGATAAATGCCCAAGATGAACGCCGTCAAACATTCCTAATGATAATGCCAGTGGGGTTTTGGAGTGATAATCGTTGAAATCTGTAATGATTTTCAAATGCTGAAATTTTTTGACAAAAAGTGATGCGTTTTGTCCGGCTAAAAATACACCTAAAAATGGTGCTGTCAATTGTTATGCAAATATGATAAAAATCTTTTTTTCTGACAATGCAGATATACAAAGTTTTATTATCTTTGCGCACAAGTAAAAATTTAGTAATGGCAAACCAAATTAAAGGAAAAATTTCACAAATTATTGGACCAGTTATCGATGTGGTCTTTAATGAAGTTGAACAATTACCAAACATATATGACGCTCTAGAGATCATCAAAAGCAACGGAGAAAAAGTTGTTTTGGAGGTTGAGCAGCACATTGGTGAGGACGTTGTAAGATGTATCGCAATGGATGCTACAGATGGTCTACAAAGAGGACAGGAAGTTCTTGGAACAGGTCAGCAGATCACAATGCCAGTTGGAGAAGGCGTAAACGGACGTCTATTCAATGTTGTAGGTGATGCTATCGATGGTCTTCCAAACTTGACAAGAGAAGGAGGTTTGCCAATCCACAGAGAAGCACCAAAATTTGACCAGTTGACCACTTCAGCAGAAGTTCTTTTCACTGGTATCAAAGTAATCGATCTTATCGAGCCTTATGCAAAAGGAGGTAAAATTGGATTGTTTGGTGGGGCTGGTGTTGGAAAAACAGTATTGATCCAGGAATTAATTAATAATATCGCAAAAGGTCACGGTGGACTTTCCGTATTCGCAGGAGTAGGAGAAAGAACAAGAGAAGGAAATGACCTTTTGAGAGAGATGCTTGAGTCAGGCATTATCAAATACGGAGACGAGTTCATGCACTCTATGGAGAATGGAGGTTGGGATCTTTCCAAAGTTGATCTAGAAGAAATGAAAGATTCTAAAGCAGCTTTCGTTTTCGGACAGATGAATGAGCCGCCAGGAGCAAGAGCTAGAGTAGCACTTTCTGGTTTGACATTGGCAGAATATTACAGAGATGGTGGCGAAAGCGGACAAGGTAGAGATGTATTGTTCTTCGTAGATAACATCTTCCGTTTTACACAGGCTGGTTCTGAGGTGTCTGCACTTCTTGGACGTATGCCTTCAGCGGTAGGTTATCAGCCGACATTGGCATCTGAGATGGGTGCGATGCAGGAGAGAATTACTTCTACAAAAAATGGTTCCATTACTTCAGTACAAGCGGTTTACGTACCTGCGGATGATTTAACGGATCCAGCTCCAGCTACAACATTTGCTCACCTTGATGCAACAACTGTATTGGATAGAAAGATTGCTTCATTAGGTATCTACCCAGCGGTAGATCCATTGGCTTCTACGTCAAGGATCTTGGCGCCTGAGATCATTGGTGAAGAACATTATAACTGTGCTCAGAGAGTGAAAGAAATTCTTCAGAGATACAAAGCATTGCAAGATATTATTGCGATCCTTGGTATGGAAGAACTTTCTGAGGAAGATAAATTGGTAGTTTACAGAGCTAGAAAAGTTCAGAGATTCTTGTCTCAGCCTTTCCACGTTGCTGAGCAGTTTACAGGTCTGAAAGGATCATTGGTAGATATCAAAGACACCATCAAAGGATTCAACATGATCATCGATGGAGAATTGGATCAGTATCCAGAGTCAGCTTTCAACTTGAAAGGAACAATCGAAGAAGCTATCGCAGCAGGACAAAAATTGTTAGCTGAAAACGCTTAATTAGAAAATAGAATAAAGAAAAAAGAGTCAAGATTATCTCTTTTTTCTTTTCTCTTTACTCTTTAATCTAACTGAAATGAATATAAAAATTTTAACTCCGGAATTTGTGATCTTTGAAGGCGAAGTAGAATCTGTTCTTCTTCCTGGAAAAAGTGGGCAATTCCAAATCTATAAAAATCACGCAGCGATCGTTTCTGCTTTGGTTGGTGGAAAGGTGAAGATCTATACTGATAAAGTCAATGGTTCTTTCGAAAAATACTTGACCAAAGAAACAGAAGCAAAAAGCGCTTACTCTTACGAGATCAAAAGTGGTGTTTTAGAATTCAACAATGATAAAGGAATTATTCTTTGCGAATAATCATCTAATTCATATAGATCAAAATCCCGAAAAGCAATTTTCGGGATTTTTTTGTTTTAAGCTTTTTTGAATATATATTTGGGCAGCTTTTTCCGCCTTCCGTTCCCAATCTTTTTGCCTTAGCATTTCCACTCAAGTCGGGCTGCAGTTTCGGTGTAAATCACCATTCGATTTTAAAACACGATTTTGTCATTCCGTAGGAAACCTAACGAAGTGGTTCGACGAAGTCAATCTAAACGGTTTAGATACAAAATTCATGTAATCTTTATCTGTAATTAAAAACTCAGAATCACTCCATTTTCCTTCAACTGTTGCATCGGTTTCGAAAACCAGAACAATTCAAAATCTTCAAAGCTATTTTCAAAATCAGTTTTTAGTTGCAACAAACTCAATTTCTTTCCATTTTCAATTGAATTTTCATTGAGAATTTTAATCAACCAATGCGCTTGTTCTTTAGCCAATTCAATCTTCAAAATATTGGTTTTCAAATGAAAAGTCAATTGTGACAGCTCCCATGAATTTCCTTTTTTAGTTTTAATAAAATCTTCAGCGATCACATTTTTCTCCAGAAAAACAACCTTCGAATTCGGTTTAAAACTAAAATTTTCTTCTTCCAAAAGCGAGTCGTGGATATAATCCGGATGAATCTTCGTTTTCGGAATTTTAAAATCAAACCAACTTTGCAATGGCATTTCAAAATTGATTCCGTGCATATAATTGAACAAAGATTTCTTCAATCCAAAACTAAATTTACTATGATCGATTCCCGTTTTATCCGTAAAATCAATGTCATTATTAGCAAATAAAATCTCTTGTTTTACTGGAATTACACCATATTCCTCAGGATTGATTCCGACAGGTGAGTGCGCCGTCATCGCAAACTGATGCCAGAATCCACTCTGCAAAATGCCCATTTCGAATAACTGACGAACCATTTCCAAAGAATCCACCGTTTCCTGAATCGTCTGAGTCGGGTAGCCATACATCAAATAAGCGTGAACCATAATTCCGGATTCGGTGAAATTTCTCGTTACTCTGGCGACTTGGTCAACGGAAACACCTTTGTCAATTAATTTTAACAATCGGTCACTCGCGACTTCCAGTCCACCAGAAACTGCTACGCAACCAGAAATCTTTAGTAGGAAACAAAGATCCTGAGTGAAACTTTTTTCAAAACGAATATTCGTCCACCAAGTGACAACGAGATTTCGTCTCAGAATTTCCAATGCTACCTCGCGCATCAAAGCTGGAGGCGCAGCTTCATCCACAAAATGGAACCCGGTTTCGCCAGTTGTTGCGATCAATTCTTGCATTCTGTCAACCAGAATTTTGGCAGAAACAGGTTCGTAAAGTCTGATGTAATCGAGAGAAATATCGCAAAAGGTACATTTCCCCCAATAGCAACCGTGCGCCATTGTGAGCTTGTTCCATCGGCCATCGCTCCACAAACTGTGCATTGGATTGGCAATCTCAATGACGGAAATATATTTGTCTAATTGCAGATCAGAATAATCTGGCGTTCCGACTTGCGCTTGTTTGTAATCATGTTTTGTGGAATTGTTTTTATAAGTAACTTCTCCGTTTTCAATTAGGAAAGTGCGTTTTAAAGTAGCCTCAAGATTCTCTGTCTGACAAACATTCTCATAAACGAGTTCAAGAGGTAATTCGCCGTCATCCAAAGTGATGAAATCCACAAATTCAAAAACCCTTTTATCCTTGACTTCTCGAAGTTCTGTATTTGGAAAACCGCCACCCATCGCAGTTTTGATGTGTGGATAATGTTCTTTTATGAATTTGGCACATAGAAACGCAGAGTATAAATTCCCCGGAAAAGGGACAGAAAAACAAACCAATTTTGGCTGAACCAATTCGAGCTTGTCTTGAAGGATTTTTAAAGTAAAATTATCTATAAAAGTCTGATCATCATTTAATTTAAAATATAATTCATCAAAAGAATTGGCGCTTTTCCCCAAACGTTCTGCATATCTGCTGAACCCAAAATCGGAATCTACATTTTCAACAATATAATCCGAAAGATCTTCCAAATACAACGTTGCTAAATGTTTCGCTTTGTCCTGCAAACCCATATTTCCAAAAGCAAATTCCATATCATCCAACTGGTTGAAACGGGAAGCTTCTGGCAGAAAATTCATTGAACAAATTTGTCGCGCTAAAGTTGGATTTTTATTTTGTAGAAAGAGGATAACCTGATCGATCGTTTTGATGTATTCATCTCGTAAAGCAAAAATACGCTGTGAATTTTCAGAAATAAATTTGATATCAATTTCCTTAGAAAAAACTTTCTGAATGCCATCTTTTGAAAACAACTGCAAAATCACTTCTATCCCCAAATCGATTTGATAGCTTGATATATTTTTGGTGTTCAAAAAACCTTTGATATAAGCGGTCGCTGGATAAGGCGTGTTGAGTTGCGTGAAAGGAGGCGTGATGAGAAGAATATCTTTCAAAAGAAATTTTTTGCAAAGATAAGTTTTATAAAATTTGAAAATCGAAGATTATTTGAGAACAAAAATTTATTACAGAATATCTTAACACAAAAGTCAAAAAATATATTTGAGTCATTTGAGCTTTCAAGAAGTAATAAAAAGATGAATAATTTTAAATTTTCTTTCGTGACTTTTGTGGTTCAAATTCTAAAACTAATTTTCAAACGTTTCAAAAGTTCCGTCCTCATAAAAAAACACAATTCTTTTGACATTTTTCTTTTTTGAATCTTGTTTTTGAATGGAATTTTCTAATTGCTGAGAATCGGATAAAATATTTTTTTCAGCTACTTGTGCAGAAATATTGGAATCTCGCGATTTTGGTTTTTCTACTTTATCTTCACTTTCGGTAATGCCAAAATTCTCATCATTGATCAAAGAAAACAGATCTGGTAATGACGGTTTTTTCTTTTCTACAATTTCTGGCTTTTCTTCGACAACAGGTTCTTCAGGTTCCTTTTCTGAAATCAGCATTTCACCTTCACCTGTAATAAGCCAATCCCATTCGAACTTTGGAAATGCCGTTTTTATTTTGGTGATGAAATCGAGAGAAGGTTTGTTACGTCCAGAAATGATATGAGAAATGCTTGAACGTTGCACACCAATTTCTTCCGCAAATTCTGCTGGCGTCAGCTCCGAATACTCGATTACTTTTGTAAATCTATCAGTGAATTCCATTTCACAAATGTAATGAAATCTAATTTAAAATTCGTCACATATGTAATCGTGTATTGATTACTTTTGTAAACTATTTGATACAGTCTTAAGTAATTGATTTTTAATTAATTAAATAGATAAATGTTTGTAAGTTAGCAGAATTGCTACAAATCCTGTTGAAATGTGGAAAACTGTACTTTTATTAATAGTTGAATTTTTCATTTTAATCATCTAATTAATCATAAAAATTTTAAAATACTAAATTTAACTTTATTTAAAGTTACGTAAGTGTTTAATAATTAATTAAATGTATTTAGATTAAAATAATAACTTTTGTGTTTTGTTCTTAAAAATAAAAGTTGAATGTTTATAAAATAGAGAAGAACTTACTCTTATAATTTTTAAGAACTGGATATCAGACCTTTCGTTTTATAATTCATGTCCGATATCTCTTTATTTGGCTCATTCCACAAATCTTGTAAAATTAGAATAAGCGGCCTTTAAAAGCTATGTCATAAAGGCTATGATTCGACTTTATGAACTTTCTTTTCTGGAAACAAAAGGGAAATTATAATGCTCAAAAACAAAATGGAAGCAATGACGA
The DNA here is from genome assembly GCF_001643375.1 of Chryseobacterium sp. FP211-J200. GTDB lineage: Bacteria > Bacteroidota > Bacteroidia > Flavobacteriales > Weeksellaceae > Epilithonimonas > Epilithonimonas ginsengisoli. Next base: position 15,176 of record NZ_LSHB01000030.1, read on the forward strand.
TCAAAGAATGTGAAGTGGTAAATCCGATATCTTCCAAATAATGGTGGAAGATCATTTTGAGACCGATAAATGTAAGCAGTACAGCCAAACCGACCTTGAGGAATCTGAACTTATTCACAATTCCAGCCAGCAAGAAGAACATGGACCTTAAACCAATGATTGCAAAAATGTTTGAGAAGAATACAATATAAGGATCCTTCGTAATTGAGAATATCGCTGGAATACTATCTACAGCGAATATCAGATCTGTAAATTCTACGATGATCAACACCAAAAATAAAGGTGTCATCTTCTTGATCCCGTCAATCACCACAAAAAATTTGTTACCGACGAACTTGTTGTGAACTTTAAAATGTTTCTGCGCAAACTTAACGACAGGATGATGTTGTGGGTCGATCTGCTCATTCTTATTGCGCTCAAAGTACATTTTGACACCTGTATATACAAGGAACGCTCCGAAGACGTACATGATCCACTCGAATTTCTGAATCAACGCAGCTCCTATAAATATGAACAGAAATCTCATTACAATCGCGCCAAAGATACCCCAGAACAAAACGCGGTGATAATTACGAGGAGCGACTCCAAATCCGCTAAAAACCAAAAGGATCACAAAGATGTTGTCGATAGAAAGTGCGTATTCTACAAGGTAGCCTGTGAGAAATTCCAATCCTAGATTTTTATCGTACAGCGTGATGCTGTGTTCCAGATTACCAGGAGTGATCTTTATGGGATGCTTGTGCTTGGAAACAATTTCCTGCAGTCTTTCCATGCTGTCGATCCCATGGATATGATGACCGAAATAGGTAATTAGTATGTAGAAACCTAAAGAGAGTAGGAGGATGAAGATACTCATCAATCCGGCCTGTTTAATAGAAACTGCTGCATCTTTCTTGTTGAAAATTCCTAGGTCGAGTAGGAGTAGGGCGATGATAAATATTAAGAATCCAGATAGGAATAAGATCTCGTTGCTCATTTGTTAGTAATTGGAGCAAAAATAAGGAATTTTATTATGAATTAAGGCTTTATACATTTGTAAATCAACGGAATTTTCCACGAAAATAATGTTTAGTAATTTGGCGAACAAATGGCTTCAGATACATATTTAGGTACTTAAAGTAAATTTAAAAATACACTTTATTTAAAATTAATAAAAAACTGAAAATTAGTAAGTTATAAAATTAAAATAGCGATATATCAATCCACAAAATAATTAACAGACAAAGTGACATTTCAGTATGTTTAGTTATTTTACAAATGTAACAAGTGTTTATTTGAGATTAAATGTTATTTTTGTCAAAATGTAAATCATCCCTCATGACTAATAGTTTTCCATACTTCAAAAATCAAAGCTTCCCAGATCGTTATATTTTCCCAGAAAAATTATTTTCCTACCTACAGGACAATTACAGCGACCATATAAAAGAGATAGGAAAATCGAGTTTGGGTAAACCAATCTACATGTTGACCTTGGGAAATGGAAAACTTAAAGTTGCAGCTTGGTCACAAATGCATGGAAATGAATCCACGGCAACTTTGGCCATGTTAGATCTTCTTTCAATATTTGAAAAACACCCAGAGCTCAGCGAAAAATTGTTGGGATTGGTCCAGTTGGATTTTATCTTTATGTTAAACCCGGACGGTTCCGAGGCTTGGACAAGACGAAATGCTTACGATATAGATATCAACAGGGATTTCATTAGAAACTCAAGTAACGAAGTAAGGGTTTTGAAATCCATCGTTTTGAATGGCAATTACAGCTATTTGCTAAACCTTCACGATCAGCGAACGATTTTTACAACAGACGGTATTCATCCTGCGACGTTGTCCTTTTTATCACCTTCAGAGAATCTTGAAAGAGATCTGACGGAGAATAGAAAAAAAAGTATGGCGGTAATTGCTGCGATCTACATGCAGATGAAACAGATCCTGCCAAACAGAATTGCAAAGTATACAGACGAGTTTTATCCAACATCTACTGGTGACAATTTTATGAAAGCCGGAATTCCAGCAATATTATTTGAAGGCGGATTCTATGAGAATGATCTGGAGAGAAAAAAAACCAGAGAATATTACACGCACGCAATTTATTTTGCATTGAAGGCAATCTCGGTACTGAAAGGCGATACGCTGAGCTACGAAACTTATTTCGACATTCCACAAAACAAAGAAACTCATTTTGATCTGATCTACAGAAATGTAAAATTGAATACAGAATTTGAATGCATCATGGACATTGCTGTACAGTACAGAGAGATCCTAGACGAAAATAAAAATCTGACGTATCAGCCATACGTTATCGAAATTGGCGATCTGAACCATAAAAAAGGCTGGAAAGAAATCGACTGTACAGATAAAAAATTTGTTTCTATCAAAAAATTTCCCAAATTAGATTCGTTAGTTGATTTCATTATTGAATAGATGCTAATAAAACCAACATTTTAGCCATTTTTAAGTGTGTGATAATAAGCACTTTATATATACTATTTAACATAATATAAATTATAGGACTTTTTTTTAATTAGAAAAGAGAAAACTGCTTTATTCTTCTCCAAAAGCCATCAATTATTCTAAAGGTCAAAGACTGACTCTGGCAGATTGCAAAATGATAACAGGAAAATTAAAATAAAATTTCCGAAGAATTTCTAAGTTTAAAATAAAACAGCAGCTAAAAATTAGCTGCTGTTTCTTTGAAAATAATATATAACTATAAAACTATAGTCTGGATAGAATGCGCTGGCGCAGAGAGTTTCGAAGATTTTCCTTCGATCCAAAGATTGAAATCTGTATCCGCATCACCTTCGTTCATCACCACCACTACCAGTTCCCCACTCTCGTTCAGGAAACTTGTGGATAAGAGAAAATCTTTGTTTGTAGAAGTTCCTACGCGTTGTGCATTTGGTTTTACATATTTGGAAATGTGTCCGATGTAATAATATTCGTAAGTGTAATGCAATTCCTTCGTTCTCGAATCATAAATGATCGGTGCAAAACAGAAATTTCCAACGTGATTTGGGCCGCCTTTTTCGTCCAAAAGAATATTCCAGTCTGTCCATGCGGATGTGCCTTTGTTGAAATCGTTGATCATATTTCGCCCGTACAACTCTCCTAAACTCACATCATAGATCTTCGAAAAATCAAACTGTTCTTTGCAACCTTCTGTGAAAATCAGGAATTTATCAGGAAAAGCTCTGTGTGTTTCTGACAGATTATCAAATAGTTGGGATTTGTTGTTCCAGGTTTCGTACCAATGGTAACCAATTCCAGATGCGTACTTTGAAGTTTCAGGATCTTGCAAAGTCGTCGTTGCACGCTGGTACATCAAGTCTCTGTTATGATCCCAAATAATCACTTTTTTGTCTTCATAATTGTTTTTCCAAAGCGTTGGGCCAAGATTTTCTTTTAGGAATTTTGCCTCTTCATCTGCTGTGTACAAGCAAGATTCCCAAGTCTGAGTTGCCATTGGCTCGTTTTGGATCGTCAATCCCCAAACTGGAATATTTCGTTTTTCGTATTCCTGAATGAATTTAACATAATAATTGGCCCACACTTGATAGTATTTGTCCAATAATTTTCCGCCTTTCAGCATATCATTATTGGTTTTCATCCAGGCTGGCGGACTCCAAGGACTGAAATAGAATCTGAAATCTTTTGGATCAATCGCTTTCTGTGCTAATTTGATCAATGGGATTTTGTACTGTTCATCGTGCTTTACATCAAAAGAATTCAGAGATTCATCATTGTCTTTGACGTAAGTGTAGGAATCGCTGGAGAAATCGCAGGAGTTCATATTGGTACGAACCACATTGTAGTCTATCCCCGATTTTCCATAATAAGCTTCAATAAATTCTTTCTGTTTTTCTTTCGGAATTTTCGCAAAAACCTCTGCAGAAGCGTCTGTGATTGCGCCACCAATTCCAATCAATTTTTGATACTTGAAATCCGGATCTACGAAAACACAAACATCTGTTTCCTTTGGCTGAGGGAAATCTGTGAAAACGGCATTGGTTTTTTTTGCAAATTTCTCATTGTTCTTTTGCGAAGTAAGAATCACTTTCCCTTGCTTCATTCCTTTTTTCCAGTAATTCTGGGCATTCAAATTTGCTGAAAGTGATAAAGCAGCAAATAGTACAATTGTCTTTTTCATTTTTATTTTTAAAATTTGACATCACAATTTGACATCGATTTATTAATTATTTTTTATAAATTCTGACATAGTCTATCAGAAATTTTTGTGGATATATGGATTCATCCACACCTTCTTTTCCGCCCCAGTTCCCTCCTACTGCCTGATTCAGGATCAAATAGAATGGTTGGTCGAATGGCCAGGCTTCGTAGTCATTTTCAGTTTTAATGTAGGTGAAATATTTTTTGTCATCCACGAACATCTCAATCTTTTCTGGCGTCCAATCGGCTCTGTAAACGTGGAAGTTTTCTGCAACATCTTTGATGATGATCGTATACGTTTTCTGAGTGTTGATGATATGATTGTACTTCTTGGTGTGGACTGATGCGTGTACATAACCTTCGTTGTAACCAACGTGTTCCATAATGTCGATCTCGCCATCATCTGGCCATTCTTTGATGTTTTTGCTCAGCATCCAGATGGCCGGCCAGGTTCCTTTACCTTTTGGCAATTTGGCTCGCACCTCCACAGTTCCGTATTGGAATGGAAAAGTATTCTTCGTGATCAATTTTGCTGAAGTGTAATCGTTCTTCTCCCACTTTTCTCTTTTGGCTTCGATGATGAGATGGCCGTCTTCTACCCTTGCATTTTCTGTTCTGTCTTTGGTGTAGAACTGAAGTTCATTGTTTCCGAAACCATCGCCACCAACTTCAAATTCCCATTTGGATGCGTCTGGTAATCCTCTCTTATTGAATTCATCCTGAAAGACCAATTTCCCCTTGTCTGCATTTTTTTGATTGATGCAAGAAGAATTCATTAATAAGATCAATGGAAGAGCCGATAAAATTTGAATTTTGCTGAACTTCATAAATTATATTTCGTTATTAATTAAAACCTTAAAAAACAAATGTTGCTACAGCCCTTGCTGGTAAAGAAGTTGCTGCTGATTTGCCATTCATTTTAATATTGAAATTCTCTGTTGCATTTCCTTCATTAAGGACAATCAAAGTCGTTTTTCCATTTGGAGTCGTGAATGCCACAGAACTTAGATTTCCAGGTTGAGTTGAAGCAATTCTTTGAGAATTCTGAGGAACAAATTTGGAAGCGTGCGCAATGATGTAATAAGCGACGTTTTTTGTGAAAGCCTCATTGTTATTGACTGTTATCGCACCTTTGCATTGTGTACAACCGCCGTCTGTATGCGGATTGAAACTTGGGTCGTTGGCCAGATTCCATTCCAAAGCGATCTTACTCCAGTTTCTCATAGAACCGATGATCACATTTTTGGAATGCCACATCAGGTCATCAGAAAAAGATGAAGTTGAGCCTGTCCATTGTTCGGTAAAATATAGATTTTTGGTTGGATAAGCCAAATGCACATTGCTCAAAACAGCGATGTTGCCTGCATAAAGATGGAACGCCGAACCGTCAACATACTTTGCTGCGTCTGCATCCGCTAGGATTTCCATTGGATATTCCGGTTTATCGCAATTGTGATCGTAAAGGACTATTTTGGTCTTGACATTTGCAGCTTGAAAAGCCGGACCAAGACTATTTTTGATGAATGCTGCCTGCTGTGGAGCGGTCATGAGTAAACTTGGATTGTTGCCAGGATGCAAAGGTTCGTTCTGAGGCGTTATCGCATCGATTGTACTTCCCTGCGCCTTCATTCCTTGAATATATTTCACAAAATACTGCGCATATACATTATAATACTGCGGCTGAAGACTTCCACCGATGGAACTTCCGTTATCTTTCATCCAGACTGGCGGCGCCCACGGTGCAGCCATGATCTTGATGTTTGGATTGATAGTCAATATTTTCTTCAACATATCGATCAGAGCTTGATCTTTGGCTAAGGAAAAATTCGCTAGAGAAACATCCGTTTGACCTGCTAGCATATCGTCATATGAGAAAACGGTGCTGTTAAGATCCGACGCGCCAATACTTAATCTGATATAACTTACTCCGATAGAATTCTCTTTATTAGAAAAGATATCTTGCAGTAATTCTTCTTTCTTCGTTGCAGATAATTGATTGATCACTTGAACACTTCCTCCAGTCAACGTATAACCAAAACCATCAATCGTCTGATATTTCTGCGATGCATCCACATCCAACGTTTGATAATTGTTTGTTACATTATTGAAAATGATGTCGGTTTGTTTTTGAAGTTTTGTGGACTCGTCGGCTGTGGTAATCCATACCTGTGCGTGGTCTGAACGCTCGGAAACAGAACTCTTTGAAGTACAAAAAAGAACAGAAAAAAGCGCTGCAGAAACTGCAGCACTTTTAAGAAAATAATTTGATGTGAAACTGATCATTAATATTGAGGATTTTGATTCATTATTGTATTAGGCAATTCATTAAATGGAATAGGTAAAATTTCATTTTTACCACTGACAAATCCTTTTGAAGCTAATTTGGAAGGAGCATCTCCCCATCTTACAAGATCAAACCATCTGTGGCCTTCACCAGCAAGCTCTCTTCTTCTCTCATCTTTGATTGCTTGTAAAGAGACAGGAACTGATGCTAATCCTACTCTACCTCTAACAGCATCTAACAATGCTTGCGCTCTTGCCCCTGTTGCTCCCAAAGCTTCAGCTTCCATCAAGTAAGTATCGGCTAATCGTATTGCAACATAGTTCTGACGGAAATTAAGTTCTGCCGAACCAGGTAAAGAACTTCGCAAATCATTAGTAGGTAAATACTTATTTAAAAAGTATCCGGTATCCGCGTAAGCCGGACTGTAGGATATCTTTCCTTCTGTAACTAGTTGTTTTGCATTGAATATGGTTACATTTAATCTAGGATCTCCCTGCATAAAATTAAATAAATCTTCAGTTACAGTATTAAATGCCCAACCAGAATAGATGTCTGGTGCAGTGTTATTTGGTATATCCTTTAAAGAATAAGAACGTGGTCCCACCATAACATTGATAGAGTTACCCTCATCTTTTCCTTGTCCCCAGAATCCCCAATCAGAATTTCCCTTGTTAGTGTGCATAACTTCTAATATAGACTCTGTCGAAAATTTATAAGGGTCAGAAGTTTCCGGACCGACTTTGAATAGGTCAGCATAATTTGAAACAAGCTTATATCCGTATTGGCTTGTTCCCCCAGGTACACCATTTACTTCTGAAAATTGCGCTGCTGCTTCTGGCATTTTTTTATCATAAAGATAAATTTTTCCTAATATTGCTCTGGCTGTTCCTTGTGTTATTCTACCTTTATCATTTCCTGTTGCTGTCATCATCAAATCAGGAATCGCAGAATTGATATCACTTTCAATCTGAGCATAAACTTCACTTGGTTTTGCTTGCGGTATATTCCAATAATCATCGTCAAATTTTATAGACTTAACTATTAAAGGGATGTTTCCAAACATTCTTACCAATTCAAAATAATACAAAGATCTAAGTACTAATGCTTCGGCAGTGTATCTCTTTTTCAAATCATCACTCATATTTGCGCCAGGAACCTTTTCTATTAACAAGTTTGCTCGTGCAATACCTTGATAATAATCTTTCCAGTAACTTCCGGGCATAGTATTAGGATTTATTGTGTAATTATTTAGTCCCTGAATACCTGCACCATCATTAGAATTGCCACCTCCTGAATAAAAATCATCTGATCCGGCATTAAAGAATGTAACAGAGTTTTCAAAACCACCAGAATATTTTCTTAATATATCATATACAGAGACTAGTGCACTAAAAGACTGCTGTTCATTTTGAAAATAGAGATCCGTATTAAAAGAGCCTAAATTTTGGACATCATCCAAATATGCATCATTACATGCAATGCTACCAAAACTCAAACCAGTTAGAAATGTGATGGCGAGTCCTTTATATAAAAAATTTTTATTTTTCATTTTTTTAAGAATTAAAATTGAATATTTGCACCTATTAAGAATGTTCTAGCTTGTGGATAATAAGCTCTATCAACCCCAATAATATCTTGCTCGGAGTTATTTCTTCCTGCAATCTCTGGATCATAGCCAGTATATTTTGTGAAAGTAAATACATTTTCTCCTGTTATGTAAAGCCTTACTTTACTCATCCCAAATCGAGTTGTAACGTCTTGAGGAATAGTATATCCCAATTGAATAATTTTTAAACGAACATAATCTCCTTTTTGAAGGTAATAATTAGACATCCAAGAATAATTATGATTAGAATCGTCTCTAGTAACCCTTGGATTATCGTTTGTAGATCCTTCACCAGTCCAACGATCTAGAATCTTTGTTTGATAATTTGCGTCAAGCATATCTAATCTTCTAAGACCCTGGAATATTTTGTTACCTGCCTGTCCTTGTGCAAACGCCATAAAATCGAAATTTTTATAGTTCAAGTTTACAGTCAAACCAAAAGTATATTTTGGGATAGAACTTCCCAAGTTGACTTTATCATTATCATCAATTTTTCCATCTCCATTACTGTCTTGCCAAATAAAGTCTCCTGGTTTTGCACTAGACAATAATTTTTCTCCATTTGAGTTGACATAGGAGTCGACTTGCGCTTGATTTTGGAATACTCCGCTATATGTGTAACCGTAAAAAGAACCATAAGGCTGACCAACTTGTACTCTAGATACGGCTCCCATGGTTTGGAAAGAAGCAAGGTTGAAATAGTCAATATCATCCTCTAAACGAAGGACTTTGTTTTTTATAGTGGCAAAATTTCCGTTGACAGAGATTCCGAAGTCATTCCAGTTCTTCTTGTAGCCTAACTCCAGCTCAAGTCCTGAATTTTCCATATCTCCAACATTTGACCATGGTAAATTAGGAACCCCTACATAACCAGGAATATTAATTTGTCTTAGGATGTCGGTTGTTTTCTTTTTATACCAATCTGCCGTCAATGTAAAATTATTGAATAATTTCAAATCAGCAGCAATATTTAACTGGCTGGTTTCTTCCCATTTTAAATTGGGATTTTCCATTGTACTTGGCGCATATCCAATAATAATATTGTTGCCAGCATTGGTGTAATTACTCCCAGAAACCATGAAACTAGCAAATCTGAAATTTTCCATTTCATCATTTCCTAAAACGCCATAACCTCCTCTAAGTTTCAAATTGTTGACAACTTTATTTTCTGGCCAAAAGTTTTCTTTATTAACATTCCAACCAATAGACATAGATGGGAAAGTTCCCCAATGTTCTTTCGTTGCAAATTTTGATGAACCATCTCTACGAATAGTTCCCGTAAATAGATACTTATCTGCATAGTCATAAATAATTCTACCAAAATAAGATGCTTTACGTGTTTGTATCCCATCCCATCCAGTTGCTGTAATATCATCTTGAGGAATATTGAAGTTGAAAGAGGCATCCTGCCAGTTATCAATCGGTAAATTAGTGTATGTGAGACTAGTACCGCCAGAGATATTATATCTATACACCCCTTGTCCTACTAATACATTCAAATTATGATCACCAAATCTATTTTGATAATTCAAAGTATTTTCCATACTCCATTCGAATTTATTTTCATCTACCTTATTCAAGCTATTAAAACCAGTATTACTGTAGTTAGGACTTAAATAATATTTTGGCATAAACGAACGACTTCCCCAATATGATTTTTTACCATTTAAACTCGTTTTGAATGTAAGGCTCTTATGAAGTTTTAATTCAGCAAAAACATTCGCAACTAAATCGTCAGACCAGCTATAATTTCCCTGTTGTATGTAACGAAAAGCCCTTGGATTGGTCATTTCTTGATTTACATACTGTGAAATTCCATAAGGATTTCCATTAGGGTCACGAATTATATATTGATTTGTGTAACCACTAGGATCTACCATAGACCAATCTTTTACGACAACAGGAGTTGTAGGGTCTAAGTTAACAGCAGAAGCTAAAGGACCACCATATTCTTCATTTGCACTGATACCTTGAGATTTTGTATGTGTGTACGCAAAAGTCTGCCCAACTGTCAACCAATCTGTAACTTTATGTGTTGAGTTTAATCTTGCATTGAGTCTTTTGTAATATGAGATATCACTCATTACAATTCCAGTTTGATCAAAATATCCAAATGAAGCATAGTATGTAGATTTCTCATTTCCTCCATTAATACTCACTTCATGATTTGATTTCTCGCCCGTTCCAAAAATAGTGTCTTGCCAATCTGTACCTTTACCAAATTTTGATGGATCTGCGTAGCGAATTGGTTTTCCGTCATTGGAAAAAGCTTCATTAATAATTGTAGCATATTCTGTAGCATTGAGAAGATCTAATTTTTTTGCAGCATTTCCAAATCCATAAAATCCATTATATGAGAGACCAAGCTTCCCTTTCTTGCCTTTTTTAGTGGTAACAAGAATAACTCCTTTGGCCGCAGAAACCCCATAAATTGCAGATGAAGCCCCATCTTTTAGAACTTCAATACTTTCTATGTCGGACTGGTTTAACCATCCAATATTATCCACGACAATACCATCAACTACCCAAAGAGGACTATTACTTCCTGCACCGAAACTGGTGATTCCTCTTACACGCACCGTAGCTGCGGCACCTGGTTGTCCAGAGTTCGTAACTACCGATACACCAGCAGCTCTACCTTGTAACACTTGCTCAGGCTTTCCTGCCGGAATGTTTTCAATATCCGAAGCTTTTATGCTAGCAATTGCACCTGTTACATTACTTTTCTTTTGAGTCCCATAACCGATAACCACGACTTCTTCTATTACTTTTTCTTTAGAAGTCGTGTCACTTACCCGTTGTTGAGCTGAGTAGTTGGCTGTAAAGTAGAGAACAGCCGCTAGCCCAAGACATTTTGAATACTTTAAGTTCATATTTTAATTAATTTTTGTTAATCTCAAACTGAGACAATAAAAGTAATTTATTTTTTCACATCACAAAATAAAATTTTATTTTTTTTGTTTTCCTTTTATTGATGGGATTTTCAGTGAGGTACTTATCATAAATTCCGTTAATTTTTGTACATTTGAAATCCCTGAAAAAGTGAGTGAATGTTAAAAATAAGTTAACTTGGATTAAATGAATGTTAATAAAAATAGAATAAAGATACCGCTCATGTTAAGCTTTCTGATATTCTCTATGTTATTGAACAGCATGGGCGTGATCATACTCCAACTTTCGGAGAAGGTTTCTTACAAAGGTTTGGGTGTTTTGGAGTCTTTCAAAGATATTCCGATGGCAATCATGTCTTTATTTTGTGTGAACCTGATCGCTAAGACAGGAAACAAAAACGCATTGATTTTCTCATTGATCTTTATCCTGGTAAGTTGCATCGCACTGCCATTGGTAGATGCATTTTGGTTCTTCAAGATCTGGTTGAGTATTGTGGGCGTCAGTTTTGCGTTGGCGAAGATCTCCGTCTTCAGTATTATAAAGAATAATTTTAAGGATGAGCAATTGTCAAGTGCAATCAGTAGTGTGGACGCTTCATTTATGTTTGGGATATTTTTCGTGAATATTGGTTTCGGAACATTGCTGACCAGTTCTTATGCAAACTATTGGAAGTTTGGATTTTGGATCATTGCCTTTCTAAGTATCATCACACTTCTGATGCTGAGAGCTGCAAAAATAGATGAAGAACCAAACAATGATCATAGAAAAAAATCCGGCGAGTGGAAATTCTTTCTAACTCCAAAGCTCGTTTATTTTTTCATCATCGTCTTCTTCATGGTTTTTATAGAACAGAGTTTTAATTCCTGGCTTCCAAGCTTTTTCAAGAATAATCTGAAGATCAATTCTTACTTTGCATTGCAGGCTTCTGCATTTTTGGCCTTATTCTCATTTGTTGGAAGATTGATCACAAGTCGATTGATATTGAGGTTTCATTGGTTCAGATTTGTATTGGTCTGTCTTTTCATGGTCTTCGTAATATTAGGAATTTGCCAAGTATTGATCTCTTATTTCTACGTTGATTTCAAATTTTCATTAATATTCCTAATGCCAATGGTTGGCCTATTCCTTGCACCACTTTTCCCACTTTACAACTCTGAGATATTGAATAAGGTTCCGAAAGAAAAAACGCACCTTTTGGTATCAATCGTTGTCATATTTTCCTCTTTGGGAAGTTCTGTAGGATCGCTCTATATGGCAATCATTTTTTACAAAGATGTAAGTAATTTTTACCCTTTATTTATTTTATTACCATTATTAATTATATTTGGCCTTACTTTTTTCCTAAATAAAACGCCAATAACCTATGACCGAGAACACCAAGAATAAACAAAATCTTAAAGAATTAATAGACACCAATGATTTCGTAGAACACGTCTCTGTGGACTGTGTGATATTCGGGTTTCACAAGGATACGCTGAAGGTTCTGCTCCTGAAATATCATGACCTTGATCTCTGGTCTGTTCCAGGCGGATTTATCTTCAATGATGAGAATCTGAATGACGCAGCTGCTAGAACTTTATACGAAAGAACACACCTTTCGGACGTATTTTTGGAGCAATTTTATACCTTTGGAGACATCAAAAGAACCGAAAACAATACACATCAAAAACTACTTGAAAATAGAAATATCGAAGTGGACCAAAATCACTGGATCTATCAGCGTTTTATTTCCGTAGGTTATTGTGCCTTAATAGATTATACTTTGACCTACACTTTCCCAGATTCCTTCAATGAAGTTTGCCAATGGTTCAATGTCAGCGAGTTACCAAACATGGCCTTCGATCACCAGGAAATGATAGAAAAAGGACTACTCTATCTCAGAAAAAATATTGATTATCAGGTGATGGGAAGTAATCTTCTTCCGGACAAATTTACGATGAAAGAGTTGCAACATCTTTATGAAGCCATCCTTGGAGAACCGCTCAGACGCAACAATTTCCAGAGAAAGATCCTCGGAATGAACATCCTGGAAAGATTGGAAAAACATTACAGTGGTTCTGCTAACAAAGCGCCTTTTCTGTACAGATTTTTGGACGGTTCGAACACTACTATTTCAAAATCGGACTTTGACTAATTGATTTACTTTTGTAAGGATCAAATAAAAACAAAAAAGACGACATATTCTGTCGTCTTTTCTGTTATAAAAAATTCAAAATCTAATTTCTAGATTCTAAACTCTATCTGTTACTCTTCCCATCAACTTTGATCCTCTCTGGTCTGTTTGCCAATTCCCAAGCTGTAGTGAAAACCAATTGCGTTCTTTTCTGCAACAGTGGATAGTCTATTTTATCAGGTTTATCTGATGGTTTGTGGTAATCTTCATGAATTCCGTCGAAGAAGAATGCCACTGGAATATTATGCTTTGCAAAGTTATAGTGGTCTGATCTGTAATATAATCTCTGTGGATCTTTCGGGTCGTCATATTTATAATTAAGTTCCAGATTGACAGATTTTTGGTTCGCAGTTTCATTGATCTTTTTAAGTTCTGTACTCAACATTTCGGAGCCGATCACGTACACATATTGTTTGCCTCTGTTTTCCGGATCGTCGCGCCCGATCATATCGATATTAAGGTCAGCAACTGTGTTTGCTAAAGGGAAAACTGGATTGTCAGAATAATACTCGGAACCGAAAAGTCCGTGCTCCTCGCCTGTCACGTGAAGGAAAAGGATGGAACGTTTTGGACCATAACCTTTTTTCTTAGCTTCCTGGAAGGCTTTTGCGATTTCCATTACCGCCACAGTTCCACTTCCATCGTCGTCTGCTCCATTGTAAACAACGCCATTCTTTGTTCCAACGTGATCATAATGTCCAGAGATGACAATCACCTCATTGGGCTTTTCACTTCCTTCGATATAGGCTAGAATGTTTTCAGAATCTGGCAAGGCTTCACCATATTTTTTCATCGCTTCAGTAGGCACTTTTTGATAGTACGAACCCAAAGCTTCAGGAAAACCGATACCATATTTTTTATATTGCTCGATCATATAAACGCCGGCTTTCTTCTGACCTGCACTTCCCGTATCTCTACCTTCCATATCGTCGGCAGCAATCACATAAAGGTTTGTTTTGAGATCTTCAAGACTAATTTTATTATAAGCGTCTTTGAAACCTTTGCCTTCATAAGTGAAGTTTTTTGCGGCCGAGCAGCTTTGCAACAACGCAAAACCAGCAAGGAAACCGTATAGTTTTATATTTTTCATAAAGTAAATTTAGTATTAAGTCGGTGTTATAAAAGGATTGTTACAAAGTTTTACCAAATTTTTTCTTTAAATCAAATTCGGTTTTAACAAATAAAAAGATGGCCAGTAATATTGTTTCTACTATTCCGATCGTATTGATCACATTTTGATCTGAAAAGAAAAATAAGCCTATAATTCCTGTTATTAGAAGTAGAATCCCGAAGACCATCAATAATTTGGAAGACAACTTTTGAGCAAAATTCCATCGCTCCAAGTTTTTCATAGAACTTGTTGTCCTGTAACCATAGAGGTAATTGATCTTTTTTGGAGGAAACACAAACATCAGAATTCCTGCGAACAGAAATACGGAACCGACAAGAAAAGGTACAGATGTGGTATTTTCTATCATAATTGATGATTTTTAATTAATTTTTCTCTCCAAAAGTCAATAATGTTCCGCTTGGGTCGATCAGCGAAAAATCTTTAATATGCCAAGGTTTTGTTTCCAATTTTCCGTTGGGATGGATTTCAATGCCTTGATCCTGAATTTCTTGATACAATTTTTCAATCTCATTTTCAATTCTCAGATAAATCATAAAATCCGATTTTTCCGGAACCAAATTTTCAAAGCTAAAAAAGTGGATCTCCAATTCCTGATATTTCGTGATCAGATAATCGCCATGGTCTGCAACCAATTCAAAACCTAATTTCGAATAATAATCAATTGTCTTTTCCTTATTGATAAAAGGAAGCTTGGGAATAACCAGTGAAATCATAGTTCTGAATTTTTAAGCTAATTCATCATTCCATTCTCTGATGGTCACTTTTGCAATCAAACCTTCCTGAACAAAAGGGTCACCATTTACAAATTCCTCCGCAGCTTCCTTATTGATGAAGATTGCCATTGCACCTTCTCCCTCATTGGCAAAAGCGCCTGTTCCCAAAACTTTTCCAGACTTGATGAACTCTTCCTCCAATACTTCGTGGCGTGGAAAAACGGCCATAAACTCATCCATTGTTTTGTCAGTGGCGTGTTCGTAAAATACTACTGCTTTCATATTGTATGTTTTTTAATTTTAATAAAGATAAAAATTAATACTATAATTAATGCGCTTCCAACCAGTTATTTCCAACACCAACTTCGACTAAAAGCGGAACTGTCGTAACGAATGCAGATTCCATTTCTTTTTTAATTAATGACATCGCAACATCTACTTCATCAATCGGTGCTTCGAAAAGTAGTTCATCATGAACCTGCAAAAGCATTTTGGTTTGAAGGTTTTGAGCTTCCAATTCTTCATCAATTTTTATCATTGCCAATTTGATGATGTCGGCTGCACTACCTTGGATTGGCGCATTCACAGCGTTTCTTTCGGCGTGGGCTTTAACTACAAAATTGCTGGAATTGATATCTTTCAAATGGCGTTTTCTACCAAGAATCGTTTGGACATAACCTAGATCCTGAGCTTTCTTGACTTGCTCTGCCATATATTCTTTCAAACGCGGATAAGATTCATAATAAGAATCGATCATCTTTTTCGCTTCGGTTCTGGAAAGTCCGGTTTGTTCGGCTAAGGCAAAGGCACCTTGACCATAAATAATTCCAAAATTCACCGTTTTCGCCTGACCTCTTTGGATTTTCGTCACTTCTTCCAATGGAATATCAAACAACTTCGCCGCCGTCGAAACGTGAATATCTTCACCATTTTGGAAAGCAGCGATCATATTTTGCTCGCCGGAAATTTCGGCAATCAATCTTAATTCAATTTGAGAATAATCGGCGGAGATGATCTTTTTTCCTTCATCAGAAACAAATGCACCACGGATCTGTTGTCCTCTTAAAGTTCGGATCGGGATATTTTGAAGATTCGGATTCACACTTGCCAGACGTCCTGTTGCTGCGACAGTTTGCGCAAAAGTCGTGTGAACACGTTCATCTTTTTTATCAATTTGACTTGGCAACGCATCAACATAGGTTGATTTCAATTTCTGCAAAGTTCTGTATTCCAGAATCGAAGCGATGATCTCGTGTTTCGAAGACAATTTTTGAAGCACATCTTCAGAAGTTGCGTATTGTCCGGTTTTTGTTTTTTTAGCTTTCGGATCCAATTGCATTTTATCAAAAAGAATTTCGCCCAGCTGTTTCGGAGAATTCATATTGAAATTTTCTCCAGACAATTCAAAGATCTTGGATTCTAAAATGCGAAGGTCATTTTCCAAATCGATACTTTCTTGCGCCAACCAATTGTTATCGAGTTTTACGCCCGTCAATTCGATTTTCGCAAGAACACGCATTAAGGGCATTTCGACATTGTAGAACAATTCTTCCAAATTTTCTTTGGCTAATTGTGGCGCAAACAATTCATATAATTGAAACGTCACGTCTGCATCTTCCGCAGCATAAGCCGTTTGCGTTTCGATATCAACTTCACGAAGCGTCAATTGATTTTTCCCTTTTTTACCAATAAGTGATTCTATGGAAACTGGTTTGTAATCGAGGTACATCTCGGACAGATAATCCATTCCGTGTCGGCCATCGGGATTCAAAAGGTAATGTGCGATCATGGTGTCAAAGATTTTACCTTTAACATCGATATTATAATTCTGAAGAACTTTTGCATCGTATTTCAGATTATGAGCAATTTTCAAAACTTCTTCAGCTTCAAAAAATGGTCGGAAAAGTTCGATCGTTTCTTGTGCTTCTTCCCTATTTTCAGAGATTGGAATATAATAAGCTAAACCTTTTTTATAAGAGAAACTCATCCCGATCAGTTCCGCTTCCAACTCATTGAGCGAAGTCGTTTCTGTATCAAAACAAACCGATTTTTGCTTGAGGAGATTGTTTAAAAGAATTCTCTGCGCTTTTGGATCATTGATATATTGATAGAGATGGTCGTTGCCTTCGATGTTTGATTTTGTAGTGGTTGCCTGGTCTAGCTGTTCGAAAGTGGCAAACATATCCATCATTCCATTTTTGTTTGGCGCATTGGATGTCTCAACTTTTCCGTCATTAGGATTTTCAACTTCCATCAATTCTTGCACATATTCTTTGTTTGAAAATGCGCGGTAAAGATTCTCGTACAATCTTCGGAATTCCAATTCGTCAAAGATCTCTTTCACTTTATCAAAATCTGGCATATCCAGATCGTATTGCTCTTCGATGAATTCAATCGGAGCGTCACAGATAATCGTTGCTAATTTTTTAGATAAAATGCCACGCTCTGCGCTGGCTTCTACTTTCTCTTTCATTTTTCCCTTCAGCGTGTGCGTGTTTGCCAAAAGATTTTCCATCGACCCAAATTCTTGAATGAATTTTCTAGCCGTTTTATCACCAACACCATCCAAACCTGGAATATTATCAACAGCATCGCCCATCATTCCTAGATAATCAATGATCTGTTTCGGGTCGTTGATCTCGTATTTGGCCTTAATTTCTTCAACACCAAGGATTTCGATGTCGCTACCTTTCATGCTGGGTTTGTAGATTTTTATTTTATCTGTCACCAATTGTGCAAAATCCTTGTCAGGCGTTACCATAAAGACATTGTAGCCTTGTTTCTCCGCTTTGCAGGCAATCGTTCCAATGACATCATCCGCTTCATAGCCTTCAACTCCCAAGATTGGAATGTGCATTGCATTCAAAATATCATTGATGAATGGCTTTGCCAAGAGAATTGGTTCCGGCGTTTCCAGACGATTGGCTTTATATTCTGCATAATCATCGTGGCGAACATTTGTTCGGCCCACATCGAAAACGACAGCCAGATGCGTTGGGCGATCTCTCTTAATTAATTCGATCAAAGAATTGGTGAAACCGAAAATGGCAGAAGTATTGATACCTTTTGTCGTGATCCTAGGATTTTTGATGAAGGCAAAATAACCACGAAATATCATGGCGTACGCATCTATGAGATATAATCTTTTGTCTGTTGAAGTCATAAAAACAAAAGTAATAAAAATGTGATGATTAATGATTGAAAGACCTAAAATAAGCGTGATTGAATTCTGTTAAAAAAATCTTAAAATTTTGATTGAAATATTGAAATTTGATTGTAATTTTGCAAAAAACAAATGAAAAAATATCTACTCTCTCTCTTTCTAACATTCTATCTGTCAAGCCTCCTGATTTCCTGCGCAAATTATGGAGATGCTTTGGTATACAAGAATAAAGATATCAAAGTTTCTAAGATCAAAACTGTCCTATACTTCAATCCAGAAGTATTTCCTGACATTACTGAGATCAAAGAACCAACTTACACAGCTTTTTACAGTGCAACATCCGACAAGATGAAGGCGCTTGGAAATATCAAGTATCTCCAAGTGGACACGCCCATTTCCTTTGATGACGTGGATACAAAAATGGTCAAGGAGATCTGTCTGAACAATAATGCGGATATTGCTGTGGTACCAAAGGTGAAATACTTCAAAGTGGGGTTTGGAAAGTATGTGTTTTCCAATCAAGTGATCGTAAGTATGAAGCTGTACGATTCCAATGGTTATTTTATCATGGAAACTTCGTACGATACCTACAAAGGCAATGGCAGATTATTAGGTTCTGCATCCAATTCTGTGATCATCGGAACAAAAGGTGCAATCAGAAAAATGGACAAAGAATTGAGAAACTAAGTTTTTTCTATTCTAAACTAATTTTTATTCACATTATATTAATCTATTTCTAAAGGAATTCTTTCAGATTTTAATACTTTTGCAATGCAAAAATCCTTAAGATCGAGAATCCAGAAATTATATTGAATCCAGCCGACGTTGCAGAATCACTGAGCAAATTGCCAGTGAAGGAACGTCTGTTGCAATTTCTGAAATTACCAAAGTCAGAGAAAGCAGATGTTTTCTCCCACTTAGATCCTGATTTCCAGGAAGAAACCATTAGAAGCATTGCAAGCCACGAGGTTTCTGATATCCTGAATGAAATGTCGCCTGACGACAGAACCCAGCTTTTTGAGGATTTTCCAGATGAATTGATCAAATCATCCATCAACCTTCTGAATCCGCAAGAACGACGAGTTGCTTTGAAGCTTTTGGGTTATGAGGCTGATTCTATCGCGCGATTGATGACACCTTATTACGTTCAGATCCGTAAAGAATGGACGGTAAAACGTTGTCTGCAACAGATCAAAAAAGTGGGAAAAAAAGTGGAAACGCTTAACTTCCTGTATGTTGTTGATGAAAAGAATATTTTGATCGATGATATTACAATTGGTTCTCTCCTACTGGCGGATGAAGATCAATTGATCTCTGAACTTTCGGATGACCATTTTGTAGCAATCACAACCACAACTTCCAAGGAAGATGCAGTTCCCTACTTTGAAAAATATGACCGAAGTGCTTTGCCGATCATCACAGAGAATGGCGTTTTGGTAGGAATTGTAACCATCGATGATATCCTAGACCAAATCGAATCTCAGAATACAGAAGACATCCAAAAATTTGGAGGTTTGGATGCGTTGGATATGCCATACACACAGACTTCCATTTTTGAAATGGTGAAGAAACGAGGTTTTTGGCTTATTGTACTTTTCTTTTCTGAGATGTTGACCGCTTCTGCCATGGGTTATTTTGAAGATGAGATTCAGAAAGCGGTTGTCCTGGCTTTGTTTGTTCCATTGATCATTTCGAGTGGTGGAAATACCGGCTCGCAGGCTGCAACGCTTATCATTAGGGCAATGGCATTACAGGAAATCGGTTTGAAGGACTGGTGGTACGTCATGAAAAAGGAAATCTTCACGGGAATATTTCTAGGAAGTATCTTAGGAATTATTGGATTCATGCGAATCGCTTTCTGGCAAAAGATCGGACTCTTCGATTACGGAGAACACTGGACTTTTGTAGGATTGAGTATAGGTGTTTCTCTAATGCTCATCGTACTTTGGGGAACGATATCTGGTTCTATGGTTCCATTTGTTCTCAAAAAGCTGAAGCTGGACCCAGCAACTTCTTCTGCTCCCTTTGTGGCAACCCTTGTGGATGTTACAGGTTTGATCATCTACTTTTCTGTTGCGGGATTATTCCTTACGGGAAAACTTCTTTAATTGCTTTCATAAAACACCTCGACTTCGCTGAGTGTGACATTCAGATATAAAACTGGAGCTAAATGATCAACAAATCTTCAATCTGGGCGAAGCGCGCCCCAGCTTGAGTAGAAATCCTTTTTTGTGCCTGGAAAACTAGGCAAAAAAGATTGACTTCGTCGAACCACTTCGTTAGGTTTGGGAACGGAAGACGGATAAGGCACCCAAATAACTGATAATAAAATATTTAAACAAAAATGCCACCTTAGTAAAGATGGCATTTGTAATTGATATGACTAACTATTATTTCAATTTGCCAACGAAATTGTCTGTGTAATCTTTTTGAGATGCCACAACTACTTTTCTTGCTTGGTCTGCGCCGTAGATCAGGTCGATCTTCACTTTAGCAGGCTCAGTTGGTAAGTTTTTGTAGCTCAAGAAGTAATGCAAAAGACGGTTAACTTCAGCAGTTGGCAACTCAGAAATATCTCTGATGTGACCGTAAACCTGATCTTCCACCAATACTGCGATGATCTTGTCATCTGCCTCGCCCTTGTCGATCATTTGGAAACCTCCAATTGGGATCGCTTGCAAAAGAATGTTGCCTGAAGTGAAATTGTGCGAGCTCAGAACGCAGATGTCCAGAGGATCGTGATCTCCCTCTGTAACGTCTGTTGCGCCAGTAGCAACTGCTAGATTCTTCACTTCTTCTTCGCAATATGTTCTTGGTACAAAACCGTACATTGCCGGGATGATGTTGGAGAATTTTTGTGGGCGATCTACTTTCAGGTAGCCGCTTTCTTTGTCAACTTCATATTTGATAGTGTCTGTAGGAACGATCTCTACGAAAACGTTTACAACTTCTGGAGCGTTGTCTCCAGCTGAAATCCCGTGCCACGGATGGGCTTTAAAATTTGGAATCATGTATCTTTTAGTGTTTATATTATTTTGTTAAGTTCTTTTCTAAGATTCTCGATCGTGTCCGAGATATAGTCTTCAGAATTGAGGTAACTCATTAGAAAAACGGTTTTGAAGTCTTCCAGTTTTGAGTTCTCATTCATTTCCTCGTAGGTTTTGCGAAGGCTCTGAAGAATGTTGTTTTTGCTTGTGATGATATCCTCCCAAGACGATTTTGAAATGTATAGTTGTTGAGAAGCATTGTATTCGAATTCCTCGGTGATGTTTTTTTCGGTAAGGAAGATAAACTCGTGCGGCTGTAGGTTTTTATCAAATTTCATCACGAGATTTGATGGTTTCAGACGTTCCAAAAATAAGGTCATTCTTTCCAAAGCCTGAAGTTTGATCTCGCTGTTGGTTTTGGTTGCCAAGAAATTAATTTCCTGTTTTTTGAACCTGATAAAGCTGTTCACGAACTGTTTCGCAAAAACCAAAAATGGCAATGCGATGATAACGGCTACAGCGTAAGGAAAATATTCTGAATCAAACATATCTGAAATCGGACTGCAAAATTAAGAAATTTTTAGCCAATTTTTGATCAAATCTTTTTTTGAATTTTGAATCACGTGATATTCTTGCAGATCGGAGCCAAAACTTTTGAAGAAAACCTCGATGCCACGGATGCTTCCGCCCATAAAGTTGAAGGCTTTGGTTTCGATATTCAAATGTAAAATCCTGTCTATCAGAAAAGAGGCGCCGTTGTGGTTTTTCAGTTCTTCGTTATTCAGAAGTCCCAGAAGCGAGAAATAGTTTTCATTATCAATCAAAACTGCCACGTTTGTTAAATTTTCTTCATAATAACTTCCGAACATTTTTAGTTGCTTTTTTTTGTCCAGGAACAAAAGATACTGAATAAAGAAATCCATATCACTCTCCTTTTCCAAACCTTTGAAATTATTTTTGATGAATTCCAAAATATCCTTTTTTGCAAATACTTCTCTGAACTCGAGATATTGCGCGGTTTTCACAGTTGACTTTCTTCCTTTAAAATATTTTTTGCGTCTGAGAAAAGCATATTCCTGAACTGGAAGATAGAAATTTTTCTTTGTAACGAGTTTGGTTTCAAAGTCATTGTGAAAATTGAAACTATAATTGATGACATTATAATTGGTCTTCAAAAACTTTAGAAATTTTTCATTAATTAATTCATTAGACTTTCCAAAAATCCCCAATTGCTGACAGAACAAAGGCATTAAAACTACCTTGAAAAAAGTCTTTTTCACAAACGGAATTGGCATCACGGCTTCGTAATCGCCATAAACCAAAAGTTCCCAATTTTTGCTTAAGAAATCGAGTATTTCTTTTTCACAATAATAATTTTTCTGAACAGAATTTTCTATGCAATTGTTATATTTTTCAAAATCAATATCTTGATACTTAATTCTTTCTATCATTACAAAATACCTTCGTCTTTAAAACTATAATATTTATTCTGAGTCAGGATCAGATGGTCGAGCAGATCGATGTCCAATAATTTGCCTGCGTCTTTTATCTTTTGAGTGATATTAATATCTTCTTTGCTCGGTTTCAAACTGCCAGCAGGATGATTGTGTGCTATGATAATTTGGGTGGAGAAATGTTCCAAAGCCGTTTTGAAAACCACACGAACATCGGCAACAGAACTCGCAATTCCGCCTCGGAAAAGACAGGTTTTGTACAAGATTTTGTTTTGATGATTGAGGAAAATCGTCCAGAATTCTTCCGTATGCAAATCTGACAAATGCGGTTGCAAAATCTCGAAAGCATCTTGGCTACTACTGATTTGCTGCCTTTCCAAAACTTCTTGCTGAGACTTCCTGTTCCCGATTTCCAAAGCTGTGGCAATAGAAATGGCTTTTGCCTCGCCTACACCTTTGAATTTTGTCAAATCTTTTATAGAAAGCTGACTTAGTCGGTGCCAATTGTTTTCTACTGAATTTAAAATCCTTCTTGCCAATTCCACTGCAGATTCTTCCCGATTTCCACTTCCCATAATAATGGCCAACAACTCCGAATCCGAAACTGCCGATTTCCCTTTCAACAGGAATTTTTCTCTTGGGCGGTCGTCTTCCGCAAGGGATTTTAGGTTCAAGGTTTTTGGTACTGGGTTTTAAAATTAATTATAGGCGTAAATTATCAATTTTTTATCAGATTTATCTATATGTTGTTCCAGAATTTTGAAGAAATTATCGGAAACCATTGGACAACCGAAACTTAAACAAATTTCTTCGGACTGTTCCACATCCGGAACGCAACTCAATCTGTGCAAAACGATGGCTCTGTTCCTTGCATTGCTATTGGTTTCATCAAGTCCTGTCAATCGGTATGACATCCCGAATTTTCCTTTGTATTTCTCCTCAACTACGTATTTTCCTAATGACGAACAATGTGAACCGTCAATATTACTAAACTTCAAATTACCATTGACTTTTCCATCTTCCGAACCGTCACCGTGTGCAACTAACCCTTTTTGTACAATTTTTCCCGATTTCAAATCCACTACAAAAAAGCTGAATTTGTAAGATGAGATTGAGAAATCTATTAAAAAAGCTTTACCCGAATTGTAATCTGATTCTTTCAAAAACGCTTTTAATTCGGCTATTTTCTGAGAGATTTTCGCTTCAGGACTTGCGTAATGAATGGAATGATTTTCCTGAGATTTTACTTCGCAGGAAATCATTAGAAACGAGAGAAGAAATAGTAAAAATGGTTTCAAGAAATTGTGTTTATCAAACTAAACGGGAATTTCAAAAAAATAATATTGATGTTACTCAATCAGACTTCTAAAATATCCCTTCGCATTATAAATAGAATCATTAGGTGTAAATTTTATTTCTAATTCAATTTTACCATAAATACTATCTCCCTTTTTATAATTTGATTTGTTTAAAGTCAATTTCTGTTGTTTTATAATATATGGTTCGGATTCTAAAAAATCAGAAGTAGAAACAACATCTGTATATGATTCTGCTGTTGTATAAAAATAGTTTTTATACTTCAAAACATTGATGTTTATCCCCGAATAACCGTCTCCACGGTTAAATCTTAAAATTAGAAGATTTGGATATTTGGGGTTTAAGGTAGAATTAAAATTAAAACTTACAGTATCACTTTTATTTTCAAATAGCTCAAAATCAGTTTTTACTTTTGCTAAATAAGAATTTAAAAAAAAATTCTGAAATATTTTTTTGTCAAGAATTTTAATTCCTTTTGATTTATCTATGTTCTCATCATAACTTATTTTGTTCCATTTTGAAATAAAATAAATTGCTCCTAAAATTGAAACAGTAAGAATAAATAACAGTATAAGTTTAAGAATTCTTTTCACAAACTATCAATAAAATATCTACAAAACAATCTGTCCATCCTTCATCACCAACTTTCTATCCGTACTTTCCGCCAAAACAGAATTGTGCGTCACAATCACAAAAGTCTGATGGTATTTGTCCCTCAAATCAAAAAACAATTGATGAAGCGCATCTGCATTTTTGGAATCGAGGTTTCCTGTCGGTTCATCTGCGTAGATGATTTTTGGAGAATTAATCAAAGCTCTCGCAACTGCAACTCTCTGAGATTCACCACCGGAAAGTTGAGACGGCTTGTGGTGCAATCGGCTGGCGATATTCAAATCTTCAAACAATGAATGTGCTTTTTCCAAAACTTCTTTTTCAGGAATTCCACCAATTCTGGATGGCAAAAGAACATTTTCCAAAGCTGTAAATTCTGGCAACAACTGATGATTCTGAAATACAAAACCAATATTCTTATTTCTGAATTTTGACAATTCTCGGTCTTTCATTTTCAGAAAACTGTTGCCATCCAAAGCGATGTCGGTTCCGTATTTGTCCGGGTCAGAAGGATTGTCCAAGGTTCCCAGAATCTGAAGAAGCGTAGATTTTCCCGCGCCGGATTCCCCAACGATAGAAACAACTTCTCCCGCTTTTATCGTGATGTCAACGCCTTTCAGAACTTCCAAAGTTCCGTAAAATTTATGTATGTTTTTTGCTCGAATCATAGTATTGCTTTTGGCTTCTAGCGAATTGCTTTTGGCTTTTTTATTATTAAAATATTAACCACAAAAGTCACAAAAGTTTGTCTTGTTTTCTAAGTTTTTCAAAAGTTCAAAAAAGCATCACATCAATGCAATTCTTTTTTGTTCTTTCTTAAGAATTAGTTTCACCTAATTCTTTTGTGACTTTTGTGGTTAAAAAAATTATTTTTTGAATCTTTTGCCTTTATTCTTGTCTCTTTATATTTTCGTCAATTTCGCAAATTTCAGGATAAGATTTTTCTCGCCTTCATTTTTGAAAATCACTTTTGCTTTGATGTTTTGAGGGTCCGTTCCGTCCAAAAACTCAACGGTTCCAACGCCAAAACGGTCGTGTCTCACGTTGTCTCCCACTTCTATATCTTGCGAAGATTGCCCCGTAGGATTGATGATTCTGGCGGTTGCAACCGGTTTCAATTGTTTTGGAACTGGCGCATTGATATTTCTTTCCAGCGTTTTCTTCTCCTCTTTCTTTTTGAAAAATCGAGGTTCAGAGGGCGCATCATCAAAAATATTGGAATCGATTCCAGAACGGTTGATGAATTTCAACTCATTCAAAGGATTGATTAATTCAATATATTTTGAATCGATTTCGCTCAAGAATCGTGAAGGTTCTGCATCGGTGATTTTTCCCCATTGGAATCTGGAAACGGCATAAGTGAAGAAAACTTCCTTCTCGGCTCTTGTTAAAGCGACATAAAACAAACGTCTTTCTTCCTCCAATTCTTCTCTTGTGGACGAACTCATAAAGCTAGGGAAAAGATTTTCTTCCAAGCCAACCAAGTGAACGATAGGGAATTCCAGACCTTTGGATAAGTGAATGGTCATCAACGACACTTTGTTAGTATCGTCGTCTTTATCATTTTGAGTATCAGAAGACAATGCAATATTTTCCATAAAATTGGACAAACTTGGGTCGCCACCTTCCACTTGAATTTGTTCCTCAATAAAACCTTGCATCGAGTTCAGTAATTCCTGAATATTCTCAACTCTGGAAATACCTTCCGGCGTTTGGTCTTCCTTCAGTAGTTTGATGAGTCCGCTTCGTTTCGCTACTTCCATCGCAACATCGTAAACGTTATCGGTTTTTAGCATTACTTGGAAGGCCTTTATCATCGCCCAGAAATCGCCGAGTTTGGTAATGATTCCATTATTCAAGCCTAATTGCGGCGCATAGAAACCGAGATTGTCCAAAACCTGAGTCGTTGGCACATTCTGAGAATCTGCAAAAACAATCAGTTTATTTTGAGTCGTTTCACCAATTCCTCTCGCTGGAAAATTGATGATTCTGGCCAAAGCTTCAGAGTCATTTTCATTCACCAAAAGTCTTAGGTAAGCCAATAAATCTTTCACTTCTTTCCTTTGATAGAAAGACAATCCGCCGTAAACTCGGTACGGAATATTCTTTTTTCTCAACGCATCTTCAAACGCTCTGGTTTGTGAATTGGTTCTGTACAGAATCGCAAAATCTGAGAAGTGACGTTGTTGCGTGTTATGTTTTTCGAAAATATTGGCAGAAACAAAGTTGGCTTCGTCCGCATCAGAAAGACTTCGGTACACTTTTATCTTTTCGCCGACTTCATTTTCACTGAAAACATTTTTCTTGAATTGCTGTAAATTTTTAGAAATCACAACATTCGCTGCATCCACGATATTTTGGGTCGAACGGTAGTTTTGTTCCAATGAAACCGTGACTGCATCGGGATAATCTTTTTTGAAATTGAGAATGTTGTAAATATTCGCACCACGGAAAGAGTAAATGGATTGTGCATCGTCTCCAACCACACAAATATTTTCAAATTTTGAAGCCAAAGCCTTGACAATCAAATACTGGGAATGATTCGTATCTTGGTACTCATCCACCAAAATATATCGGAATCGGTCTTGGTATTTAGCCAAAACTTCTGGAAATCTCGTCAACAACTCATTGGTTTTCAATAACAAATCATCGAAATCCATCGCACCATTTCGGAAACAGACTTCCACATATTTTTTGTAAATATTGCCAATCTGTTTCATATTCGCCTTTTCATCGGCTTCCATCAATTCCGGATTGTTGAAATAGGCATTGACCGTGATAAGATTATTTTTATACTGAGAAATTCTCGAAAGTACTTTTTTCGCTTTATAGATTTCTGAATCGATGTTCAAGTCTTTGATGACCTTCTTCATTACATTCAAAGCGTCCTGCATATCGTAAATCGTGAAGTTGGAAGGATAACCGAGATGATGGCCTTCGCTTCTCAAAATCCTTGCAAAAACCGAGTGGAAAGTTCCCATCCAAAGCGCTCTTGCATCACTTGGGCCAGCTACTTTTGCGATACGTTCCTTCATCTCCTTCGCCGCTTTGTTGGTAAAAGTCAACGACAAAATATTGAAAGGGTCTACTCCATTTTTTATCAGATGGGCGATCCGCATTGTGAGAACCCGTGTCTTGCCAGAACCTGCGCCTGCCAAAACCATCAACGGTCCTTGTAATGTGGTAACTGCCTCAAGCTGAGGCTTATTGAGTCCTTTCAGATAATCCATTCTATTCTCGAAATTTTAAGATAACAAAAATAGCGTTTTTTATGCAATTTTCCAGTCCATTATCATTTGATTTTGGTCGATTATGGGTAATTTTGCACTTGTAAAAAATGAAACCCTAAACCACGATCAAATCTAATAAAATCAAAACTTGAAATCTGACTATCTTAAAAACGAACTCCTCTCCTTTTTCAAATTAAAACCTTCGCCGAGAAGCTGGCATATTCCTTTTCTGGCGGGACTTGCGGTTGGAATTCCGTTGATGTTTGGTTACTTTTTGGGGGACATCAGGTCTGCGCTTACAGCCAGTCTTGCAGGATTGGTCATCATTTATATTCCCAGCAACAGTGGCTTTATCGAGACGATGATGAAGATGTTTGTTTGTTCTTTTGGGATGATTATTTCGTACAGTTTGGGATTGGCGTTTAGTTTTAATCTTTGGATTGCATCGTTGGTTTTTGGGATTTTATCGACAGTTGCTTATTTTGTTGCAAGATATTTTAATCTAAAACCGCCGGGGAGTTTTTTCTTTATAATGATGGCCTCAATGGCAATCGGACTTCCACACGCGCCTGAATTGATTCCAAAACGAGTTGGAATTTTCACGATTGGAACTCTTAGTGCTTGTCTTATTTGTTTGATTTACAGTTTATTGATTTCTAAAAAAGAACTTAACAAAAATGTAGCAACTTTTAATATCAATCCTTACGTCAATCTTGTAGAATCCTTTATCATCGGGATATGTATGTTGGTTTCGGTTTTTGTGGGTAAATTTTTCAATCTTGATTATCCTTACTGGATTCCGATTTCCAGCTTGGCAGTTTTGCAGGGCGTCAATAGTTACCACATCTGGAAACGTGGGTTGCATCGGATTATCGGGACAACTATCGGACTTGGAATTGCTTGGTTAATCTTTTCTTACGTTACTTCGCCTTTATGGATTTGTATCTGCATCATCACGCTTCAAATCATCGTCGAAATTTTAATTACAAGACATTATGCTTTGGCCGTGATGTTTCTGACACCAATGGGAATTCTTCTCGCCGAAACCGGAAGTTCTACTTCACTTGAACCCGATTACTTGTTGCAAATGAGATTTTTAGAGATTTTAATTGGAAGCGCGATTGGTTGTGTTGGTGGCTGGTTTTTGTATAATGAAAGAATTAGATTCAATTCCATCAAACATTTGAGAAGGTCAAAAGTGGTTTTGAGAAAGAGTTTTCAGAGAGCGAAATAATAATCTTTATTGCATTGTAGCGATGTAGGCAAAAAGAGACAAAACTGTTACAACCGCGAGAACTATTATCATATTATTGGCATCGGCCAAGTTGTTTTTATTTTTCTTTCTTAAGTTTTTTGCCTCGGCGATCATAATTCCAAACCACGCAATTACAATCGCAAGCGCTAAAATGGCAAGGCCAATTTCACCATCAATTGCAGCTACAAATAATAGTCCAAGTATGAGAACTGTCGCAACAATTAAAATAACGACTCTTATAATACTGTGAACCAAGACATTTTGCTTTGGAACGGGAAGATTTGAAATCTCTTTTTCATCATCCTTGATATCGAACAATTCATTAAATTCTTCGTTCATATCATTTCTGTTTTTGATACAATTTGACAAAAAAAGAAGTAAGCCCTGCATAGGCCAGAATCTGTAAAATATTGGTTACCAAATAGACATTTTCCGAAAAGCCGTAACGTTGGAACATGTACGCCAATTGGATCAAAGTCAAGATCACCAAAGAAACAACGGCTATTAAAGTGTAATTTTTCATCAATATATTTTTTAATTAAATATTTTCAAGAAGTAATTTAAGTTTTTTAGAGACAATTTCATTCGAATAGTTGCTAAAATCAAATTTAAGGTTTTTTACCTCAGAAAACTGAGATTGTAAATCTTTTTGTTCTGCCATAATAAAATCTAAATCAGAAGGATAAGTGGTCGGGAAAATCGCAGGTTTTCCATATTTGATAGCGTCGCCGATGTTTCCGCTGATTTTAGTTTTTCCGTAGATTTCTTTAACCGAAAAGAACGCGGTTTCGGTTTGAATTGGGCAATATAAAATATCTGTTTTCAACATCCATTCATCAAATTCTCCCTGTATTAATTTTTCTTCAAAGTGTTGAATTTTAATAAATTGAGGAGATTCATCTACAAGTTTATTTAATCTTTCTAATTCTTCATCAAAAGCTTTTCCCAGAAATACAATTTCGTAATTATGATTGATATCTTTAAAGTTTTTTAGCTTTTCAAAGAACGAATAATAATCTCTCCTACTTTGAGAAACTGCGCCAGGAACTACAATTCTAATTATATCTTTTTGCGAAGTTTCAGAATTAAATTGATTAAAAATAATCGGCAGAAATTTCAAATCATTTTGTTTGGCTATCAATTCATCAATTCCTAAAAGATATTTCGCTCTCTTGTAAACTTTAGGAGCTTCCAAAAATCCTTCTTTCAGGAATAATTTGAGTCTGTATTGTCGGTCTTTTTTGAAAATACTTTTGAACAATTCCCATCTTGAAGCTTTTGTAAAGTTCAGATTATGAACCACAATCGCCGTATTATATTTCTTGACAATCGCTTTATAAAAATTGAAATGCCGATGAACCGTTCCAATGATTATCAAATCATATTTCTTCTTTTTCAAGACTTCCAAAAGTTCAGAATAATCTGTTAGGAAGATGTTTTTCCCTTCGAGTTTAAGTAATTTGTAGATTTTCTCAGAAAAATAAAAATCAACAGAAAGGTCAGTTGAATTTTTCGTCAATTCAAAGAAATTATTGGCAAGCTCTGCGTGTGTATCGAGTTCTATGTAAGCGATTCTCTTCATGTCTTCATTCTATGATTTTGCCTTGTCAATAGTTCTCAAAGCTCTTTTTACAATGTAGTTTGTTTCTTTTGTATTGCTCTCCTGCAACCACTTTCTACAAAGTTCTTCCACAAATTTTGCTTGAGTTTTACTTGCATCATTCAACCAATTTCCCACACTATCCTGAACATATTTTGACTTGTCCGATTTTAATTTTTCCAGTATTGGCGAGGCAATTTCTGGATTTTGTTTTAATTGTTCGATATGCTCGGACCAAACACCTCGCGGTCTTGTAGCTTCAGTTGAAAACCTTCTCACGTTTTCATCGTCATCATTTGTCCATTGAGAAAGGATTGCCAAACTTTTTTCCAAATGCTTTAAAATTTTGGGTCTTATTGCCAACCACGAAATTTCCCTGACTCCAAAATGTTTGTCAGCAGCAAAAATTTTTATCTTTTCAAGAGTTTCTTCAATACCTAGGTTTTGGTTTTTTCCAATCGTATAAGTCGCCCAACAGCGGACAACATCAGCTTTGTGAATGGAAATGATAGATAAGATTTCTTCATCATTATTAGAAATCGACAACTCAAAAAGTGCAGTCCCAATCGCTTCGTTTATGGTATTTACAGTTTGTTTTTTTAGATTCTCGACATTGGACAATATTGGTTCCAAATAATGTTCTCTATTGTGTTTTCTGAGTAGATTTTTCAACAAAATGGTTTGATCGATAGCCAGCCATTCCACAAGATTGGCGGTTTCTATCTCTCCAGAATTCAGTTGCTCCAAAATATCTGCAGGAATATCTTTTGTAGAACGTGCGCCTTTTCTTTTTGTGTCCGTCATTTTTAATAAAATTTCATAATCCGAAGTTTTTAAAGAACTCTTTCCATCGCAGATTCCGGATAAATTTGATTTCTTCATTACTCAATCCGCGTTTTTCATTTTGTTTTAAAAATGAACCGATCGTGATCAAAAATTCTTTCGCAGAGCGGTTTTTGAAACTGGACTTTACAGAAGAGATCATTGCTAAAGGCAAACTCAAACCTATGTTGTAAAAATATTGCCCAAGTTTTTCCGCTTTCTGGTCTTTGTATTTGTAAGCTGTTGGACGCAAATGTTTGACCCAAATATCTTTAATGGTTATAACTTCCCAACCGCTTTTTTTAGCCAGCAAAACATCTAAGTTGTCCCAGCCTAAAACGGGTCTAAGTCCATTCATAGCTTCAAAGCATTCCTTTCTATAAGCCTTTATCGGGCCACGAACGTGATCCTTGGATGATAGATTTTCGAAAACCCAAGCGTGATTTTTATTGCTAAAATCAAACAAATTTTCACTTGGTAATTTCAGATTTTTAATTTCTGGATTTTGCTTGTAATTTCTGATGTAAACCAAACCGGAAACTAATCCAGCTTTCGGATTTTGTTTAAAAACTTGATTTACCTTTTCAAGATAATTTCTAGGAAAAATGATGTCTGCATCATATTTGCAAATCACATCAAAGCTTTTCCAATCTACAGATTCCAAACCTTTGTTAAATGTTCTCACCACTTTTGCACCTGGTTGATGTTCAGATATTTCTAGATCCTGAATCTTGAATCTAGAATCCTGAATCTTAAAATCATTTATGATCTGAGAAGTGTTATCTGTTGAACCATCATTCACGACCACACAAATGAAATCCTGAAAACTCTGCTTTTGCAAAGATTCCAAACACGAAGCAATGCTCTGTTCTTCGTTGTGCGCAGGAATAATGATGAGAAATTTCAAGTTAAAATTGGTTTGATTTTAATTTCACTTCAAACAAAACTTCCGGTGTTTTCGGACTTTCAAACGTTGAAGTTTTATATTTTTTCTTTGTGAAAATGGCACACATCGTATTTTGCGGATGATAAAGATTATGATGCAATTCTTTTGGCAACGCATCCAAAATCGCCTTGAAAACTTCATATCGGATTTTCTCAGGATTGTAGGCGTAATCGTGCCACACAACCACTGTTTCGTCGTGAACCAAATGCTGAAAAACCTTTTCTGTGTCGTGTTTTACCATTTCGTAAGAATGGTCGCCATCTATGAAAATGAGATCATATTTTTTATTCAATCCAGCAAAATCATAGGTTTTGGTGTTGCCTTCAAGATGCAGGATTTTTGGATTTTTCTTGGATAAAATTCCGTGAAGTTCCGCATATCTTTTGTTCCAACCCATTGCTTCCATTTCTTCTTTGGAAAGGTTGAGTGTTGTACAATCATCAATTTCTTTCGCTACGTTCCATACACTTTCTCCTCGCCAAGTTCCAATTTCGAAATAAGAATTTTTTCCTTTAGATAAGGTCTTTAACAAAGCCAAATCTGTCGGAAGTGAACCGCCGTCCAAAATGCACAAATCAATGTTCGATTCAAAATTTCCGCCCGAAATTTCGTCCAAAGAAACTTCCGGAAGACTTAAAAATTGAGGATATTTTTTTTGAAATTCTTGTTTTCTAATATCATTCAGATCGAGAATAATATTGAGTAAACTTGGTTGTTTGATGATGTACTGAATGGCGTTCTTTAACTTCTGAAGCTTCGTCATTGATGGTGGAATTAGTTTTAAAAAATCTTCTAATTTGATTAGAAGCCGAAAGTTACTGATTTTTGGTAAATTATTAGAATAAAAACCTTTCTGAATCTTCAAAAATTATCCATTTCTTAATATCAGAAAATTCTTCAAAATCGATTTCCGAAGTATCTTTGCAGATTAATTTTTAGAGTTATGGA
The DNA here is from genome assembly GCF_001643375.1 of Chryseobacterium sp. FP211-J200. Taxonomy (GTDB): domain Bacteria; phylum Bacteroidota; class Bacteroidia; order Flavobacteriales; family Weeksellaceae; genus Epilithonimonas; species Epilithonimonas ginsengisoli. Next base: position 48,477 of record NZ_LSHB01000030.1, read on the forward strand.
TGCAACGATTGAACAAAGCAAAAATATTTCTTATTCCCTGATTTCATACGTCTTCTTCACATTTATAGGTTATTTTATCATCGGATTATCATTATCGGTTTTACCTATTTTCATTAGCAAAGGTCTTGGTTTCAGTATGCTGGTTGCGGGAATTGTCATTAGTTTACAATATGTGATGACATTTCTGATGCGCGCCTATTCTGGCAAAATCATCGATAGCAAAGGACCAAAACCTGCTGTTCTTGTTAGTATGCTGAGTTTCGCTTTTACAGGATTGGTATTGATAATGGCTTATTATTTCAAATTCTCCCCTATTGTAAGTTTATCATTTTTAATTGTAACAAGACTTTTTACAGGCTGTGCCGAGGGAATGATTGGCGCGAGTCCCATCAACTGGGCAATAATGGCCTTTGGGGAAAAACATACGGCGAAGATCATTTCTTACAATGGCGTTGCTTGTTACGGTGCTTTGGCTTTGGGTGCATCGTTAGGTGTGACCATTGTGAAGCATTTCAATTTTTATGGTTTAGGAATTCTCATTGTAGTCCTCGGAATTTTAGGATTTTTTCTAGCAAATACCAAAGAAAATAAAACTGGAGAATTATCGGAAGGTGAGCCAACTTCTTTTTGGAAAGTTTTGAGTAAGGTCGCACCTTATGGTCTGGGACTGGCTTTGGGCGGATTAGGGTTTGCTTCTATCTCTACATTTATCACGCTTTATTACGATTATTATCATTGGCAAAACGGAGCAATGTGTCTGTCGGTTTTCGGGATATTGTTTGTAGCAGGTAGATTGGTCTTTAGTAATGCGATCAACCGATTTGGCGGGATCAATGTTGCGATTGTGAGTCTGGCGGTAGAGACGCTTGGTTTAACGATAATCAGCCTGTCCAATCATCCTTATTTTGCATTGATCGGCGCTGGAATCACTGGATTGGGATTTTCATTGATATTTCCGGCTCTGGGCGTTATGGCGATGAAAACTGTTCCATCTTCCAATCAAGGTTCAGCTTTGGCTGGCTATGGATTGTTCATCGATATTTCTTTGGGAATCACTGGTCCGTTGATTGGTGGCGTAGCCGACATTTTTGGACTGAATTATATTTTCCCATTCAGTATTGGAATTGTGATGATAGGATTGGGATTGGTCTTTTATCTAAAAATGAAGTTGTCTGAATAAACTTTCCTGCCACAATTCTCACTAATTTCGCATTTTCAAATTTTTATGCAGAAAGTTCTCAACCTTTTTGATTTCTCTCAAAAAGTAAATTACAGAAACGAAATATTCGCTGGACTCACCGTTGCAATGACAATGATTCCGGAATCTTTATCGTTTGCGATTCTTGCTGGATTTTCGCCGTTGACAGGCTTGTACGCCGCTTTCATCATGGGATTGGTCACTGCAATTTTTGGAGGAAGACCTGGATTGATCTCTGGTGGTGCTGGTGCAACGGTGATTGTTTTGATTCCATTAATGATTTCCCACGGCATCGAATATGTTTTTGCGACCGTGGTTTTGGCCGGAATCATTCAGATCTTTGTGGGGATCTTTAAGTTGGGAAAATTCATTCGGCTTGTTCCGCAACCTGTGATGTACGGTTTTGTGAATGGTTTGGCAATTGTGATTTTTATGTCGCAGATCAATCAGTTCAAAATCCAAGGTTCGGAAAATTGGTTGTTTGGAAGTCCTTTGTATATAATGCTAGGCTTGGTTGCGTTGACGATTTCTGTTATTTTAATATTTCCAAGATTGACAAAGAAAATTCCAGCGTCTTTGGTGGCGATTGCGGTCACTTTTGCTTTGGTAATGATTTTCGGAATTCAAACTAAAACAGTGAATGATATTGCTAATATTGCAGGCGGTTTTCCACCGTTTCACATTCCGAATGTCGAGATGTCTTTTGAAGTTTTGAAGGTCATTTTCCCATTTGCCTTAATCATGTCAACCGTTGGATTGACGGAAGGTTTGTTGACTTTAAATTTGGTTGATGAAATCACAAATACCAAAGGAAACAGCAACCGAGAATGCGTTGCACAAGGAACAGCCAATATTCTCAACGGATTCTTCACCGGAATGGGCGGTTGTCCGATGATTGCGCAGACTTTGGTCAATCTTTCGGCTGGTGCAAGAGCCAGACTGTCTGGGATTGTTGCCGCTTTGGTTATTCTTTTCATCATCCTTTTTGGTGCACCGGTGATTGGAAAAATGCCTGTAGCTGCTTTGGTTGGCGTAATGATAATGGTTGCTGTCGGAACTTTTGAATGGGCAAGTTTCAAAGCTATCAAGAGATTTCCGAAATCTGATATTTTTGTGATGGTTGTTGTGACTTTGATTACCGTTTTCCTTCACAATCTGGCTTTGGCGGTTTTGATTGGTGTCATTATTTCCGCTTTGGTGTTCGCTTGGGAAAGTGCGAAAAGAATCCGAGCGAAGAAATATATTGATGATAATGGCGTAAAGCATTACGAGATTTTCGGACCATTATTTTTTGGTTCGACGACCACTTTTGCTGAGAAATTTGATGTGATGGATGACCCAAAAGAAGTGATCATAGATTTCAAGGAAAGTCGTATTGTGGATATGTCTGCGATTGATATTCTTAATAAAATTACAGAACGCTATCAAAGTCAAGGGAAAACTGTTCGGTTGAAACATTTGAGTTCTGATTGTTTGCGGTTGATAAAAAACGCGGAAAATGTGGTGGCAATTAATATTATTGAGGATCCTGAGTATCAAGTTTTGAGGAATAAATTTAATTAAAAAGACATATTAAATACTCCATCTTTCAAAAATAAATTTTGAGATCTTCTTTCCTCTTTCTCTAATAGTTTTTTCGTTCCAATCTTCATAATAAAAAAGTTGCCTTTCACTCTCTAAATTAGATTTTTGATAAATGTTTTTTTTCTGTAAAAAACTTTTATTATTTAAAACACTATTATCAAAAGTAAGTACTAAATTACCAAATGATTGGCTATTAGGTGCTTCTGTGAAACCGGGCTGTAATTTTTGAGGCAAAATATGTTCAATAGAAATTTTTTTATTAGCAAAAAATTCATTGAGTGATCCAATATTGTATTTAAATTTTAAATCTTTTTGTAAATAAGTTTCGTAGTCATATAATAATAATTTCACAGTATTATCGCTAAGAACTTTATAAGCATTATTATTTATAATTGAATTTCTAATTTCAGTTGTATTAGAATTCTTAGTAACAAGCAACCTTAATTCTTTTTTTAAATCTGTAAAATTCAATTTATTGACAAATATCCTATGAGCAAAATCATTGATAACTGAATTTCCAGTATTTGATTTTCTATTACCAAAAACGTAAATCTTTAAACTGAAAATTTCTAAAATTTCACATATTGGTATTAAAAAATCTTTTTTAAAACCTCTATGTGATAAAATAGAGAGAAACAATGGTAAAAAAGTTTCAGTTTTTCCTAAAATATCCAATCTTAATAAAGCGCAATTAATCTCTTCATTTTCAAAATTCCTATTTAATAACATTGCATAATTAGAAGAACATCTGTGTAAAAATTTTGAAAACTGTTCAATTTCATCTAATTTTTTATTCATCAGAGGCTTATTATTATCAAATAAGCTACCTATTTTTAAAACCTCTCTTTGTGAAATCATATCTTTCACTCTTTGATGGATATCATTAATATTTCTAGTTTCTCCTTTATAAATAATATAAGAATCTTTCAAAAATTGATTTTCAATTCTTACTGATCCTCCATTATCTATTTGCATAAGCTCAGTGAAAATTTCTCCAAATTTTTTATTTATTTCTTTGGCTAGAGATTTATCGTTAAGTTTATGAGATAAATAAATTAAATAATTTTTTATTTTATCAATATCAGAAAGCGGCAATCCCCTATCGTTCATTGTTTCGAAAATTAATCCAACTTCACTCTCCTCCTCCAATTCGAATACATTGAGCTTAAATTTTGATAATAAATTTCGTCTTACATTTATAATAGATTTAATAGAAGATTTATTAAAGTAATTATCAAAAAAGAGTCTAGCGTTCAATAGATTTTTTTGGCTTTTAGTTGCTGCTCTATCTTTATTTTGTTTTAAATTATTTATGTTATTTTCATTTAATAAATAATTAAAAAATTCTTGATCGTTTTTATTATTTAATCTTAAAAGAGGTTTCCCTTTATATATAACTTGCTTGATTATTTCATCATCAGCTTTTGCCTTATCTATCTCAAATATTTTATAGTACAAGCTAATTAAAAATATGTGTATCGAAGTAATTCGCTGTTGACCATCAACAATATCATATTTATTTTTATCACTTATGCCTATAAGCTCACTGCCACTTTTTATTAATGTTACAGTACCTACATAATGTTCTTTAATATATTCGACATCACTAAGATCATTTACAAAATCTGTTAATTGTTCATTACCCCAAGAATATCCTCTTTGATATTCAGGAATTACAAAAATTCCATAGTTTAAAAATGTATCAATAGAATCAAATTTCATAGTTATTGTTTTACCAAAATTACAAAAAAAACAGTAATAAATTTTTAAAATATAGACCTTTCAGAATTCGATAAAAAACACGATTTTTGCAGTCTCAAATTTTATTATGTCTTTAGAACAAGAAATCAGCAGGAGAAAAACTTTCGGGATCATCTCTCACCCCGATGCGGGAAAAACGACGCTTACAGAGAAACTTCTTCTTTTTGGAGGAGCGATCCAGGAAGCGGGCGCGGTAAAATCCAACAAGATCAAAAAAGGAGCAACCTCCGATTTTATGGAGATCGAGCGTCAAAGAGGGATTTCCGTAGCGACCTCAGTTTTGGCTTTTGAATATAAAGGCCACAAGATCAATATTTTGGATACGCCGGGTCACAAGGATTTTGCTGAAGACACTTACAGAACTTTGACGGCCGTTGACTCTGTGATCGTCGTGATAGACGTTGCAAAAGGGGTTGAGGAACAGACGGAAAAGTTGGTTCAGGTTTGTAGAATGCGAAATATTCCGATGCTGGTTTTCATCAATAAATTGGACCGTGAAGGTAAAGATGCCTTCGATCTTCTGGATGAAGTGGAACAGAAATTGGGTCTTCGCGTGACGCCACTTTCCTTGCCAATTGGTATGGGAGCGGACTTCCAAGGGATCTATAATATTTGGGAAAATAATATCCAATTATTTTTGGAAGAGAAAAAACAGAAAGTTGGTGAGGCGATCAAGTTTGACGACATCAATGATGCTCAAATTGATGAGTTGGTTGGTGCAAAAGCCGCTGCGACGCTTCGTGAGGAATTGGAATTGGTAGAATCTGTCTATCCGGAATTTGACCGCGACGATTATATGAATGGCGATCTGCAACCGGTTTTCTTCGGTTCTGCATTGAATAATTTTGGAGTGAGAGAATTGTTGGATGCTTTCATCGAGATTGCGCCGAAGCCTCAGCCAAAGGAAAGTTCGACAAGAATTGTAAAACCTGAAGAGAAAAATTTCACTGGATTTGTGTTCAAGATCCACGCAAATATGGATCCGAAACACAGAGACCGTCTGGCGTTTGTGAAAATCGTTTCCGGAACTTTCAAAAGAAATGAGAATTATCTGCTTGTAAGAGAAGGCAAAAAGATGAAGTTCTCCTCTCCCAACGCTTTCTTTGCGGACAAAAAAGAAGTTGTGGACGAGAGTTTCCCAGGCGATATCGTGGGACTTCACGATACTGGAAATTTCAGAATTGGCGATACTTTGACGGCTGGTGAGAAGATCAGTTTCAAAGGAATCCCCAATTTTTCTCCGGAACATTTCCGTTACATCAACAACGATGATCCGTTGAAAGCGAAACAGTTGGCCAAAGGAATTGACCAGCTGATGGACGAAGGTGTTGCTCAGCTTTTCACTTTGACGATGAACAACAGAAAGATCATTGGAACAGTTGGAGCGCTACAGTACGAGGTTATCCAATACCGTTTGGAGCACGAATATGGCGCAAAATGTAACTACGAACCAATCGGAATCCATAAAGCTTGTTGGGTGGAAGCGGACGAAAGGTCTGAGGAATTCCAGGAATTTGCAAGATTGAAACAAAGATTCCTAGCGAGAGATAAATATGACCAATTGGTTTTCCTTGCAGATTCATCTTTCACGATCGTGATGACGCAGGAGAAGTTTCCGAATGTGAAGTTGCATTTTATCAGTGAGTTTAATAATGCAAATTAGAATATACATAAGCATCCAACATTTGGGTGCTTTTTTTATAAATCCTTTGCAAATCGAATTTAATTCAAATATGCCTTCACTTCGTCTATATTATTATCATTAAAAATCAAATGTATTATAATTGGCATTTTGCCTTTTCTGTAAAGTAAAGCCAGCACCAGATTTCCATTGATTTTTGATTTTGTATCGATGATAACATTTTCCCGATCGGGGGAATTGATACTCAGATATCTTTTGCTCAAATGCTTTGTCTGAATTCCCAGTTTTCCAAAACCTTCGCTCAATTCGGACGAATAGAAACTCCAGTCGTCCATTGCCGTGAAGTATGCATCAGCTTCTGGTGAATTTTCATCTTTGAAGGTTTTTGTTTCCGGATCGAAGATGATCAGTCGGGTTTCCGAGATCGTCTCTATTTCTTTTGAATCTAGATTTTTTGGCGATTTGTAAGAAACGATCTGCATTGGATTTTCTATGGAAATACCTTTTATGATGTTCCAGCCTTCATCAATCCTTCCAAATTCATTAAAGAAAAATGTGGTGTCGCCACGTTGTTTTCCAATCACATAATCTTCGTGCTCAATGTAATTTCCGTAGGTTTTGGTCTTCATCAATTCGGTAATAAAATCGCCGTCTGTATCAAATCTGGCCTGACCTTTGATCTCGCCATTTTTGAGATACAAAACAGAACCGCCATTCGCAGAAAACAAATGTTGCACTTGATCTCTAGGACTTTCTGTGACTTGTTTATCTTGAACAACTAATGTATCTTTTTCCACCGATTTTTTAGTCGAAATCTCTTTCTCTTCTTTTTTGCAGGAGAGAGAAATGATGGAAATTATAATTAGGAAAGTGCTTTTAAGATTCATGCTCGATTGTTATTAATAATTAATGACATCTTTTAAATTAGGAAATTCGAAGGCATTGTCGCCCACTTGAAATGAATTCATTTTGATAGGCTTGATCTTCTTATTTGTTTTTTGAGAGTCAATGACTTTGATCTCACCAGTGTCACAATTTTCTTTGGTTTTCTTATAAGTCGCATCACCTGTGCTGATGTTGTAATCAAATTTCACATCGTAGTCGCAGGGTGCTCCGTAATGTACAGAAGCTCCAATAAGATACCAATCTCCATTTTGAAAGCGAAAACGATGCGTGTACGCCCATTTGTCACGGCTGCCTCCAAAATGATCAATAACAATACTTTTTTTAGATATCGAGATGCCATCAAAGGGATTTCCCATCATTCCACCACTTCCCGATGTCAGTAAAGGAGCAGTGGTCTGATTCCAAAGTTTCCATTTTCCATTTTCTCTTTTGAAGATTGCGAGAACCTGCTCCGTGTCGCCGTCACTTATACTTGGCATTTCGTACACGGTCACAGCTTCTTCCGCACCATCATCGTCCAGGTTTCCGTAGGCTGTAGCTTTTAATTTCCAATATTTTGGCGTAAAATCTTTGATGTCCTCAGCGACTTTCTTAGTAATTTCGGTATCATAATTATCACTGTCAATGGCTTGCTTTTTTTCATCGAGTTGAGCTTGGTTTTTGTCAGCAGCGTTCGGGATATCAGCTCTTATTTTATTGATGATCTCTGGAATTTTCGGAAGCGTGAAAGATTGTTCTTTGGTGTCGGAATTATAATAAGTTATTTCGCGGTATTCGACCGTCAGCAATTTTTTCTTTTGGAGAACGCCATTATTAGTATCGCTGTAATAGATCTTTTTTACGACCCAATTATTTTCCTTATCATAGTGATATTCATTTTCAAAGCGTCCGCCAATTGAACCGTCATAAAAAGTAGTTTGATCAAAGGTCAGATTTCCATATTGATCATATTTGGTCAATTTTTTTGAACCCACTTCTGTTCCTTTTTGCTGGTAGATTGTTTCTGTACTCTCGGTATAATCTGAGTTATAATCGAATTCGATCTTACGTTCCAAACCTTCTTCATTGTGCCAGATCTCAGAGATCAAGTGTCCCTTTTTATCGTATTTGAAAAACACTTTTCGTCCGGGGAAAACATAGCCATCAATTTCATCTACTTTGAAAATGCCGTCTTGAAGCGATAACTTTTGAAATTTGGATTGAAAAAGTGGCGAAACCTTTGTTAGATTTTTATCAGTAAAACTGTAGATCTTATCAGGATTTTTATTTGAGTCTTCGTCAATTTCCGAAATGGTAATTTTCTTTTGATCAGCTGAATCTTTTATTTTATAAGTGATGTATTTTTCGAATGTTGTTTTATCTGCATTTTTCTCCAGCCCAATTTCTTCAGAAAGGATTCCATCTTTGTCATAAAAAAGCCAGGCAGAATTCAGGGATTTTCCGTATTCGCCTTTGTTTTGAATTTCTCTCAAGATCAAATGATTAGAAGTTTCATCGTAATAATATTTGGTCTCAAAATTTTGAGCTTTGTGAAAACTCCTTCTTCCATCTTTTCGATAGATCGTGTAATCTTGCAAACCGACCGTTTTTCCTTCAACGGTTTTCTTTTCAGATGATTTTTGATAGTTGTCCGACGAATAATTTTTGACCGAATAGACCTGACCTTGGAACTTCCCCTTTTCTTCCAATGATTCTCTTATTGGAAAATTGTCCAGATTTTCGTTGATCAATTTGCTGGAAGTTTTTTGTGAACATGCCAAAGTACTCAGAAAAATAATTGAAAAGAAAAATAATTTCATCACTTTAATATTTATCATCTAATGTCTATTATCACAGTCTTTGTATAGTTCAGGATAGGAATTGTCCAGAAACGTGATTGCACTGCAACCAAAAGACTGCGAAAAAAAACCAAAAACAACAGGCGGTTTTCCTTTGAAGAGATTCCCCGTCCATTGATTTTCATTAGTAGCATCATCTTCGACGTAATTGAGCGGATAAAATTCTGCACCTTCTCCTTTTGTGATGGTTTTATCCATGATCACTTTTCCTCCTTTGATGACGACCAGTTTCCGTTCTCTGATCTCATTTTCGGACGTCAGATCCTGAAGATAGCAATCCAGATTTCCAACCTTGTATTGATAGGTTTTTCCCAGTTTAAGCTTCGAAGCTATCTTGACGGGGAAATCTTTTGCGTTCGCATTTTTCCACTTTACAGGTTCTAATTTCTGCTCGGCAAAAGGATTTTCTTTTCCAAAATAAGCCAATGAATATTCGGTTTTATCCATAGATCTTTCACGGTCCACTTTCTCATACAACTGAAAACCGATCATGTAATCATCATCATATATCTCTTCACCTTCGCTGCTGTAGAAATTCAGGTTTGCAACAGCCTTCAGACTTTTGATTGGAAATTTATTCAAATGATTTTCCTTATAATTGTAGAGGTAAAGCGTATCATTTTCCGATAGTTTGGTTCCTTTGAGAAATTTTTCTCTGTAGAATGGCGGCAGCTCAAAATGTTTCAATTTTGCGAACGGGATATTCTTTTGATTTTTTATGATGTCAGGAGGAACCGTGATAGAATCCATATAAACATCAGACAATGAAACGAATATATCATTCACCTCACCATTTTCCATCGTATATAGATCATAAATATGAAAATTATCAAAACTGATTTTTTTCTCAGAAATTGTGTCTTTTTTTACTTCAATTTTCTGAGGGATTTCTTTCTTGGCTTGCTTGCTCTCAACTTTTTTACAAGAAAAAAACAGCATTGAGATTGATAGGTAAAGAAGTGCTTTTGTCATGATGTACCTTGCGTTTTTCCAAATTTATCAATAAATATTTTATCTTTAAAGAAATTTTTAACTTGGAAACACAAGAGATCATCGAGCGTTTTGCCATTCTGTGCATTTCGATCGTCGCAATTTATTATTTCACGAACAAAAATAGAAGGTTCAGATTGCATCCACTTTTTAGCTTGGTCAGCATTTGCACTTTTTTTATGTGTTTGATCTTCAAACAAGTGGAAATGACCGTGGGAATTGGATTTGGACTGTTTGCCGTTTTCTCGATTTTGCGATTCCGAACTGAGAGTTTTTCAATCCAGACCATTATCTTTTTATTTGTATCCATCACGCTTTCTATGTTGGATATCCTTTTGCCCATCGACCATTTGGAGTTTTTGTTGGGAATCAATCTGGTAATCGTACTGTGTTATGTTTACCTTAATTTCCTCGAGAAAAAAACACCTTCTTCTTCTGAAAAGAATGTCATCGAGATCATCGTTTCTACAGATTTTATGAGCCTGGACGAAACTGAAAAGAGAGTATTCCTGTCCGAAAGGATCCAGTTCAAAACCTTCAGTTATCAGATCAAAACCATCAATCTGATCGAGAATGTCGTCATCATCAAAGTTTCCTATTAATCCATATAAGCTCTTGCTTGCTTGATGTAAAGCGTTCTGTTTGCTCCAACGATTTTAAATTCGATATCCAAAGGCATTTGTTTATCAGCAATTTTATATTTCTTCCAGAGCGAGTACATTCTGCTTTCGATTTTCGGCGAAATTTTGAACAAGGTCTCTATTTCCGAAGTTTTAAGAATTGGTTTTTTATCATTAAGGCTCGATGTTGAGCGGTAATCCACACTCAGTTTATTATCCAGATAATTGAAGTTGTGAACATAGAACTCGTCGCAAGTGACACCAATTTCTGGTTTCACAACGGATTCTTCCCCTTTTTGAACATTGACTGTGATGCCTTTGTACTCGTTGCGGTAAATATTTTTTGTAATCAGAACGCCATTTGCCAATTCATCTGGAAACGAACGGTGAACCAGAATTCCCATTGCGCAAGACAAGTGATCGATATTGAAGATTTCTCGCTCGTGGTAAGCTCTCTCATTCCAAAAACTTGCCCAAACATCCAGGATCGCTTTCTCAACCGTTTTCACTGAGTCGCCCAATTTTGCCGATTTGGAATCATATAAACCAGCACCATTGAAACCGGCGAGATCTTCCGCATTGGTAGAAGAACGGAATTTGAAATTCTTGAATTCACTCTGCTGATTTAAAGTATTCGTTACCAAATTGATAAGTTCAGGGTCAACTTTCGATTTCTTGATGGTTTTTCTTAAGGCCTTTAATTTTTCATCAATAAGTCTAATTGAATCTTTGGGAAGCGCAAGGATCTCGCTAATTTCCTTATCAAAATGATTATTTTTGATGTGTTCATCATAGTAATAGAAAGGAATCGCGTAAGCATACTCAGGCGTTTTGAAGTTTTTCAATTCCTTTTCCACGATTTTCAAAAGTCCAAGATTCGTGGCTTTGGAACCAATGATATTTTGTGGACTTGTTGGCAAAGTTTTATTGAGATCGATGAGATCTTTAACTTCAAGATTCTTTGTAAGCGTAATTCTGGGTTTTGCTTTTGTGATTTTGATCGGCTTTGTTGTTAGATTCAATTTATAGTTGTCATCGTTCACGACCAGTTCTACTTTTTTATCGATCAGATTATTGATCTTGTTCTTCGAAAAAGCTTCTGTATCTACGTACAAAGGAATATTTCTATTTTTCGCCAAGAGAACCAAATGACTCAACGGTGTTTGAAATTCCGTAACGATGATTGCTTTTACATTCGGGATAATCTCCGGCGTCGAGTTGATAATGATGATCTCATTCTCATTCGGATAGAATTTTGGATTTGATTTCAAGTCATATTTCTTCAAAATCCCAATCGCACTACCCTTTTCCACAGATTGCTCTGTAAGATTTTGGAAAATAAAATCAGAATAAACAGTTGGGATCTTCAAAGTCTGTTTTTGATTGAGCGCGATCAATCTTGGTGTGCTCAGGTAGAATTTGACCTTTGAACCAAAGAACACATTCTTTTTGACTTCATTAAAGAAAAACTGAATGAGTTGCGCATTCATCTGGTCGGAAGCTGCCAATTCCAAAACCCAATCGTCGGATTTTTCTATGTAATTGAGATTTCCCAAAAGATACCTTCTATAGCCAGTTCCATTGTAACTGACGTCATTAAAAGATTCCAAACCAGCCGGAAATCCAAGCACTTCTTCACAGAAATTATGATGGTATTTGTACTTCACGCTATTGAAAAAGTACATCTTTTTTGAAGGATGATCATAAACGACTTTTACAGATTTGATGTTGGTAAATTTGTCCGTCAACGGTTTTCCAGCCAAATTGATGAACTGCTGTTTTTGCGTGATCGAATGAACAAAATCCTTTTGAGCAAAGAAAAATACGGAAGTCAGAAAATAAAATAGGATCAATAACTTTTTCATCATTATTATGGATTGTGAAATGCAATTTAAAATTTAATTCCTGAATATCGGGATTTTTTTGTTTTCAAAATTGAAATCAGTTCTTGTAAATCTTTTGTAAAATAAGTTTAAATACCTGATTGATAATTAATTAAAACATTACAAGAACAATCCATTTCATTTACAAATCAATCTTTGACAAGCTTATTAGTTTTACATCAACAAAATCATACAACATGAAAAAATTAATATTGACCATTCTGGTTATGAGTACTTTGACAATGTGTAAAAAATCAGATATACAGGAAGCTAATAACACGATTGCCAATGCAGATTCATTGGTTCAAAATACGGCAGAAAGTGTTGAGAAATTTGATGCGGCTGCCAATACGATAGTAGATTCCGTCAATCTAAAAGCGAAAGATCTCATCAAAAATAAAGAAGAAATCGAGAAAGCATTTGAAAATAGCAAAAACAAGATCGATTCTATATCTGAGAATCTTGAACAATTCAAAAAAGATATTGAGGAGAAGAAGCTGAGTTCCAATATAGATTCCATCAAGAATTCGATTAAAAAAGAAATTCCGAAACCTGTTACCAAAACGGTTAATAAAATCGTCTACAGGGACAAACCAAAACAGGATTCCACGCCAAAACCAGCTTCGATGTTGAAGAAAGGCTATATAGAGATCAATGTGGATGACATCGCCACAGGAAAAGCGCTGGTGCAAGATCAGATCAGAAAATACGATGGAATCATCAAAACTGAAAATTTAATTAGCAATGATGAATTTCAAACTTATTATATCACAGCAAAAGTTCCGCTTCAAAAATTTGATTATCTGGTAGAAGAATTGTCAGATCTTGGAAGTATCAAAAACAAAAATGTAGAAATTGTTGGAAATGATTACAACCAAAACAAAATGTGTGACATAGAGATCACAATGTACGGCAACAAACTCTATCCAACGGAAGCTGAAAAAGATCAGAGTTTCGGTTCGAAATCCCTAGATGCAGTTTCATCTGGCTGGGACGTCATCGGAAGTATTTTACTTTTCCTCCTACCCTTTTGGCCGGTCTTCCTGATTGCTGGAATTGCCTATTATTTCTACAAAAAGAAAAATAATAAAAATCAAGATCCGCCTGAAAATAAATATTCCAACGAGAATTCTTAAACCAAAAAAGACGCTTAAATTAAGCGTCTTTTCTGTAATTAAATAGTGTGTTGATTAGTTCATCAAGCTTTTGCTCAAGTTGAGCGCATCTTGGTTTGAACCGTCATATTGCAAAGATTTTGCGATATATTGTTTTGCTTTTTCTTTATCGGTATCCTTGTCCTGGAATGCGATGAAGAAATATGCGTAAGCTAAATTTTGTTTGGAAGCATCTACTTCAGCCGGTTTTACTTTAGCGATATATTGTTCGTAAGCGGCTTTTGCACCTTCATTGTTTTTTGCTGACTGATTGGCGTATCCGATGCTGTAATAAGCTGGCGCCCAGTCTGGAATAATCGTTGTTATCTTGTTCCAAGTTGCAATGGCCGAGTTCCAATCTCCTGCGTCCTGATAAGCTGTTGCTAATGTAACTAACGTCTGTGTATCATCCGGTTTTGCGGCGACTTGTTTCACCAATGCATCAATTGTCGGATTGGTTACGGCTGCAGTTTGTGTTGTTTCTGCAGATGCAGTAGTGGTAGTTTGTGCGCTGATAAAACCTGTCGTCATTAGTGTTAATCCAAAAAACAAGCTTTTAATTTTCATTTCCGTTTTCATAATTTTTTGTTTTTAATGTTGTTACGATAATCACAATAACGATTCCATAAAGCTCTTAAATTTTCAAACTTTAATGTTTTTAAGAGTTCATTAACATAACTGGAATGATAATTAGGAAATTTTAAAACAATTGTTTAAAATGCTAAAATTTTAGTTTATAAATGTACTAATGTTATAATAATTAGTATATTTACAAACTAATAAAATAACACACAATGAGCCTTGGACTGATAAAAGACGTGATACAATTGGTAGAAGAATTTGGATCACAAAACAATAAACAGCAATATTCTTCTGATATAGAAGGGTTTAAGAATTGGATATGCGATGGCAGAATCAATAATGCGAATAATGTTATTAATGAACCGATCTGGGAAGGGAAAGAAAATGGACGATCGCCGGAAAGTGTCATTAGTACATTGATTGTCCATCTTAATAGATATGCGAAGACCTACTCCAAATCGGCCATTGCAGATTCGGATTTCAATACGCAGGAAGAATTTATCTATTTGATCAATTTGAAAGCATTTGGAACGATGACCAAGACGGAACTTATCAAAAAGAATCTTCAGGATAAATCTACAGGGATATTGATCATCAACCGATTGATAAAGCAAGGATGGCTAGAACAGACCAATTCTGAAACAGATAAAAGGTCAAAAGTTTTAAGGATCACAGATACAGGTCATTTGGCCCTGGAAAACCAAATGGAAAAAATCCGAAACGCTACCAATATCGTAACTGGAGATCTAAACCATTCTGAGAAGATGGAACTCATCAGGATCCTTGATAAACTGGACAAATTCCATCGGCCGATCTTCTCCAAAAATATTGAAGGTTCAAAATTATTAGAAACTGTTTATCAGGAATATGCTTTCGGGAAAAATTAAAATATGAAAAAGAAAATTGCCATCATCGGTTCCGGATTTTCAGGTCTTTCTGCGGCAGCTTACGCTTCAAAGCTTGGTCATGATGTACAAGTTTTTGAGAAGAACAGCATTATTGGCGGCCGTGCAAGAAGTTTTAAAACTGAGAATGGTTACACTTTTGATATGGGGCCAAGTTGGTATTGGATGCCAGATATCATCGAGAATTTCTTTAATGATTTCAATAGAAAAGCATCGGATTTTTATCAGTTGGTTCCACTCGACCCGCAATTTGAAATGGTCTTTTCTGATGGCTTGATGGGAATTCCACAAGATTACCAGGCGATGAAAACGTTGTTCGAGGAAACTGAAAAAGGCGCAGGACAAAGATTGGACGATTTTATGAAAGATGCGCAGTTCAAATATGAAGTTGGGATGAAGGATTTTGTGAACAAACCTTGTAATTCCTGGCTCGAATTTGTTTCGCTGAAGATTTTGAAAAGTGCCTTCAGTCTTGACCTTTTGACGGACTTCAGTAAGTTTGTAAGAAAATATTTTTCGAATCCGAAGCTGATCACATTAATGGAATTTCCAGTGATCATCCTCGGTGCAGCACCAAAAGATATTCCTGCGTTGTATAGTTTGATGAATTATGGCGGTTATAAATTAGGAACTTGGTATCCTATTGGTGGTTTTATAAAAGTGATCGAGGCGATGCAACAAATTGGAATTGACCAAGGTGTAAAATTTCATTTGAATTCAAGTGTCGAGCAGATCATTATTAATGATAAAAATGCAAGCGCTTTAGTAATAAATGGTGAAACGATAGAATTTGATTCTATCATTGCGTCATCAGATTATGAACATACGGAAAGTCAGCTGTTGCCAGAAGCATATCGAAATTATGATAAGGATTATTGGGAAAAGAAAACTTTTGCACCTTCCTGTCTGATATTTTACCTTGGGATCAAAGAAAAAATACCGAATCTGAAGCATCACACGTTGTTCTTTGAAAATGATCTGGATCTGCACACGACTGAGATCTATGAAGACAAAAAATGGCCATCAAAACCGTTGTTTTACGTTTGTTGTCCATCAAAAACAGATCAGAATGTAGCACCAGACAATTGTGAGAACGTATTTTTATTAATGCCAATAGCTACTGGAATTGTAGATTCTGAATTAGAAAGAGAGAAATATTTTAAAGAAATGGTCAGCCGACTGGAGAAACATACGAGCTCCGAAAATCTCATTTCAAAGATCGAATACAAAAGAAGTTTTTGCATAGATGATTTTAAGCAAGATTACAACGCTTACGCTGGAAATGCTTACGGATTGGCAAATACTTTGTCTCAAACTGCAGTTCTGAAGCCATCATTGAGAAACAAGAAAGTGAAAAACCTTTTTTATACAGGACAATTGACCGTTCCCGGGCCAGGCGTTCCTCCAAGTATTATTTCCGGGAAAATAGCCGCATTAGAAGCCAATAAATAAGTACATAAGCTATGAAACAATTATTTGACGACCTTTCTTTCAAGATCAGCAAAGAGACCACCAAACAATACAGCACGAGTTTTTCGATGGGTATTCTGGCTTTGTCCTCCAAGATAAGAAATCCAATTTACGCCATCTACGGCTATGTACGGTTGGCGGATGAGATCGTGGACAGTTTTCACGGTTTCGACAAAAAGAAACTGCTGTCTCGCTTTCGAGATGAAACATTTTTGGCTTTGGAAGAAAAGATCTCTTTGAATCCAATTCTGCAGTCATTCCAGGAAACGGTCAGTAAATATAAGATCGACCATGAGCTCATCAAACAATTTTTGAAAAGTATGGAAATGGACCTTCACAAGATCGATTACAACTCAGAACTTTACAAGGAATACATTCTTGGATCGGCAGAAGTGGTTGGGCTGATGTGTCTTCATATTTTTGTAAACGGAGACAAAGAAGAGTTCGAAAGATTAAAACCTTCTGCGATGATCCTAGGTTCAGCTTTTCAAAAAGTGAATTTCCTGCGGGATATGAAAGATGATTATGAAGTTTTGGGCAGAACTTATTTTCCAAATGTCGATATTGCCGCATTTGATAACAATGTAAAAGCTGAGATCGAGGAAGAGATCGCTTTTGAATTCCATGAGGCTTTGGAAGGGATCAAAAAACTACCGGCGTCCTCAAGATTTGGTGTTTATCTGGCTTATCGGTATTATCTTTCGTTATTCAAAAAGATCAAAAAAACTTCAGCTAATCAGATGATCAACCAGAGGATCAGAATTTCGAACAGTAAAAAAATATCTCTGATGATGGGTTGCTACGTAGAATACAAGATGTTATCCATTTAAAATATTTTTAATGATAATGAACTACTAATGAAAAAGATTGAAAATGAAACACAGACTTTATAAGGAACAACAGCTGAACTGCGATATAGAAACAGCATGGAACTTCTTCTCAGCCGCGAATAATCTATCGGTGATCACGCCTCCAGATATGAAATTCACGGTTCTCACAAAACTTAAAAATGATGAGGTCTTCGAAGGCATGATCATAGATTACACGGTTTCACCACTTCTTAATATTCCATTGGGTTGGCAAACGGAAATCACACAGGTTGATTTTCAGACGAGTTTTACAGATTTCCAACAAAAAGGGCCTTACAAATTATGGAATCACTTCCACGAGTTTATACAAAATGAAGACGGTGTTTTGATAAAAGATACGGTAGATTACGAATTGCCTTTAGGTTTTTTAGGTGAGATCGCTCACAAACTTTTTGTGAAAAAGAAACTGGAGAATATCTTTGATTTCCGTCATGAGGTTTTGGAGGTCATGTTCAACAACAAGAAAAAAGCATCATGAATTTTCTAATTGTCTTTATTACTTTTTTTCTGATGGAAGGCTTTACATGGACTGTTCACAAGTATGTGATGCACGGTTTTCTATGGTCACTTCATCGCGATCATCATGACCATAGCAGTGATCCACCTTTAGAAAAAAATGATTATTTCTTTGTTATTTTTGCAATTCCTGCAATTGCACTTATGTATTTCGGGACTATCAATGGTTTTAATGTCTTGTTCTATATCGGACTTGGCATCACACTGTACGGCATGTCTTATTTTTTTGTCCATGATATTTTCATCCATCAAAGGGTTAAGTTTTTAAAGGATACAAAGAACCCTTATCTATTGGCGATAAGACGTGCTCACAAGCAACATCACAAGCACATCAACAAAGAAGAAGGCGAATGTTTCGGATTTCTTTGGGTGCCTATAAAATATTTCAAAATGTATTTTAATAAAGATAAAGCCTAATGTTACAGTACACTTATCTACTGATCAATTTCTTTACCGTGATCATCTGTTTTGTTTTTTCTTTTCATCATAAGATCAAATTCAACAGGCACTTTGGGGCTTTTATCAAAGCGTCGTTATTAGTAGGTTTTGTATTTGTTCTTTGGGATATTTGGTTTACCAGACATGGCGTTTGGTGGTTCAATTATCGATATTTAATAGGCTTCAAAATTTCGGAATTACCAATTGAAGAGATCATGTTCTTCATCTGTATTCCATTTTCGTGTGTTTTCACTTATTTCTGTTTGGACAAATTTTTCAAATTGGATTGGAAACCACAGTCTGAGAAGATCTTCGTCACGATCACATCTATTTTATGTTTAGCAATTGCGCTTTATTACAATGACAGGATCTACACATTTGTCACCTTTTTCACATCATCCATCAGTTTATTGCTCTTGTATTTTGTTCTAAAAATCAAATGGATCGGAAAAGCGACGGTTATTTATTTATTGCTGATGCCTGGTTTTTTAAGCGTTAACGGAATTCTGACCGGAACAGGACTAGACTCTCCTATTGTCAATTATAACCCTCAGAATTTCATTGGTTTCAGAATCCTGACAATTCCTATTGAAGATGTTTTCTACGGTTATGAGATGATCCTGTGGAACCTTTTTTTCTTTTATAAATTTAAAGGAAAAGAGAGTGAACCTAATTTAGAGACTGCTAGTATTTAATTGTAAATCAGTTATTTAATTGGGAACGGAATATTTATTAGTGTATAAAATCTATTTAAATGCGATTTCCAGACGTCTGAGTCCTTCGCAAAGTAGTTCTCTTGGACAGCCGATATTGATCCTCAGAAAACCTTCACCAGCTGATCCGTACATTGTGCCTGGATTGACCCAAAGTTTTTCTTCTTCGAGTAAAAGTTTGGCTAATTCTTCGGAAGTCCTATTCAAAGAACGACAATCCAGCCAGACTAAATATGTTGCTTCTAATGGAAGAACCTTGATTTGAGGTAAGTTTTCAGCGATGAATTCTATGAGATATTGATAGTTTTCAGACAGATAAATTTTCAGTTCGTTCATCCATTCTTTTCCGTTTTGGTAAGCAGCGATCAACGCTGTGGCAGAAATAGGATTTGGATAGCTTGTCTCTTGAATTTCAAATGTTTTATCTATTTTATCTAAAGTGTTTTTGTTATCAGAAATCACATATGAAATTGGTAGACCTGAAAGATTAAAAGTTTTGCAGGGCGATCCGCAAGTAACAGATTCCAGATTGTAATTTTCAGCGATTGATATGAAAGGAATATGCTGATGACCTTCAAAAACCAAATCAGCGTGAATTTCGTCTGAAACAACCATCACCTGATGTCTGGAACAAATTTCCGCCATCTTTTCAAGCTCACTTCTTTTCCAAACTCTGCCAACAGGATTATGTGGATTACAAAGTAAAAGCAATTTTGCCTTAGGATCTGAAGCTTTAAATTCCAAATCATCGAAATCGATTTGATAATTTCCGTCTTCGTAGATCAGATTATTTTCGACCAAACCAAATCCACAATTGTTAAAAAAATAATAAAAATGGTTATAAACGGGTGGCTGGATGATAATATTTTCGCCTGATTTTACAAACGTTCTCAAAATGGCGGAAAGCGTCGGAATCATTCCCGGACCTGGTAAAATCCATTCTTTACGAATATTATACTGATGAATATCTTTCCACCAATCAATGATTGCATCGTAAAATTGAGGCGGAGTAATGCTATAGCCGAAAACGCCGTGTGATGCTTTCTTCAAAATAGCTTCCGTGATTTCCGGAGCCGTTTTGAAATCCATATCTGCGACCCACATTGGCAATACTTCAGCATCTGTAGTCAAATCCCATTTTACAGAATCGGTTCCTCGTCTGTCGATGATCTCGTCAAAATTATATTTATTTGCCATCCAATTTCTATTTTGAATCCAGATATTTTTTAAGGTCAGAAATGCTTTGTATCTTCAACTCATCTGCCTGTTTTTTGCGCATCATCAAAGCATAAGAATTATTAAAGCCAAGCGGTTTCAACCACTGAATTCCATATTGTTTTCTGAATTCTGAATCTACAAATTGATACGTTTTATCGGCACTTTGCGAAACAGTTTGAATGTTTTTTTTTGATGGTTTCAATAAAACTAAAAGTCCTGTGCCTGTATATTCAGGATAGAAATCGATGGCGTCATTCATCAAAGCATCAAAGCAGATTTTTGTTCCGCCCAATCCGGTTTTGGTTTCCACTTTGTAATTGGTGTAGCCTTCAATCAGCATTTTATAAATCTCTGTCAGAATATATTGCTCACCGAAAATCTTTGACCCAATCCTAACTGTTCCTCCATTTCCGTTTCGTGGAACTCTATATAATTGAGTTTTAATTAAAAAATCTTTGGCAATTTTTTCCGGCGTTTGGTTGAGATAATCAGAACGGTAATTCAAATCTGTCATTATCGAATCATTGAATTTCCCCGCAAGCAAATTCAAGGTTTCGTCCAGTTCAGGAAACTTTTCCAATGTTTTGGTTTTGATAATAGGCGCCGCAAAATATGGTGGAAATATCTTTTTGTCATCATCCAAAACGTACAAATCAAACGCTTTGATTCTTCCGTCTGTAGAATATCCGCTGATTAAATCCAATTCACCTTCAAAAGCGGCTTTGTACATCACGGCATCATTTACCACTTTCGGATTGACATTCAATCCGTACACTGACCTTAAACCTAAATCGCCGTCCTGTCTTCCCATAAATTCAGGTGTAAATCCTGCTTTTAACTTATTATCTGAAACGGAAGTCATTAAATAAACAATTCCAAATATCACTAAAATTGCAGGAATGATGTACTTTAGTTTCTTTAAAAACTGATAGCCATATTTCTGCAACACAGCAATCGTCTGGTCGAGTAAAATTGCCAATAAAGCTGCGGGAATGGCACCTGTCAAAATCATATTGGTGTTGTTCAAAGAAATTCCACCAAAAATAAATTCGCCCAAACCGCCTGCTGCAACAAAAGAAGCCAATGTCGCCACACCAACATTGATAACCGCCGCCGTTCTGATTCCCGCAATAATCACGGGCATTGATAAGGGAAGTTCAACCTTGAAAAGCAATTGTTTCCGGTTCATTCCCATTGCTTTTGCCGCTTCGATAACTGTTGGATTTACACCTGTAATTCCTGTAAAAGTATTTCGGATAATTGGAAGCAGTGCGTAAATCAATAATGCTACAATTGCCGGTGTTGCGCCAATTCCAAAAGCGGGAATCATAAAACCTAGCAAAGCGATACTTGGAATCGTCTGTAAAATTCCTGCAAAACCTAAAACCGGACTTGACAATTTTCTCTTTCGGGCAATCAAAATTCCTAATGGTAAACCAACGATAATCGCTAAAAGTAATGACAAAAAAGTCAATCCCAAATGTTGACCAACCTGAGTCAGTAATTTTTCGTGCTGTTCTATGACGAACTGCCAAAGACTTTGCTGCGTCATACGATTTGTAATTTTCGGTAGTCGTTGAATGCTTTAATCAACATTTCGTAAGCATCTGTATTTTTTTCGGCAGAACTTAATTTTTGTAAAGCATTCCAAACGCTTGTATTTTCATTAAAATTAAAATCCTTGAATAAAGTTTCTGAATTGATGAAAGATTTAACATCATTCAAACTTGCAACTTTGTATTCCAATAACAATCTGTTTTCGGCAAAGAAATCTTTCACAAAATCATTCTCTGGACGATACAACATTTCCTTTGGAGTTCCGGTCTGGATAATTCTTCCTTTATCCATTAAACAAATTCTGTGTCCCAGTTCAAACGCTTCCTGAACATCGTGGGTCACGAGAATAATGGTCTTATTTTTAAGTTCTTCCAGCGATTTGAATTCGGAATGAATGTCAGCTTTCGTAATATTATCCAACGCGCCGAAAGGCTCATCCATCAGCAGAATCGGTGAATTGGCTATCAAAGCCCGGGCAATTCCCACTCTTTGCTGTTGACCGCCACTTAATTCGTTAGGAAAGCGGGAAAGTACATCTTCGGAAAGATGGAGCTTGTGTAAGAGCTCTTCTGTTCTTTTTTGAATCTTTTGTTTGTCCCATTTTAATAATTCCGGAACAATGGCAATGTTTTGTCTGATGGTGTAATGCGGAAACAATCCTGAATGCTGCATCACAAAACCGATTCCCATTCTAAGATCTTCCACTTTCTGGTCACGGATATTTTTTCCATCAATCAAAATATTTCCGGAATCGGCCTCTATCAATCGGTTAATCATTTTCAAGGTCGTCGTTTTTCCACAACCGCTGGTTCCCAGAAGCACCAATATTTCCTTATAATTGGCCTGAAAAGAAATATCGTCCACCGCTGGTTTTCCGTTGAAGCTTTTAGAAACCGATTCTACTGTAATCATAGGCAGTTATTGAACAAGTCTGATTCCTGTGAACTGCCATTTTAGACCAGTTTGGAAAAAATTACGGTATGTATTTCTGCTGTGTCCGATTGGCGTTGCAACAGATGCGCCGCGCAGAACCATTTGATTGACCATAAATTTTCCATTGTACTCTCCTACTGCGCCGGCTTCTTTTTTAAATCCTGGGTAAGGCAAATAGGCAGAGTTTGTCCATTCCCAACGACTTCCCCATTCGAAATGATTGGAAGCAACTTCCCACTCAGCTTCGGTTGGCAAACGCATTCCTTTCCACGATGCGAAGGCTGAAGCTTCGTAAAAATTGATGTGACAAACGGCATCATTTAAATCTAGTTCTTGAAGTCCATTTAAAGTATAATCCATCCATTTCCCGTCAATCAAATGCCAATATAAAGGAGATTTTGCTTCATTCTGTTTCACCCAATCCCAACCTTCGGCGTGCCAATGTCTGAAATCTGCATAACCTCCAGCTTCCATAAATTCTAGATATTCCGAATTGGAAACTAAACGGTCAGCAATTTCAAAATCATTGAGATACACTTTATGTCTTCCCAATTCATTATCAAAACTGAAACCTTCACCTTCAAAACCGATTTCGTAAACATCTTCGGAGAATTGAATCATTTCAATATTTTCAGAATGTTCTTTTTTAGAAATACTTTCATTTTTATACGCTGGAAAAAGTGGATTGTGACCTAAAATATATTTGATATCGGTTAATAATAATTCCTGATGCTGCTGCTCGTGATTGAGTCCAAGTTCTAGTAAAGGTTTGATTTCTTCCGTTAAAAATTCGCTGTTGAGAAAAACATTCATTTGTTCATCAACATATTTTCTGTATTTGTAAATATCAGAAACTGATGGTCGGCTTAAATTTCCGCGGTCTGTACGAATGACTCTGGCGCCAATTGTTTCATAATAACTGTTGAAAACAAAATTATATTGAGCATCGAAAACCTGATATTCTGGGAAGTTTGGTTCCAAAATAAACGTTTCGAAAAACCAGGTCGTGTGACCCAAATGCCATTTTGGTGGACTCACATCTACGATTGGCTGAACGACGTAATCTTCGATTTCCAGAGGTCTGCAAATCTCGACAGAATGGTTTCTAATTTCTGAATATTTCTCTGTCCAATTGGTTATGGAATTTGATATGGTTAAAACGGAATTTGTTTTCATTGGAATTTAATTTTAAAATTACAGAATTTGCCAAATAGAATCCACAAACCAATTTTTGGAATCGTGTATTTCATCAATGATATGAAATTTGGAGTCCCTGGCGAGTTTGCTGATATCTTCCTGAGAAAATTTTTGTGAGATTTCCATATCAATCAACTCATTTTCTTCAAAGCGAAAAATTTGGTTACCCATGTGGACATTTTGCTCCGCAAGACTTACGAGATAACTTTTGCAAACCCCTGAGATTGGGTCGTAGGTTTGGTAATGCTGGAAATTCAGAACATCGAAATCCGCTTCCAGTTCGCGGTTCATTCTTATGAGAAGATTCAGGTTGAAGGATGATGTGATTCCTGCTTCATCATTGTAGGCATTGAGAATAGTGTGTGGGTTTTTCTTAAGGTCGAAACCAACCAGAAGAATATCGCCACGATTAAGTTTTCTCCGCAATTCCCGGCAGAAATGGTAAGATTCTCCCATATCCATATTGCCGATATTGCCGCCCAAAAATAAAACTACTTTTCTTCTTTGAGAGATGGACATTGCTTTGTCGAGCATATCAAAATAATCACCTTCCAACGTTTTGACCTCTAAATCTGGCAAATCTCTGCTGAACTTCCCACTTAATTCTTCAAGAATATGACCTGAAATATCGATTGGCATATAAGTGAAATCAATATTTTTCTTGGTCAGATGTTCCAGAAGGTAACTCGATTTCATTGCATCTCCGGCACCCAATTCTATTAGGTCAAAAGGCTTGTTATCTATCAAAATACTTTTTGCTAAAAGCTCTGTTTTATTTTTGAAGATATCCAGCTCACAATCGGTCAAATAATACTCAGGCATATTCATGATCTGTTGGAAAAGTTGATCACCTGCTTTATCGTAAAAATATTTTGAATGTAGTCTTTTTGGACTGCTTTGTAAGCCTTCAATAACGTCTAAAAGAAAAGTTTCCTTGGAGTCATTTTGCGTCTGAAACTCTGTTTCCACCTGTGAATTCATAAGTATTATTGTTTTTGGTTTTTAGAGAACTACAACTATCTTGCCGACAGCGGAATTACTTTAACTAAAAAGTTTGGGCTTATAAAAATTTGATCAATTGTAAAGACTTTTTTGATCTCCTCTTGGATCTCTACATTTGCAAGCAACCGATCCTTTTTATTTCTATCTCATTTTGTAGAAACGATTTTCAATCCTTCGGTTTTCTGTTTGTTCTATGGTCAAATTCTTTGGTCCGCCAATCTGTACAAGATTACTGTTCTCATACTTTTAAAAATTGTTTTCCTTTACGTTGTTGAAGATATATCTGAAAATTTTCCAGTCGCTTCCTTCTTTTCGAAATACAAAAAAATCCCTACTCGTCTTTTCTATTTTTGATCCGTTTTTGACATTTGTTTCTTTCGTTTTTGCTTTCGCCTCTACAAATGCATGATTTTCATTAATATCGATTTCGACGTCATCGAATTGGATCTTAAAATCTTTATTTGAAAAAAAAGCAGAACTCGATTTTCCGATTTGAGCTTTTGTCAACGTTCCGAAATCCGAAGGCATGAAAAGACAATCATCTGAATAAAATGATAATATCCGATGGATATCACCCGAATTGATTGCCGTTGCAAAATTTTGAATATGCTCTTGTAATATATTTTTATGATGACCCATTATTTCTAAATTTAAAATGATCTCGTGTATGAATACATTTGTTTGCATTCTGATACAAAATTGAACATCTTTGAAGTAAACCATCAATGAACAAATACAAGAAATAGCATTGAACTAGTTTAAGTTTTTGAATAGAAAGAGAGCTCTTTTTGTTCTTTTGTCAACAGATATTTTAGTATGATTGTCCGCTGAGAACGTAAAATTGGAAAAGTGAAGATCGGATCAAATTGTTTTAGAACACTTCAAAGACTGTTTATTTCTTATAAAAATTATGAGTTTGAGAGGCAGTAGATTTCTTAATTGTTTGATAATTTTAAAATAGTCCAATGATAGATAAGAAGTTAGGTCAGAATTAAATTGATAAAGATCATACTCATATATATATTTGAATTTTTACTTTCACTTTACGGGTTCCCGTTTTTTACTTTCAAAGCCTTTTTATATATTTAACCTCAGTTATATTTCAGTATTGAATATGAAGTAAAATGTATAGGCTTTTTCAGATATCCAAAAGCGTATTTTTTTTATAATGTTAAAACATAACCAAGCACAATATTTATTTTATGGCAATTAATTTACAAAAAGGTCAAAAAATTGACATCGGATTAACTAAAATGACAATCGGTCTTGGCTGGGATCCAAACGAAGGAACTGGTCATGACTTTGACTTGGATGCATCAGCGATAATGATCGATTCCAATAGAAAACTAGTGGGAGAAGATTATTTTATTTTCTATAATAATTTGAAATCTCCAGATGATGCACTTACTCATACAGGCGATGATCCCACAGGTGGAAACAGCGATGGTGACGATGACGAAGCCATCATCATTGACCTTGAAAAAGTGGATCCGCGAGTAGAGGAAATCCTGTTTGTCGTTACAATAGAAGACTTTGAAAGAAGAAAACAAAACTTTGGACAGGTACGCAATTCGTACATCAGAATTGTAGATAACTCTAACAACGAAGAGATTGCTAAGTACGAATTAGACGAGGACTTTTCCATAGAAACTGGCGTTGAGTTCGGACGACTTTATAAAAGAAACGGCGCCTGGAAATTCGAAGCATCGGGAATTGGCTACAAAGCAGACCTTGGCTTTTTCTTGGAGAAATATTATAACGGATCAATCATAAAATAACAGTATGGCAATTAATTTACAGAAAGTTACCATAGAGAAACAAGGTGACACACACTCTATTGATCTTACAAAAAAAGATAGCAACAAGGAGATCATCATCAACCTGAATTGGTCGCAAGGTGAAACCAAAAAAGGCTTTTTTGCAAGCTTGTTGGGTGGAAACAGCGCGATCGATTTAGATCTTGGTTGTTTTTATGAACTGGCCGATGGTTCAAAAAATGTGATCGATGGTGTTCAGTTTTCGAAAGGAAATGGCGGGCCTAGAGACAGAAAAACACGTCAGGGAAGATATACAGATGCGCCTTGGATCTGGCATACGGGCGATGACAGAGGTGCCGCTGCAGGATCAGGAGAAAACATTATCGTGAATCCGAATAACAGCATCAAAAGAATGGTCATCTATTGCTTCATCTACGAAGGTGTTGCAAAATGGGCAGAAACCAACGGCGTTGTGACCATCAAAGTATCAGGTAATCCAGATATAGAAGTTGAAATGGGAAAACAGAACGACACCAAAAAATTCTGTGCAATAGCGGAGATTCTCTTTTCACCAACAAGTTTGCAGGTGAAAAAACTGGTGACATTCCATAATTCACACAGCGATTGTGATAGGATGTACAACTGGGGAATGCAATGGGCAGCTGGATCTAAATAATTGTTTGTGGAAATAGACATAGATTCTTACGAGCATTTTTCCTTTGACCTTTGGCTGACGTTGATCAGATCAAATCCCGATTTCAAATTCAAAAGAGATTCTTTGTTCAGAGATTTTTTTTCGATTGATAAAGATATTGATGAAGTCAGAAAAGTGATCAGACATTATGATGTTTTATTCAATAAGATTTCTGAAAAAACAGGTAATCATATCGAGAGAGAAGAAGTTTTTCTTTTGATGTTAGATGCGTTAGGTAAGGAAATTGATGCGATTGATGAAAATCATCTAAAGTCGTTTTTTCAGCAGGTAGATGAATTATTTTTGAATAATATGCCCGTTCTTTTATGGGAAAATATCGAGGAAATATTGATCGAGATCAAAGAAAAAAACAAAACTGCCAGCATCATGAGTAACACAGCCTTTATTCACGGCGACTCATTGAGGAAAGTTTTGGAACATCTTGGTCTGGCTCAGTATTTTTCTTTTATGATTTTTTCTGATGAAGTCAAAGCTTCAAAACCGAATGCTCAAGTTTTTGATATGGTTTTTAAGAAGATCAATGACTTCAGGAAGCTGGATAAAGAACAGGTTTTACATATCGGCGATAACAAAATTGCGGATTATGACGGTGCAGAAACATTTGGGTTTAACTCAAAATTGGTGAAATTTTAAAAAAGTTATGAAGAAAAGATATAGTTTACATAAAATTGAAAGTGAACTTAAAAGCCCTTTTGATGAGGGAAGTTACAGCAAATTCAAGTTTGGGGACACTTCTGTTGCAAGACATTTTGCAGCGGAATTATTCCAAGGTTTTATTTCCGAATTTAAAGATGAATTACTACAGCAGGAAGAGATCATTTTGTTCCCAAGTCCTTATCATTCCATCCCGACGGCTTCTAATTTTCTCTGCACGTACTTCAAAGAGCAGCTGAACTATTTCCTTTTCGAGAATGGGAAAGCGGCTTGCCTGGAAGGTAAGATCCACAGAAAACAAACCTATGTGGAAGATTACGGCAATATGAGTTATGAGGAACGTATCAATCTGATTTCGAATGACACTTATTACATCGATAAAAGCTTTGTGGATGGGAAATTCTGTCTTTTTATAGACGATATCAAGATCACAGGAAGCCACGAAAATACGGTTGATAAGATCTTGAAACATTACGGCGTAAATGGCGAGTTTATTTTCGTATATTTTGCTGAATTAATAAACAAAGACATTCATCCGAAAATCGAAAATCATTACAACTATTTCAACGTAAAAACGACAGAAGATCTGATCGAGGTTATTAATGGAAAAGATTTTCATTTTAATACAAGAATAACCAAATATATTCTGCTGATGCAGGATCTGGATTTTGGAAAAATTTATGATAACATCTCAGAAGCGAAAAGAAACGAGATCCTGAGTTTGGCAATCAGTAACAATTACCATCTGGTAGACGAATACAAAGAAAATATTATCAAATTAAAAAATAAATTACAATGGCGATCAACTTACAAAAAGGACAAAGACAAAACATTAATGCACCAAAATTCACTATTGGATTAGGCTGGGACGCAAACAATTCTTCTACTGGAGGCGCTTTCGATCTAGATGCTTCGGTTTTTGTTTTGGGCGAGAATAAAAAAATAGTTTCTGACGAGTTTTTTGTTTTTTACAACAACTTGCAAACGCCTGACAAATCGGTGACACACACAGGGGACAACCTTACTGGAGACGGCGATGGCGACGATGAGCAAATTAAAATTGACCTTACAGGAATCGATCCAAGAGTTAAAGAGATCATCGTGGTGGTTACGATTCACGAAGCAGATTCTAGAAATCAGAACTTTGGTCAGGTTAGAAATTCTTTCATCAGAGTTTTCAACACTGAGACAAACGAAGAGATTTTAAAATATGAATTAGACGAGGATTTCTCAATAGAAACGGCCGTAGAATTCGGTAGAGTTTATGAGAAAAACGGCGAATGGAAATTCGAAGCGGTAGGAAACGGACAAAGAGACGGATTAGAAAAATACCTAAGCTTATATCAATAATGGATTTACCTCAAGTTAACAATGCGGTCATTGATAAAAATGGCAATGTAGATCTGGCACAGCTGGCAACTACAGATGTTCAGAAATACGACAGCCTTTCTGGTTCTATTGACGAGCAAAATCCGAATTCAATCATCAATTTCGGATCAGAGTTACAGAATTCTTTGGCGAACCAAAGTGATTCTTTCCTTAATAATGTTAGAAAGTCAAATTCAGGCGAAGTTGGCGATCTGATCAACAAATTATTGGTCGAACTGAACTATGTGGATGTTGACGAGATCGAAGGAAGTTCTGTGAAAAAGTTCCTGAAGAAGATCCCGTTTTTGAATAAAATGGTTTCATCTGTAGAAACGCTTTTTGTGAAATACGACAAGATCGTCAATAACATTTCTGATATTTCTAATAAAGTCAATGCAGGAATCATCAATTCTACTAAGGATAATGCGGTTCTGCAAACGATTTTCACCAGCAATATAGAATCTGTAAAAAAAATAGAGGATTACATCATCGCAGGAAGCATTAGAATGCAAAAGTCCAGCGAGGAATTGGCATTAATGGAAACAAATGCTGCCAATTATCAGGATTATCAGATCTCTGACAAAAGAGATTTTATCAACAGATTGGACAGAAGGTTGGCAGACCTCAAAGTGGTTCGTTTTATCATTTTGCAGTCTTTGCCACAGATCAGATTGATCCAGAACAACAATGTTTCTATTGCAGAAAAAGCGCAGACTATTTTAACAACTACCCTTCCGGTTTGGAAAAACCAGTTGACTTTGGCTGTTGCCATGCACCGTCAGCAGCAGAATATTGACATTCAGAAAAAAGTATCATCTACTACGGAGGAGATCTTGAGAAAGAATGCGCAACGATTGCAGCAAAACACTGTGGATGTTGCCCGTGCAAATGAGCAGACCATTGTTTCTGTCGAAACGTTGAGAGAAACAACCAGTTCATTGATCAATACCTTGAATGAAGTGAAACAGATCCAGCAACAAGGTACACAACAGAGACAACAGCTGGATGTGGAGTTGAAAACCCTTGAAGATACTTTAAAAAAGCAAATTCAAAATTCTTAAATAACAATTGAGTCCAGAGCAGAATATTTTAAAGAACAGTAAAAAAAGAATACAGAAACTAAAGCTTCTAAGTAAGTTTTTTCAGAAGGAAGATCTGATCAATATCATCATAAAAACGGAAGTGATCCAGTCCTACTTTGAATCCAAATCCATTGCTGGTCTGGACATCAATAAGTTGGAATTGTTTCACATCCAGTATACTGATAGTCTGATTGTCCTTCTTGATAAGATCAAAAAACAAAAGGAAGCTGGGATTCTTACGGCTTATAAGGAGATCGATGCCAATGAGGATTATATCGCAGGATTTATCTCTCAGGAAAAAGGCGGCCGCGATTTCAATACTGAAAGAAAATATCAAAATGCATTGGTCTCAGACTTTTTAAGATCAATTTATGATAATCTGACGGATGTCAGAAAAACCGTAGATTATAAAAAAGTTCGGGAACTTTCTAATATTTACGCTCAGGATTATTACAGGAAAGAAGCGAAAATAGACTGCTTGCTCAGTTTGCCCGATGTCAAATATTATGAATTCGATAATGTAGATATCGAGCGGAAATTATTAGGAAAACTGAATGCTAATAACTTTAAGATCCGGTTTGTT
Organism: Chryseobacterium sp. FP211-J200; assembly: GCF_001643375.1. Lineage (GTDB taxonomy): Bacteria > Bacteroidota > Bacteroidia > Flavobacteriales > Weeksellaceae > Epilithonimonas > Epilithonimonas ginsengisoli. The sequence goes on from NZ_LSHB01000030.1 coordinate 79,612, forward strand.
TGTGGTTATATCATCAGTAATCAGATCTTTGAATTGTTCAGGATTGTTGACACCAATGAGGATTTTATCTGGAATCTGCAGACGAATGGATTTTATCTCCTGGCAGAAGATATCGGAATGTTGTTAGACCGCTCTCCTAATACGTCTTCAAAACGATCGATCGTAAGTGAGCTCAGAAACAGGAATGAAGAACTTAGAACAAAAGCTGACAGTCTAAAAACCGAACTTCCGGAAGAGGTGATCACGCTTTTAGAAAAGTACAAAGAGACTTTGGACAGTCAGGAAGTCCTGAACCAAGTGATAAGCATTGATGAAGAACTGAGTATTCTTAACTCGATGCTGAATTTAAATTTAAATAATAAAATACAATAAAAATGGCAATTAACTTACAGAAAGGACAAAGAATAAGTCTGGTAAAAGAAAACGGAACAACCTTACAAAATGTTTGTGTAGGCGTTAACTGGGGCGCAATCGAAAAGAAAAGCTGGCTGGGAAGCGTGACAAAAGAAGCAGTAGATCTGGATGCAAGCTGTATCTTGTTCGATGATGCGAAAAACGTTTTGGATATTGTTTATTTCGGACAACTCAAATCGAAAGACGGTGCTGTAAAACACAGTGGCGATGACCTTACAGGTGACTTGTCTGGCGATGATGGATTGGATAATGAGATCATCACTTTGGATTTTTCTAAATTGAGTTCCAATGTGAATTACGTTGGATTTGTACTTAACAGCTACAAAGGACAGGATTTTGGAACAATTCCTTTTGCGTCTATCAGAATTTATGAAGGAACACCTACAAGAGTTACAGAAGTTTTTGCGACTTACAATATTGCAAAAGGTGATAATTTTGGTGGCCACGTGGCGATGGTGATGGGCGTTTTCTACAAGAAAAATGGAGAGTGGAAATTCAATGCGATCGGAGAACCTACCAGAGATAAAAAACTGCAGGAAACAGTGGAAACTGTAAGACAGAATTATTTATAATTCATTTTGATTTCTTAAATTAATACATAATTGAAAAACTAATAACCATGTCAATCAATTTACAAAAAGGACAAAAGATAGACCTTAGAAAAAGCACTGGAGAAGCATTGACCAATTTCTGCGTCGGCGTAAACTGGGGCGCCATAGAAACTACAAAAGCGGGATTTTTAGGTTTCGGGACCAAGAAAGTTGTTGAGGATGTAGACTTGGACCTTAGCTGCGTCATGTTGAATCAGAACGGTGATCTTGTAGACTGGATCTACTCGCCGGAATACAATGGCTGGCTTTCTCAGAACAATTTTCCATTAGGCAAACTTTCTTCTAAGGACGGCGGTTTCAGACACAGCGGAGATGACCGACAAGGCGATGTAGGCGGCGATGATGGTTTGGATAATGAGATCATTTCCGTAGATCTTGGACGTGTAGGTCCAGATGTGGACAAGATCTTTTTCTTCCTTAATATCTATTTGAATCAAGGTCAGAATTTTGACTTTGCTCAGATTCCGTTTGCAAAGATCAGAATGTATGAAGGAACACCGACTCGTGTCAATAGTGTCCATTCAACTTATGATATTGTCACAGACTCCAGCTACAAAGGAAAAGGTGCATTGATCTTGGGCAAACTTTACCGCAGAAATAGCGATTGGAAATTTGATGCCATTGGCGATGCTTCCGATGATAAGATCTTTGTTCAGACCATTCAGAGGATCACACAAAATTATAAATAACCACATTTGATATGAGAAGATTACCCGTTTACCTACTGCTGGATACCTCAGGCTCGATGTCTGGCGAACCGATTGAAGCTGTGAAAAATGGCGTTCAGATGATGCTTCATTCTTTGCGTCAAAATCCACAGGCCATTGAAACGGCTTATGTCAGCATCATCACATTCGACAGCGAAGCTAAGCAGATCGTTCCGCTTACAGATCTTGCATCTTTCCAAATGGTCGAAATCAAAGCACAAAGTACCACTTCACTTGGCGCTGCACTGGGATTATTGGCTGACAAAATGGAACTTGAGATCACAAAAACAACCACAGACCAAAAAGGCGACTGGAAACCTCTGACTTTCATCATGACAGATGGCGTTCCTACGGATGATTGGCAGGTTGGTTTTAATAAACTTAAGAATGTAAACAAAGGTCTAATTGTAGGATGTGCTGCCGGACAAGGTGCAGACGATTCTATTCTTAAACAGATCACAGGATCTGTTGTAAGATTGGACAATGCAGATTCCGAAAGTATTTCCAAATTTTTCCAATGGGTAACTGCATCCATTTCTACCACCTCTACAAAAGTAGAAGAAACAGGAATTGATTTTGTTGGGTTGGATCAATTGCCTCCTCCTCCATCTGAACTGGTAATCGTATCATAAAATTATGAACAGAAGACTATTAGCCTATTTTTTACTGGACACTTCCGGCTCGATGAGAGGCGAACCAATTGCTGCGCTCAACAATGGCTTCAATGGCCTCATAAGCATGCTGCGTTCTGACCCACAAGCCATGGATTCTCTGCATATCAGTGTGGTCACATTTGATAGAGAAGTTAATAATCTGATTCCGTTGGTTGACTTGGCGAGTTTTCATCCAGTCGAGATCAAATGTCCAGATAGCGGCCCAACTCATACTGGTCAGGCTTTGGAAATGATCTATGACCTCGTGAACAAAGATCTGATTAAAGGTTCAGAGGACAGAAAAGGTGACTGGAAACCATTATTATTTGTATTTACAGACGGCAAACCTTCTGACCTGCAGAAATACAGAGAGATGATGCCTAAAATTAAATCCTTGGATTTCGGTGTGATCGTAGGTTGTGCAGCGGGACCAAAAGCAGAAGTGAGTTTTCTTCAGGAATTAACTAGTAATGTTGTAAAACTAGATACCACAGACGCTTCCACCTTGACCACATTTTTCCAATGGGTGAGTTCATCCATCGAAATGGGAAGCAAATCGCAAGGCACCGGAGAATCTATGACACTTCCACCACCGCCAAGCGAACTGAATATTATTGTCTAAAAAAAACCAAATGCTATGAGAAGATTACCCATTTATTTCCTTCTGGACGTTTCAGAATCAATGATTGGCGAACCAATAGAACAAGTTCAGGAAGGTATTGCAACCATTATCAAAGAACTAAAAACTGACCCCTATGCTTTAGAAACAGTCTGGATTTCCATCATTGGATTTGCAGGAAAAAGTAAAACCATTACACCTTTGCAGGATGTCATCACATTTTATCCGCCTAAGATCCCTATTGGCAGTGGCACTTCCTTATCCAAAGGTTTGGAGGAATTGATGAATGCCATCGACAGAGATGTCGTGAAAACAACCTATGAAAGAAAAGGCGACTGGAAACCGATTATCTTTCTATTCACAGACGGCATTCCGACTGACGATTCCGAAAAAGCAATCAACCGCTGGAATAATGATTACAGAAGCAAAAGTAATCTCGTCACTATTTCCATTGGTGACAATACCAATCTCAATCTGCTAGGACGCTTGTCCGATCAGGTTTTGCTGTTCAATAATACCGACAGCAATTCATATAAAGAATTTTTCAAATGGGTGACTGCATCTATTAAAACCACAAGCGAAAATATTAATAATACCAATAAAGAAGGCATCGACCTAAGCAAATCAAATCCTGATATTGTTGAAAAGATCGACTTGACCAAAAGTCATTCGTTACCAGATAATAACTTTGTTGTCCTCAGTGGAAAATGTTCTACGAATGACAGAATGTACCTGATGAAGTTCAAAAAATCTTTGGAAGAATCAAGTGTTCCAGGATTCCAGACCAGATTTTACAAGATAGAAGGTGCTTACAAGATAGATGAAAATTCTTACAGAGAATATTCGTCAGACTCAGGAAGCTTTATCAACAAAATCTCAAGCGAGGAACTTTATGGTAATCCTAGTTGTCCGTCGTGCGGGAATAATTTTGCTTTGGCAACCTGCGTTTGCGGAGGGATACATTGCATCAACGGCGATGGGAATGCAAAATGTCCTTGGTGTGGCAATACTGGATTTTATGGGATGGCAGAAGGCGGATTCGATATTAATAGAACATTAGGATAAGCAATGGAAAATGTTTTACGCGAGGTTTTAAAAGAAAATAGAATTGAGACCAATAAAGTCGTAGATTCTACCATAAAAAAACTTTTGAATAATGTCAAGGTCTCTGAATTATCAAAGTCCATCAATGATTTAAAATCCAGAATTTTAGAAATATTTAATATGACGAAGGAAATAGAAGAATTTAAAGAAAGCCACATTGTAATTCCAAATGCCAATGCAAAAAAGGAATATGCTTTCACATTTGATATGGCGCGGTTTCCTTCGATAAAAATCAAGGGAATCAAAAATCTGGAATTGGTAGGTCTTGAGTTCGACACTGAAAATGTAACTATTTTTGGAAGTCCGACAATCGCTGATCAAATCGATATTCAAATTGAATTTTTTAATGAAGAGGACGAAAATCTGGAATTGAATATAAAAAGCATTCCATTCATCGTAAATGCTGACCCAAAAGACCTTTGGCTCAACAAACCAAGTCCTGAAAACAGCAGATTTCCCAAAGAAGAAAATCTGACTTATAGTACTGGGTTTTTAGATAAAAAAATTGTGGTGGCTTCCAAAAGAGGAAGGTCACACGCTCACGAAGGCACTTTCCGCGATGATGATTTCTTAGTGAGATCTCTTTCAAATGATTGGGAGGTAGTCGCAGTTGCCGATGGCGCTGGATCAGCAAAATTTGCACGAGCAGGATCGAAATTTGCTACCGAATATATTATTCAAAGTTTTGATAACGACACTTTTTTACAAACTTTATCATCAGAAGTTGATAGTTATTTCGATGATCAATCTGCTGATGATATCAAACTAAAAAACAAAACCTTCATCATCAACAGTCTTTACAAAACGGTAAAACAACTGAACGAAGCACTTGGCGATTATGCAACTTCGGAAGAGATCAACCTAAAAGACCTTCACACAACTTTGATTTTCTGCCTGGTCAAAAAATTTGATTTTGGATATGTGATTTTATCATTCGGCGTTGGAGATTGTCCCATTAATGTCATTGGAAAAGATGAAACAGATGTTAAATTACTCAATATTTTAGATGTTGGAGAATTCAGTGGTGGTACAAGATTTATTACGATGTCAGAAATCTTCAGTAGACCCGATATCGCGGACAGATTCGGGATCAATTGTTTTCCTGATTTTTCTAAATTAATTCTAATGACAGATGGGATCTATGACCCTAAATTTGTTGTAGAAAGTAAATTGGAAAATTTGGAAAGCTGGAAAAATTTCCTTCGAGATCTGGATGGAGAGAATGAAGAAAATATAAAAGTGGATTTTGTGAACGATCAAAATATTGAAGTCCAATTATCCGATTGGATGGATTTCTGGAGCAAAGGAAACCACGATGATAGAACATTAGCTGTAATTTATTAGAATGATGAGTACGATCAAAGTTAGTTCTATCATAGACCCATCGAAGTCCTACGAATACATCGATGATGGCAATCCTAAACGAGGCGGTGTGAAAGATGTCTATTTTTCGCCTGACAGAAAATATGTGGTCGCATTTTTCAGAGATCCGCTGGATTTTAATCAAAAGGACAGGATCAAAAGAATCGTCTCTCTGTATCTTGATAATATCAAAAAAGGAAACAGCTCAGATTATTTCTTGGATGAGATTTTCCGATGGCCGTCTGATGCGGTAGAAAAAAATGGAAAGACTGGCGTGATCGTCCCGATCTATAATTCCAAATTTTTCTTCAAGAAAGGCTATTCCAGAGATGAGACCATCAAGGGCGGAGAGAAAGTGGGAAAATGGTTTACCACGCCTTCCTTCAGAAATAACCAATATCCGCTGGCTTTGGATAAGTCAGAATTGGGCGATTGGCTGAGTTATTTTCAGATCGCGATCAATATTTCCCGTGGTGTAAAAAAGATGCATCAGATGGGATTGGCGCATTCCGATCTGTCGTACAATAATGTTTTGGTAGATCCTGTTACTAAATCAGCAACGATCATTGATATTGATGGTTTGGTGGTTCCAGGATTATTCCCACCGGAAGTGATCGGAACAGCAGATTTTATAGCGCCAGAAGTTCTTAAGACAAAACATCTACCACTCCACGATGCTGATCGTGTTCTACCAAATCAAAAAACCGATCTGCATGCGTTGGCTGTTTTAATTTATATGTACTTATTGAGACGACATCCATTGCGAGGCGGAAAGATCTGGGATCTGGATTCGGAAAGAGATGAAGTCTTGTCGATGGGAGAAAAAGCGATCTTCGTGGAACATCCGTCAGATCATACGAATCGAGTAAAAACGGACCATCTGAAAAAATGGAATCTGTTTTGGGGAGATCCAAATAAAATCCCTTACACGGTTACAGGACCTTATCTGTCAGAATTGTTCACAAGGGCATTCGTGGATGGTCTTCACAATCCTATGCTTCGTCCTATCGCTAATGAATGGGAAACCGCATTGCTGAAAACCGTGGATCTGATCCAACCTTGCAGTAATCCTAATTGTGATGAAAAATGGTACGTCTTTGATAACACTTCGAAACCAAAATGTCCCTTTTGTGGAACGCCGCACAGAGGAACTTTGCCAGTTGTGGATCTTTATTTTAAATTCAAAGATAATGTCTGGAAACCAGAAAATCACAGATTAATGGTCTATCACAACCAATATCTTTTCAAATGGCACGTTTCTAAGAAAGTCGTACGGAACGAAAGCCTGACGGCCGAGGATAAAAAACCTGTAGGCTATTTTACATTTTATCAAAACAAATGGGTCTTGGTGAACCAAAGTCTGCCCGATATGAAGGATATGACTGAAAATAAACCAGTTCCCATCAACTCTATGGTAGAATTGACCGATGGAAAAAAAATAATGCTGTCCGATGAAGAAGGCGGACGATTAATATACATAACTTTGACAAATAAATAATTTATAACTATGGATAAGAGTATTATCGATTTACATCCAGGACTGGTAGCGGGCTTCGCTATCGTAGTATTTATTATGCTACTACTGGATCTTGGGATTTTTAACAAGAAGGCGCATGAAGTATCTTCTAAAGAAGCAACCATTTGGAGCATCATCTGGATCTCACTGTCAATGGCGTTTTCCGGCGTTGTATATTGGGTTTTCAACCAAGATGCCGGCGGCCACGAAATAGCGATCGAAAAATTCACACAGTTTCAGGCAGCGTACTGGATAGAAAAAGCATTGTCTGTGGATAACTTGTTTGTCTTCATCCTGGTGTTTGGATTTTTCAAAGTTCCAAGATATTTGCACCACAAGGTCTTGTTTTGGGGGATTATTGGAGCCTTAATTTTTAGAGCGATCTTTATTTTTGCAGGTGTTGGGATCATTAATCTGACGTATCTGCCAGAATTTGTAGTGTTTGGGACACCAGTGAAGATCAACGTTGTGATGACGCTCTTCGGATTGTTCCTCGTCTATGCCGGAATCAAATCCTGGGGTGACGGCGATGGCGATGAAGAAGAAGATTACAGTGAAAGTGCAGGTGCGAGACTTGTAAAAAGATTTTGGAAAGTTTCGGACAACTACGTTCAAGACAAATTTTTCACAGTTCAGAATGGCATCAAGATGGCAACACCACTATTGGTAGTTGTAGCGGTGATAGAGTTTACGGATGTACTTTTTGCAGTAGATTCTATTCCAGCGATCTTTGCGATCTCGAATGACCCATTCATCCTTTATACGTCTAACATTTTTGCGATATTGGGATTAAGGTCTCTTTACTTCCTATTGTCCAATTTCATTCATATGTTCAGCAAACTGCCTTACGGACTTGCCATTATTTTAAGCTTCATTGGAGTTAAGATGATCATCTCGCCGTGGTATCATATTTCCTCTCCGATATCATTAGGAATTGTGGGTGGCATATTGATCTTGTCTGTACTTCTTTCGATTATTTTTCCAGACAAAGAAGATGATGTAGAGGAAAGTAAATAAAACTATTTTCAACAAATCACCTATAAAAAAGCCCTTGAATATCAATATTCAAGGGCTTTCTATTGTGGCTTCAAACGGAGTAAATTTGAGTTTTAATTAATTCTTATATTTTACTTTTGATTATCATTTAGTTATGAGTAGTCGTAATATGGGGTTTTCTATTGTCCATAAAGAACAGAAACTTTGTTATAAATCTTCTTTTTTATTGATATGGATTTTAAAATAGGTTTTCTATCAAGATGATTGATTTGAAGTCTTTCATCTCTGGAAATAATTTTCAAAAAGTGACAATTGATTTGATAAAGCTTTGCTCCAATATTCGATATCGTGCTTTCCTAAAGATTCTGTATAAAAATGCTCAACTCCTTTATTGGTCAATGTTTTGTGGAAATTTCGATTCATCTCAATCATTTGTTCGTCTTCTGTTCCACAATCGAAAATGTAATATTGGTCGGCATTTTTCATTTTATCTGCTCTGTTATTGATTTGATATTCAGAAGGCAGTTTTTCAAATGCTCCAAGAACATCTTCAACCTGATAATTTTTATAACCCTCTCCGAAGTAAGCAAAATCTAAAGCGCCACAAGTACTTCCAACAACTGAAAAGGCTTGATTGTGATTTAATCCGACATTTACAGCTCCAAATCCACCCATACTCCAGCCTAGAATTCCACGGCTTTTTCGGTCTTTGATGGTTGGGAAATGAGAGTCGACATAATCAATCAATTCTTTTCCAATAAATGTTGAATACTGCGATTTGTTATTAATCTGACTATCGACATACCAACTGTTAAAATTTCCGTCAGGTAATACATAAATTGTCTGAAACTGTTCCGATTTTTTAACTAAATCCGGAATATCCTGTTTGTAAGTTCTGTTCGGGTTTCCACTGTAACCGTGAAGAATATAAACAGTTTTGTAAAGTTTTCCTTTTTTAATTTCAGGAGTAATGATGACTGTTTCGATATCTTTTTTCATTTTTGGGCTGTAAATCTTTTGAGAAATGATTTTTTGCGCAGAAAAACACAGTGAAATGAAAGTGAGAATAATTATGAATGTTGTTTTCATCTTAATTGATTTAAATTACAAAGCAAAATTCGCCTGTAAAAAGATGAAAAACATTTACATATGTTGATGAAAATTAAAAATTTAATTCTCTACGGATTCGGCTCAATTGAGTTGGTGTGATTCCGAGATAGGACGCAATCTGATGTTGTTTCAGGCGATTGAAAAGCTTTTGATTTGCGTGTAATTCTTTATAACGTTGTTTTGCAGATTCAGATTTAAGGTTGATTTCCAAAGGTTCTTTTTTTACTACCCAATTTTTTTCTAGATAAGCAATTTGGAATAATGCCAAGTCGTGATGTTCTGTAATCAACTTTCTGAATATGTTTGCAGAGTAAACGATCACCTCCGAATCTTCAAGTGCCACAATAGAAAATTCGCTCGGACTTTCCTGGATAATTGAAGAAGTCGAAGCGCAAAAACTGTTTTCCTCAAAAAATAATTTATAGATGATGTTACCGGGATCAAGATCAAAACCTG